>NZ_QJRI01000064.1 GCF_003254565.1 Flavobacterium nitrogenifigens
CCTTTTTCCGCTTTTCCAATGCTTTTGCCCGGCTTTTTTTGATCTTTTTTCGGATTATTTCTTAACGCGCTGATAACGGCATGTTTACATTTTATGATTTTTCGGATACGCGTGGGATTTTTCTTCCTTATCATGCTTTTTCGGCATTTTTTGCGGGCTGCAGCTTTCCGTTTTTAGGGAATTTTCATCTCCTCCCCCTTCTTTCTGCCGATTTTCCACTCTTTTTAAGGGGCCTCTCCGCGGAAAGCCTCTTCTGAAAACCGAGGCCCATAGCCCCGATAGGAGCGGAAATCCTTTTTATGGCGGGGTTCG
>NZ_QJRI01000055.1 GCF_003254565.1 Flavobacterium nitrogenifigens
AAAGCCATTCGTTTCGATTAGATAAAGAGATTTAGCATAAATACAACCCGACAGGTTTTCAAAACCTGTCGGGTTTGTTATTATATATAATATATAGAGGCAGTCTGCCGGTCTGAGCGGAGCGAAGCGCATCCAGTTTTAGAATTTGGAATTTAGAAGATTGGAATTTAGCGTTTAATTAGGAGCTATTTCCCGCTATCCGCTTCAATCTTTTTGGGCCGAACCCCGCCATAAAAAGGATTTCCGCTCCTATCGGGGCTATGGGCCTCGGTTTTCAGAAGAGGC
>NZ_QJRI01000174.1 GCF_003254565.1 Flavobacterium nitrogenifigens
CGGCAAAGGATTCACGGCTACTGTAAAATTGGTCGGTGCCGAAATGCACCCATTTGCATTTTTTACGGTTAGAGTTCCTGTATATGTGCCCACAGCTGTTCCCGCTGGAACTGCAATATTGATTGAGTTAGCAGGTAAGCTTGCATCTGTAATTGCTACAAAATTATTAATGGGACTAGCGCTCCAAGCAATACTATAAGTCGTTGGTACATTGGTTGGAGCTGTATAAGGTAATGTCACATTTTGCAGATTTGCACTTGCACACACTCCAGCAATACTGCCTAACGTAATTGCAGGTAGTGAATTTACAGTAACTGTAAAACTATATACTGAAGATACACATCCCGCCGTATTCGCTACTGTTAAATTTCCAGTATAAGTACCTGCTTGAGTATTAGCAGGTATTTGAATATTAATTGGACTCGCCGTTAAACCTGCATTTGTAACTGGCAAAAAACTATTTGCTGGACTTGCATTCCAAGTGATGCTATAAGTAGAAGGTGTATTGGTTGCATTGCTATACGGCAGTGTCGTGCTCTGTAAACTAGAATTTGCACATACAGCTGTCGTGGCGCCCAGTGTTAATGTTGGCTGTGCACCTACTACAATGTCCACAGAATTATTTGTAGATATTGTAGAAGTACAGTCTACAGAAGTCAAAGAAGTAACTGTAATTGTACTAGTTCCTAAAACATTTAATCCAACAGCTGTAAAATTTCCTACGCCATTGGATCCTACCGTCATCGTTGCTGTTAAACCTGTAAATGCTGGACTGCTTCTATTATAAGTCACTGTATATGTGCCAGCAGGCAATGTTGTTGATGTGCCTGTAAGCACCACTAGTGAAGTTGTACCTGTTGCTGTGCAAACATTTGGTGCTGATATTGAACTAAAACTATACGTTTTGCAAGTATAAGTAATGTTAACCTGACCTCTTGCGCCAGTTCCTCCATTTTGTAAAGTAGAAGCACTTATAGCTCCTCCTCCTCCTCCTCCGAATATACTTCCTGCACTTCCTGCATCTGTCGCTAATATTAAAGTGCTTCTTGCCGCTCCTCCCCCTCCTCCAAGTCCAGGACCAAAGTTACCAGCATTTCCTCCAGCACCAGAAGTAAGAAGTAAACCTACTGCCGCACTTCCACCAGGATCCCCATTTGAACCATTAGCAGTAGAAAGATTCCCAGTAGCTCCAGTACCTCCTGCTCCTCCAGTTGGGTTAGAATTCGTTGCAACATTTGCATTACCCCCTAGACCTCCTGGCGCATAGACAGAACCACCAGGCACTGTTACACCCGATGCTCCACCTGCGGCTCCATTACCTGTTCCTCCTGTATTAGTTGGTCCTACAACAACATTCAAATTAGATAATCCTGTTGTGGCAATTGTTCCTTTTGCATAAGCTCCACCGCCGCCGCCGCCGCCGCTCCTTCCAACTAATAATGTCACATTTGCAGCGCCTCCGGCACCTCCAGCACCCCAAGCTTCTACAGTAACAACGTCCATACCTGCAGGGAGAGGAAAAGATGAATTACTCGTTGAAATCGAATGTACTAAAGTTTGTGCTTTGGAAGTAGTATAAAAAATTGAGAAGAATAAAATTAATAGAAATCTTAATCTCCAATTGAAATTTAATGGTTTCCCAATGCAAGTTAATAAAGTTGAAAAACTGAAGAAATTCAGCGCAGTAAGTAAATCTTTTTTCATCTTGTGCTATTTTAGTAATTGAAAAATGAATTCAAACTCAAAACAAGATTAATTGCAAAATCAAGCAATATCAGGAGTAAAAGAAGCACTCTAATTTTACAATCAATGTAAGGCAGATAATTGATAGTTATTAAAACTATCCGTTTTGAAGAAAAAATTTAACCGTTAAGGCTTACAAAAACATTTAATCGATTTATTATGCTTTTAATCGATTGAAACACACTACAAGGTACGATTTTATTTACATTAAAATTAAAATTGTAATGCTAAGCCTCAATTTTAACATGTTTGCAAACAAAAACGTGAAGAATAGGAAAAAACTGTTAAAATGACATCAATACACTATAAATCAATACATTACAATATATGTCAAATAAAAAATCCTTTTGCAAAAAATTACAAAAGGATTACGGACTCATTTTATTCTATTTTTAAAAAATCACTTTTTTGGAAGTTGATTTGCCATTTTCAAAAATGACCTTTACCAGTAAAACCTGATGAGAAGAGAATAGATTCTCGATAAATATCTTTTTGGAATTAAACTTATCTTTTTTATATAGTTTATTTCCAGAAAGATCAAATATTATGACCTCTCTAATGTTTTCATTAAAAGACTCAATATTTATTATTTGATTTTTAACGTATACTAAAGTACTTTTAGAACTCCCATCAAAAACCTCATTCCCTAAAGCTTTATAAGCATAAACTATTGAAAAACGATTGCTAAAAGTTCCCACTTCTGAGTTAAAATGATATGAACTTTCAGAAAGATTATGATATTTGTTCAAAGCTTTATCTACCAAAAAAATATTGATTTCGCTAAACAAGTCATCCTGATGATCAATTTCTAGAGTTAAATTAGTTTTCATATCCGATCTATATCCCAACTTAATCGAATCATCCTCTGAAAAAGGTAGAGCCCTCCCCTGAATTATCAGTTTTTTACTTTCCAAAACGCTATAGAGATCAACTGCTTGACCCGAACCGAAGGATTCTGCATCATAACCATCTAAAGCATTAGAAGCTTCTTTAGCATAACCCAATAAAATCTGCTTAAACGCTCCATCGTTATTATAAAGATTTAGCCAGAATCGAAGTCTTTCCATTTCTGCTTTAACCTCAGAGTTTGCAGGCTTAAAGAAAATGTTATTACGAGCTTTAACTCTCATACTGTTATTAAACTCTATGGAGCCTTCGGAACTACTTTTTATAAAAAAACCTTGTCCTGAAGCTATAATTCCATCTGGTGAAGTAATATAGTTAGTCGAATTTAGAGTAGAAGTTATTCCAACACCTCCTAAAAGATTATATACAACATAATCATTTGCCGAGTATTTGCCATTTACAGGTGGTGTACCATGCGTCCAAAAATAAAGTGCTCCTTGTATTTTTGAGGAATTGGCTTTTATAAAAAGATCAGCATTTATAGCAGATGGATATGGATTTCCAATTAAATAATAGCGATCCTTCATTTTTAGTTCAGCATTAATCTTTCCGTTATTTGGAATTCCCTTAAAAACTCCTTCAAAAATCGCTCTATCTGTAATTGAATAATTCTGTGGTGCCCTAATACTATAACCCTGTCCAGGAATCATAGTCATCGTTCCGTTATAGTTTATAACCCAATGAGAAATGGGATCGTACCAATAGTATTTATCTCCAAGGGTATTGGGCGAAAAATCACTCATTTTTTGATTACCAACGGCCGAAGACCAATAGGTGATATCGTAGCGAATCACTGGACTTGTTCTTCGCGTTAAATGGATAACACCCGTATTTACCATATCATCGTCTGACTGATATAAACTTGCCGTATCTTCTAAGACCAAAGTTCCGGAACCAGTATATGCAAACTCTATTGCGAGAGTATTATTTTCTAACAAGGTAACAGTCTTACCCTCATCAATATTGCAACCACAAACGGCAGTAGTGCTTAATTGGGGAAAATTTTCTTTAAAATATACATCTTTTCCTGCTGAAGGCGGACCATTTGACCATGAAATTCCATTCCAAACCGTCGTATTCACGCAGAGTTTTAAACGGACAATTCTATGCTTTGAAATACCAGAAACCAAATTAAAATTACCTCCAATAAGCAATTTATAATCCTCCGTAAATTTCATATCAAAAAGAGTATTATTTAGAGGCGCAGTAAAAGAATTATCAATAGCACCAGAAGGCATCAATCTAATAAGTCTGGAAGCTGTGGTATTTTTATATGTACCTGAAAAGGCGCCCCCAACCAAAATTCGGTCATCTGGCTGAACTAAAATGGAGCGTACATCCCCTTTACTAAATCCTGTCCCAGATTCAAATGTTGCATCAAGACTTCCATCTGTGTTCAGTCTAATTATTCTTTTTTGGGAAATCCCATCAAAGGTTAAAAATGAACCGCCAACAATAATCTTTTGATCTGACTGAAGTGCGATTGCATAAACATATTTATCAAAACCAGTTCTGATATTAAAACTAGAATCAATACTCCCATCAGCATTTAAGCGAACCAACCCCGAAAAAGACTGCCCGTTAAACGTTTTAAAATGGCCTCCAAGAAGAATTTTTCCGTCTGGTTGCAGTACTATACTTTCAACAACCCCATCAGCACCAGAACCCGTATTAAAATCGTTATCTTTTGTTCCATCTGGAAGCAGTCTTGCAATTCTGTTGGCATTCAAAGTTGATCCATTATATTTTGCGAATGCCCCTGCAGCAATTATCTTTCGATCTGACTGAACCACAATTGTGTAAACCTGTCCATTAAATCCATCACCGCTATTAAATAATGTATCAATCTCTCCATTGGATAAAATCCTAACAATCCTATTGTTGGGTATATTATTGTATTTTGTAAAATTACCGCCAATAATTATTTTTCCATCTTCTTGCTGCACTGCTGTTTTTACAAAGTTATTTACACCAGAATTTCCATCATTAAAAGATTCGTCGGTAGAACCGTCCTCCAAAAGGCAAGTTAGCTTTGATATTGACTTTCCATTAAATTTATTAAACTTTCCGCCAATAATAGTTTTCTGATTTCGAAGAGGCAAAAT
This sequence comes from Flavobacterium nitrogenifigens, assembly GCF_003254565.1. Taxonomy (GTDB): domain Bacteria; phylum Bacteroidota; class Bacteroidia; order Flavobacteriales; family Flavobacteriaceae; genus Flavobacterium; species Flavobacterium nitrogenifigens. Next base: position 4,755 of record NZ_QJRI01000174.1, read on the forward strand.
GCTTAAAACAGAATTATCGAAGCCAATACCCGAAGATAAATACCCGATATCATGTTCGCCATCACCACTAATTTTAGCTAATTTCCCCTGATTTTGTCCATTAAAAACAGAAAACGAACCTCCAATAAACCAAGAACCATCTTCGTCAAATTCTAAACTTAGGACAGCCGCTGAAGCTGGCCCAGAACCAATATCAAAATCAGTTTTCAAGGTTCCGTCTGAATTAAGAAAAACTAGCCGATTCACATCATTATTACAATACGAACCCGTAAAAGATCCTCCGACCATTACATCTCCATTCGAATCAATTTTGATAGTCTGAACTCCTTCTTTGCTAAAACCTGAGCCTGTTTGAAAACTTTCATCTTTTGTTCCGTCAACATTCAAACGAATAAGCCGATTGGCCATCACATCATTAAATTCAGTAAAATTTCCACCTATAATCATTTTCCCATCAGGTTGCAGTCCAATCGCATTAACATCATCATTGAATCCAGTACCGCTATTAAATGTAGAATCTAAACTTCCGTTACTATTTAAACGTACAATTCTATTTGCTGAAGTTCCATTGAATGTGATAAAAGTTCCAGTAAGAATTATTTTTTCATCAGTTGTAATCCTAGCATGTGTTATGTTTAATGCCGAACCAGAACCAGTCAAAAAAGAAGAATCAAGCATTCCATTTGAAAATAAACGCGCCACTCGGTTTACTGTAGTATTTGCATATTTTGTAAAACTTCCAACAATTATAATTTTACCATCAGACTGCATTGCAATGTCGTAAACAATTCCAGCCGTCGCTCCTATCGTAGTATTAAAGGTATCATCATAAGATCCGTCAGGGTTTAAACGAATCAGTCTTCCTGCATTAATACCGTTGTAGATTGTAAAACTTCCACCCAAAATAATTTTCCCATCTGGCTGCAAATATGACGCATAAATTTTGCCATTAAAACCAGTTCCCGTATCAAAGCTTTCATCTATTGAGCCGTTTGGATTTAAACGAGTAAGATAAGAAACGGGAGATCCATTTAAACTTAGGAAATCTCCACCAACAATTAAGTTTCCATCTTTTTGTAAAAGAAGAGTTCGTACTGCCCAATCAAAGCCGTCTCCATACCGTCCGTCATCAAATACATTAAATGTTTGGTCAACTTTTCCCTGCTGTGCTAAAAGTATTGAATCTGGCAAATGTAAAAACAGGAATACACAATAGAATAAATTTCTAATCAAAACAATGCAATTTAAATTAATATTGTAAGAATTAAGCTAAAATTACAAAGTTGTAAAATGGTGCACAATACCAAGATTTAGGGATATTGGTGTGCATAAAAAAGAGGCTGTCTCAAAAGTTTTCGAGACAGCCTCATATATTATTCTACTTTATATTTCTACAAATTAGAAAAAATAATTTTCTTGGTGAATGCATGTCCGTTCTCTAAAGTTATATTTACCAATAGCACTTGATCACTAGAATGCAAGTTTTTAATTTGTAGTTCCGAAGCATTCACTTTGGTATTACTATATAATAACTCCGCACCAATGTTATAAACACTTATTTCTTTAATTGTTTCTTTAGAAGAGATAACATTTATTATTTTGTCTTTAACTGAAACTAAAATGTTATTTTCAAGATTTTCAAAATCATCATTCCCTAAAGCTTTATTGGTATAGCGAAGAGCAAAACGATTTGAGTAAGTTCCTGTTCCACTTGTAAAAGTATAATTCTCTTTACGCAAATCTGTTATAATTCCTAATGCTTTATCTTCTAAATAAACTTCCTGAGTTGCAAAGAAACCATCTGCATGGTCAATAGAAATTGTAAAATTACGATCTCCAGTAGCATCGACACCACATTTGAATCCTAAAGGAATTACTTCTGTATTATCAAAAGGAAGTGCACGACCTTGGATCGTTAATCTTTTAGTATTGTTAATGCTATATAAATCAACATAAGAGTTGCTTCCCATTGTAATCGCATCATAGCTTATATCAATATCATTTGTGGCTCCTTCCATGTAACCAATCAGCATTTGTTTAAAAGCTCCTTGCGAATTCGTAGCATTTAGCCAAAGACGATTTTTTTCAATTTTCTTAGTTTTAGCTGTTTTATAAAATTGTGTGTTTTCTGAGCTTCCTTTACGAAGATCGTTATTAAACTTTATTTGAGACACTGTTGGCATTGCAAAGAAACCCTGTCCTGCCGCAATATTACCTTTAAATTCGTTTGTTGGACCAGAAGGGTTATTTACTCGTATAGATCCTACTCCATTATAAACAATATAATCTGAACTTATATATCTATAAGTATTGGTTCCTGAAATAATTTGAGGAGCTTGACTATGCGTCCAGAAATACAATGCACCTAATACATCTTTATTAGTGTCTAAAATTAAATCGCTAGCATCTACCGCAGAAGGATATGGATTACCCAAGAAATTCCACTTGTTTGGCTCTACCGCAACATTGATATCTCCATTGTTTGGCACTCCTGTGAATACTCCTGTAAATATAGATGGACTTGTTATACTGTGGTCCTGTGGAGCTCTAATGTTATAACCTTCTCCAACTCTCATAGGCTCCTTCCCGTTTATATCATATACCCATTTACCATTAAGTTCATCCCAGTAAAAATATTTATCATATAGCGTATTTGGAGAAAAATCGTGCATAGTAAAACCTGCTTTTGTAACAGGCATTGACCAATATACTACATCATAACGGCTAAGGCTAACCGCTCTTTTGTATACAATATCACCCGTATTTACTGCATCCTTACCTTGCAATAAACTCGAACCGCTTTCAAACACCAATTTGCCATTACTATTTATTGCATTTGTAACTGTTAATGTTACTCCTGATGGAATAATTACATCAGATCCGGCAGTAATAATTAAAGAACAAGCATCTATGTTTGTTTGAGCAAGAGCACTAAACGGCTGAACTGATCCAATACTAGAAATCGTAACCCTCTTGTTTCCATCTGGTGAACCGTTTGTCCATCCCGAACCGTCCCACTCTGTATCAACAGTGGTGTCATTTATCTTAACAGTTGCTATACCTGAAGTACAACCTGTCGTACTATTTGTTACAGTAAAGTAATGCGTTCCTGCTGTCAAATCTTGGATAGAAAAATTGGAAGATGTGCCATTAAATGGTCTAGCCCCCATATCACCAGTTTGGTTGATTGTCCAGTTTCCTGATAAACCAGTTATTGTTATACTTCCTAAACTGCTACAAGATGCATCGTTGTTTTTTGTGATTGATGGGGTTGCAGGTGCTGGATTAACTGTTATTGTTCCTGCAGCGAAAACATTTCCGCATCCGCCATTCAATGTTACTGTATAATTAAATGGGCTTCCTGAACTTGCTGTCGGAGTTCCACTTATCGTCACAACATTTCCGGACCAGTCTCCTATAACCCCTGCAGGAAGTCCTGTAACAGTGGCTCCTGTTGCTCCAGTTGTAGCATAACTAATATTAGTAATCGCAGTATTCTCACATACTGTCTGCGCATTAGTGCCTATAGCTGAAGTTAATGAAACCGTATTGGTTGGATTAATTATCAACGATTTCGTAACAGTATTTGAGCATGAACCATTTGTAATAGTATAGCCAACCGTCACCGTTCCTGAAGCTACGCCTGTAACAACGCCCCCTGTAGTAATACTTGCGTCACCTGTAACATTCGTTATCGACCACGTTCCTCCGCTAGTACTATTTGTAAAAGCAGGAGTTGAAGCGCCAATACAAACAGAGTTAGCACCACCTCCTATTGCTGCAACTGTAGGCAATGCTGCTGTTGTAACTGAAATCACATTAGATGCAACGGCGTACACTCCACAAGAATAAATAGGGTGAATTCTATAATAATATGTTACATTCGGCAAAAGATTTGTTACTGTAAAGGAAGAAATGTCTCCAACATCTTTACCATTAAAACCAGGAACAAAAGGACTGAAAGTATTTGAGGTTGAAACATCTAACAAATAAGTAGTTGCACCTGGTACCTTATTCCAATTGGCAGTAAAACCATTACATACTGGTAGAGTAGCTGCTGTAGCAGTCACTTTCCCTGTTATTATAGATCCTATCGATGAATAGGCAATAGAACAACCTCCACTTTTTACTACTGCTCGATAATAAGTTGTAACGCTAACATTAGAAACGGATAAGTTAGTCATTGTATTTGCAATTATTATACCAGGAGTATTAAAGTTATCAGTTGATGATTCCCATTGTACCACATTACCTACATTCCCTGTTAATGTAAAAGTTGTACCGTTTGAAGCAGTACATCCTACAATACTTCCTGATAATGTACCGCCAATACTTGTCGGATTTACTGTTATTATTGCTGACCCTGTGAGAGTTTGGGTGCAAGCAGGAACAGCCTGATATGCTACGCTAACTAGATTGTAAGTAAATACTCCAGAAACTGCGGTTGGCGCGGAAATATTTGCTGTCGAACTTGCCGCTACATTTATAGTAGAACTTGATCCTCCGTTAATATTATATGTAATAGTAACTGGTAAAGATTGAGGATTTGTAAAAATTACGTTTGGTGATGTAGCATTTTGACAAACTGCTATATTTCCGCTAATTGATGCTGTAGGAGAAACTGTTGTAGCTGAAATTGTCGTAGAATTGGTAGTAGGCATACTACCACTACATTTATTATATGCCCTTAGTCTATAATAGTAGGTTGTATTGGGATTTAATCCAGTAACATTGTATGAAGTTACCAGTCTCACATCTAAACTATTATATCCAGCAACAAATGATGAAAAAGCACTATTAGCAGAGACATCTAAATAATAACCAGAAGCTGTACCTAGGATAGCCCAATTAGCAGTAAACTGACTACAAAGTATATTAGTTGCTGCTAAAGAATTTGGTGTACCAGCATTTACATTTTTACTTGTTATTACGGCAATTGATTCTGAACTATAAATGCAAGATGATGCATTTGTTGCTGCTCCTATCACGTTTCGCCTATAATAAACCATGGTTGTTGCATTGGGGTTAGTTGAAACCGTGTAATTCTCTCCTGTTGCACCATTAATATCTGTCCAAGTCGCGTTATCCGGGGATGATTGCCACTGAAACTTAATGGATGGATTAGTATTTGATCCTTGATAAGTAATGGTTGAACCATCCAAAACTGAATTACTTCCTGCACAACGATAAACAGGGCCTGCAGTATTTATTGCATTCACAGAATTTATCGTGTCGTCGGCAGGATAAATAGTAAAATCCGTCACATTAGCTTCATCATAATCATAATAATCCAATACCAATTGACTATTTCCATTCAGATAAACTAATACATTAGTATATTCTGTTGGACCTTGTAGCATCCATGCATCAAAAACCTTAACACCATCTATAGTAAGTTTAACTCCATCATCTCCCTTTACTTTCACAAAATAGCAACCAGCTGGTAAAGTAGATCGCATTCTGTAACGTACGGCGAATGTCTCTCCATAAAAGTTCTGAGAAGAAATTCCCGTTGTGGTAAAAGGTACAGTAGGAGTTAGTGCTCCTCCATACCCTTGACTAAATGAAGTCGTAGTTCCAGTAACAGTATTTGCTTGTGTGAAATATCCCAAATAGCTAGAATTAGTAAAGGCATTTGCTTCTGTGATAGGATCTGGGTCAACCGAACTGGAGAAATCATAAACGTGAGCAATCCATGAATCATTTCCTTCTCTATTTTGTTGATCGACACTATTACTCCCTCCTGTGTATCTCACTGTAATGGTTGAATTACTCCCGGTTGAACTACATCCTGAGTTATTGTTAATTTTCACAAATAAAGTTCCCGTAAACGTTGCTAACCAATCTGTATAGGTAGCTCCCGCGTTCCCATTGTTAGGCTCGACTGCTGTTCCAACATTGTTAGAGGTATTACTTGAGTTAAAAAGTGTAATTCGTTCTCTAAAAGATGATGGGCTTGATACAGCATTAATTGTGTATGTTAATCCCTGAATAACATTCACTGCCACATATCTCCCCACAGGTACGCCTGTAAAAGTTACAGTACCAATATCTGTTCCTGAAACCGATTCTCTGTTATAAATTATGGACTTGGTAGAACCAGATTGTTGTGAACCTGTAAAATTACATTGTCCATAATTACTTGAAACCACAAAAAACATCCCAACACAAAGCAACCCTAAACTTGGCGTAAATGATCTTTTGGAAAAAGATTTAGAAGAAATGAAAAATAAAAACGAGTAAAGTAATTTTCTCATCATATAAGAGCAGGTATTTGTTTTAAATTTGTTTTTGGTTTGCTTAAAAGCAAAAAAGCCAATTCCTTTCAAAAAACTAATGTTTCTTTTTGGTAATTGACTGAACCCTAAAATGTTAAATTCCGGCATTTTAAGCTGGAATTTCAAAATGTTAAAATTCCGTACAAAAATATTTAAATTAGCCTAATACACAAGGTTATAATTTATTTCTTTTTATAAAATCTTAACAAATTTTAGAATTAATTTATAACTAAATAAGCAAAGCAGAATCTAAACGTTAAAACGAATGAAAAAGCCGACAAAAACTACTTTCACCATCAAAGAAGCTTTACAAAAGTTAGAGCATTTTTGTGCTTATCAAGAACGCTGTCATGACGAAGTAGTGGCCAAATTATACAGCCTAAAAATGACTGGTGATGAGATTGACAGTATTGTCGTACAGCTTATTGAGGGAAATTTTCTTAACGAAACGCGTTTTGCTTGTAGCTTCGCTAGAGGAAAACACAGAATTAAACATTGGGGCAAAATCAGAATTACAAATGAGCTTAAAGCAAGAAACATCTCTACAACAAATATTACCCTAGCATTAAAAGAAATTTCTGCTGAAGAATATTATGAAACATTTGAAAATCTAGCTGAAAGATGTTGGAATAGTATTTCGGAAACTAATATTCTTAAAAAGCGCAAAAAGTTCTGCGACTATTTGCTGCGAAGAGGCTATGAAAGTAATTTGGTTTACGAAAAAGCAAAAGAATTAGAAGAGGAATAAATTTTATTCTTAATCTCAAAAAAAATGTCTTTTTTCATCGAGTTTAAGTCCTAGCATTTCCATTCAAAATCGTCTTCGACCACTTACAAAAAGAAAACAATTTTAGGTTGTAAAATATTCCTTTTTTTTACAATTTATAGCTGATCAGACGTTTTTTAATCTAAATCCCTAAAAATCAGCCTTTAAAAATTTAATTTATCACAATTATTCTTACAATAAAAACAGGTTTTTTATAAGAAAAATTGTATGATATTAAAATTTTTAATGTACCACATCGAGTATTTTTTTTGTTCATCGATTATATCGGTGTTCTCAAAACCGCGCCAAGTTTCGGCTCGTAAATGTATATACCTTTGTTTATACACAGAAGTCCTTCACCAGTATAACAAATTGATAAAAAAACATTTAACATGAAAAAAACTCTACTTTTATTCTTATTATTGCCTTTTTTTGGATTTGCACAAACTGATTTAGTAAAATGGGATGCGACAAATTCTGGCAATAGATTTGCTCCTGTTCCTATAGGAACAATTAACGCTTCTGATTTATCAGCAACGGTAACTAATATCTATAACTCTACCAATGCTGCTAATACTTTTTTTGAGAGTAGTGGTTGGCCAACATCTACAAGCAAGGGTGGCCAATATGATCCGACAAAGTATTTGCAATTTGTCCTGTGGCCTAAAACAGGAAACAAAGTAAATTTAAACACATTCTCTTTTGAATGTAAATCTCCAGGTTCTCAAAAATATACAATTAAATATTCCAAACAATCTGATTTCTCATCTGGTGTTTTTAATCTTCTAACAGCAACAGCAGTTACGAGTAATTGGATACAATACACATTGAATTTTTCTGAAGAAATAAACCCTGTTTTACCTACTGAAAAAGTCTATGTTAGAATTTATGCCTATTACACTAATAACGAATTCCAAATTAGAACGGGAAGCGGAAATATTGTACCTACAATCAATGGTGAAGTCTTAAGCTTTGACTCCACCAAAATATTAGCCATCAACGATTACGTTACCACTACAAAAGATGTAGCAGTTAATATAAATCCGTTAAGCAATGACGTAAACAAAGCCAACGTAAACACTTTGGTTATTTCTATACCTCCGTCTGCAGCTGAAGGAACTGCGATAATTAATCCTGATAAGACTATAACTTTTAATCCTGCTTCGGGTTTTATTGGCACTTCTGTTTTCAACTACACCATCTCAAATGCAACAGAAACATCTACAGGAACCATAAAAGTAACCGTAAATCAAGACACAACTGATTTTTTATCGCTTTGGAATGGAGCCGATGACACTTTTAATCCCGTAACCAAACAATATGTAGACCCGAACTCTCCAATTACAAAGGCGGGCACTAACATAAGTTTAGATTATACATTTCAAAACCAAAATAATGCCTTTTTTCAAACGAGCGGCTGGCCTGCTTCTCCTAGTAATCCTAATGTTGTAGATAAAGCAGATGAAACGAAATACATTCAATTTAAAATCGCACCCGATTCTAAACACAAATTAAATCTTAAACAATTTAATTTTACTTACCGAGGAAAGAATCAAAAATTTCTTGTAAAGTATTCTAAGAATCCAGATTTTACCAGTGGTGCGCAGATTTTAATTCCAGACAGTAATACTCCCTCGTCATGGACATCATTAACCAATAATATTGCGCCAGGCTTAAACACCTTATTGCCTGGAGAAACATTGTACATTAGATTTTATGTTTATGCAAACAATACTCCTAATAGTTCTTTTGATATAAAAAATGGAAACGGAAGTCCCGAAGGTCCAGTAATCACAGGAACCATCGACGATGTTTTTACTTTAACGGCAAAGAATGATTTTATTTCGACACCATCAAATCAGGCTGTAACAGTCCCTATTCTAGACAATGATGTTATTGGCGGCTATCCTTTAGAATCCATAACGGTAACACAACCGAGTAATGGCACTGTAACTGTAAACGGTCTTAACAATATCACCTTTACACCTGCAGCAAATTTTACTGGATCTGCAACATTTACATACACTCTTAAAAACACTAATTCTAATTATTCTTCTGCTACTGTAACTGTTAATGCTACAGCACCTGTTTGTAATCCAGGTGACCAAATTAAATACGGAGATAATAAATGGATCGGATATGTGTATAAATCAACAACTTTACCACCATCTGCAGACCCAAATCCTGCAACGCCTACTACCATTCCGATTTCAAACATGACCTATATCGGACAAGTTGAAGAAAACAAACTATTTAATCGCGATGTTATACAAGGAACTGTTACCGGCGTAAATCCGCAGTTATGTGAATCTCCTTCGGACTATTTTTTTGTTCGTTATAAAATGAAAACAAAAGTTGATGTAACAGGGACTTACAATATTACCGTTGGAGGCGATGATTATTATCGTTTGTATTTAACTACTGCCTCTGGAACAACGAAAATAATCGATCAATGGTCTGGTGTAAATTACTCTCAAAAGGCCATAAATATGGAATTAACAGCTGGCGTAGAATATACTTTTGACTTAGAATACTACGAAAAAACAACCGATTCTAGAATACAATTTTCAATGGGCCTAATAGCTGGAAGCAATACAGTACCTTATCCATTTGGCGATAATTTGTGGAAAGTGTACGGATTCACTACTGCGGATAATGGAAATAATTTTACCATTCCCCAAGGAAGTTATGCCGGGTATTATAGCGTAAATCCAGTAAATATTAATACAACAGATTCATTTGCTCTTGCAGAATCACCTTCTTTTAATCCTGCTGCATCTGGATGGCAAGGAGCTCCCGTGCCTCAAGATTACTTTACTTTGGTTTATAAAAGACAAGGATTTCCTTGCGGAACATACCAGATACAAATTACAAACTGCGATGACCAAGTACAAATTTTCATTGATGACGAAAATGCTACTTCTCCAGTTTATACATCACCAGGAAACATTAACGACAATGCTCCTGCAAACAATATATTAACCACCCCGAGAGTTCTAGGCAAAAATTCTAAAGTTGAAATTCGCTTAAAAGATTACAAACTAAGCGCAAGACTAAATTTGAATTTTATTAAAATTATAACAACCTACAACGGCACAGGAACTATTCCGAATGGCAGCTCTGTAGTAATAAATGCAAATACAGAATTAAATTCAGATCTTGCTGTTTGTTCGTGTACAATTAATGATGGCGTGACCTTAACCGTTAAAAAAGATGTTACGCTAACTGTTGACGAAAATATAAATGTTTTTGGACAAGGAAAGCTGCTAATTTTAGATGGAGGATCATTGCTTCAAACTTCTACAAGCAAAGACATGTTTACAGGAAGCTCACAAGCCTTTGAAGCTCAAAGAACAATCAATGTGGCACGTTATGATGTTACATTTTGGTCGGTGCCTGTAAACAATACGAGCTATACAATGAACAGTCTTTCTCCGCAGACTTTATATGACAAATATTACACTTGGAATGCTTCGCTCGGAAAATGGGAAGTTAGCCCTAATGGAATATTACCCATGGAACCTGGCAAAGGATATAGTATCAGAGCGCCCCAAACATATGATATAAACATTCCGGCAGATTTTACGGCAAAATTTACGGGAACTCCAAATAATGGAGATATTCCAGTACCGCTTGTTGCTGACAAATGGAATTTAGTAGGTAACCCTTATCCTTCTTCTATCGATGCCGAAGAATTTATTACTCAAAATGGTGATGTTGGGGCATTGTATTTTTGGTCGCATAATACTCCTCCTAAATTAATCGAGGGAACCACTACCTACAGATATAGTGGCTCAGATTATGCTGTTTTTTCTTTGATGGGAGAAACCAGACCATCTCCAAAAGGAACAGTACCTAGTGGCTACATTGGCACTGGACAAGGTTTTTTTATCCAGCCAAAAGTAAGCTCTATAGTTTTTTCAAACAGTCAAAGAGTCAATGCACAGAACACATCATTCTTTAAAGCGACTTCAAAAACGAACAAAATAGAAAAAAATCGTTTATGGCTGAATTTGTCAAATAATGACTATGCATTCAAACAAATGTTAATTGGATATGCAACTGGAGCAACTAACAGTATAGATCCTAATTTTGATGCTATCACATTGGCAAGCAACTCTTATATAGACTTTTTTAGTATTAACGAAACTAAAAAACTGACTATTCAAGGTCGCGCTTTACCTTTTGATGATGCAGATATTGTTCAGCTGGGTTACAAAAGCACTTTTGTAGGCGATCTTACTATTTCAATAGATCATGCAGACGGATTTTTTACTACTCAGCCTGTTTATCTAGAAGACAAAGTTACTGGCACAATAACAGACTTGCGCAAAGAAAATTATACTTTTTCGAGTGGAACAGGAACTTACTCAAATCGTTTCGTTCTTCGCTACACAAATAAAACGTTAAACACAGATGATTTTGAGAATGTAAAAGATGGAATTTTAGTTGCTGTAAAATCAAAAGTAATCAACGTGACCAGCGGAGTTGAAAACATTAAAGAAGTTCAAATCTATACGATTGGCGGACAATTGCTTTACAGCAAAAACAAAATTGAAGCAAAAGAATTAGAGGTTGCTAACTTACATTCTAGCAATCAGGTTTTATTGGTAAAAACAATTCTTGAAAATGATCACGCAGTTACAAGGAAAATCTTATTTAATTAATAATAAAAGAAGCTGTATCAAAAGCAAAATCAAGTTGTAGAAATAGCATAAATAGAAAATTTCTCCAATAGCTACCGAATAAATAAGAGGCTGTCTCGAAAAGTCGAGACAGCCTCTCATTGTTTTTATTCTTTTCTAATAATTATAATCAAAACACAAAATCTCTAACTAATTCCAAAATTTGACTAATTTCTTCTTGCGAATTATAACTATGAATACAAAAACGTAGTCGCTCCTGACCTTCTGGAACAATCGGAGAAAGAATAGACTGCACATCGAATCCTTTTTCTTGAAGTCGCTCTGACAATTCTTTTACTCTTTTGTTTCCTGGAACAATGGCAGAATGTATAGGAGATTTACTATGGACAAACATGGGTTTTAATCCTAACAAATTTTTCTGTTGATTGAAAAATATAATATTCTGACGAAGCTTTTCAATAGCCTGTTTTTCGATTTCTAACTGCTGATAAGCCATAAAAATTGTCGCAACAGCATGGGGAGACAAAGCAGTAGTGTAGATAAAACTTCGAGCAAAATTAATTAGATAATCTTTAAGCTCAATACTTCCTAAAACTGCCGCCCCTTGGCAACCTAGAGCTTTTCCAAAAGTTACAATTCGCGCAAAGATTTTGTCATGCAATTGTAAATACTGAGTCAGTCCTTCTCCTTTTTCTCCAAAAACACCCAAAGCATGAGCTTCATCGACAACCAAATAACAATTGTACTTTTCGGAAAGTTGCACTAATTCTTCTAAATTTGAACTATCACCATCCATAGAAAAGACAGTCTCTGTTACAATGTAAATTGTTGCATTTGGAAATTCAAGAATATACTTTGCCAAATCTTCAAAATCATTATGAATGAAGGAATAGGATTTTGCTTTAGACATTGCGATTCCATCTTTTATAGAAGCATGACATAATTCATCATACAAAACAACATCATTTTCTTGCGGTATAGCGCTAAAAAATCCTAGATTGGCATTGTAGCCCGAATTAAATATTAAAGCCGATTCTGCCTCATGAAATTGTGCTATAAAACTTTCCGCTATTTGATATAGCGAATGGTTTCCTGTACTCAATCTAGAACCTGTGGCTCCATTTTGAAAAATCTCATTTTCTAATAAATAAGCGTGAGTGTGCTTGTAAATAGTTTCTGATTGAGAAAATCCGATGTAATCATTAGAGGAGAAATCGATCAGATTATTAAATACAGGCAATTTTCTAAACAGATTTCCCTGCTTACAGCTTTCTATTTTACGTTTAATATTTTCAGGCAGATCCATAAGACAAAGTTAGGCATTTCCTATAGAATAAAATAAACGGCGGATTATATGCAACCCACCGTTTTTCTAAAATTAAACTGCGCTAATAAATGGTGATTGTCTAACATAATTTGATTCCACCATCTCTTTTACAAGAAATTTCGAGATATCCAATGCAGTAATTTTATCACCCAAACAATCTTCAAGACTTACAGAAATTTCATCACTACCATCAGAAAAAACAATTAAGGGAACACGAACCTGCGTCCAGTCAACCTTACTATCCTTTAGAAGATCATAAGTGAATTGTCGGTCTTTCTGGATTTCAGGAAAATTAGTTTTCATCCAATCGGTTGCCATCACTGTTTTTACACTTTTTTTATCAAATGGAGTATCTATATTCAATCCCGCAAGAAGAACATACCTTTTAATTCCATATGCATCCATAGCATTTAAAACATTCTTTGTTGCTTGACTCGCAACCATGGGCTCACCTAGTCTTTGACCAATAGTACAGATCACAGCCTGACAATCTCTGACTAATAAATTTATGGAATCACTATTGACTGCATCGCCTTTGATGATTTCTATTTTTGAATCCTTAATGGTAAAATTGTCCGGATTTCTTAGTAAAAGTTTTATACTAAATCCGCTTTCTAGTAATTGGTTTACTAAATATTTTCCTGTTCTTCCGCCACCGCCAAGAACAGCAACTTTTGATATATTTTTCATATATATTCTTTATAAAATTTGACATAAAAAGTTATGTTCCATCATTCTAGATGAAACAAAGCGCAAAAGCTTACTGAGCTTTTACAATCGATCAAATATTTTATAAAGAGATTTTGATACTTCAAAAGTAATAAAATAAAAAAGTCAGACAAAATGCCTGACTTACAATTTATTGTATTTTTTCTTTCTCTACCCATTTAAAATTTCCTTTTTCAGTGGCATCAAGTAAATCAATATTGAGCTTATTCGAAAGGTTTAGAGAGAATTGAAATGCAGATTCTTTATCTTCAAAACTGTACATTTCATAGTGCCTATTTTTGACATACCAAAGTTTTGTTCCAAACTCACCATATCTATCTTCGAAAAAAGAAACATATTCAAATTCTGTTGCCTTCAATTTCACATCATATGAAAATGGCCCAACAATATACCTCGAAATTATAGTGTTGGTCTTCAAATTTACCAGCATATTTTTAGTTGCAGAAAATTTAAAACCGTAAACCAAGCAATATGTCCCACACAAAAGAAACACTACGAAAGCCCTAATCGCTATTTTAACCGATACTTCAATAAAAGCAAAATACACAAACAAAAGGATCATATAAATAAAAGCTCCAAAAAACACTGATGCCAGTAATAGTTCGTACCAAGCTCGTTTTCCTACAAAAATCGAAATTTCATTCTCTGTTTTTTCTTCCATGCCTCAAAAATAAAAAAAGCCAGACAATACTGTCTGGCTTTTTCAGCTTATTTTGAAATTGTCTTAGTCTACTAATACAATTATCTTATTGTTTTTCATTTCGATTGTTCCTGACTTAATCCCTAAAGTATAAGTTTGGTCATTAACTCTCGTAAATTTATCAGCAGCCTCTTTAGAAAAACTGAAGCTTGGAGCTGCAATTTTAATTGTTCCCTCTTCTAAGATTGAAACAATTGGGGCGTGATGATTTAAAATCTGAAAGCTTCCGTTAACTCCTGGTAAAGTAACCGATGTTACCTCTCCTGAAAATAATTTCGCTTCTGGTGATACTATTTCTAAAATCATAACTGTTTTTTAAAATTCCAAATTATAAAATTCCAAATCCCAATCTTGGAATTTGGAATTTTTATTTTTTTGATTTTATCAAGCTCTGCTTGATTATTATGCTTCAGCTAACATTTTCTCTCCAGCTTCGATTGCATCTTGAATAGAACCTTTCAAGTTGAAAGCTGCTTCTGGAAGGTGATCTAACTCACCATCGATGATCATGTTAAATCCTTTGATAGTATCTTTAATATCAACTAATACACCTGGGATACCTGTAAATTGCTCTGCAACGTGGAATGGCTGAGACAAGAAACGTTGTACACGACGTGCTCTTGCTACTGCAAGTTTATCTTCTTCAGATAACTCCTCCATACCAAGGATCGCGATGATATCTTGTAATTGTTTGTATTTTTGAAGAATTTCTTTTACTCTTTGTGCACAGTCGTAGTGCTCGTTTCCTAAAATTTGAGGAGTTAAGATTCTAGAAGTAGAATCTAACGGGTCAACCGCAGGATAGATACCTAACTCAGCAATTTTACGAGACAATACAGTTGTTGCATCTAAGTGCGCGAAAGTTGTAGCTGGCGCAGGGTCAGTTAAGTCATCCGCAGGAACGTAAACCGCTTGTACAGATGTAATAGATCCTTTGTTTGTAGATGTAATACGCTCTTGCATTGCACCCATCTCAGTTGCTAATGTTGGTTGGTAACCTACCGCAGATGGCATACGTCCTAAAAGTGCTGATACCTCAGAACCTGCTTGTGTAAAACGGAAGATATTATCAACGAAGAATAATACATCTTTACCTTGGTCTGATCCAGCTCCATCACGGAAGTACTCAGCGATAGATAATCCTGAAAGTGCCACACGTGCACGAGCTCCAGGTGGCTCATTCATTTGTCCGAAAACGAAAGTAGCTTTAGACTCTCTCATTCCTGGCATATCTACTTTAGATAAATCCCATCCTCCATTTTCCATAGAGTGCATGAAATCTTCACCGTATTTAATAATTCCTGACTCCAACATCTCACGAAGTAAGTCATTTCCTTCACGTGTTCTTTCACCTACTCCAGCGAATACTGAAAGTCCACCGTGACCTTTTGCAATATTGTTGATCAACTCCTGAATCAATACTGTTTTACCTACTCCAGCACCACCAAACAATCCAATTTTACCTCCTTTTGCGTAAGGCTCGATCAAATCGATTACTTTGATACCTGTAAATAAAACTTCAGATGAAGTTGATAAATCTTCAAATTTTGGTGCTGGTCTGTGGATTGGCAAACCATTCTCTCCAGATTTTGGCAAATCACCTAAACCGTCAATGGCATCTCCAACAACATTAAATAATCTTCCATATACATCTGGACCGATTGGCATTTGGATTGGGCTTCCAGTTCCAACTACTTCATATCCTCTGCTTAAACCGTCTGTTGAGTCCATAGAAATGGTACGAACAGTGTTTTCACCAATATGAGATTGTACTTCTAGAACTAAGATAGTTCCGTCTTTTTTAGTGACTTCTAGTGAATCATAAATTTTTGGAAGTTCAACATCTTTACCGTTGAAAACTACGTCTACTACTGGTCCAATGATTTGAGCAACTTTTCCTATTACTTTTGACATTACTTATGTATTTATTAAATAGCTATTTAGGTTTATCGAAAATACCTCTTTTTTCAGAGCGCAAAGATAATTTTTTAAAATATAAAATCAATTTTTTTTTCATAAAAAATAGCATGATTTTGTTTGATTCATAAAAGTTGGATTTCAAATAACTAAAAAAACAAATTTTAACATAATAAAAAAAGCCACCACATTTTTAAAACGAGCGACTTTTTTACTAAAAAAAATGGCTTTATTATAACTATAACACTTTAGGAAACATAACCGGATAGTTGCCTATATTTACTCCATTTAAATTTGATCCGTACTTAGCATTGATAGCTTCGATAAATTTATTAGCAATCAAAGCATACCCTCTTGGTGAGGGATGAACCCCATCTAAAGAAAACGCACCTCCTGTAACAAATGTAGATTTCACTGTAAAGCCATTAACCGTAATTCCAGCACCTGCAATTTGCTTCATTAAAGCTTCTGTATCTAAAATAGCTAAGTTTTTAGCCGTAGCTACTTCCACAATAGTTTCATTGTAAGATTTGGTAGCTCTAGCCACTTCTGCAATTTCATCTTTAGTCAGTACCCATTTGTCCGCCAAAGGCACTGAGACTCCATTAACTTTTGATGGATCTTCTCCAACAAGTGTCCCTATGAAATTCATCGCTGTTAAAACCACTAAATCGTCTTTTGTCGCTTGTCTGTACGAAGGAAGCCCATAAGCTGAAAGATTAGTTAAATAACTATCGTCAATCACCACAGGATTACTTCCCACTACAAAGTTTATTGTTCTTTTCGCAACTTCATCAGCATTTATCAATCCTAAAGCCTTCAATTGTTGCAAACCTCCATTATAAGCTGCATATCCAGCATTTAATTGAGCTGCTTTCTCTGCTGTTAACCCTACAGGATTATACGGAACAGTTGTAAAATAAGGCAACGACGTAATATTTGGCAAGTTTGCTATTACACCTTTTGCCCCTTTAGCCGTTAACCCATTTATTATATTGGAATAAACCATTTTAAAAACTGTAGGATCTGTAATATCGCTTCCTGAATAAGTAGACGGATCCATATTGCCTGTTTGATCTTTCCCTGTACCTCCTGATGTAGCATATCCTAAAACATCATTTCCTCCAATCCATAAAGAAAAGAAAGTAGGAGATTGCGCAATTGCGTCGGCCAAAACTGTTGTATTCGGAGAACTTGCAAATCTTGCAAAATACGGATTAGCTTTTCCTGTTGCTACTCCAGCCACGTTACCATAACCAGGAGCTACTAAGTGATAACTTCTTGCACCAGGAACTCCTAAATTATTAAAAGCACCCGAAAGATGTGCGGTAACTTCTGTAGTTGGCACTCCATCTACAGGAACAGGAACTTTCCCATTAAAATACAAACGTGGCCCACTAATAATATTACCACCTAATAATAACCCACCTATATTATCACTAGTTAATGGAGTACTAAAAGTCGCATTAGTTATTAAAGCAAATTGCTGAGCAATTATATTAGTATACGCCCCTTGCTGCCCTTTAATAAACAAAGCATTATCACTAAAGCCAGCAGCAAAAGAATCCCCCAAAGCAACATATTTCGAAAAATCAGCACTTCCCGAAGTCAAAGGCTTACCATCTGTCGACTCTGTTACGGGAGCCACATCATCATCACTATTACAAGCCATAAAGGTTAACGAAACCAATAAAAGCCATTTGAAATTTTTTATCATAATTTATAATTTTTATAATTATCCGCTTCCGAACTAAACATTCAGAAACATAAACAATGAATTTAACTTAGGGTTACAATCGATTATGGGTTAATAGTCCAAGAAGCAAAATACTGTTGACCAATTAATCCAGCACCAATTACTTGATAGTATTCTTTACCGCCAATGTTAGCCGCACCTAATTTTACTACCGATTTCAATTTTGGAATTCCATAATTTATCTGAGCATCAATTACTGTAGCAGATTTAATCATACCATCAGCAAAACCAGCCTGCCATAAATATTCACTATTCCATCTTCCGCTAACATTAAATCCAAAATTCTTAAACAGCTTGTCATTTCCAATTGACATTTTAATTCTATGTTTTGGCGTATTAAATCCAGCCTCAAAACTTGGATCTTTTGCTTGATCAAAATCAAACTGAGCATAGTTGTAATTTACCCCTAATTCGTAATCAGCAATTATTTTTCTAGAAAGCCCAACTCCAAATCCTAATGAATGTATTTCTACATCTGAATTTGTATACAACTGATACGCTCTATATTCTCCGTTTTGAAGCGCTCTAATTGACTGAACACCTGGATCAGAAGTTCCTGCAGCAATATTAGGATTATCCTGAGCAGTTCCATAGAAAGGAGAAACTACATTTAAATTACCAATAAAGTTGTTATATATATTATAGTAACCGTTAAGATCTATCGATGTACCTTCAAAAACAGAACGATACCCAAGCTCAAAAGCTTTTACCTCTTCTGGTTTCACATAATTAGCTCTTGATTTTTTCAACAACGCAGCTGCAGCAACAGGATCTGTTCCTGCCATTGCAGAAAACGCACTTACCGAACTTGCTATATAAGAGTTCCCATAAGCATCATTTCCATTCATGACTTTTGTAGGGCTTCCCGTATACGCCTGACCTTCTGCACTAAGATTAAAAGTCTCATTAAACCTTGTTAAGTTATCGGGAGCAGAACCAAGCAATACTGCATTTCCGATATTAAAACCTATATACTGATCTTGCGTTGTTGGGTTTCTAAAACCAGTTTGAAAAGACCCTCTAAAATTATGATTTCTTTTTTCTCCTGCAGAGTACACAAGAGACAAACGTGGAGAGTAATTTCCATCGAAGTTTTTAGACTTATCATAACGAAGAGATCCTGTAAATTTCAATCTGTCATCTAAAAACTTCTTCATCAATTGCGCATATGCCCCATATTCGTTATAATTTATCTGACCATCAGCATCTGTATAGATTCTTCCATGAGAATTTAACTCATAAGCTCTAAAGGAACCGCCAACTTGAATTTCGGCAAACTTAATTATATCTCTAAAATTGTAGTTTGCATCTGAATGATACATTTTTGAATTATCGACTAATCTTGATCCAGTTAAAACATCTGGATCATTTACAACCTGATTAAACGCATTTTTAAACTCTGTTGTACCCGGTAAAAAACGACCTGTATCAGCCGTAGATCTTGCAGCCGCATGAGCTTGATCTGGTGTCATCCCCGCTAAAGTTCCTTGAATAAATGCTCCTGCGTACTGACCAAACCAAGTATTATCGTCTTTCCATTTTCTATTTACGTTAATTCCTGTAAAAATCATATCATAAGAGTGACCTCCGTCCTCACCAGTCATATATCCTCTCAAAAAGAAATTTTTACCTTTAAATTCTAATTTATGCTGTTGCATAAAAAAATCATTCAAATAATATCTATTTGCCCCTTGATAAACAGCGTTTCCTGTACCAAATTTACTCTGCCAGATAATCTCCAATCTTTCATCCCCAAAAGGCCTTCCGTGCAAAGAGAAATCAACCTTCTTATTTGCTGCTTTATTATCTGTTAAATCAATTTCATTATATCCCGTTCTGCTAACCATAGAATTTGGCAAAAGGTTAGATGCTCCCGCAGGAATGAGTCCCATTGCCTCTAACTTTTGACCAACACCTTTAATATTTGTTGCAGCTTCATCACCATAAACATTGATTCCATCATAACTAGGATTTGTTCTATCAATTCCTGCCCTTGTTTTATCATCATAATTTGTAGCATACCAATCCGTAGCCTGCATGTAGGTAAAGTTTGCTTTAACAGCAAAATATTTATTAAAAGCATGAGCTAATCGAATACCAAAATCATAAAAACTATTTGTGCCAGCCGCCTCTTGTGAAGTTGCACCATACTTAAAATAAGTCGAAATCCCTTGATTTGTAAATGGACTTTTACTAGTCATAAACAAAATCCCATTAAAAGCATTGGCTCCATATAAAGCAGAGGATGCTCCAGGAAGCAACTCCACACTTTGAACATCAATTTCTGACACTCCAATCATGTTTCCTAAGACAAAGTTCAACAACGGAGACGCATTATCCATTCCATCTACTAACTGCATGAAACGAGTATTTGCAACCGTAGCAAATCCTCTCGTGTTAATTGACTTAAACGACATACTACTCGTATTCATCTGAACCTCTTTCATATTTTCTAAACCATCGTAAAACGAAGGAGAAGCCGTTTTCTTAATTTCCTGAATCCCCATTCTTTCAATGGTCACAGGAGATTCCAAAACTCTTTCTGGCGTTCTTGATGCCGAAACTACAATTTCATCTAATTTTGTTTCTTCACCTTTTAAAACCACATTTACTTTTTGATTTGCCGTCGTTATGCTTATCGTTTTAGACTCAAATCCTACTGCAGAAACCTTTACAGAAAAAGGCAGTTTAGCATTAGTAGTCAATTTAAACGATCCGTCAAAATCTGTAGAAGCACCAGTGTTTTCTCCTACCACAACAATATTGGCACCAGGAATAGATTGCTTGTTACTGTCTGTAACCGAACCTGTAATTGTATTCTGCGCAAAAGATACTCCGCTGAATAACAACATAATTAGCAAGTAGACTCTCATTAGGGTTAGTTTTTTTGTTAGTATATCTAGCCAAAATACACAAATATTTTAATATGTATAAAAAAACGTTAAATAAAATTGATATTTATCATGATTTTATACAATATTTTAACTATTTCCTAATTCATTTTATTAAAATAAAAACAAAGAAAACCTAAAGAAAAATCAGTTTACTATGCATACATATAAATTTTTATTAAAAAACTGAAAAATTCATAAAAATACATACATCCAAAAAAATTTTTGACAATAAAAAAAAGCGAGACCTAAATCTCGCTTTTTTAACATATTTTATACTTAAATAAAATCTATTCCACTGTAACCGACTTCGCTAAGTTACGAGGTTGGTCAACATTACAACCTCTCATAACTGCAATGTAGTAGGAAAGTAATTGTAACGGAATTGTTGTAACTAATGGAGACAATGCATCTGAAGTTTCTGGAATTTCGATTACATAATCTGCCAATTCACGAACTTGAGTATCTCCTTTTGTAACTACAGCAATAATTTTACCGCTTCTTGATTTAATTTCCTGAATATTACTTACAATCTTATCGTAATGCCCTTGTTTTGGAGCAATAACAATAACTGGCATTAATTCGTCAATTAAAGCAATTGGACCGTGCTTCATTTCTGCTGCTGGATAACCTTCTGCGTGGATATATGAAATCTCTTTTAATTTCAATGCTCCTTCTAAAGCAACTGGGAAATTATATCCTCTACCTAAATAAAGACAGTTTGGCGAATCTTTAAAAGCGGCGGCAATTTCTTTTGCTTTATCATTTGTTTCTAAAGCTTCAGATACTTTCTCAGGAATAATCTCTAATTCCTGAAGATACGTATGGAAATCTGTATTTGATAATGTTCCTTTCGCTTTTCCTAAACGCAAAGCAATCATCGTTAAAACCGTAATTTGAGTAGTAAATGCTTTTGTAGAAGCTACTCCGATTTCTGGTCCTGCGTGTGTATAAGCACCCGCATGGCTTTCTCTAGAGATAGACGAACCTACTACATTACAAACTCCAAATACAAATGCTCCGTTTTCTTTAGCCAATTTAATAGCAGCCATAGTATCTGCAGTTTCACCCGATTGTGAAATTGCAATAACTACATCATCTTTATTGATAATTGGGTTTCTGTATCTAAATTCAGAAGCATATTCTACTTCAACAGGAATACGTGTAAATTCCTCGAAGATGTATTCTGCCACTAAACCTGCATGCCAAGAAGTTCCGCACGCTACGATAAGGATACGTTTTGCATTTAAGAATTTCTCCAAGTTATCTTCAACACCAGCCATCTGAACAATTCCTTCATTTGCATGAAGTCTTCCTCTGTAAGTATCTTTAATAACACTTGGCTGCTCGTAGATTTCTTTTAGCATGAAATGATCATACCCTCCTTTTTCAATCTGCTCCAAGTTCATTTGAAGTTCTTGAATATAAGGATCTACTAACGAGTCATCTTGGATTTTTCTAATTTTAATTGGCTTATGCAATCTGATATTTGCCATTTCACCATCTTCCAAATAAACCGCATTTGAAGTATATTCAATAAATGGTGAAGCATCAGAAGCTACAAAATATTCTCCTTCTCCAACTCCAATTGCCAACGGACTTCCTAATCTCGCCGCCACAAGTTCGTTTGGATTTTTTTTATCAAAAACAGCAATTGCATATGCACCAACAACTTGGTTTAATGCAATCTGAACCGCTTTACCTAATTTAATATTTTCTTTCTTTTGAACTTCTTCTATTAAATTAACTAAAACCTCAGTATCTGTATCCGATTTAAAAGTATAACCTCTTTTGATAAGCTCCTCTTTTAAAGGCGCATAATTCTCTATAATTCCGTTATGAATGATCACTAAATCTCCAGAATTAGAAAGATGAGGATGCGAGTTCACGTCATTAGGAACTCCGTGAGTTGCCCAACGTGTGTGTCCAATTCCAATAGTTCCGTTTACTGTAAAACCCTCGTTGGCTTTAGCCTCAAGATCAGAAACTTTACCTTTTGTTTTACAAACTTTAATACCTGCCTCTTCGTCATACAACATAACGCCGGCACTATCATATCCTCTGTACTCAAGACGCTTTAATCCTTTTATTACAATAGGATAGGCCTCTCGGTGACCGATATATCCAACAATTCCACACATATATATTTATTAATTTGGTTTCGTGTAGTATACTTCGAGTTTCAGTCTTTTCTTTTCTTGTTCTGAATCAGGTGAACCACCTTTTTTTCCTCCAAATAAGACTGTACCCAAAGGATTCATAACTGATGTTCTTGGAGCCACAGAAAAATATTCAATTGGATCATCATTAATTTGAATTTTGTTCTCCAACGCATTAAATGTAAGTGTTGTAGCACTTTGTGAAACAACCAGTCCTAAATCAACATTTTTAGCCGTTGCATCCTTAATTAAATTACGGAAATGGCTTGTGATTCTAATTTTATAACTCTTGCCTCTTTTATCTGAACCTACCGTAATCAAACCTCCATAAGCAGAAGAAGGATCACTAGAATAATCTGCCAAAACAGTATTGTCTGTAAAATTATACAAATACACTCTATTTGGCTCTTCTGTACCTGTCATTTTAGTGGCATCAATATAGAATACTAAGTTAGCTTCGTTAACTTTCCAGTTTTTGTTAGCCACATTATATCTAATTTCATCTAATTCATCAGGAACCTTATTTGACGCATTTACTACATTACCTTTTTCATCATACCCCATTACATCTGTCTGATTAAAAAGCTTTATAATAGCTAAAGATCCTTGACCGCCTTTTAGATAAAGTTTTTCATCTCCAACAATTTTATTAACGTTAGTAGTTATAGCACTTTCGTACTCAGGATTTCGTGCATCAGCCAGAAAATTAGCTGTATTTGATGTTGCCGCCGAAGCACCTTTTAAATTCAATACGATTTTCTTACTCTCTACATCTGATGTAGCCTCTGTTTTGGCTTTGTAAAAAATTGTAATTTTACCTTCGCTAAAATTTATTAGAGCCATGTTGCTTGGACTAGAACCCGATTTTTCAACATTAAAATATAGACCTCTAAAATACTCTTGAAAAACATCTTCTGCCGAAAGTTTAGAAGCATCTGCTTTTAAAATTTTATCTTGAAAAAATTCTTTTTTAAGATGTAGTGTCATCTGAGGTTTTTTTCTTTCTGTCGTTACAGTTTTATCAGCATTAGTCGTTTTTATTACAACTTCTTTTGCATTAAAATAAAACTCATCATTCTCTAAAGCGCCACCATTATTTAATCTTTCCCCCTCTTTTTCGTTGAAAAATTCAGTGTTTTGATTTGTATAATAAAACTGAGGCAGCTGAGAACCATTATTAAAATAACTACTCCTCATCTGAATTCCGGACTCATAAACACTTAGTTTTAGTTTTCCGTTTTTATCACCGTAAATAGAATCTAACTCATACGTATTGTTCCCATCTTTATCAGTAGCAGTAACATGGCTGAAATAAGGAATCTCTATTTTAACACTATCAATAACTGGAGTTAATCCAATAGTTGGAGGATATGACTCTAACCCAACCTGAGTTACAAAATTTGCAGTTGTAGTCCCAAAAAGCGGATTATCAAAAATACCTAACGCATTTGGTGTCATATTATTTGACTGAACAGAGGTAACTTCTTGATTAAAAGCTATAACATCATATTTTTCAGACTCAAGTCCAAAGTGATCATCACCAACTAAACCATCACCAATCGCATTGAAATCTTTGTCACAAGAATATAAAAATACAGCCAATACAGCTAAAAGAGATTTCTTAAAAAAAGAAGTTTTATACATGTCTAATAATAAAATTAAAATTTAAAGTCCAAATGTTCTGTAGAAATTTGTATAAGCATCAGCAAACGCATCTTTCGTGGCGAAAGGTAAAAAAGGTTTTCCTGAAGATTCTATAAATTTTGTTAAACTTGGAGAAACATTTTCTGACGCAATAATTACTCCATCTGAATGTAAGATGCTAGCTTTTAAAACATTCTCGTAATTTGGAGTTTCTAAATCTGACACAGCCTCATGAGGAACACCGTCAAATTTAACTTTATTGATCATCTCTAAATCTAGATTTTCATCAAACGATTGTCCGTAAACAGAAGTAATAATTTTAGTTTCAGAAAACAATGCTTCATGTTTATAATAATGCTTCATATAAATTGGAAGCATAGCTGCAAGCCAGCCATGAACATGAATAATATCTGGAACCCAGTTTAGTTTTTTTACAGTCTCAACAACACCTTTTGCAAAGAAAATGGCTCTTTCGTCATTATCAGGATATAAAGCGCCCTCTTCATCTGTAAAAGTTGCTTTACGTTTGAAGTATTCATCATTATCGATAAAATAAACCTGGATTCTTTCTTTCGGAATAGATGCTACTTTAATAATCAATGGCATGTCTAAGTCATTCACTACCAAATTCATCCCTGAAAGTCTAATCACTTCATGCAATTGGTGTCTTCTCTCATTGATATTCCCATATCTTGGCATGAAAATTCTTATCTGACCGCCTTGGTCATTAATCATTTTCGGAACGTCATAAGACATTAAAGAAACCTCATTTTCAGCCAAATAAGGCACGACTTCAGATGATACGTATAATATCCTCTTATCTTTCATAATAGTATTTTACTTAATTTTGGTAATAAAAACGTCGCAAAATTACAAAATTTTATGCAGTTTATAACTAATATATTATGTTTGCATAAATTTTAATAATACCTCAATGCATATTTTCTACAGTAAAGCAGCGTTGATAGCCTATCTTAAAACTATCAAAACCGCAAATTCAACTATCGGATTTGTACCTACAATGGGCGCTTTACACCAAGGACATTTGGCTTTAATGCAGCGTTCTCTAAAAGAAAACGACGACACAGTAGTGAGCATTTTTGTTAATCCAACACAATTTAACAACCCAGAAGATTTAGCAAAATATCCTAGGACACTAGAAGAAGATGTTAAGAAAATGCGTACATTAAGTGATAAAATTATTTTATACGCTCCTTCAGTTGAAGATATTTATGAAGGAAATACTGTTTCGCAAGCTTTTGATTTCGACGGATTAGAAAACCAGATGGAAGGAAAATTCCGCCCTGGCCATTTTAATGGCGTTGGAACAATCGTTAAAAGGCTATTCGAAATCGTAACTCCAACAAATGCTTATTTTGGAGAAAAAGATTTTCAGCAGCTTCAAATTGTCAAAAAATTAGTTGAAAAAACAGAATTACCTGTAAACATTGTAGGATGCCCAATTTTTAGGGAAGAAAATCAGCTGGCAATGAGTTCACGAAATGAACGTTTGACGGCAGAGGAAAGAAAGGACGCTTCAATTATTTACAAAACCTTAACTGAGGCAAAAGAGATTTTCCAAAATCATAGTCCGCAAGAAACAATCGAATTTGTAGAAAATTCTTTCAAAGACAACAAAGAGTTCGAACTCGAGTATTTTGTTATTGCTGACGAATCTACACTTTTATCTATCGATCAGAAAGAGAATGACAAAAAATACCGAGCATTTATAGCAGTATTTGTTAATTCTATAAGACTGATAGACACCATTTCATTAAATTAATCTAACTTTGCATCATGCAAATTCAAGTTATAAAATCAAAAATTCATCGTGTTAAAGTAACCGGTGCCGATTTAAATTATATTGGCAGCATTACTATTGATGAAACTTTACTAGAAGCTTCAAACATTATTGAAGGCGAAAAAGTATCTATTGTGAACATTAATAATGGCGAACGTTTTGAAACTTACGCTATTAAAGGCGAAAAAAATTCAGGTGAAATTACTTTGAATGGTCCAGCTGCAAGAAAAGTTCAGAAAGATGACATCATCATCATCATTTCTTATGCAACTTTGGATTTTGAAGAAGCGAAAACTTTCAAACCTTGGATTATTTTCCCTAACGAAAATGATAATTCGCTAACCTAATCAATTCTTTCTTTTTTAAGAATTTACTTTCTTTGTCAAAAGCCATTTTTGAACAAAGAATCCTTCTTTTGTCTCAATCCAAAATGATTTTGACGCTAAAACATTGCGCTTCAATTTTTTCCCCATTTAAGAACGAAGCAAATAAAATAGTATATTGCTACACTATTTTCAATACTTTTTAATTTACTGAAATGCCACAAATCATGAAAAAAGTTTACCTACTGACACTTTTGATTTCGTTCTCGTCGTTTGCCCAAAAAACGTTCGATAATATTAAATCAGAAAAACTGGGAGAAGAGCGCAGAATTACAATCGGACTTCCTGCTTCTTATGAAGCAAACAAAGACAAAAAATACCCTGTTCTTTATTTATTGGATGGAGATTACTTATTTGATCCGTTTTCTGGAGCTGTAAGTTATGGAACTTATTGGGATGATATTCCAGAAATGATTATCATCGGAATTCATCAAAACAAAGATGAAGAACGCTACGATGATACAACAATTGATCAAAACGAAGGTCTTCCTTTTGAAAAAGGAGCAAAATTTTTCGAATTTATCGGAGCAGAATTAATTCCTTATATCGAAAAAAAATATCGCACCTCGCCTTTCAGACTTATTGCAGGTCATGATGTAACAGCAAGTTTTGCTAATTTTTATTTGTATAAAGAAATTCCGCTTTTTAATGCATATATCTGCTTAAGCCCAGAGCTTGCTCCAAAAATGGAAGTGCGTATTGCTGAAAAGTTTGCCAAAATAAAAAGTCCAATATTCTATTACCTTTCTGCAGGAGAAGGCGATATTAAAAAAATTAAAGAGCCAATAGATAAATTAAACAGCAATATTAAAATTGCTAATAATCCGTTAGTGAATTATAAATATGATGTTTTCAAAGGTGCAACACATTACACAGAAGTATTGCATTCTATTCCAAGTGCATTGTACCAGATTTTTGAAATATACCGTCCTATCAATTCTGCCGAATACAACGACAAAATTGCGGTTCTTCAAGAAGGTTATGCAGAATATTTAGAAAAAAAATATGCTACAATGTCTGAAGCTTTAGGAGTTCAAATTCCTGTTCGAATGAGCGATTTTAAAGTAGTAGAAAATCTTATTTTAAAAAGAAATGCCTATAGCGAACTAGGAAAAATGGCTGAAATAGGAAATGTAAATTACCCAAAAGCCATGTTGGGAGAATATGAATTAGGATTAATGTATGAAAAACAAGGTGATCCTAAACACGCTTCGAAAAAATACCAAAACGCTTCGCAAATGGAGCCAATTGGCGATTTGAACAAAGACTTGATGTATGAGAAAATTGACGAAATGAATACACTTGCTAAAAAAAGTAAATAATGTCAAAAGTTAAAACTTCCTTTTTCTGCCAAAACTGCGGAACCCAATATGCCAAATGGCAAGGGCAATGCAACGCATGCAAAGAATGGAATACGATTGCCGAAGAAATTATCCAGAAACAGGATAAAGTGGCTTGGAAAAGCGAACCTACTCCAACAAGCAAAGCACCAAAACCTTTAAAAATTAACGAGATCGATTCTACCCAGGAGGTCCGAATGGACACTACCGATGGCGAATTGAATCGTGTTTTGGGTGGCGGACTTGTCCCTGGATCTTTAACGCTTTTAGGCGGTGAACCCGGCATCGGAAAAAGTACACTTTTACTTCAAGTTTCTCTAAAACTACCTTATAAAACTTTATATGTTTCTGGAGAAGAAAGTCAGAAACAGATCAAAATGCGTGCGGAAAGAATTACGCCAAATAGCGATAACTGCTATATTCTTACCGAAACCAAAACGCAAAATATTTTTAAACAGATTGAAACCATTCAGCCTGAAGTAGTCATAATTGACTCCATTCAGACTTTGCATACTGATTATATCGAATCGACCGCAGGAAGTATTTCCCAAATTCGTGAGACCACTGCAGAATTGATCAAATTTGCCAAAGAAAGCAATATCCCGGTAATATTAATTGGGCACATTACCAAAGACGGAAATATCGCAGGACCAAAAATTTTGGAACATATGGTTGACACCGTTCTTCAGTTTGAAGGCGACAGAAATCATATTTATAGAATTTTACGTTCACTAAAAAACCGTTTTGGTTCTACTTCTGAACTTGGTATTTACGAAATGCTCGGAAGCGGATTACGAGAAGTGAGTAATCCTTCTGAAATTCTGATTTCACATAAAGACGAAGAATTATCTGGAACTGCAATTGCCACAACTTTAGAAGGCATGCGTCCGTTGATGATCGAAATACAATCTTTGGTCAGCACGGCCGTTTACGGAACGCCACAGCGAAGCACAACAGGTTATAACGCCAAAAGGCTAAATATGATTCTAGCTGTTTTAGAAAAAAGAGCTGGATTTCGTTTAGGCGCAAAAGACGTTTTCTTGAATGTCACGGGAGGAATTTCTGTTGATGATCCAGCAATTGACTTGGCTGTTGTTGCCGCGATTTTATCTTCTAACGAAGATATTCCAGTTGGAAAAGGATTCTGTTTTGCTGGCGAAGTTGGACTTTCTGGCGAAATTCGTCCTGTTAATCGAGTGGATCAGCGTATTCAAGAGGCTGAAAAACTAGGTTTCGATACCATTTTTGTTTCCAAATACAACAAAATTGCTTTAAAGAATACAGGAATTAAGATTGAACTTGTTGCAAAAATTGAAGATGTTGCAAGTATACTTTTTGGTTAATTTTTTCTTTTGCCACGAATTACACAAATTAAACACGAATTTTATTTTAATTTTAAAATCTGAATTTATACGTTTTAGTTTATCTAAAATTAATTCGCGTAATTCGTGGCAAAAAAAACAATACTACGTTTCAAAAATTTCTAAATTCTTTTGAAAACCAACTTTATGAATTTTCCAAAACAAAAAATATACAAGGCATTAAAAATACTAGGAATAGTAATTTTAGTGCTTTGCATCGGACTGTATTATTTTCGTAATTCACTTTTAAAACAGGCCATTGCAAAAGTTACCCATAAAATGGCTGTTCAGTACAACAGTAATTTTTCTGTTGAATCGGCTTCATTTGATGGTTTATCGACTATAAAATTGACAGATGTTGTTTTAGCTCCAATAAATGCTGACACACTTGTCAAAATAAAGAATGTAGAAACCAGCATCAGTTTAAGTAATTTACTTATTGGAGATGTTCAGCTTGGAACTTTAAAAGTTGATAACGGCTACATTCAATTAGTCAAAAAAGGTAAAAAACGAAATTTTGATGCCTTTTTAAAAAGAGACAAAGAAGAAACAGAATCGAACGAAAAACGTAAATATGCTTCATTTGCTTACAGAATCATTTCAAAAGTCCTGAATTTGGTTCCAACCGATATGGATTTGAAAAACTTCAAATTCAAAATCGACGACAACGGAAAACAAACCAATATCGCGGTAGATAAATTAGTTTTAAGCAACAAACAGCTCGAGACCAATCTTCATGTCCAAGCCAAAGATTTTGATCAGCGCTGGAACATCAAAGGATTTGCTGATCCGAGAAATAAAAAAGCAGATATTCGTTTTTTCAATTTAGATACTGGCGCGATTCGCGTTCCGTATTTAGATGAGCGTTATAACTTAAAAGCAAGTTTTGATTCCATTCGATTGAATGTTCAAAACATTGATAAAAGTGGAAGCGAACTACATATTGACGGTTATACTTCTATCACAAATCTTAAAATCAATCACCCAAAAATCGCGAGCAAAGATGTGGTTATAAAAAATGCTCGTTTTGATTATCGATTCTTATTGGGCGATAGTTTCATTTCTATTGACAGCAGTTCGACAATGCAGTTGAATAAAATCAAAGTTCGCCCTTATATTTCTTATGACACCGAAAAAGATACAGTTTATACTTTGAAAGTTGATATTCCGAAAATGAAAGCGCAGGATTTTATCGTTTCGCTTCCTGATGGATTATTTACGCATTTTCAAGGAATGCAGGCAACTGGAAATTTTGATTATAAACTAGATTTCAAATTCAATAAAAACAAACCAAATACACTTGTTTTTGACAGTAAGCTGAATAAAGAAGATTTACGAATTACCAAATACGGAGAAGCCGATTTAAATAAACTAAACGGCGAATTTGTGTATCGCGCCATTATTCAGAATGTATTGCAAAGACCAGTTTTGGTTGGAAATGCAAACCCGAATTACACACCTTTAGATCAAATTTCTCCTTATTTGAGAAAATGCGTTCTAACGACCGAAGATCCATCTTTCTTCTCTCATCACGGATTCATCAATGAAGCTTTCAAACAATCGATTCTAAAGAATATCAGAACGAAAAAATTCTCGCGCGGTGCTAGTACAATTAGTATGCAACTAATTAAAAACGTTTTCTTGACTAGAGAAAAAACGCTTTCGCGAAAGCTGGAAGAAATTCTACTAGTTTACATTTTAGAAAACAACCGAATTGTAAGCAAAGAAAGAATGCTTGAAGTCTATTTCAATATTATTGAATGGGGACCAAATGTTTATGGAATTGGAGAAGCAAGCCATTTTTACTTCCAAAAAAGCCCTTCAGCTTTAAATGTTGATGAATGTTTGTACTTGGCAACGATTATCCCGAAACCAAGAAAATTCATGTATCAATTTAATGATGAAGGCAATTTGAAAGATTACGCCATCAAGAACCAGAAATTCTTGAAGAATCTAATGTTTAGAAGAGGTCTTTTAGTTCCTGAAGATACGATCGGAATATTACCAGTTTACATTTCAGGAAAT
Source organism: Flavobacterium nitrogenifigens (assembly GCF_003254565.1). GTDB lineage: Bacteria > Bacteroidota > Bacteroidia > Flavobacteriales > Flavobacteriaceae > Flavobacterium > Flavobacterium nitrogenifigens. The sequence continues at coordinate 36,478 of NZ_QJRI01000174.1, forward strand.
GCGCGTTCTTTAATCAAAATTAAAGTTCCAGATTCTACAGCAGTCAAAACTGATTCTTTGGCTGTTGATGACGAATTTGATTTATAGTTGTTTTTGCCACGCTAAGACACGAAGTTTTTTTGTTTTTAATCTCGCAAAGACGCAGAGTCGCAAAGTTTAATACTTTTAAATTCAATAGCATCCAGCTTTAGCTGGATGAAAATATAAACCCAGATCAAAGGGCTTTAGCCAAACTTTACTAGTTTGGCTAAAGCCCTTTTCTATTTCAATCATATTCCCCTAGCTTAAGCTGGGGGCTATTCAAAAAACTTTGCGACTCTGCGTCTTTGCGAGATTAAAAAACTTCGTGCCTTAGCGCCTTCGTGGCAAAAAAACTTAAGGAGCAGGATCTGGAATTATAGCCTGAACCGCATCAATTTCTGCTAAGATCTGTTTAGAAAGAACCACATCAATTGTGTCGATATTTTCTTTTAATTGTTCCAAAGTCGTTGCTCCGATAATAGAGCTTGTCAAAAATGGCTGTTGCAATACAAATCCCATTGCCAATTGCGTTAGCGTTAAACCATGTTTTTTGGCGATTTCCTGATACAATTTTGTTGCTTCGGTACATTGATCGCTATTGTAACGTTTATATTGCGGGAAAAGATTAATTCTCGCTTTCGGGTGACTTTCTCCAGTTAAGAATTTTCCAGTCAAAACTCCAAAAGCTAAAGGCGAATATCCTAATAAACCAACATTTTCATATTTTGAAACTTCTGCAGAATTTACTTCAAACAAACGGTTCAACAAAGAATACGGATTTTGAACGGTTTTGATTCTTGGCAGATTATTGTATTTACTTTCTTCCAAAAGACGCATCATCCCCCAAGCATTTTCATTTGAGACCCCAATATGTTTGATTTTACCTTCTTTGATTAATCCGTCGAAAGTTTCTAATATTTCTCTGAAATTATCTTCCCAAACATCATCATGTCCGTGAAAAGCACGTGTTCCAAAATTATTGGTTTTCCTTTCTGGCCAGTGCATTTGATACAAATCAATATAATCTGTCTGAAGTCTTTTTAAACTATTTTCAACCGCATATTTAATACTTGTTGGAGAAAAATCCAATTTCTCACGCATATAACCAAAATTTGGGTTTGGACCTGCAATTTTAGAAGCCAAAATCACTTTATCACGGTTTCCAGATTTCTTAAACCAAGTCCCTATAATTTTTTCTGTGCTTCCGTAAGTCGCTTCACTTGCTGGAACTGAATACATTTCGGCTGTATCAAAGAAATTTACGCCTCTTTCAAGAGCATAATCCATTTGAGCATGGCCTTCTGCTTCTGTATTCTGCTGCCCAAAAGTCATCGTTCCAAGGCATATTTTACTAACTTTTATATCGGTGTTGGGTAATGTTGTGTATTTCATTCTTTTGAGATTCTAAGGTTCTAAGTGGCTAAGATTCTAAGTTTTTTTTCTTTTTAAATATAAGTTTCAAAGATACAAACGGATTTCTCAAATCTAAAAACGAGAAAGGTTAAAAAAAGTACAAGATTTATTTTGAGATGCTAAGATCCTAAGGGACTAAGATGCTAACTTTAGATTCCAATTAATAAAAAAGGCTCAAAGTAAAACTTTGAACCTTTTTAAAACCTTAGTACCTTAGTATCTCAGAACCTTAGCATCTTAATTAATACTATTAAGCATCTCCGCAATCTCATCTAATCTTGGAGTCAAGATAATTTCGATTCTACGGTTTTTTGCTTTTCCTTCTGGAGTTGCGTTGCTAGCTAGCGGAGAAAATTCGCTTCTTCCTGCTGCCGTTAATTTTTGTTTATTGATTTTTGGGTTTTCGCTTAAAATCGCTACGATTGCTGTTGCTCTTTTTGTCGATAAATCCCAGTTGTTTGCAATTGGCCCAGAACCCGCATACGGATCGTCGTCTGTATGTCCTTCAATTAAAACTGAAAGATCTGGATTATCGCCTAAAACTTTTCCAAGTTCTACAACCGCTTTTCTACCTTCTGTTCCAACAGCCCAGCTTCCTGAATTGAAAAGCAATTTATTTTCCATAGAAACATATACTTTTCCGTTTTTCTGTTCCACCGTTAAACCTTTACCTTCAAAACCATTTAAGGCTTTTGATAACGTTTCTTTCAGTTTACGCATTGATTCCTCTTTGGCCGCAATCATGTCTTCCAATTCTTTCAAACGATTTGCTGTTTTATCCAAACGAGCTTGTTCGTCTGCAAGAGCTTTACCTTTTGCTTCTAATTGCGCTAACAGTTCACGGTTCTTAGCCATGTTTTTCTCTAACGCATCATTGCTGTTTTTCTCCAATGCATTATAAGAATCCTGAAGCACTTTATATTTCTTTTGTTCCGCAGCAAGATCAGCTTTTTGTTTTGCCAAATCATCATTAGCATTTGCTAAATCTTTAGTCAATTTATCACGATCGGTTTCCAACTGATTCTTCGCTTTCTTTAAACTTTCGTTTTCATCAGCGATAGAACGGTTTTCTTTTTTTAAATCTGAATACTTTGTTTCCAGATCATTATAAATTTTCTTAGAAACACATGACGTTGTGGACAAGGCTAATGCCAGCAATCCGATGGAGGCTTGTTTAATCATCTTACTTTAATTGTTTTTTATTTTAGGCGTTTAAAATCTCACAATTTCAAAATTCAAAATCAATTTTTGAATTTAAACCACCTTTCTCTCAACAAGAACAATACCAAAAATTAGTCAATTTCTACTAAAATCGGGCAATGATCTGAATGCATAGCATCTGGAAGTATAACAGCTCTTTTTAATCTGTCTTCTAACACATTACTAACCAAATTATAATCGATACGCCAACCTTTGTTATTTCCTCTTGCTCCCGCGCGGTAACTCCACCAAGAATAATGGTGCGGTTCTTTATTAAAATGACGGAAACTGTCAATAAAACCAGATTTCATAAATGCATCCAACCAAGCGCGTTCTGCAGGAAGAAATCCAGAAACGGTTTTATTACGAACTGGATCGTGAATATCAATCGCTTCGTGACAGATATTATAATCTCCGCAGATAATCAGATTCGGAACCGTAAGTTTCAATTCATTAATATAATTCTGAAAATCATCCATGAACATGAATTTGTGATCCAGCCTTTCAATATTTGTTCCAGACGGAAGATATAAACTCATTACCGAAACATCATCAAAATCTGCACGAAGATTTCTTCCTTCAAAATCCATATGATGAATTCCTGTTCCGTAAACAATATTGTTTGGCTTTGTTTTAGAAAGAATCGCCACTCCGCTGTATCCTTTTTTGGTTGCTGGATAGTAATATTGAAACGGATAACCAGCTGCTGTAATATCATCTACTGGAATTTGATCTTGTGTCGCTTTTATTTCCTGAAGGCATATTACATCAGGATTTGCTTGCTGTAGCCACTCGATAAACCCTTTGTTTATTGCCGCTCTAATTCCGTTTACATTATAAGAAATAATTTTCATCAGTGATTTTTTTAGGATTCCAAATGTAATAAAAAAGTGCAAAGTTTGTCTTGGAAACAGCGAAAAGTAGACTTTTTTGTTATCTTTGTTCGCTGTTCTAATAATTTAAAAGTAGTAGATGGGTTTAGTTACCGCGAAAGAAGTTGCAAAGGCAATAAATGTTGAAAAGTACGGAGTTTTCGGTACCTTTTCTGGCTGGATTCTTATGAAGGTTCTTAAGATCTCGACCCTTAATAAAATTTACGATCGTAATAAACATTTGGAAGACCTTGACTTTTTGAATGGAATTTTGGACGAAATGGAAATTAAGTTCGAAATCCCTGAAGAAGATTTAAAACGTCTGCCAAAAGATGGTGCGTATATAACCATTTCTAATCATCCGCTTGGTGGAATTGATGGAATTTTGCTTTTGAAATTGATGCTTGAAAGAGAGCCAAATTTCAAAATCATTGCCAATTTCTTGTTACATAGAATTGTTCCGATGAAAAAATACATTATGCCGGTTAATCCTTTTGAAAACCATAAGGATGCAAAATCGAGCGTAATTGGAATTAAAGAAACGTTGCGCCATTTAAGCGACGGAAAACCGTTGGGTATTTTCCCTGCTGGTGAAGTTTCGACTTATAAAGATGGCAAATTAGTAGTAGATAAGCCATGGGAAGAAGGCGCTCTTAAACTAATCAGAAAAGCTAAAGTTCCTGTAGTTCCTATTTATTTTCATGCTAAAAACAGTAAGTTATTTTACTGGCTTTCTAAGATTGACGATACCTTAAGAACTGCAAAATTACCTTCTGAGCTTTTAACGCAGAAAGACCGTGTAATTAAAGTTCGTATTGGAAAACCAATCTCTGTAAGTGAACAAAATGAAATTGAATCTTTTGAAGAATACTCAGAGTTCTTAAGAAAGAAAACCTATATGCTGGCTAATCCGTTTGAAAAAGACACCAAACTGATTGACACAGCAAGCCTTAAAATACCTAAAGCGCCTAAAAAAATTGTAACGCCTGCTAGCGAATCAAAATTGATTGATGAAGTGCAAGCATTACGTGATAGCGACAGCAGGTTTTTACAAAGCAAAAACTATGAGGTTTTCTTTGCAAGCGCAAAAGAAATCCCGAACATTTTACATGAAATAGGCCGTTTACGCGAGATTACTTTTCGTGAAGTTGGTGAAGGAACAAACGAATCTATTGACATAGACGAATACGACCAATATTATCACCATATGTTTTTATGGGATGATGAAACCAAAAAAATCGCAGGTGCATATCGTATGGGATTAGGTTCTGAAATCTATCCGAAATACGGAATAGAAGGTTTTTACCTGACTGATCTTTTCAGATTCGAGCCAGAATTGCACGATATGATGCATAAGTCGATCGAAATGGGACGTGCGTTTATCGTGAAAGAATATCAGCAAAAACCAATGCCTTTATTCTTATTGTGGAAAGGTATTATTCATACCACTTTACGTCATCCTGAACACAAATATTTAGTTGGCGGTGTAAGTATCAGCAATCAGTTTTCAGACTTCTCTAAATCGTTGATGATTGAGTTTATGAAGTCTAACTATTACGATCCGTATATTGCTCAATATATTCACCCGAAGAAAGCGTATAAAGTAAAACTGAAAGACGCCGACAAAGATTTTATCTTTGACGAAGCTGAATCTGATTTGAATAAGTTTGACAAAATCATTGACGAATTGGAACCAGGAAACTTACGTTTGCCCGTTTTAATTAAGAAATATATCAAACAAAATGCACGCGTAGTGGCTTTCAACGTTGACCCTTTATTCAACAACGCAATTGATGGTTTAATGTACATTAGAATTGCAGATATTCCTGAAAGCACAATGAAACCTGTTATAGAAGAGTTTCAAATTGAATTGGAAAAGAAATTATCTGAAAAAGAAGATTAAGTTTTCTTTTGATATATAAAAACAAAAAATCCCATTTGCTCAATTCAAGTAACTGGGATTTTTTGTTTTCTTTTAAAACCAGCCTTTATAGCCAATTTGGTACGTCTGATAAAACTCTTCATCATCTCTGGTCAAATATATGATTCCTTCAATAAGCCCAATTATACCACCAATTCCAAAGGCCAAACCTAGAAGAAGCTGAATTATTCCTTCTTTAGTATAACCTAAATAAAACTTATGAATTCCTAGATATCCTAATAAAATAGCTAGAATTCCTGCTAACACTCTTTTATTTTCCTGCCCATAACGTGGATTATTCCAATCTTCTCTCTTTGTATTTTCCATGATCTTAATTTTTTACTATTCTTAAAACTGTATTTAAACAAAAAAATCTGATTGCTACAAAATCAGATTACTAGATTTATTAAAACCAAATTGACTGATGCAAGATATCGTCAAAAGAGTTGTTTCTCACAAATAAAACCAATCTTATAAAATGATAAACACCCAGAAAAACAGCTAGTCCATAAGCCAATTTCCTGTTATATAAAAATGCCGTAAAGTATTCTTTCTTGGTAATTAATTCTGTAACCAAAACAACAATCGTTACGGCGCAAAAAGCAATAACAAAAGGACCTAAGATGTGATAAGAAATTGATTTGTATAAATCTCCTTGATAAAAATAAACTAGAGACTTTGTAATTCCGCATCCTGGACACGGAAAACCTGTCAGCATTTTAAATGGGCATAATGACTGATCTGTCTCCAGATGATCATTATGATTATGAAGCATTAAAAAAAACGGAACTATCAGTGTAATTGCTGCACCGATAATTCCGTAAATTTTACGTCTTGTTTGCGTATTATTTATATAATCTGTTGATATCACCTTGTACAATCATTGCCGCAGCAATAGGGAAAAAAAGTCCTAAAAAAATTAATAACGTAGATTGGTCTTTTTGAAGCTCACCAGTTTTCTCATATACTTTTGGCAATGCATCTTTACCTGCTAAGTAGTAAAAGTAAATATTAACTGGCATACAACAACCTGCAAAAATTGCAATTGGTTGCGAAATAACTTCTTTTTTTGCTACAGCATTAAAAACCTCAGCTACTTTAATATTCCAATAAATTAAATACAATCCGCAAGTTAAAAATCCAAATAGCAAAACCATAATAGGATCTACTTTAAATACTGGGATTTGTTCTTCAAAATTATTCGATGTTTCTTGTAATTCCATCTTCGTTTAAAAAATTTATTAATTCCTACTCTTCGGATTTTCGGCTTTCTCCAAACTTCAAAAAACGAGTCTATTTAGACTCATTCTTTTAAAATTCGGAAACAATATTATTAAAAATTAACAAATAAAACTAATCTCACTAAATAAAATTTACAAGAAAAAACTCGTTATTAATATCTAAAGGCTGTAGGCTAGTTTTTACCGTACACCACTTTGATTTTGTCAACAATCACCTGCGCTAGACGTTCATGACTTTCAAAAGTCCAACCCGCAATATGAGGCGTCAGCAAGACATTTTTTGCTTCCATAAGGTATTGAAGTGCTTCGGGCGTATTATTCTCTTGGAATAAGGTTTCAAAAGAAAGTTTTTCATATTCCAAAACATCCAAACCTGCACCTAGAACTTTTTTCTCTTTCATAGCTTCAACCAAATCGGCTGTAACGATATTTTTACCACGTGAAGTGTTTATAATCCAAAATGGCTTTTTAAACGCATTTATAAAGGCACTGTTGACCATTTTGTCCGTTTCTGGTGTCCAAGGAAGGTGAAGACTTAAAACATCTGCTTTTTCGCGCAATTCTTCCAATGAAACTTGTTTGGCATTTTCGTCGCCAACATTATCCAAAATATCATAGCATAAAACCTCAGAATCAAAGCCTCTTAATTTTTTAGCGAAAGCTTTTCCCATGTTTCCGTAACCGATAATCCCAACTGTTTTTAAATCCAGTTCATGGCCTCGATTGCTTTCACGATTCCAGTGACCCGCTTTTACTTCTGCATCGGCTTGATTTAAATTATTAAATAATGACAAAATCATTCCTAGCGAATGTTCTGCAACAGCATTGCGATTTCCTTCTGGCGCAGCAATAAGATGAATTCCTTTTGAAGAAGCATACTCACAATCAATGCTCTCCAGGCCTGCACCAACTCTTGCAATAAATTGCAACTTTGTTGCAGCATCCAAAAATATCTTATCAATCTTGAATCGGCTACGAATTACGATTCCGTTATAGTCTTGAATTTTTGCTTCAATTTCTTCTTTTGAAGATTTGAAATCGGCGTGATTTTCAAAACCCGCTTCTTCCAATTGATTCCAAAGAATTGGATTATTACTGTCGATATGAAGAATTTTTATACTCATTTTGTGTTGAATTTATAAAAAACAAAAATACGGTTAATTTAATCTCGCAAAGTCACAAAGCCGCAAAGTTTTTCCTATTGCAATAAATTTTGAACCTTTGAATCTTTACGCCTTCACTCCTAAACTTTTTATTGCTGGGATTTTTTTTTAACTTTGAAAGAATAAGGATTTCACAATCCATCATATAAATCTTCAGAAAATCTTCCCTAATGAAACTTACCAAGACTTTTAAAGCCTTTTTTGAAAACGAAAAATCGGGAGGAATTATCCTGCTCTTTGTCACGCTTTTATCTCTATATCTTGCCAACTCTTCCATTCAAGTTCCATATGTTGCTTTTTGGGAAAAAGAAGTTGCGGGTCATTCTATAACACATTGGATCAATGACGGACTGATGACTATTTTCTTCCTTTTGATCGGATTGGAGCTAGAACGCGAGATTTATCATGGTGAATTATCTAATATTAAAAATGCTTCTCTGCCAATTATGGCCGCTTTTGGCGGAATGCTGGTTCCTGCCGCAATCTTTCTGGCTTTAAATTATGGAACAACCACACAGAACGGAGCCGGAATTCCAATGGCTACCGATATTGCTTTCGCAATCGGAATTTTATCGCTTCTAGGAAATAGAGTTCCTGCTTCATTAAAAGTCTTTTTAACTGCTTTGGCGGTTATAGACGATTTGGGCGCCATAATTGTTATTGCTGTTTTTTATACTACATCTATTTCTTTTTTGAATCTAGGAATCGCACTTGGAATTTGGGGCTTATTATTTATCTTAAACCGAATGAAGATCCATAATCTGATTCCGTATTTAATTGGTGGAGCCATAATGTGGTATTTTATGCTTAATTCAGGTGTTCATGCAACCATTACGGGAGTTATTTTAGCATTTGTAATTCCGTTTGGAGATGGCGGAGAAAAAACCTCATCGTATAGATTACAGCATTTTTTACATCAGCCCGTTGCTTTTTTTATTCTTCCCTTATTTGCGATAGCCAATACCGCTTTAACAATTAATGAGAATTGGCACGAAGGCCTTAATCATGTTAACACATACGGAATCATTCTCGGACTTGTATTAGGTAAACCGCTTGGTATTTTACTTTTCTCTTCTGTTGGTGTAACGTCTGGTTTGTGCATGTTGCCAAAAAACTTAAAATGGGCACATATTTTTGGCGCAGGAATGCTAGGCGGAATTGGTTTTACAATGTCAATATTCATTACGGTACTTGCTTTCAAAGATCCTGAGGTTATTGTTTTTTCTAAAATAGCCATTCTTATTGCTTCCTTCATAGCAGGTCTAGCAGGTTTCTTATATCTAAAATATATTCTGAACAAAAAAACGACCTGAATATGACAAACTATTAAGAATTGAAATTGTCTATTTTATTAATCTGGCTAAAACAAATTCCGAAAAGTAAAAATTCCAAATTCCAATTGTGCTCACTTCAATAATGAAAAGAATCAGGCAAATACTTTCGATATCATTATCACTTATAATATTACTTATTGGTATTATCTTTTATCAAATAAAATACAATCCTTCACGCCCTGACTTACGTCCTCAAATCCCCGTTTCGTTTTGCGGAACCCAAGCTTTTGAATTAACAGGAGATGCTTACAAAGGAAAAGAGATTTTTAACTCCAATTGTGCCGCTTGCCATAAACTAGACTCCGAAAGTACAGGGCCTGCACTTAGAAATTTAGACTCATTGGTTTTCGTCAAATGGATGCTAAGGAAAAACCATAAAATCGACAGTACTAAAATTGAGAATTTAGGAATTGATTATCACAGAGCAACATTTAAAGATGTTCTCAATGAAGAAAATCTTTTAGACTTAATTGATTATTGTTCACGAGTAAGATATTGAACCTCAAAACAAAAAATTCCAAACTCCAGTTTTAAAATTGGAATTTGGAATTTTAAAATATTGGAATTTCTTTAAAATCTAACCTTTAATTTGTTTCAATGAAGTCTTGATTCCTTTAATTAATGATGAACTGAAACCATTATGCTCCATTTCATTTAAACCGACAATTGTACAGCCTTGCGGTGTTGTTACACGGTCAATTAATTGTTCTGGGTGCACACGTTCTTCCAGAAGCATTTTAGCCGCTCCTTTTACCGTTTGAGCTGCAATTGCAAGAGCAGTATTAGAATCAAATCCGATTTCGATTCCTGCCTGCATAGAAGCGCGAATATAACGTAATGCGTATGCCGTTCCGCACGCGCCTAAAACAGTTGCTGCATCCATTAATTTTTCATCAATTACAGGAGCAGTTCCTAAATCTTGAAATAAGTCAACAACTGGCGAAGCGTTTGCTGCATATTTTTCTGGAAAAGAAATACAGGTTGCCGATTCCCCAAACTGTGCCGCAATATTGGGCATAATGCGAACAACTGGATATTCAAAATTTGTTTTAGTCTGAAGCATATCCAAAGACAATCCGCTAACTGCTGAAGCAATGGTTTTGTTTTGAATAACTGGCAGAATTTCGGCTAAAACAGTATCAACCTGATACGGCTTTATAGTTAAAATTACAACATCAGCTTCCTGGATATTGTGTTTATTATCGTTAGAAACAGTAATTCCATATTCTGATAGATATTGGATACTTGCAATGTTTCTTCTAGTAACAGTAACTTGGTTGTTTTTCGAGAATTTAGCAATTCCCAAGGCAATAGAAACCCCAAGGTTTCCTCCTCCAATAATGTGTACTTTCATTTTGGTTTGGCTTTAATTTATTTCTGATTGGTAAACAGCATTTTCCGCCTGCAAATTACGCAGATTTTAGAGATTTTAAATCACTGTAAAAAGGTAATTTGTGGCAAAAATCTAGAATCCGAGAATCAAATTTGCTACTCCAAAGTATAACATGATTCCGAATACGTCATTGGTCGTTGTGATAAACGGACCAGTCGCAATTGCGGGGTCAATTTTGTTTTTGTTCAAGAAAAGTGGCACTAAAGTCCCTAAAGTTGCAGCAAAAAGAATTACAACAATCATCGAAATTGAAATAGCAAACCCCACTAAATACTGCTGATACATGATAGAATGATAACACAATAAAAGAAATGAGATGATACTTCCAGAAATCATCGAAACGGTAATTTCTTTGGTAAAATAACCGCGGCTAAAATCTTTCAGTGTTCCATTTGCCAAACCTTGTACAACGATTGCCGAAGCCTGAACGCCAATATTTCCTGCAGTTGCAGAAAGTAACGGCACAAATATGATTAATGTAGAATATTTTTGGAAAGTTGCTTCGTTGCCTTTCAAAACAAAAGATGCTACAATTTCGATTACCATTCCGATCAAAAGCCAAGGCAAACGTGCTTTTGTCAATTCATAAACGCTGTCATTCGATTCAACGTCTTGGGTAATACCGGCAGCTAACTGGTAATCCTTATCGGCTTCTTCCTTAATTACGTCTACAATGTCATCGATGGTAATTCTTCCGACTAATCGTCCTAATTCATCAACAACCGGAATAGCCTCTAAGTCGTATTTCTGCATGATACGAGCGACTTCAACATCTTCCGTATCTACTTTTACAAAATTTAACTTTCGGATATAAACATCGCCAATTTGAGTTTTGGTCGAAGAAGTCAATAAATCTTTAAGGGAAAGTCTTCCTTTTAGTCGGTTTTCATCATCAACTACGTAAATAGAATGTACTCTAGAAACATTCTCTGCCTGAATTCGCATTTCTTTAACGCAGGTCAAAACGTTCCAATTTTCATTTACCTTTACAAGCTCCTTACCCATCAAACCACCAGCCGTGTTTTCGTCATAACGCAAAAGATCAACAATGTCTTTGGCGTGTTCAACGTCAACTAACTCTGAGATTACTTCCGCTTTAATTTCTTGCGAAAGTTCGGCGATAATATCGGCAGCGTCATTAGTTTCAAGCTCATCAAGCTCTTCTGCAATTTCCTTTGGTGAAAGTCGGCTTAAGATATTTTCACGCAGATCTTCTTCCAATTCAAGAAGAATTTCGGCTGTTTTATCACTATCTAAAACCTTAAAGATATAGGTTGCCTCGTCGAAATCTAATTCGTCTAAAATTTCGGCAATATCAGCATGGTGCAAATCATTAAGTAAAACTTCTAATTCGTTGTCGTTTTTCTTGTTGATCAGCTCTTCTAGCTGGTGTATAAATTCTTTACTAACTTTGAACTCCATCGGTTTCTATTTTTAGAGTTAGTTCAATAAATTCATCGACGCTAAGCTGCTCCGGACGTTTATCAAAGATAGTGTCTTCTCGCAAATTGTCTGATAAATTTAATGTTTTCAAACTGTTACGTAATGTTTTTCGTCTCTGCTGAAAAGCGGTTTTTACAACTGTAAAAAATAACTTTTCGCTGCAAGGAAGACTGTAATCTTCCTTTCGGGTCATTCTCATCACACCCGATTTCACCTTGGGCGGAGGAATAAAAACGTTTTCATTAACCGTAAACAGGTACTCTGTATCATAGAAAGCCTGAGCTAAAACTGATAATATTCCGTATGTTTTTGAGCCTTTCTTTTCGCAGATGCGCTCGGCTACTTCTTTTTGGAACATTCCAGAAAATTCCGGAATCTGGTCTCTAAGTTCTAATGTCCTAAAAACAATCTGAGAAGAAATATTATACGGAAAGTTGCCTATTATAGCAAACTGTTTGTCTTGGTAAACTTCATTTATATTATACTTCAGGAAATCCTGAGAGATAATCTTGTCTTTTAATTTTGGATAATGCGCATCCAAATACGCTACCGATTCGGTATCGATCTCAATAACGTGTGTAGTAATTGGCTTTTCAAGTAAATATTTAGTAAGCACACCCATTCCTGGCCCTATTTCCAGAACCTCCTCATATCCTTTAAGAGTCAAAGTATCCGCAATAGCTTTTGCGACGCTTTCGTCTTTAAGAAAGTGCTGTCCTAAATGTTTTTTTGCTTTTACTTTTTCCATTTCATTTCTTGTTTGCCACCAGGCTGCAAAAGTATTCTTTTTTTGCCACAATCCCGATAGCTATCGGGACAAAGACACAAAGATTTAATTTCTTTTGACTGAATACTAATTACTGAAAACTGAACACTAAATATTAATGCTCCGAAATAACCTCCAATTCTGTTCTGAAAGAAAGCATTTTATCAGCAAATAAACCCAAAGCTTCTCTGTGAAATTCAGGCTCGTCTTCGACATAAAACTTCTCCAGAGTTTCTTTACTGTCTGTTATATATTGTACAGAATATGTAATTCCGCCCATTTCTTCTTCAACTAGAACTTTTACTATTCGTGCTGAAGAAAATTTATTAGTAGCCAGAATTTCTGGTATGTGTTTTTCCTGCATCCATTTTAACCATTGGTCATGAACGCTTTCGTGTATATTTGTGGTAACGTTGTAAATAATCATTCTTTCTAAGGTTCTGAGATGCTATCCCGATAGCTATCGGGACTAAGGTTCTGAGGTTTCTCTCGAAACTCAAAACAATCTCATTATTAATTCTTTTCTCTTTGGAATTTGGAATTTAAAATATTGGAATTTATAAATTCTTATCCCCTCTTAACTCTCGATATTTTTTTCTGGCATCAACAAAGTAAATACTGTCTTGATGATTAAAAATCACCTTCTCATATAAAGGCTTTGCCTTTTCCGTATCTTTTAGTTCATCGTTGTAAATCTCTGCTGAGAAAAATAGTGCTTCATCAACATAAATTCCGTCGCTGTGATTGTCAATGATTTGCTGGTATTGGCTTAAAGCCGAAGCAAAATCCTTCTGACTTTCGTAAACTTTTCCTAAACGAAGCAAAGTTACCGCTTCAATTTCCTGACCTTTATAGGTCTTTAAAATATTCTGAAACTGAGTTATCGCTTCTTGTTTTTTATTCTGATAAATCAAAAAATCGCCTTTTGCAAATGCTTTTAAAGCCACTTGAGTCGAGTCTGCAGCGGTGTTATCATTAATCAAAAGAAAATATTCTAAAGCATCATTGGCGATTAACTGCGTATTTGCCGCTTTTAATTCTTTAAATTGTTTATTTGCCCATTCAAAATCGCCTTTGTAATAACTTGTTTTGGCTGCTTTTAAACTTGCTTCGTGCGCCATTACATCATTCTTTAAATCCAATTGAATTTGCGAATAATAAATAAGCGCCTGATTGTACTTTTCTTCTAAAAGCAAAATATCTGCCAGTTCCATTTTGGCGTCGGCTTTTTGATATTCGTTTAGATTTAATTCTAAAGCCTTTTTGATTACTGCCTTTCCTTCTTCTGTCTTTTTCAAATTAAAAGCCAAAAAATGCGCTTGAATGATTTGCAAAGATAAGGTAAAAGGACTGATTTCGTAAGTAGCCAGCAATTGCTTCAATTCCTGATCGATTAACGGATAGTCTTTTTCCTGTGCATTATCGATCTTTATTTGCATTAAATAAGCATTAGACTGAATCAGCAAGCCTACATCTTTGGTGTTTTGAAGAATGAAATTCAGGATTTCAACAGCTGTTTGGTCATCGTTTTCATTCATTGCAAACTGACTCAAATTGACAATACTCATTAACGATTCTGGTTCGCGTTTGTAAATGGCTTTTTCCTGAATAAAGGCTTTTCCAAATTCTTTCTGCTGTACATAAAACCAGCTTAAATAGTGGTTCCAGAAAACATCTTGATCTTTTTGAGTCCTTAAGATTAAGGCTTTTCGCATTGCATCTTTAAAAGCCGTATTATCGGTTTCACCATTCATGAATCTTGACAATTGTGTCTGAATCAGATTCGTGTTTTGCGGATTTGTGAAAGATTCCGTCAATAATAAATCAATCATTAAATCGGTTTTCCCCAACTGTCCATACAGCATTCCGATTTGAAAATTGAAATTAAAATTGGGCTGAACCTGCATTGCCGTTTGATATGCTTTTAAAGCATATTCCAAGAGAACTTTTTTCTCGAAAGAACTTGCAATTCCGTAAACATCATTCGGATTGACCTTTATTTTTTCGATTGCCTGTTCGTAATAATTTTTAGCTTTCGAATCGTTTTTCTGCAACTGAAAATTATATCCTAATTCAACCAAGAAAACGCCTTGTTTATATCGGTTGTAACGATCTTGAATTGCTTTTTCTGCATTGGCAAACTGCTGCAGTTGCTGATAGCAATCAACCGTTCTTAAAAAATACTGTGTATTGGATGGCGCACCTCTCAAAAGCTCTTCATAACTGATTTTAGCTTTATCAAAGTCTCCTTTATCGTAATAATATTGTGCAAGCTGCTCGTTTTGTGCAAACGCAAAACCAGAACACAACAAAACAATACAAATCAATATGTTTCTCATATTTTTTAAGTTTTCAGTCGCAGTCGCAGTTTTCAGTCAATACCTGAAATTGCAAACTGGAAAATTTTTAGTCTTCAGCAACTGTAAACTGTCACTGTATACTGAGACTTTTTTAGTTACTGTAAACTGGGACTTTTCTAGTTTTCCAAAAAATCAGAGCTAAACCAATTAAAATAAACGGAACACTTAAAATCTGTCCCATATTAATCAGCATACTGTTTTCAAAAGCTTCTTGATTTTCTTTAAAAAATTCAATTATAAAACGAGCTGTAAATAATAAAGTTAAGAAAGTTCCGAAGATTAATCCTTGTGCACTTCTAATTTTTTCTGATTTGTACATATAAAACAGTATTCCGAAAATCAGTAAATAAGCAAATGCTTCATACAATTGTGTTGGATGTCGCGGAATCAAATCATCTCTTTCAAAAACTACTCCCCAATTTCCGTTGGTTGGTTTTCCATAGATTTCAGAATTCATAAAATTTCCCAATCTAATAAATGTACCCGTTACAGGAACTGCAACAGCCATTTTATCTAAAAGCCCTAAAAATTGCACTTTGTATTTTCGGCAGTACAAAATCATTGCCGTAAGAACTCCAATAGAACCTCCGTGACTTGCCAAACCTTGATAACCCACAAATTGATAAACTCCTTTTATTTTCTGAATCGGTAAAAGGATTTCTATCGGATGTTTTAAGAAATACTCTGGTTCATAAAAGAAACAATGTCCAAGTCTAGCACCTAAAACGGTTCCGACAATTACATAAATCAGTAACGTATCGAGATTATCTAGCGAAAGATTTTCTTTTTTATAAATATTTCTAACAATATAAAAGCCCAAAAGAAGTCCGCAGGCAAAAAGAGCTCCGTAATATTTTAAAGGAAAACTATCTGTAATCCAGAAAATAACAGGATCTACGTTCCAGTTTAAAATTCCATTCATCATACTCCGTTTTTTAATTTCTATAAATTAAGAAAACCTAACAGGTTTTAAAAGCCTGTTAGGTTTATATCTTAAAAACTATATTTTTTTAGTTTATAATATCAAATCCACAGTAAGGACGTAAAACTTCTGGTATTACGATTCCTTCTGGAGTTTGGTAATTTTCAATAATTCCGGCCAAAACACGTGGAAGCGCTAATGAACTTCCGTTAAGTGTATGTGCCAGCTGGTTTTTTCCATCTTTATCTTTAAAACGTAATTTCAAGCGATTTGCCTGAAAAGTTTCAAAGTTAGAAACAGAACTGATTTCTAACCAACGATCTTGTGCTGTAGAAAACACCTCAAAATCATAAGTCAAAGCAGATGTGAATCCCATGTCGCCACCGCAAAGACGCAACACTCTGTAAGGTAATTTTAATTCTTTCAAAATACCTTTTACATGTTCCACCATTCCGTCTAGCGCGGCATAAGAATTGTCTGGATGCTCGATACGAACAATTTCTACTTTATCAAATTGGTGCAAACGGTTTAATCCGCGAACATGTGCTCCGTAAGAACCTGCTTCACGACGGAAACATGGCGTATACGCTGTCTGTAAAACCGGCAATTCGCTTTCGTTCAAGATTACATCGCGGAATAAATTGGTTACCGGAACCTCAGCCGTTGGAATCAAATATAAATCGTCAATTCCAGCGTGGTACATTTGTCCTTCTTTGTCTGGCAATTGTCCAGTTCCGTAACCTGAAGCTTCATTTACCAAATGCGGCACTTGAACTTCATTGTATCCTGCAGCGGTATTTTTGTCTAAAAAGTAGTTGATCAAAGCACGTTGAAGCTTTGCTCCTTTTCCTTTATAAACAGGAAATCCTGCACCAGTAATTTTTACACCCAATTCAAAATCAATGATATCGTATTTCTTAACCAATTCCCAGTGAGGCTGTGCACCTTCATGCAAAGCTGGAATATCTCCTTCTTGGAAAACATTCAAATTATCATCTGGGGTTTTTCCTTCAGGAACAATATCTGCCGGAAGGTTTGGTAATGTGTATAATTTATTGGTTAACTCAACAGCCAAAGCTTCAGCTTTTTCGCTCAGTTCTTTGCTTTTTTCTTTTAGTGAAACGGTTTTTTCTTTTAAGATTGCGGCTTTGGCTTTCTCTCCAGCTTTCATCAATTCACCAATATCTTTGGACAATTTATTAGATTCTGATAAAGTATTGTCTAATTCCACCTGTGCAGCACGACGATTTTCGTCTAATTGAACCACCTCTTCAACAACGCTTTTAGCATCGATATTTCGTTTTGCTAAAGCTTTGATTACTTTCTCTTGATTTTCTCTAATAAATGCAATTTGTAACATAGCTTGATTTTTATAACTATTGTATTTTTTATAACGGAAGCAAATTTAAGGAAATGTTTGTTAACATTAGGTCAAAGTTTTGCAGTAAAACCGAAATCTCCTATAAACAGCAAAAGCACTGTAAAAGTGCCTTTGATTGTTATTTAGAAATTGAGGAAATTTACTCAAGAAAACGATGCTTGTCGTCTCTATGAAAAGCGTATTCTCTCCCGTTATACTTGATTTTTTCTAATTCTTTTTTAATTTTCAAGTCACTTTTTTCTTCACTACCATTTACTACATCACTTTCTATAGCTTCTTCGTAATAAAAGTTTTTAGATATGATCAAATCAAAATAACCATTGGTTTTATGATCTGAAAGACTCATTCCGGTTTCTAATGTTTCTATCTCAAAAGTTCCACTTCCGTTAGAATCGCCATTGGTCAATCGAATTGGGTATTCGTATAAAACCTTTTTTATCTCATTATCAACCAAAGTTATTAACGTAAATTTTTTCTCCGAATATAAAACAATTCGGCTGCTCGCGTTGGCTTCGGTATAAAAAGCAATTGCTGGAGTAGTTTCGTTTAGAAAAACCAGATCTTTCAAGATATGCGATTTCGAAAACTGAATCGCTTCATTATCATAATAACCTAAATTATCATCAAACTCTTCAGCAATTATGCTTCCGTCTTCACGATTTACAAACAAATATTTACGTTGAAAATAATTCCCCAACTCTTCATCATCATCACTGGTTCTAAATGCTTTTTTTTCGTGTGAAACAGTTGTGAGCACAAAAAAAACAGTTTGCTCATCGTAATTGATAGAGCTTGTTTCTTTCATTTTAATATCTGAATATTTGATTTTTAAATTTGATGCCACTTTTGAGAGCAGATTCAAATTCATTTCTTTAGAATCTTCAATCTCATCCAGATTTTTAAAAATGAGTTTTCTTAGCGGCTTTTTATTATGACCAAGATGAGCTTGTGTTTCTGAAAGCAGTTCCTCATACTGAGTTTCGGCATCGTTTTTAACTTTTTCATTTTTCCCGCAGGAAAATAAAAACATCAAAACGGTACTTATAAGAATCGTTTTTTTCATAGGCTTTGATTTGTTAGAAATTAGGGCATTCCAAATATATAATTTTCTTACAAACCTCAGCAAAAAAACAAAAATTTAATCTCTCTTAATTTCGTGACCAACAAACTCTTCCAGTGTTTTAAACATTTCTTCAACCGAAAGTACTTCTGTATCAGGATGCGATTTTAAAAATGCGGCATTCAATTCCGCCAGATTTTCGTCCAATTCAAAATAAGCATTGTTATTTAGCACGTCTTTGAAAGTGTTTGGTGCATCATATTTTTCTTTTAGAAATTTCCCTAATTTGATGTTGCTCTGCAAGCGTAATTTACGGCATTGTTCTTTAAACAATTCCAAATGCTTTTCGGCACCAATTAAAGCCAAACCTTCTTCTATTAGTTCATTAAGTTCTTTATTCCAACCTGAATCATGAACAAACTTCGAAAAATTTCCTTCGGCATATTTAGAAGCATAAAAATCTAAATAATAACTCATTAAAGCATCTTCGTGAATTAAATCGTCGTCTATTTTTTCTTCGCGCATTAAATTGATTACCGAAATATTTGAATTTACAATATCCTGAGGATTTTCGCTATTTGCCGCCGTTTCTGAAATAATGATTTTACCGAATTCCATTTGAGTTTTTATTTAAAAGATTGTTCTGCAAAGTTGCGGGAAATAATTGAATGTTCCTTTTCAAACTTGTTTAATTTGCGTTATTTTTTCTTGTTTTAATATCCAAAAACACCAATACAATACTCTTTATTAGACGAAACACAATTTTTCTGCTTTTTCTACGTTTGACCTTACAATCTTTAACAAAAATCAACGTTATCAATTTAAATTAAAAAGTTGGTCAAAAATTGACTACCTTTAAGCAACCATTTATAAAAAGGCATATCTGTTTAAGAAATAAGACTTTACACCGAAGTTCTCCTAGCTAAAACCAAAAACATGAAACAGATCTTACTACTATTTAGCATCCTGCTTTTGCTGGCCAGCTGCGACAATGATGAATTGCCACAGTCTGATGTGCCTTTTGCGTCTGTGGGTAAAGGAGATTCTTTTTCTAATGGTCAAAGCATTGCTCAAAGACATTTGGTAATTAAAGACGCTAAAACCTGGAATAACTTTAAGAAAGAAATGAACATCACTAGCGATGTAGCAAAAGATTTTAAAGAAACAACTATTGATTTTAGCCAGTATCAAGTTATCGCCGTAATTGATAAAACACAACCCAACGACGGACATTCGATTGATATTGTAGAAATGACCGAAAACCGCAATACTATAATTGTAAAAGTCGAAAAGCTGAAAAACGGAAATCTTACTAAAAAATCTTCAAGACCGTACGACATTGTGAAAACAGCAAAAACAGACAAAAAAGTGATCTTTGAGCAGTAATCTTCAATTAATTTCACAGTAAATAATACAGTCATTACATTTCTTTTTTACTGCTATTCAATATTAAATAATCCTCAAAATAAAGTAAAAAGTACAGCTAGAATAATAGTAAAACTTTTTATTATCTGCTTTTATTGCTATCAAACATAGCATACTATGATATATTGCACTCACAAAATATCTGTTTTGGTTATTGAAAAGTAAAGCTTATATCTAAAATACAATAATAAACATTAATTTTATTGCATTCAGAATCGACTAAGCTTCAAAATCAGAAAATATGATCCAAAGAAAAGTATTAGAATATTACGTTTTAGATGTATTCTCAAATGAGAGTTATAAAGGAAATCCCCTTTCGGTAGTTTTTACAGATGGGAATTTAAAACTAGAAACGTATCAAGATATTTCTCGGGAATTTCGCTATTCTGAAACTTCTTTTGTGTATTATTCCGCTAGAGAAAAATCGCTGATGGTTCGTTCCTTTACCCCAACCGGAATCGAAATTGACGGTGCTGGCCATAATTTATTGGGCGCAGTCTGTGGCGCACTTTTAAAGGGAATTCCAATTTTTGATGAACAAAATGAAAGCGAACCTTTTGTAATTATGAACCATTCGGCAATTCCGCTGTCAGTAAGTTTTGATCCTGAGACTCTTTCTCCAATTGTTCAAATGCATCAAAAATCTGCAGTAATCAAACAAGAAATTCCAACGTATAAAATTGCAGTAGCTTTAGGTCTAAAAATTGAAGATTTGGATGTAAATGCTTTTGTGCCAACAATAGTTAAAACAGAAGTCACGCATACAATGGTTCCTATAAAAAACAGTCAAATCCTTAACAGTTTTACTCCCGACAACCAGCTTTTAATTGAAATCTCAAAAGAGTATGATTTTGAAGGTTTTTATTGTTTCACTCCAGCCGAAGAAGGTCTAGATCATATAGTCGAAACAAGGTTTTTTAATCCTATAATAGGAATTAACGAAGACCCAGCAACAGGAACCGCAGCGGGCCCCTTAATTGGTTTTTTAACACAAAAAAAATTCACTAAATCGGATAAGGAATATAAAATTCTTCAGGGTGTAAAATTAAAACAGCCGTCAATGATTGAAGTTGTGAATCGAGAAGAAGATATTCTGGTGGGCGGTTCTTCGATTATTACTATGAAGGGAGAACTTTATATATAAAATAAAGAAGCCACATTTTGATGAAGATGTGGCTTCTTTATTATTTCTTAATTTCCTGTGGCAAGATTTTCTTCTGCTCTTTCTGTTCTGGCGGAATTCGTTTTTTCAAAAACAATATCTGACCTAAATGACTCGATTGATGCTCCATGACGTGAAACCAGCAATATTGATTGGTCATATCATATTTTAACTGAACTTCGGCAAACCAAGCATCGTCTCTTTTCTTTAATTCTTCAATGGTTTTTGCTCTTACTTCATTATAAATATCTAAATAATATTGAATAGGATGTCCTTTAAACTCGTCTCGTCCACCTTGATCAAGATTTAAAGCGTTGTTCCAAATTTTCTTTTCTTCTTCATTAAAATCTCTGTTTTCAAAAGTAAAAACCTGATAATATTTTTCGGCTGTGGCCAAATGCATCACCAAAGCTCCAATTCGATTTGCTTCTTCATCATGAAGATAATCGATTTCATATTGACTCATGTTTTTCACCGTTCTTTCTACACGAGCTTTTAAATCTTCGAGCATCGAGATCATGTCAGCTATTTTTGGAGAAGCACCTTCAACATTTCCAATTCTTGCTTGCGGACGTGGCTTAATTCCAGTTCCTTCCAATAATATGCTGCTTTTTCCGTCAACACTTGATTTATCAGAAGTGATTTTATATTCCTTAACTTTAACTATTGCATCTTTTGATGTTCCTAAACTCCATTTCGGAATATCTCCATTTTTTGCAGGAGTTTCAAAACTTGAATTTAAAACTGTAAAAGGCTCAAAAATTCCTTTATCATTTTCGATCAATAATTCAAATTTATCAAAATAGAATTTTCCGTTATTAATGCACAAGCCTCCAAAGCTTACCGATTTACTATTGGCATCCAAAGTTCCTTCTACAGTATAAGAATTCCATTCTTTAGACTTTACTGGTCTGTCTTGCATATTATCAAAAAAGCCTTCTTCATCGTTTTTAGTATCGACACGCGCCCAAACTCCCGCCCACGCATTTGGTTCTGAAGTTTCAACTTTAACCGAAGCTATTACTTTAAATTTCTTCTTGACTTTAGTCTGAATATCAATTGTTTGATTGAAAGATGTCCAATCACTAGAAATTACTTTTTGCGTTTGAGCATAATTTACACTGAAAAACAAAAACAGTAGTGGCATTATTAGCTTTTTCATTTTTGGAAAATTAATGTTACTGTAAATGTAATATTGTTTTCCTAAGTAATAACTTACTTTTCAAAAAAAACTTCATAAAAAAACCGTATCAGGCAGGATACGGTTTAAAATATTTAAAACTAGAAAAACTTCTTAGTTCGTTTTCATTGGCGGTAAATCGAACGCTTTTGAATCGTGTTCGAAGTTATTTCTGTGCGCTCCATCGCAAAATGGTTTGTTTGCAGAATGTCCGCAACGGCAAAGTCCTAATGCTTGTCTTCCTTGTAAACCGTAAAGTGTTCCTTCTGGATCCATGATTTCAAAATCGCCTTCAATTTTGATTGATCCGTTTTTATTGATGATTAATTTTGTCTTGCTCATAAATTTGTTTTTTTCGGGCGCAAAGATTGCGAATTATATTCTTATTTATAAACTCGAAACGTAGTTTAAACTGGTTCTATTTTATGTTTGTCTTGCCACAAAGACGCTAAGACGCAAAGTGTTTTTATTAAGTTGAAAATAATCTCACAACCCCGATAGTTATCACGAGCCGAAACGCAAATGATTTTTGAATTGCGTCCAGCTTTAGCTGGATGTCATTATAATGATTCTACAAAATGGCTTTAGCCAAAAATGAGTCTGTTTGGCTAAAGCCCTGCAACATTATATTACAAAACCTCCAGCTAAAGCTGGAGGCAATTCATATTTATTTTTTTTAAATCTTTTAAATCTGTGACAATAAAAAAACTAAAGCGTCTTGTAAACAAAATTCCTAAACTTTACATTTCCTTTTCCAATAGAGCAAAGACCAATTCTAAGTCCAAGAAAACCGCTTAAAACATTATGGTTATATCCCGAAACCTCAACAGAGTTTTCGATTTTTTTCCAATCTTTTCCGTCTAAGCTGTAAAACATATCAACTGTGTTTTTAATGTTTTTAAGTTTAAGAAAGACTTTTCGCGTATGCGTATTTTTCTCTGTCGGAAACTGCCAACCTCTCAAATTTGCTAAAATATTGTTTTGATCAGCTAATATTCCGGAGTAATATCTATTATCGTAAAAAAGCGTTAATCCACCAATGGCATCGCCTTCAATTTCCATTTCAACTTCTGCTGAATAAGAATGTCCACCAGGAACAACTACAAGAGGCGAACTGTTTCCTACTCCATCGCCTTTTCCTTCAATAGTCAATGTATTATTGGCAACTTTAAATCTTGAAGCTTCCATTCCATTATAAAATTTCCATTGCGGTTTAAGAGCCGAACCTTCAAAATTATCACTTAAAGAAAACTCAGGAAGCGTTTTCCCTTCTGGCTTTACAATTGGTTTATCAGTCTCGATATTATCTGGAATTTTATACCAGCCCTCTTTTGTCCATTCTACTGGCTGAAGCAAAGTCTGGCGACCTAAATTGTAATAATCCTTTTCGTAACCGTGAAAAATCATCCACCATTTTCCGTTTACATCTTCAAAAATGGTACTGTGTCCTTTTGACCACCAAGTTTCAGAACTGCTGTTGGTTCTCACAATCGGATTATGAGGCGAGTTTTCCCAAGGCCCAAAAGGAGATTTTGATCGTGCAGAAATCACCATATGACTTGTCGCTGGGCCAGCGGTTCCACCTTCAGCAACCGTTAAATAATAATATTCGCCTCGCTTGAAAAGTTTCGGCCCTTCCATACAAAAACATTCAATGCTCCACTCACGTGGAATTTTCCATCCATCGTAAACATGTTTTAATTCACTTGTTACCGAAAGTCCGTCTTTTGATAAAGCGACATAGCCTCCGTTACTGAAATATAAAAAACGGTTTCCTTTATCATCTGTAATATGTCCCGGATCAATATTCCCGATTTTCAAATCTACTGGTTCGCTCCAAGGGCCATTAATAGAATCTGCTGTAACGACAAAATTGGTATTATTCGCAGGGAAATAAATGTAATATTTGTTATTGTACTTTATTAAATCGGGCGCCCAAACGGCTCCAACATATTTATGAAGCGCATTTGTAACAGGTTCCCAATTCATTAAATCGGTCGAATGCCAAATTAAAAGCCCTGGATAATAATCGAACGAAGAATGAACGACATAATAATCTTTCCCGTCTCTCAATAAACTCGGATCTGGATAATCTCCAGCAAAAATTGGGTTTGAATATTGTCCCTGCTTTAAATTCTTTTCCGATTGTGATTGAGAATAACCGTAAAACGAAAACAGTACTAAAAAGGTTAGATATATTTTTTTCATGTTTTGATATTTTTTTTTCAAATATAGTCAAAAAGACTATAAGGTTTGTATTGAGGAGATTTTTTGTGATTGTTACGCAGAGATGCGCGGAGGATTTTCGCAGAGGTTCGCAATTTTTTATGAAAGAAGTTAAAATTAATCTCGCAAAGTCACAGAGACGCAAAGTTTTCGATTTATTTTGTCATTTCGAGGAACGAGAAATCTCCACAAGAAGCTCGACAAAGATTGGCTCTTCTAGGAGTGGAGTTACTAGCTGAGATTTCTCGTTCCTCGAAATGACAAACTGCATGGTTAATCCTCAACTTAAAACAAAAAACTTTGCGTCTCTGCTCCCGATAGCTATCGGGATTGCGAGATTAAAACATCATAATTCTCAGTAAAAACTCTGCGAATCTCAGCGCTTTTTCTTTGTGAATCTCTGTGTAATATTAAAATCTCAATTCTATTGCTTATTTTTGCACTCAATAAAATTGAATTATGATACAAGATCCAAAGAGATATACTATCACAGCGGCATTACCTTATACCAACGGACCTATTCATATTGGTCACTTGGCTGGGGTTTACGTACCTGCAGATATATATTCGAGATATTTAAGATTGCAAGGAAAAGATGTAGCATTTATCTGCGGAAGCGATGAACACGGAGTTGCAATTTCGATGAAAGCCAAGAAAGAAGGAGTTACACCGCAAGAAGTTATTGATAAATATGATGGAATTATTCGTAAATCGTTTGAAGATTTCGGAATTTCATTCAATAATTATTCTAGAACTTCTGCTAAAATCCATCATGATACGGCTTCAGAATTCTTTAGGACTTTGTATGATAAAGGAGATTTTATTGAAGAAGTTACTGAGCAATTGTACGATGCAAAAGCAAATCAGTTTTTAGCAGACCGTTTTGTGGTTGGAACTTGTCCGAAATGTGACAATCCAGAAGCTTACGGAGATCAGTGCGAAAAATGCGGATCGACTTTGAACGCGACTGATTTGATCAACCCAAAATCGACAATTACGGGAGAAACTCCGATTCTTAAAGAAACAAAACACTGGTTTTTACCTTTAGATAGATACTCTGATTTCTTAACTGAATGGATTTTAGTCGGACATAAAAACGATTGGAAAACGAACGTTTACGGACAAGTAAAATCTTGGATCGATGCAGGTTTAGAACCTCGTGCCGTAACACGTGATTTGGATTGGGGAATTGATGTTCCTGTTGAAGGTGCTGAAGGCAAAAAACTATACGTTTGGTTTGATGCGCCGATCGGTTACATTTCTTCTACTAAAGAATGGGCAGCGCGCGAAGGAAAAGATTGGGAACCATATTGGAAAGATGAAGAAACGAAATTGGTACACTTTATCGGAAAAGACAATATCGTTTTTCACTGTATTATTTTCCCAGCGATGCTTAAGGCTGAAGGAAGCTATATTTTACCAGACAACGTTCCGGCAAATGAATTCTTGAACTTGGAAGGAAACAAACTTTCGACTTCTAAAAACTGGGCGGTTTGGTTACACGAATATTTAGAAGAATTTCCAGATAAGCAAGATGTTTTGCGTTACGCATTGACATCTAATGCTCCTGAAACAAAAGATAACGATTTTACTTGGAAAGATTTCCAAGCGAGAAATAACAACGAATTAGTTGCTGTTTTCGGAAACTTCGTAAACCGTGTTGTGGTTTTAACCAACAAATATTACGATGGAATTATCCCAACTCCAAACGAATTTACAGAAGTTGACGAACAAACTTTAGCTGAATTAAAAGCGTATCCAGCCGTGATTTCAAGTTCGGTGGAGCGTTACAGATTCCGTGAAGCTTTGGGCGAATTGATGAATGTGGCTCGTTTAGGAAATAAATACCTTGCAGACGAAGAGCCTTGGAAAGTTATGAAAGACAATCCAGAGCGTGTAAAAACTCAAATGTATGTGGCACTGCAAATCGCTGCTGCGTTGAGCGTTTTGGCTGAACCGTTTTTACCTTTTACTGCTGCGAAACTTTCTAAAATCTTGAATTTGGCTGACCTTAAAGAACATTTTGCAGGTTTCAGTAAATTCTTGAAAGAGAAAAATCGTGATGCAAAAGACATCTTTATTGATAAAACGTTAGGTTGGAATGACATTTCTGAAAACTCAGATTTATTACCTGCAGGACATAAAATTGGTGAAGCGGAATTGCTTTTCGCTAAAATTGAGGACGAAGAAATACAAAAACAAATAGACAAATTGGAAGCGACAAAAACCGCAAATATTGCTGAAAACAAACAAGCAGAACCGCAAAAAGATTTAATTCAGTTTGAGGATTTTGCGAAAATGGATATTCGTATCGGAACTATTTTAGAAGCTGAAAAAATGCCAAAAGCAAACAAACTTTTGGTTCTTAAAGTAGATACAGGAATTGATGTTCGTACCATTGTTTCAGGAATTGCTGAGAGTTTTTCGCCAGAAGAAATCGTAGGAAAACGTGTTTCTGTATTAGCGAACTTGGCTCCAAGAGCTTTACGTGGTGTTGAAAGCCAAGGAATGATTTTGATGACAACAAATGCGGAAGGAAAATTGGTTTTCGTTAATCCAGATGCTGATGCACCGAATGGAGCGACTGTAAACTAATTTTATACATTTTATAAATGGCGTGAATCAGTTAATGCTAATTGATTCACGCTTTTTTGTTTAATTAAGTGTAAATTTATTCCCTCAAAATAAAATGTTCCTCAAAAAATTGAAATGAAAAAAATTCTTATTCTACTATTATCAATTGTTTTATACAATTGCAGCAGTGACAAAAATACTGTTGATGAAACTGAAATATCCGAAGTAAAATTAACTGCAACTATTATTGAACCTATAAAAGATAGGGATCTATCTTTTTATAATAATGGCGCTGCAGGTATTTTTGAAGATCCAACAGTTAAAAAAAAATTAAAAGCAAAAATAGTACTCTCTGATGATAGCAATTCCAAAACTAATTTAGCAATTAAGTGGAGAAGCAATATCGACGGATCACTTTATGAAGGAAAACCAGACAATAATTTAGAAAGTGAAATTAATATCAATTTGACTAAAGGATTACATAAAATTTTCTTTGAGGTTTACAGTAACAACAACCTTTTGATTAAGAAGGATTCCATAACAATTTCAAATGTAATTAAACTTGAAGCATCGAATGATACAGGCAGATCGATAAATTTAAACTGGTCTAAATATGAAGGAAACGACTTTATTTCTTATTTGGTGTATGGTAATAACTCCCAACCACTAGCTGAAATTACGGATATTAATAAATTAACTTACGAATATCTAGAGACAAAATCCTTAATCGAAAAACAGAAATATCAAATTGTAGTTAAAACTTCTAGCTCTCCAAGCGAAGTTATAGGAAGTAATATTGTCGAGATCATAACGGGTAATTTCATAGAATTTCAATACTATATTCCGAAAATGATTAAAGACGCTCAGAGATCAAAGATATATGCAATTGTTGCACCTCAATATAGCTCTGATAAAGCTGACAAATATGGTCTATTGATAATTGATAGTAAAAATTTTAAAATTGAATCCCATATTTTAACCAATGAAAGGTTTTCAGATTTGGACATTTCACCTGACGGTCAATATTTATATCTAACACAACGTTACATAGACAAATTAACGAAAATTGACTTATCGACAATGTCTGTATATAACTTTCCAACTCAAACAGACAGCTGGGGTTTTCATAAAATTGAAGCAGGAAATAATAATGTTTTATTTTGCCATAGAACACCTCCAACCTCAGGTGCCACGGGTATTTATACAATTAATGGGGCAAATGGAAATGCAATTAACATTAGTTACAATGCATATAGTCACGGAGATATAGAATTTAATAGTAAAAACGGCAAATTATATATGGGAGAAAGTAATACTTCTTCTGGAGTAATTTATGCTAATACATACATTAATCAGGAATTAAAAATTGAAAAGAATTATCCCGTATTTCCAGATGGAGTTTTATATCCGGAACCGTTTCTTTTTATTTCAGAAGATAATGAATCTATTTTTTGGGAAAAGTATCAACTGGATTTAGGTCTTCAAGTAAAAAGAGAATTTAATACGAAAATGATAGCCGCAAGTCCGTCAAATATCTATTTATCCGATCTAGAAAAAGTATATAACTATGATAATCTTTCTGTTATTTTCAGCTATCCCCCATTTCCATTAGATGATAATAGGAAATCCATTTTGTTTATTGATGACAACACTGTAATTACCTGTAAAACTTATCAACCAAATGTATTAGGAGAAGCTGCCCAAACTTATTTTTTCAAAATGAAAATTTAATAATTTCGGATTTACATTGAACAAACAAAGAAGCTTTTAAAGAATTAAATCAGAATCTATTTATTAAAGTAAAAAATGAAACTCACAAAACCAAGATTAGCCCTAATCTGCGGTATACTCTGCATATCCATTTTCCCGATATTGGTAAAACTACGTTTAACACCAGGATTGATTTCGGCATTTTACCGAATGTTTTTTGCTGTGATGCTGCTTTTGCCTTATGTTATTTTCAGCGGAAACTTCAAACTTCCAAAACTAAAATTTGCTCTTTTGGCAGTGCTTTGCGGTGTTTTATTCTCTTCTGATGTTGCGGTTTGGAATATTGCCATTCAGGAATCAAGCGCAACTCAGGCTTCGTTGCTGACCAATTTATCTCCCGTTTGGGTTGGTGTTGGTTCTTTCTTTTTTCTAAAAGCAAAACCTGCAACGAATTTTTGGATAGGAACATTAGTCGCTTTATTCGGAATGGTAACTTTGGTCGGTTTTGAGTTTTTTATCGATTTAAACTTCGATAAAGCATTTCTATTTGCCGTTTTATCTGGCATTCTGTATTCCATTTATCTTTTGGTCAGCAAAAATGTACTTTCAGAAGTCGATGTTCTTTCGTTTATGACGATCAGTTTATTCGCTTCAAGCATCTATTTAGGGATTTTATGCTACGCTCTAGGCGAACCTTTTACCGGATTTTCAAATGCGGGCTGGTTTGTACTCGTACTTCAGGCCGTAATTTGTCAATTGTGCGCTTGGCTTTCTATTAGTTATGCGACTCAGCACATGCGTGCAACGAGGGTTTCGCTAAGTTTATTGAGTCAAGCTGTAATTACCTCAATTTTGGCTTGGTTGTTTTTGGAAGAACAAATAACTTTACAGATGGTTTTCGGCGGAATCATTCTGCTTTTCGGAATCCGAATTACATTTTACGATAAAACAATTTCTTTAAAAGGGCTTTTTTCTAAGGATTAAGAAAAAGGTTTCACACAGATAACACAGATTTGAGCAGAATATTTTTTTATCTTAACAGAAAATCATTAGAAAAAATTAGTGTAATTCACGATTAGTTATCAGAAGTAGCTAAAAATTTATTTTAATTCGTGAATTCGTGGCGAAAAAAAATCTCACGCAGATTTAGCAGATTAGGCAGATCAAAATCTTTTTAATCCTAATAATCTGTGGCTAAAAATTAGTTTAATTCGTGAATTGCTTCGCCTGTTCGCTATCGCTCGGGTCGTGGCTAAAAAACTTGAAACAAAGAAAACTTTAAACTTGAAACAAAAAACTTATGTTACATAAAACTAAAATACCAAATCTTAAAGTAATCGCATTTGATGCCGATGATACTTTGTTTGTAAACGAACCTTATTTTCAAGAAACCGAACATAAATTTTGTGCATTGATGGAAGATTATCTTTCTCATCAAGGCATTTCGCAGGAGTTATTCAAAATAGAAATTGCCAATCTGCCTTTGTACGGTTACGGAATCAAAGGCTATATCCTTTCGATGATTGAAGCCGCAATGAATATTTCAAACAATACGATTCCAATGGAAGTCATTCAAAAGATCATTCAATACGGAAAAGAATTGCTAGAAAAACCAATCGAACTTTTAGACGGAATTGAAGAAACTCTCGCGGCTTTAAAAGGAAAATACAAATTGGTCGTTGCTACAAAAGGCGATTTAAAAGACCAGCACAGCAAATTGCATCGTTCTGGTTTGGGGCATTATTTTCACCATATCGAAGTAATGTCAGACAAACAAGAAATCGATTATCAAAAACTGCTTGGTCGTTTAGATATTCAAGCACATGAGTTTTTGATGATCGGAAATTCATTAAAATCAGATGTTCTTCCGGTTTTAGGAATTGGCGGCTATGCCGTTCATATTCCGTTTCACACTACTTGGGAACACGAAAAAATTAATCACACTATAGAACACGAGCATTTTAGTTCATTTGAAACTATTGCAGAAGTGGTTCCGAATTTATTATAATGAAAACACTTTTAGACCTAGAAAATTGGAATAGAAAAGAGCATTTTGCCCATTTTAAACAAATGGAAGAACCTTTTTTTGGTGTCACTGTAGAAATTGATTGTACCAAAGCGTATGAAACAGCAAAAAGCATCAATGCCTCTTTCTTCAATTTCTATTTGCATAAAACTTTGACTGCGGTAAACGCAATCGAAAATTTTAGATATCGAATTTCAGAAGACAAAATATACATTAACGACCAAATAGATGCATCGGCAACAATTGGTCGAGAAGATGGCACTTTCGGATTTTCTTTAATTGAATATCATCCAGATTTTAAAACATTCGAACAAATTGCATTAACCGAAATCGAACGCATCCAAAACACAACTGGACTTTTCACAAGATCTTTTGATGATGATAATCTAATTCATTTTTCGGCAATTCCGTGGCTGAATTTTAGTTCGATCACACATGCACGCAGTTTTACGTATCCAGACAGCTGTCCGAAAATTTCGTTTGGTAAAATGATGGTTTCCGTAACTGGAAAAAGAACGATGTCAATGGCGGTTTATGTTCATCACGGTTTAATGGACGGAATGCATGTTGGTCAATTTGTAGATCTTTTTCAAGAGCTTATGAATCAATAATAATCGGAATGATTTTTGCGCCTAAAAGCATATGAAACGAATTTTCCTTTTTTTGTTTTTAATCTCCAGTACTGTCCTGTTAAGTCAGACAGTGCTGACTTCTTATTCAATCGATTTAAAAAATAAATTAGGACAATCTGAGGTCATGGTTGGCGAAAATACCGCTACTCATGACATATTTGTTTTTGCCGCAAGTGCAGATAGCCTTTCGATATTAAAATACAATAGCGCCTTATTTTTAAGAGATAAATTTGTCACAAACCGTCAGTACACAGAAAACAGATCTTTGATGGGGTATAGTTTCAGCGAAGACGGAAATCCGACTTTGTATTGGTTTTCGAAAGAAGAAAAATCACTCATTTTGATCAAATATTATCTGGAAAACAAAACTTCTAGAGCATTAAAATTTCAAGCTCCACTAGACGACAACTATCTCTTAACGAATTATCAAAAAGATAACAACTTTTATTTATTGATGCAAAGCAAAACAAAACAGGCATTGACTGCTTTTGTTTTTAAAAACGGAATGGCAGAGGAAAGATTTCTCGATTTCAGCTCTTTCAAATTCATAGATAGAAAAACTCAGCCGAAAACATTCAATCAGATTTTAAATGAAAATCCGATCGAGAAAATGGACTCTGGCGAATACAATCCATTATATAAAGTAAGTGCCAAAAGCAAACTTTACACACTTCCAAACCGTTTGATTCTAACTTTAGATCAAAGTTTTAGAAAGACACAATTGTTTGATATTAATTTAGAAAATCAGGAAATAAAAGAAAAGACGTTTATGAAACCCGTTGGAGAGAAAAATCCAAAATCATCTAATTCTTATTACCATGAAAATAAGTTATATCAAATCAATGTAAATGCTGATGAACTTTTGTTTGATATAAAAGATTATGAATCAGGAGAATCTATAAAATCATTTACAGCTACAAAGAAAGATACTATCCGTTTTGCCAACTCACCTTTACTGATGCAAGTTGAAGACCGCGAGCCTAAGCTATTAAAGAATACGGCAAAGTTTTTAAAAGTAATGTCTTCTCTTGATGCTGGAATTTCAGTTTATAAAAACCAAAAAAATCTCTTTATCACTTTAGGAGGTTCGGGCAGTGATTTAAAATCGATTTCTATGAACGGTTTCAATTTTAATGATCCTTTTGGAGACTTCCCTTCAAACAGTTACTACAATATTGAGACAAACTATTCTGTTTTTTTCGAAAGTATCTGGACCAAAAAATTAGAATTAACACAAGAAACACATGAGCCTTTTGCCGCTGATAAAGTCTACTATTTTTTAGACTCTCATAAAGAAGCTGCACTTTCTAATACTCTTAAACTAAACAACTACACTATTTTAAGTTACTACGACGTTGTTGGCAAACAAATAGTGTTACGTAAATTTATTGACGGATTTAATTAACAAGCAACCCGCTCTCAAAGATTTAAAATCAAAAAACACGAGGTTATTTCCTGTAATTGCCATTGTTTTCTATTTACAATTTTGTTAATAGTCTTATTCTGATACTTTTTTAACTTTTAAAGAATGCCCTTACATACTATTTATTGTTGCTTTGGGTAAAAATTTAAAATTAAAGAATAATGAAAAAAGTTGTAATGACTCTTGCATTTGCCCTGGCGTTAACTGGAGTACATGCGCAAACAGAAAACAATAACACATTTAATAAATGGTCTATAGATTTAGCCGCAGGTGTTAATAAACCACAACGACCATTTAGTGATGGCTATTATACCAACACTTTAAATCCATGGACTGGAGATATAGGTGTTCGCTATATGTTTAACAACAAATTTGGTTTGAAAGCAGATTTTGGATACAACAGCTTTACTGCAAAAGGCAGCTCTATCGATTTTGATTCAAAATACTACAGAGCAGATCTACAAGCTGTTGCCAACCTAGGTCGCATCATGAATTTTGAAACGTGGACAAATACATTTGGTCTATTAGCACATGCAGGTTTTGGTTTAGGTCAAATCGAAAACAAAGATTATCACATAAAAGACAGAGTGGGTAACTTTATTGCTGGTGTAACGGGCCAAATCCGCCTATCAAACAGAGTGGCCTTAACAGGTGATTTCTCAACAATTTTAAATGCTTCTCAAGATGCTACTTTTGATGGCACTACTTTGAGAGATAATAGAGGATTTTCGGGAATTTTGTTTAATGGGACAGTGGGTCTAAATGTTTATTTAGGAAAAAATACTAAACATGCTGATTGGGTTGTGACATCAAATGATACTGATATTGCAGCACTGGAAAACAAAGTAGCAGATCTTGAAGAGCAAGTTAAAAAGATTCCAACTCAAAAAGAAGTAGTAATCGAAAAACAAATCAGCACACCAGCTACAGTTACAAATGATGAGCTAATCAAAAAAATAATTAATGACAAGTATTACAGTGTTTATTTTGATTTCAACAAAACAACTCCAATAGAAAACTCAACTGCTGCTATCGATGTGGTTTTAAACTATTTAAGAAGAAACCCTTCAGCATCATTAGATTTAGTTGGCTATGCTGATCAAGTTGGTAAAAATGATTATAATGAAAAATTATCATACACTAGGGCTTCTAACGTAAAAACTATTTTTGAAAAAGCTGGAATCGCTTCTTCTCGTTTAAATGTTATTGGCAATGGAGCTGATACCTCAATCCAAAAAGATTCTGAAGAAGCTAGGAGATTAGCTAGAAGAGTTACTTTTATTGTAAAATAATTTCTTTTAAAAATTGATTACAAAGCCCTTAAGAAAATCTTAAGGTTTTTTTTATTGTCTATTTTTAAGATTATAAAATCGATATTTTTTAAATCTGCAAACCTTTATAAAATCCAAAAGTCTAATGTTTTCGAGGTTTCTCAAAAGCGTAATGAATAATTTTTCTTAATTTTACAAAAAAAGACACTTATTATGCTAGCAAAAAATATCGAATCGGCCTTAAATAAGCAAATCCGCATAGAAGCAGAATCTTCGCAAACTTATCTTTCTATGGCTTGTTGGGCTGAAGTGCAAGGATTAGAGGGAATCTCTCAATTCATGTACACACAGTCAGATGAAGAGCGTGCACACATGCTTAAATTGGTTAAGTATGTAAACGAACGCGGAGGACATGCTCAGGTAACAGATCTTAAAGCACCAAAAACTACTTATACGACTTTCAAAGAAATGTTTGAAGAGCTTTATAATCACGAACTTTTTGTTTCGAAATCTATCAACGAATTGGTGCATATTACTTTTGAAGAAAGAGATTATGCCACACACAATTTCTTGCAGTGGTACGTTTCTGAACAAATTGAAGAAGAAGCTACAGCTAAGTCTATCTTAGATAAAATCAATTTGATTGGAGATGATAAAGGCGGACTTTATTTGTTTGATCGTGATATTCAGCAATTAACCGTTACAAGTTCAATCGCTATCAATCCAAAATAAAAAAAGTTAAAGTTTATTTAGAATATTTAAAAATAACTTTTTTGGTTTATATTTGTCTCTGTTTTTAAAATTCAGAGGAAAAAGTGAGCAAGAAAGAAAAAGACAAGGACAAAAAAAAGGATAAAAAGAAAAAGAAAAACAAAGATATCCTTGATAAAATTAAGAAGATCGAGAACTGTAAATCTTCTTGCTGTGAGAAATATAAAAAGAGCGAAAAGAAACGCTGCTCACGCTGTCCAATGTTTGATTTATTCAAAAAAACTGCTTAACGCGATATAGAAAAACCCATCAGATTTCTCTGGTGGGTTTTTTAGTTTTAAATTGCAGTCTATTTTTCGATTTTTAAATTCAACTATGGAAAACGCTATTACAATTCCCAAATCTAGTCTTGACTTTTTGCTTCAGCTGAAAGAAAACAATAATAAACCCTGGTTTGAAGAACATAAACCGCAATATTTGATAGAACTCAATCATATCGAAACTTTTGCTGGTGCTCTACTAAAGGAACTTTCCAAAACGGATGTTTTAGAAAATACCTCTGGCAAAAAAAGCGTTTACAGAATTTATCGTGACATTCGTTTTTCTAAAGATAAAACACCTTTTAAACACTATTGGGGCGGAAGTTATACACGTGCCACCGCTGCAAGACGTGGTGGTTATTATTTTCATCTGGAAAAAGGAAACAGTTTTTTTGCCGGCGGATTTTGGGGTCCAAATGCTGCAGATTTAAAACGTATAAGAATCGAATTTGCTCATGATCCAGAAACTTTTCAAAAAATATTGAATTCAAACTCTTTCAAAAGCAACTTTGGCACCTTGCAAGGAGAACAGCTCAAAACAAAACCAAAAGGATTCGATGTTGATCATCCTGCTATTGACTTGCTCCGTTTCAAACAATTTTTGGTTATAAAACGTTTTACTGATGACGAAATATTGAGTCCGCATTTTTTAGAAATGGCTTTGGACGCATTCAAAAATATGAGACCCTTTTTTGATTATATGAGCGAAGTACTTACAACTGATGCTAATGGTGTATCAATTTTATAAAAACAATCTACCAACCAGATATTCCTAGCGGAATACTATTTTTTATAACAAACCCGAACTTTGAAATTGTCGGATTTAGCAAATCATTTCCCGCTCCTAAAAATCATTCCGCTAGGAATGTCTCATCGGTAGAAATTCGATTTGGATTGTAGTTTTACGTTCCGTAGCAACGTTTGATTGGTGAAAAGGGTATGTTATTCCGCAAATCAGGTGTCCCTACAGGACACTACACAAACAAAATCATTTCTTTTCTACCGATGAGATATTCCTAGCGGAATATTATTCTTTATAGCAAACCCGAACTTTGAAATTGTCAGATTTAGCAAATCATTTCCCGCTCCTAAAAATCATTCCGTAGGAATGTCTCATCGGTAGAAATTCGATTTGGATTCTGGTTTTACGTTCCGTAGGAACGTTTGATTGGTGAAAAAGGTATGTTATTCCACAAATCAGGTGTCCCTACAGAACACTATGCAAACAAAATCATTTCTTTTCTACCAACCAGATATTCCTAGCGGAATATTATTCTTTATAGCAAACCCGACAGGTTTTTGAAACCTGTCGGGTTTAACTTGAACTTCTAGATAAAACCGGTCAAGTCTAACTATTTCGCAAAAGCATTATTTACTCAACAGCAAAATTTCATTTACAACCACTTCGGTTATATATCTCTTTTCACCATTTTTATCATCATAGCTTCTGTGCGTTAGTTTTCCTTCAACAGCAATTTCTTTTCCTTTCACGACATACTTTTCAATTATCTCCGCAGTTTTCCCCCAAGCAGTTATTCGATGCCATTCTGTTTGCTCTACTTTTTCGCCTTTATCATTTCTATAAATTTCATTTGTTGCGATTGTAAGATGTGCCACTTTTCTACCGCTTTCTAATGTTTTAATTTCTGGCTCATTCCCAACATTCCCGATTAATTGTACTTTGTTTCTAATTGCACTCATGGCGTATACTATTTTAATGTTACTATTAATTTGAATCGATTATCGAATTCAACACTGCAAAAATGACAAACCTCAACATTGACAGTCGGTTATTAACTGTTTACTATCGACTGTAACTATTTGTAACCGTTTGTAAATGGAATTTGTTTTTTGTATATTTGAGATAAATCTTACGATATGCAGGCAAAAATTAAAAAAGTAGAGTTAAGAAACCTTGAAATTGAAGACTATAGACAATTAAAGAAATCAATGATTGAATCATATCCAGAAATGGCCGATTCGTATTGGGGATCTGATGACATAGAAAGACTGCTTTCTATTTTCCCAGAAGGCCAGCTGGTGATTTTGGTTGACGGAAAAGTGGTTGGCTCTGCCCTATCTCTTATTGTCGATGAAAAACTGGTAGAAAAAAGACATAATTATCAGCAAATTAGTGGTAACTACACCTTCTCTACTCACAATCCGAATGCGGAAATTTTATACGGAATAGACGTATTTATTCACCCAAATTATAGAGGTTTGCGTTTGGGGCGCCGATTATATGATGCAAGAAAAGAACTTTGCGAGCAATTAAATTTAAAAGCAATCGTATTTGCAGGAAGAATCCCGAACTATAGAGAGCATGCTAAAAAACTGTCTCCCAAAGCATATATTGAAAAAGTACGAACAAAAGAATTGTATGATCCGGTTCTTTCGTTTCAGTTAAGCAACGATTTTCATGTATTGAGAGTCATCAAGAATTATCTGGAAGGTGACGAAGAATCGAAAGAATTTGCGGTTTTATTAGAGTGGAATAATATTTACTATGAGGATAGTCCGAAACTGATTAATTTAAAGAAAAACATTATTCGTTTAGGATTAATTCAATGGCAGATGCGTCCGCTTAATAATGTTGAAGCGCTTTTTGAGCAAGCCGAGTTTTTTATTGATGCCGTTTCGGGCTATGGCTCTGATTTTGCTCTTTTTCCAGAATTATTTATTGCGCCTTTAATGGCCGATTACAATCATTTATCTGAGGCCGAAGCCATTCGAGAATTGGCGCGCCACTCTGATCCAATTCGCAAGCGTTTCCAGGAATTTGCCATTTCATACAATATCAACATTATTACAGGAAGTATGCCTTATTTGGAAGGCGGAAATCTTTATAATGTTGGATTTTTATGCAAAAGAGATGGAACTTCAGAAATGTATACCAAAATTCATATCACACCAAACGAAGTTATACATTGGGGAATGAAAGGTGGATCGCAGTTTAAAACCTTTGACACCGATTGTGGTAAAATTGGAATTCTAATCTGTTATGATGTTGAATTTCCAGAACTTTCGAGACTTTTGGCAGATGAAGGAATGGATATTTTGTTTGTGCCATTTTTGACCGATACACAAAATGGTTATACTCGTGTAAAACATTGTTCGCAAGCCCGCGCCATCGAAAATGAGTGTTATGTAGCCATAGCAGGTTGCGTTGGAAATCTTCCGAAAGTAAACAATATGGATATCCAATATGCGCAATCTTCTGTATTTACTCCGTCAGATTTTGCTTTCCCAAGCAACGGAATCAAAGCTGAAGCAACTCCAAACACAGAAATGACGCTTATTGTTGATGTCGATTTGAACTTACTGAAAGAATTGCACGAACATGGTAGCGTTAAAACGTTAAAAGATCGTAGATCTGATTTGTACGAAATTAAAAAATTGAATTCATAAAAATTACAGTAGAAAAATGGCCATCATCAGAAAAAATCCTTTATTCGAAATTTATTTTGAAGAGGGTCATTTAGTACTAAATAATACTAATTACAAGAAAGATAATAGAGTAATTGACATTGAAAACATTCAAAGTTTAGAGCTTATAAGAAATTTATCTTTCTTAAATAAAATTATAGAAATGACATTTGGTCTAAATTTTCCAGCAAAATCTTACGAACTAAGAATAAATATGGAAAATGGCTTTAAAGATATTATTCTAACTGATTGTGATATAAACAAAGTTGAAACTTTAATCTATGAGATTAACCAAATAATTAATAAAATCTGATTTTCAATAAATTAATAACTGTTTCATGAAAACATGCCTCGAATGTTCTGCCAAAATTTTCGGCCGAGAAGACAAGAAATTCTGTTCTGATAGCTGTCGCAATGCCTACAATAACAAAATAAATAAAGATAGTACGAATTTCATGCGAAATATAAACAACAAGTTACGCAAAAATTACCGTATTTTGGCAGAGTTAAATGTAGATGGAAAATCTAAAGCTTCTCGAGACAAATTACTAACAAAAGGATTTGATTTTGAGTTCTTTACAAACATCTTACAGACCAAGACAGGAAATACATATTATTTCTTGTACGATCAAGGCTATCGCTCCTTGGACAATGATTATTTTATGCTTGTTAAAAAAGAAATATAGTTAGTATTTATTCACCATGAGAAAAAACCCCACCTCAATTCTAGCCATTATCTGCGTTTTAGCTTTACTTGGCATTATATACGCCACGATGATGCCACAAGGAATCTCTAAGGACGAAGAAGCGCTTGCTGAATTTTCGACCGAAAGAGCTTTTAATCAGGTTGAGATTATAGCGCAGAAACCGCACTATGTCGGATCAACCAATCACGAACTTGTTGCAAATTATCTTAAACTAGAATTAAACAGAATCGGATTAGAAACGAGTGTTCAGGAAGGTTTTACTTTAAACGACAAAGGTCTTTTGGTTAAGTCAAAAAATATCTTGGCTCGCATTAAAGGAACAAATAATACCAAAGCGCTTTTGCTCCTTTCGCATTATGACAGTGCTCCGCATTCTTTCTCAAAAGGCGCAAGCGACGATGCTTCTGGTGTCGCAACAATTTTAGAAGGTGTACGCGCCTTTTTATACTCAAAACATCCTCAAAAAAACGATATTATCATATTATTCTCTGATGCAGAAGAACTAGGATTAAACGGAGCTGCTTTATTTGTAAACCAGCATCCTTGGGCAAAAGACGTTGGTTTGGTTTTAAACTTTGAAGCAAGAGGAACTTCTGGACCAAGCTACATGCTCATGGAAACCAATAAAGGAAATCAGGCTTTGGTTGAGGAATTTACTAAAGCAAAACCTTCGCACCCTGTTTCAAATTCTCTGATGTACAGCATTTACAAAATGCTACCAAATGATACCGATTTGACTGTTTTTAGAGAACAAGGCAATATTCAGGGATTCAATTTTGCTTTTATCGATGGGCATTTCAACTATCACACGCAGCAGGATGATATACAGCATTTAAATAAAACTACATTAGCACATCAAGGCACGTACATCATGCCTTTGCTGAAATACTTTACAAACATTGATTTAAATCAAACAGAATCTACTGAAGACAATGTTTATTTCAATGCTCCATTTTCATTTATCAGTTATCCATTTACGTGGGTCATGCCTATGACACTGATTGCTTTTGGATTATTGGTTTTATTCATTTTTGTTGGAAAAGTAAAAAGAATTATCACTTTCACCGAAATATTCAAAGGTTTTGTTCCGCTTTTAGGATCTATTATAATTGCCGGATTGGTCACATTTTTAGGATGGAAACTTATTCTTGAAATTTATCCGCAATACTCTGATCTCCTAAACGGATTTACTTATAATGGCCATGCTTATATTGGTGCTTTTGTTACTTTGAGTATCGCGATCTGTTTTGCTTTCTACCATCATTTTTCTGAAGCAAAAACTACCATGAACCATTTTGTGGCACCTTTGCTACTTTGGATTATCATTAATGCATTATTAGCCAACAGCTTAACTGGTGCTGGCTTCTTAATTATTCCTGTTTATTTCGGAATATTATTATTCGGAATATTTGTGTTTACTCAACATTACAGCTTAGGAATGAATTTAATATTCTCTATTCCAGCTCTGGCAATTGTTGCGCCTTTTATTGTAATGTTCCCAATCGGATTAGGCCTTAAAATCTTATACGGAAGTGCGGTTTTGACCGTTTTATTATTCGGATTGTTACTTCCAATATTTGGAGCTTTCGCTAAAAAAGGAGCATGGATTGTGGTCTTCTTTATCGTTTCAATTTCATTTTTCGTTTACGCAGGATACAATTCAGGTTACGAATATGGCAAAGCCAAATCAAATAGTTTATTATATGTTTACAATGCCGACAACAATTCTGCTGTCTGGACTACTTATGATACGAATTTGGACGAATGGACTAAATCGTATTTAGGCGAGAAAAACCAAAAAGCAGTTGGATTGAATACGCTTCCGCTGACTAGCAAATACAATACAACCTTTACTTATAGTGCTATTGCACCTGTTGTTGATGTGCCAAAACCTACAATTCAGTTTTTAAGAGACAGCGTTATTGGGAATAATAGATACTTGAAAATTAAGATTACTCCAAACAGAAAAGTAAATCGTTATGACATTTTTGCCAATCCAAAAATGACTTTTTATAACTTTAAGGCAAATGGAGTTGCTACTTCAGGAGAAAAGACCAATCGTCTTGAGCGTGAAGGATCAAAAATATTATGTTACTATGTTGTAGGCAATGAACCGCTTGAAATGGATTTCTATATCAACAAATCGGCTGTTTTTGATATGGATTTAATTGAAAGCTCTTTCGATTTAATGAGCAATCCGCTCTTAAATGTCAAACCAAGAGAAAACTGGATGATGCCAACACCATTTGTGCTAAATGATGCTGTTCTTATTCAACAGAAAATCAAACGATATACGCCACCCGTAAAACCGATTGAACCTGTTGTTCCAGTAGATAGCTTAGCTGTTCCAAAAGACAGCATCAAGCCCGTTACTCAGCCGCAACCTTAATAAAAAGCTAAAAACTAAAGCTATGGCAACAAATATTTCTACAATCGTTTTGAATGCCCAAGTTGAAAAAGTCTGGAATGTATTGACAAAACCAGAATTAGTCAAACAATGGCAATACGGAAGCGATTTAATTACTGATTGGAAAATCGGCAATGAAATACGATTTAGAAATGAATGGGAAGGTCAAGTTTTTGAGCAATGGGGAACCGTTTTAGAAATTGTTCCAAATCAGAAAATCAAATATTCTTTGTTTTTTCCAAGACCCGGATTAGAGGATAAACCTGAAAATTATTTCATAATGACTTATGTTTTATCTGAAGAAAATCAGAAAACAAAACTCGAAATAATTCAAGAAGACAATCGTCCGGGAGCAGTTCAGGAGAAACCGCAAGGAGAGGAAAATCCAATTCTTCAGGCATTAAAAGCTGTAGTAGAATCTTAAAAATAAGGTTCAAAGAAGCAAAGTTACATAGGTACAAAGATTAAAAAAAGCACTATTGTATAGTGCTTTTTGCTTTTTAGATATGTTGAGAAACCTTTGAACCTATGTTACTTTGAACCTTCGCAGCAAAAAATTAGCAAGCGCATTCTATTTTTAAGCCTTGCTTCACTCCTTTTGTGCCTTCAGTTGCAAAACCATCGATTTTCCACCATTCTAGACCACCAATTAATTCTTTTACCTTAAATCCAAGTTTTGTCATATTCAAAGCACCTTTTGTAGAAGCGTTACAGCCAATTCCTGTGCAATACGTCACGTATAACACTTCTTTATCTAAATGTTTGGTCGTTTCTTCATTCATTTCGCGATGCGGAATATTAATCGCATTCGGAATATGCTCTTCGTCATAACTAAAAGCTCTTCTAGCATCGATTACAATAATTTTTTCGCCATTGTTTAAAGCTTCAAATAAATCTGAAGGATCCATTTCATAAGCTAGCTTG
Source organism: Flavobacterium nitrogenifigens (assembly GCF_003254565.1). Taxonomy (GTDB): domain Bacteria; phylum Bacteroidota; class Bacteroidia; order Flavobacteriales; family Flavobacteriaceae; genus Flavobacterium; species Flavobacterium nitrogenifigens. The sequence goes on from NZ_QJRI01000174.1 coordinate 79,092, forward strand.
TTTTCGTAATGTTTAATTTGTGCTTCCATGTTGTTTAGGTTTTATTGATTTTGTTTTCCAAAAGTAGAGGATGATTTCATGCCATAAAAACGAAAAGAATTCATCAAAAGCATTACTTTTTTTCATACAAAAGCCAATCTAAAATTTTGTTTCTTTGTGTATTAATTCATCAAAAAATGGAAATTCGCCACTTAAAATTGATAAAAGCAATCGTAGAAGAAGGAAGCATCACGAAAGCGATCGATAAACTCCATTTAACGCAATCGGCTTTAAGCCATCAGCTCAAAGAGGCCGAATATCAATTGGGTACTGCTATTTTTTTGAGAGTCAATAAAAAATTGGTTCTCACAAAAGCAGGCGAAAAAGTTTATGATGTGGCCAATGAAATCCTTACGAAACTTGCTGAAACTGAAACACAGATTAAACAAATGGTTTTTGGAGAATCTGGCGAAATCAGGATTAGTACCGAATGTTTCTCGAGCTATCACTGGCTTCCATCGGTTTTAAAGCAGTTTCATCTTTTATATCCCAATGTAGAATTAAAAATAGTAGCCGAAGCAACACACATTCCGCTACAGAAATTATTAGAGAACACCATAGATATTGCCATTGTAAGCGACACCATTAAAGACAATCATATCAAATACACCGAGCTTTTTCAAGACGAAATGGTAATGGTAGTTTCTGAAAATCATTCTTGGGCTGACAAAAAATATGTAGTTGCAGAAGATTTCATCAACGAACATCTGATTATACATTCGCTTCCGCTGGAAACCGTTACCATTCATCAGTTTCTTTTGGCTCCAGCCAAAGTAAGTCCGAAGAAAATAACGCCAATGCCATTAACTGAAGCTTCTCTAGAAATGGTAAAAGCCGATATGGGTGTTATGTCAATGGCAAAATGGGCACTGCAGCCGCATTTAAAAAACAATCCGATTAAAGCAGTCAAAATTGGGAAGAATGGTTTGAAGCGAAAACACTTCATTGCGACACGAGCCAATGAGAATTACCCCGATTATTTTCATCACTTCATCAGCTTTTTACAAAACGAAATTAACTTACAATGGAATATTCAATAAGAAACTGTAAAGTCTCAGACCTCCCAAAATTGGTTGTTTTATGCCAAAAACACGCCGAATTTGAAAAAGCTGAATTTTCTCCTGAAGGAAAAGAAGAAGGTTTAAAGAATGCTTTATTCGGTCAGAATCCTAAATTATTCTGCCTGGTCGTTTCCTCAGAAGAAACTATCGTTGGTTACGCATCTTATACTTTTGATTTTTCTACTTGGAGTGCACAAACATTTCTCTACATGGACTGTTTGTTTTTGGAAGAAGAAACGAGAGGTTTTGGAATTGGCGAAAAGTTAATAGAAAAGCTAAAAGAAATCGGAACCGAAAATAACTGCGTCAATATTCAATGGCAAACACCCGAATTCAATACAAGAGCCATTAAATTCTATAACAGAATGGGCGCAAAAGGAAAAGACAAAGTCCGATTTACGTTAACTTTGTAAAAATTTGATCTCGCAAAGTCGCTAAGACGCAAAGTTTTTAATTCAAAAAGATTAGTTGCCTCCAGCTTTAGCTGGAGATTTTATAAGATGATTAGCGAGGCTTTAGCTTAAAAGTGGATTTCGGCTAAAGCCAATTTAAAGCAACTCATAATTTCATCCAGCTAAAGCTGGACGCAATTCAACAAAACCTTTGGACCTCTGCCGCTTTGTTCCTTTAAACCTCAAAATATAAAAATGACAAAAATAAGTATACTCGGCTGCGGCTGGCTAGGACTTCCTTTAGCAAAAAACTTAATAGCAAAAGATTATTTGGTAAACGGATCAACAACTTCAGAAAACAAACTTCCTATTTTAAAAGAGGCTGGGATAAATCCTTTTTTGGTGACTGTCGAAAGCGAAAATGTTTCTGAAAACATTACTGATTTTTTAGCGGAAAGCGAAATCTTAATAATAGACATTCCACCAAAATTGAGAGCAGTTGATCCAAGTTCTGAGAAGAAAGCTTTTGTCGAAAAAATTAAAAACCTGATTCCGTTTATAGAAAAATCAACAATTAAAAAAGTCCTTTTTGTAAGTTCAACTTCTGTCTACGGAGATGATAATAGCTTTATAACAGAAGAAACCATTCCAAATCCAGACACCGAGAGTGGCAAGCAATTGGTTTTAGCTGAAAATCTTCTTCAAGAAAATCAACATTTCGAAACCACAATTTTGCGTTTTGGCGGATTAATTGGCGACGATCGTCATCCTATTAAATTTTTAGCAGGAAAAGAAAACATCGAAAATCCAGATGCTCCCGTTAATCTTATTCATCAGAAAGATTGCATTGGCATTATTGAAGCAATAATAAATCAGTCCAAATGGAATGCGGTTTTTAATGCCGTTGCTCCTTTTCATCCAACAAGAGAAGAATATTACACTTCAAAAGCTATTGAAATGGATTTGGCTTTACCGAAATTCAGTTCTCAGCAATCTAATATTAAAAAGATGATTTCGAGTGAAAAGATAGAACGCACATTACAGTATAAATTTATCTTAGAAGAATATTAAAACTTTCAAATAAAGATTAAATAAAAACACTATTTTTCCTTCATAAAAAAATAAGTGTTTTCCCAGATGAAAAAATTCAGGTTTCTATTTTCAGTTAGCATTTTACTGTTTTCACTCTTTCAAGGTTTTGCTCAGACCGATTCTCTGTCGACTGCTCAGCCCAACGAAGAAAGAATAAAAAAATTTCACGCAGATATCAGAGTTAAAGAAAATGGAAACCTTATCGTTACAGAAAACATTACGGTTTATGCTGCTGAACTATTCATAAATCATGGAATTTATAGAGAGCTTCCTATGGAAAGCAATTCTTCGAAAGTTTCTAAAACCAATTTCTATAAAGTTCTAAGCGTATACAGAGGTAATTTGGAAGAACTGTATCACCTAAATATAGACTCCGAAAGATTTGGAATCTACATTGGAGATGAAGAAATGTATCTGCCAGAAGGGACTTATACTTATAAATTGACGTATGAAATTGAAGCACAAATACATTCTTATAGCGATTTCGATGAAGTGTATTGGAATGTTACAGGAAATTATTGGGCATTTGATATTGAAAATGTCACTGCAAAAATAACTTTACCGAAATCTGCAAAAGCATTTCAGACTGCTTGCTACACAGGTCTTTTAGGTTCAAAAGCACACGATTGCAATTCAAAAGTTATAGGCAATTCGATTTATTTTACTTCTAAAAATCTTAAAAAAGGAGAGGGTTTTACCGTTGCAGCAGGTTTTCCTAAAGGATTTGTTCATCAGCCTTTTTTTCGTCCGCATTATAAAATGGATGAATTTTTATCTCCAAGCAGAGTACTACTTGCTCTAGCTTTCGTCGCTTTTTGTTTTGCTTTTTACTATTTTTCTTGGAAACGTCATGGAGAAGATCCTTTATTGGATAAAACCAAGAAAATAAATTTAAAAAGCCTTTATTCTGCAACAGCTCTACAATACATAAAAGACAAAGGCGTTGATTCGAAAACGCTATTAATCACAATAATCAATCTTTCTATAAAAGGTGCTCTCGAAATTTTTGACAATGAGAAAAAAGTTTGGGACGATGATTTTAAATATTCACTTAAAAAAGGAAAAGAAACGTTTGGTTTATCTCATGAAGAAACCGCAGTTTTAGAAGCCTTATTTAGAGAAAATGATTCATTTGAGCTTGACAAAGAAACGTATTTGATTTTCGACAAAGCAAAAGAAGCGCTTGAAAAAAAATTAGAAAAGCAATATAACTTAGCCGATTATTTTTTAAGTAACTCCAAACAAATTCTCATAGGTTTTGTCATTACAATCTCTTCTTTAATGAGTTATTGTTACATTGATAAAGGAACTATCTATTGGGCTGTTATCTTTGGTTTTGTCCTTCTTATAATTACAGCATTGCTTGCTAAAGTAATCATCCAATCTTTCACAAAAGATTTTGGAATGGCTTTGCTGTGTATTCTCTTCTCCATTTTTACGGGTGGTTTTTGCTATGGATTATTCGCCGCAGTCAATTTAGACAAAAGCTACTCTGTCTTAAATTTGATTGTACTTTTCTCAATAATTTCAGGATTTAGCTTTTATTTAAGCATAATCGGCAAGTATACTAAATTAGGCGCCGAGATCAAATTTGAAATCGAAAGATGGAAAAAAGAATTACTTAATTATAAACCAGAAGAAAGCTCTGCAATAAGCGTTTACGAGGAAAATCTGCCATACGTGTTTGCCTTGGGAATTGAAGAAGAATGGAATTCAAAATTTGCAACTATTTTAGAAAAACTGAATTATAAAAATAACTGGATCAAAACAACTGGCAGCAGCTCTTCACAATTTACTTTAAGATCAATTACCCATTTTAGCTCTTCTTACGATTCATTTTCGACTTCTTCCAGCAGCGGAAGTTCTGGAGGAGGAAGCTCTGGAGGCGGTGGAGGAGGCGGAGGAGGCGGTGGCTGGTAAAATCCTTCTCAGATTTAACTTATATAATTTATCGATTTAAAAAAACTTTGCGAACTTAGCGATAAACTTTTGCGCCCTTGCGGTTAAAAATTATGGAAACAGTTTTCATCAATTCGCCTTTAGGAATCACCAAAATTATTGGAGATGAAAACGGCATTTCGATAATTTCGGTTTCTGATGTTGGCACTAATGATGTTTCTAAGGAAATTCCTGAAGTTTTGCAAGATGCCGTTTTGCAACTAAACGAATATTTTGAAGGCAAAAGAACCGATTTTGACTTAAAACTGAATCCGAAAGGAACCGAATTTCAGCAGAAAGTCTGGAAATCTCTTCTTGAAATTCCGTACGGAAAAACGGTAAGCTACATGGATCAGACCAAAAAATTGGGCGATGTAAAAGCAATTCGTGCTGTAGCCTCGGCAAATGGCAAAAATCCGCTTTGGATTGTAGTTCCTTGTCATCGCGTTATTGGCACAAACGGATCTTTGACCGGTTACGCTGGCGGATTGTCACGTAAAAAATGGCTTTTAGAACATGAAAGCCCGTCTTTACAGCAAAGTTTGTTTTAGTATTTTTTTTGCCACGAATTTCACGAATTACGCTAATTTTTCTACCCTTTGATCTTTTTATTTTTAAATTTCAATATTTAAAATCAGAAAATTCGCTCAATTAAATATTTCGTTATTTATAAAAAATCAAATTTGCGTATATTTATATCGGCAAAGAATTAGTGCAATTCGTGAAATTCGTGGCAAACCCATAGCAAAAAATATGATTGAAAAAATTAATCTCAACAATATTCTCTTCCTAGATATAGAAACGGTTCCTGAAGAAGAAAACTTCAATTCGCTCGACGCGGAAATGCAATCACTTTGGGATTTGAAAACGCAATATCAAAGAAAAGACGAGGTTTCTCCTGAGGAATTTTACGAACGCGCCGGAATTTGGGCCGAATTCGGAAAGATAATCTGCATTTCGGTTGGATTTTTTACCATCAAAGGAGATGTGCGCAATTTTAGAGTAACTTCTTTTTTTGGTGAAGAAAAGAAAATCCTAAAAGACTTTTCTAATCTAGTCAACAATCATTATAATCAGCCTCAACATTTGCTGTGCGGACATAATTCGAAAGAATTTGATATTCCGTTTATTGCCCGAAGAATGATCATCAATCAAATGCCAATTCCAGATAAACTGAATTTATTTGGAAAAAAACCTTGGGAAATTCCACATTTAGACACTTTAGAATTATGGAAGTTTGGCGATTATAAACATTATACATCTTTAAAATTGCTAACCAAGATTCTCGGCGTTCCATCGCCAAAAGGCGATATTGACGGAAGTCAGGTTGCTCATGTCTATTATGTCGAAAAAGATATTGACAGAATCATTACCTATTGCGAAAAAGATACAATTGCTGTAGCTCAGATTTTCTTGCGTTTACGTCGAGAAGATTTGCTAATTGATGATGAAATAATTCATGTATAACTTCTTTAGATGCTAAGATTCTAAGATTCTTTTGCATGAACTTATATAACTTTTATGGTTTAAAATGATTCATTCCGAAATTTCACATTATCGTATGGCTTCTCAGAAGCTTTATCAGGAAAACCAATGTTCTCCCGAGGAAATCGTGCATCATTTTGGTGCTATGCAGGCTCAAGATTATGCTATGGCAAAATGGGCAATTGGTTCACGCTGTAATTCTTCCGAAAAAATAATTGAAGAAGCTGTTAATTCGGGAAAAGTAATTCGAACTCATATTCTACGTCCAACTTGGCATTTTGTTTCTGCCGATGATATTTATTGGATGCTTGAGCTTTCTGCTCCACAGGTAAAACGCTTTACAGCTTCCGCAGCAAAAAAATTTGGTTATGATGAGAAAAAGCTAGATCAAGTTAACTCTTCTATCGAAAAACTATTAGCTGGAAATAATCATTTGACTCGGGACGAAATCATGCAAGAACTTGGCATAAAGAAAACTTCAAGTGAAGACTTTTTGAGCGCTGCCATTATGATGAATGCAGAATTGGATGGTTTAGTTTGTAATGGAAGAATGAAAGGCAAACAAATCACTTATGCTTTACTCGAAGAAAGGGTTCAAAAACCAAAAGCCAAAATGAGTAAAGAAGAAAGTTTAGCCAGACTCGCTCTGCGTTATTTTGAAAGTCACGGCCCAGCAACTTTACTGGATTTTTCGTGGTGGTCTGGTTTTGCGCCAACAATTTGCCAGAAAGCAATTAACGCAATTGAGTTGCAATTGAGCTCGATTACCATTGACAATCAGACTTATTTGTTCTCTAAAAACCGTTCGATCGAGGATAACTTTCGCGAAAGCGTACATTTTCTGCCAGCATTCGACGAAATTTTGATTTCATACAAAACGCGTGAAGTTTCATTTACCGGAAATCATCAATCGAAAACTTTTACCAATAATGGCATTTTTAAACCTGTCATTTTAGAAAATGGAAAAGTAATTGGAATCTGGAAACGAACCATTAAAAAAGATCATGTAAAAATTGAAACGGAGTTTTTTAATGAAACTGCCAGTTCGAAAAAAGAGATTTTGTTTGAAGGAATTAAAACTTTTGAAACTTATTTGGAAACCAAAGTTGTGATTGAGTAATTAATTTTTAAAGTTTAAAAAAAAATCAAAAATTATTAAATGAATAAAAAAACTATCGCCCTTATTTTCTCATTCTTAGGAATCGTTTCATTATTTCTTCCATATAATCAGGATATTGTAATTGCTTGTGGCAAAGACTTCGGTTCAAAAGAGTATTATCATAATAGTTTTATAAATTTCATTACAGAATCTTTTAATAAAACATTGAATATTAGCAATATAATTGAAGCTTTCCTCATTCTTATTATTTATTTTTCACTTATTTTTTCTTCAATACTATTTCTATTTAATAAAATCAAAATTTCTATTTTTCTTATTTTCATAACATTGTTCTTAATGACAATCTCTTTCGTTAGCTCAAGAAATGACTTGCTTTTTGGATATTATTTAATGGCTCTTCATCAAATATTACTTTTGTTTTACATCGTACAATCAAAAAACAAATTCGAACCAGCTTGAGTCTATCTTGAAAAATCAAATTTACTTTTGTAATTGTCATTGCAATTGATTTATTTAAATTTACAAAAAATTACAATTATGGTATTAAGCAGATTTTGGTTAGTTATTTTTATTTCTTCGATTCTTTTTATTGTAGTCAGTCTATTTACTGCCAATACTTATACCATTGATTCTGTTTTAAATGGAAAAAAAGACGATCCTGTTTTAGTTTCTGAAAAATACATCGAAGAGCTTCCCGCCTTCTTAAAAGACAGCATAAAAAAAGCGCCAGATCAGACCATGATCATCAATCGTGATACGCTAAATGCTGACACGACTTATGTTTACAAAAACAAAACTGTAAAAATTTACAGCGGACTTCAAAAATCGGATGGTTTACTGCCAACTTGTAAAAGCACTTTAGTCGATTTGATTTTGCCTCTTATTGCTTATTTAGCCTTTTTCTGCGGATTAATGGAACTTTTAATCGTTTCTGGAGCTTCTGGAAACTTGGCAAAAGCCCTAAGTCCGGTATTTGTAAAAGTATTTCCAAGCATTCCTAAAAATCACCCTTCAATATCCTACATGACCTTAAACTTTGCTGCCAATTTCTTGGGATTAGATTCTGCTGCAACACCATTTGGATTGAAAGCCATGGAAAGTTTACAGGAAATAAACCCTGAAAAAGATAAAGCCAGTGATGCACAAATCATGTTTATGTGTCTTCACGCTTCTGGACTAACTTTAATCGCAACTTCGATTATCGGTTATCGTGCGGCTGCAAATGCTAGCAATCCTGCCGATGTAATGTTGCCATGTATCATTACTTCGTTTATTGGAACTATTGCTGCTTTTTTAATTGTGGGAATCAAACAGAAAATCAATTTCAAAAGCGCTTCTCTTTTAATTGGTTTGATGGGATTAATTGCTGCAATTGTTGGTTTGTTGATGTATGTAAATCATTTAGATTTAATTGGAAAAAACTATTTCACTTCTAACCTTTCTGGATTAATATTATTGGCAATTATTGTATTTACGCTGATCTTTTCTTTTAGACATGAGAAAAAGTTCAGAGAAGCGGACACTACTGTTTTCGATACTTTTGTTGTTGGTGCCAATAACGGAGTTAAAACCGGAGTTACGATTTTCCCTTATGTTTTAGGAATGTTGGTTGCAATCTCATTATTCAGAAACAGCGGTTTATTCGAAATCATTAGTGATGCCATCGGATTTATCTTTTCGAATCTTGGCGTAAGCAAAGAAATTACAAATGCACTTCCCGTTGCCATGTTGCGTCCGTTTAGTTCTGCAGGTTCAAGAGGTTTCTTAATTGATTCTATGAATACTTTTGGAGCAGATTCTTTGACTGCTAGATTGAGCAGTATTTTCCAATGCAGTGCCGAAAGCACATTTTATGTTATTGCAGTTTATTTTGGTTCTGTAAACATTAAAAATACTCGATATGCGCTAGGTACGATGCTTTTGGTTGATTTAGTCTGCGTTATTACAGCAATTTTTGTGGCAACTTGGTTTTTCTAAGACCATCTAAAGTACAAAATTGGTCATTTCTTATTTTTCATAAACAACTTTAAAACAACAGATAACATTTGTTGTTTTAAAGTTTTGATATAAGTTACCCGTATGAATCGGACGCATTATCCTACATTATTTTAATATTTTTTATAAAAAACCTCTTATAATTTTATACTTTAGCCTTCTAACATAAATAAAACAATTAAATATTCCCCCAAATATGTTTAAATGGTTTTTAAGTAAAAAAAAGGAATCTAAGAATTCTGAGAAAATCGAATGCGCTGAAGAGCCAAAACCTACAGAAAAACCTGTATCAGCACAAAACAAATTCGATACCAACAAAATGGACTGGCTCATTAATGACTCGCTTCTTGCTTTTATGCCTCGCGAATTATTTATGCACTATTCTGATCCTAACACCGCACCAGATCCTCAGGATCCTTCCTGGCAAAATCAAGGACTGTATTTTTGGAAAGAAAAGGAAGCTTTTGAAAACAAATCGCTCCCAGAGTTTTTTGGAACTATGGACCAGAGATTATTTCTTATCAACGAAGTGCCAGATTATATTTCGCTTGTCTCAGGAAAAGCGATGCCTTGGTTTGGAATGCCTGGAGGTGGAGAAAAATTCTTTTTCAGATATGATGAGACTACACCCGTAACTTTAGAAGAAGCCCACAAACTCAATATTATCAATTATGTTGAAATTGTGGAATTGAATCAAGATAATCTGAGTGTTTTAAACGATAGGGATAATTATTGCTTTTTAATTGATCCTTACGAAGTGAAATACGAAGACCAGCTTTTTTATCTTAATGGTGAAAAAATCTCGCTCGCAGAGCTTTATCAAAAAAAGAAACTTTTAGTTCTATCTGTTGAATAAAATCACTTTTGAATTATAATTATGAAAATCCACACTCTTTTCTTACTACTTGTTTTAATAGGATGCCAAAAAACTAAACCTACAGATGCTGCAGCCCCAATTGCAGAAATTATTGAACCGCAAGAAACATTGGAGGTCACAAATGATGAAAAGATCATCAAAACCGACACTGTATCTATTTATACTGACGGAACAGAATCATCCACAGATTATATTCTAGCGCATTTGGTAAATCAAGAGGCAGACAAAGACAGTATTGTTACCGTAAAATACCGATTAGATTTTTACCAAAATAAATCCAAAACTGCTTCTTCAAAAATTGCAATTAAAGGTTTTCAAAAAGGTTCTGAGTGGATGGCTTCTTACGGATTGACATCTGAAAGTTCAAAAAATTCTCCATTTATACAAATCTCACTTGGATATCCTGCATGCGGTTATTCTCATGACCACTATCTGTACTACCTAAAAAACAGCGCATTACAATTGGTGCACCAATGGAGCACAATGACTGATAGCGGTTGGGGAAGCTGGGTAGAAATCGAAAATCCATCTACCTATTCTGATCCGAAATCCTTTTATTGCAAAACTGTTGCATTTGTACCTGCAGATGAAGATGAGAACGTAGACATGGGAATTCTTACACACTCAGATTCAATATCTTTCGAATTAAAAGACAGTAAATGGAAAAAGATGCTACTATCGGTAAAAGACAAACCATACTTTGAAAAAAAGATGACGTTTGATCAATTCAATAGCGTCGAATAAAATCATAAAACTGTCGAAGAGTGTTAATTCAAATTCTTTCTTAGGTAAATAATTTCTAAATTTGTAAAAAAACAAAACAATGATTGATTTTATATACCAAGATCCTTATCCGATCTTAAAGGATGATACGCAGTACCGCAAAATCACTTCTGATTTTGTAAAAGTTGAAAAATTTGGAGAACGTGAAGTTTTAACCGTTGATCCAAAAGGTTTAGAATTATTGGCTGAAGAAGCTTTGACTGATGTTTCGTTTATGTTGAGAACTTCTCATTTGCAAAAATTGAGAAAAATTCTAGACGATCCAGAAGCAACAGACAATGACCGATTTGTAGCTTACAATTTGCTTCAAAACGCATCTGTAGCTGCCGAAGGTCAATTGCCAAGCTGTCAGGATACGGGAACTGCAATTGTAATGGCCAAAAAAGGAGAAAGCATTTTTACTGGTGTTGATGATGCAGAATGGTTAAGCCGCGGTATTTTCAATACTTACCAGAAAAGAAATTTACGTTATTCTCAGATTGTTCCGATTTCGATGTTTGAAGAAAAGAATTCAGGATCAAATCTTCCGGCACAAATTGATATTTATGCAAAAAAAGGAACTTCTTATGACTTTTTGTTCATGGCAAAAGGTGGAGGATCTGCAAACAAAACGTATTTATACCAACAGACAAAATCTTTATTGAATGAAAAATCGCTTGACGAATTCATTCGCACAAAAATTAAAGATTTAGGAACTTCTGCTTGTCCTCCGTACCATTTAGCTTTGGTTATTGGTGGAACTTCTGCCGAAGCCAACTTAAGCGCTGTTAAAAAAGCTTCTGCTGGATATTATGATCATCTTCCAACTTCTGGAAACATGGCTGGTCAGGCTTTCCGTGATCACGAATGGGAAGAAAGAGTTCAGAAAATCTGCCAGGAAAGTGCCATTGGAGCGCAATTTGGAGGAAAATATTTCACACACGACGTTCGTGTAATCCGTTTGCCTCGTCACGCGGCTTCTTGTCCCGTTGGATTAGGAGTTTCTTGTTCTGCAGACAGAAACATTAAAGGAAAAATTACAAAAGACGGAATCTTCGTTGAGCAATTAGAAGTAAACCCAAAACAATTTTTACCAGAAACGGCTCCACATTTAGAGGCTCCAGTAGAAATTGATTTAGATCAGCCAATGGCAGATATTTTGGCAAAATTGTCTCAATATCCAGTTAAAACTCGTTTAAAACTAAACGGAACTGTAATTGTTGCCCGAGATATTGCTCACGCAAAAATTAAAGAATTGTTAGACGCTGGAAAACCAATGCCTGACTATTTCAAAAATCATCCAGTATATTATGCTGGTCCAGCAAAAACTCCAGACGGAATGGCTTCTGGAAGTTTCGGACCAACAACTGCTGGCCGTATGGACGTTTATGTGGATGAATTCCAGAAAAATGGCGGAAGTATGATTATGTTGGCAAAAGGAAACCGTACTAAACAAGTTACTGACGCTTGTAACAAATACGGCGGATTCTATTTAGGCTCTATCGGAGGTCCTGCTGCTATTTTGGCTCAAGACAACATTCTTAAAGTAGAAGTGGTTGATTTTGAAGAATTAGGAATGGAAGCCGTTCGTAAAATTACAGTTAAAGATTTCCCTGCATTCATTATCACAGACGATAAAGGAAATGATTTCTTTGCTAATTTATAATTTTTCTTAACCGCAAAGAGCGCAAGGATTTACGCAAAGTTCACAAAGAATTATATAAAACAAAAACCGCCTATTGGGCGGTTTTTGTTTTGAAATATATAGCGTGCCTTGCGTAAATCCTTGCGCTCTTTGCGGTTAAAGTACCATTATGCGCTTAAATCCTGTTTTTCAAAAGCTATAAAATGAGATATTTCGCCTTTTAGATTATATATTGGCGAAGCATCTATTTTGCATTTATAAGTCTGTCCGTTTTTTCGATAATTTTCAAGAGTTTTTGCAAAAGGAATCTGCTTTTTCACGGCTTCTCTTATATCTTTTAAATCCTTTTTGGAAGTTGCTGGGCCTTGAAACATTTTTGGAGTTTTTCCCAAAACTTCTTCCTCTTTGTAACCTGTCATTTTTTTTATTCCGCTTGACGCGAAAACAATTTTCAAATCAAGATCTGTCACCAAAACCACTTCGTTTTTGATTCTTTCCTGAATGTTAAGCTTCTTTTCGTCCCAGATAAATTCATTCGAAATTTTGCTTACTCTTTTCAAGTCATCACTTAATCCTTTTAGCTCATTTAGATATTCGTAATGAAAATCCCAAGCTAGGATTGGAACTGAATTTCGTTGCAGTGAATCATCAGAATTTTTATTTTTCATATCAAAACAATTCAAGAGATTGATAGATCCTTTTACTCAAAGATACAAGAAAAATCCTGTTATAAAAAGCTTAGCATCTTAATATACGCTTAATAAGCGTTATCAAAATGTAAATTTTAACTGAACGACAACTGCCTTTTTTACTTCAGTATTCAAATTACTCAGTGAAATTCCAAGCAGCCTAACAGAATCTTTCATTTTTTCCTGATACAATAGCTCTTCAACATTTTCCATAATCAAACTTTTATCAGAAATAAAATAAGGCAAGGTTTTACTTCTTGTCTGCTGCGTAAAATCGCTGTATTTAATTTTGAGTGTAATGGTTTTACCCGAAACATTATGTCTTTTTAAACGTTTTTCCAACGAACCAGCAATTCGTTCCAATTGTTCCATCATAAAAATTTCAGAAGACAGATTTACGTCAAAAGTGTGTTCTGCTGCTACAGATTTAGCAATTCGGGAAGATTTTACTTCACTATTGTGAATTCCTCTCACGACATGATAATAAAATGCTCCTGATTTTCCGAAATGTTTCTCTAAAAACTCTAAAGACTTACTTTTCAAATCGGTTCCAGTAAAAATCCCGAGCTGATACATTTTTTCTGTAGTAACTTTACCGACTCCATAAAATTTACGAATAGGCAAATCTTCCAAAAAAGCTTCTACTTCGTCAGGGTTAACCGTTTTTTGTCCGTTTGGCTTATTATAATCACTGGCAATTTTGGCCACAAATTTATTGACCGAAATACCTGCAGACGCCGTCAGCCCCACTTCGTTAAGAATCCTTGCTCTAATTTCCTGAGCTAAAAGGCTTGCGCTTGGATTTCCTTTTTTGTTTTTAGTGACATCCAAATAAGCTTCGTCAAGCGAAAGAGGTTCAACCAAGTCGGTATATTCATGAAAAATTTTATGGATTTTGGACGAAATCTCTTTGTAACGATCAAATCTTGGTCTGACGAAGATAATTTCTGGACAGTATTTTTTGGCTAAAACTCCGCTAAGAGCGCTTCGAACACCAAACTTTCTAGCTTCGTAACTTGCTGCCGAAACCACACCCCGATTCTCCGAACCTCCAACCGCAACTGGTTTTCCTCTTAACTCCGGATTGTCCATCTGCTCTACCGATGCATAAAAGGCATCCATATCAATATGAATTATTTTACGATATGTTGGTGTTTCAGACATATTGCAAATTTAAAAAGGAAAACCAATAAAAAAACGCCGTAAATAGTTATAAATCATATCAATTTTTAAAGAATGTGAATTCGATGAGAAAATAACTATACCCAAAAAAAAAGCCACAGTATAGAACTGCAGCTTTTTAAACTTAAAAATAAATTGACCTTATTTAAAATTGACTCTTATTGGCTTTGGTTCACTTATATATGGCCCCGTTCTTACTTGAACTGTTCCTTCAAAATAACTTCCATCATTAACACTAACAAAGAAAAAATCATCTTTACTTGTATTTCTAGGTATTGGATAATTAATCTCTGTACCTTCAGAATTCATATATTTAAAGCTCGGATCTGAATCATAAGCACTTAACAAAATTTCACCTGAACCAGATTGATCTTTAAAAATTAAAGAGGAAGAAGCTTGATATTTACGATAAGACGCTCCTGTAAGGAAATCCAAATTGAACTTATACCTAAAATTGCTTCCCTTAAGAACCATTGTTTCTCCACCTTTAAAAACATTTTTATTGATCGAAGTAAGCGCTGGCAATCGTTCGCTTTGTACCAATATATCTTTTTCAAAATAGGCTTCGGTCAAATTATTATATCTAACGGATAAATAATATCTACCTTCTGGAACTCCTACTGGAACAATAAATTCAATTTTTTTTGTTTCTGCATTTACAGAATAATCGATGTTATATTGTTTAAATGTCGTTACATCTTCTAATCTAATTCCTGATATTCCTGTTGTCGAAAGTGTACTTATAATTGTATTTTTTATATTATGAAAATAAAAATAATCCTCAGTTGGTTTTAACTCATCTGAACTGTAAGCAAATATTGTTGTATAATCTTCTGCATAAGGGTAGACAATTTCATTAAAAGTTTTGCTTCGCACTATAAAATGATCCGTGTAAAGCTGATTTGTAGTTTTATTTTTAATTACTAATGTATAGACTCCTTCATTTTTTGGCGCTGCCTTGAATGCAATTCTTTGAACATTTTTGTTAGAAATACTAATTCTCGTACTTTCAACTCTGTCTAGTGTCACAGGAACGTTAGTTCCATTTTCATCCGTAATTTTTAGATCCCAATTTCCTAAATTTTTATCAAAGCTGAAAGCTAAAAAAGTAATATCCCCACTATTTGCAAAAGGTGTCAGGACGTCTTTTTCAAATTCTAAAAATTCAAATTGTTCAGATTGATTGTCTTCACTAGAACATGAAAAAAAAGCTACAGAGAGAAGTAACAAGCAAATAAATTTTAATTTCATCTTAATACGTTTTATTTTATAATGAGCCGCAAATATAACATTAAGAAATTATTTTAGTAAGATAACTTTTTCAAATATTAAAGTTTAACATCTTATTATTTTTAAACAAATCATTTTCCCTATTTTTGTTCTTCTACTCGAAAAATTAAATAATGCGAACATTTGTTATAGGTGACATTCACGGCGGATTACTTGCACTTGAACAGGTACTCGAGAGAGCCAAAGTTACTACAGAAGATACTCTAATTTTTTTGGGCGATTACGTTGACGGCTGGAGTCAGTCTGTTGAAGTAATTGACTATTTGATTGATTTAAAAAGCAAACAAAATATCATCTGCATAAGAGGAAACCATGACCAACTTGCTTTAGAGTGGCTAGAAAACAGGCACGATGATCTAGATGAAGAAACATGGTTTAAACATGGCGGAAAAGCTACGGTTGAAGGCTACGCTAAAATCTCGGAAGAGAAAAAGAAAACTCATATCGAATTTCTAGAAAATCTTCAGGATTATTATCTTGACGATCAAAATCGTTTATTTGTGCATGCAGGTTTTACCAATTTGAATGGTGTGAAATGGGAATATTTTTCGAAACTATTCTACTGGGACAGAACACTTTGGGAAACTGCTCTTTCATTAGACCCAAAATTAAAGGAAGACGACTTACACTATCCTAAAAGATTTACCGTTTATAAGGAAGTTTATATTGGTCATACCCCAGTTACCCGAATCGGCGAGACGGTTCCTGTAAATAAAGCTTGTGTTTGGAACGTAGATACTGGAGCAGCATTCAGAGGTCCGCTTACAATTTTAAACGTTGACACAAAAGAATACTGGCAAAGTGAACCCTTAAACGAACTCTATTTTAACGAAAAAGGTAGGAATTAATTTATTTAAAACATTACATTTGCTGCCACAATAATTAATATTAAATTTTTATGAAAAAGGTTATTACACTTTTGTTTTTAGTGACATTCGGATTTGTTAATGCTCAAGAAGCTTTCAAAGGAAAGGGAGATATTAAAGTAAACGTAGGTGCTAATTTACAAGATGGTGGTTCTGGAATTCAAGGTTCTGTTGATTTTGGTTTAGGAGAAAATTTCTCTTTTGGTTTTGTTGCTAACTATATCCTAGGATTTGATAATTTTAATGGTTTCTACCACGGAAGTGCAGATGTTTATCACGATGCTGAACCAGATTTCTCAGATCGTTTTGATGCAAAAGCAAGAATCAATGCTAACTTATCTAGCGTAATTGGCGTAAAAGAACTAGACGTTTACCCAGGTTTAAGTCTAGGTTTACATAATTTTGGTGGTCATGTTGGAGGTCGTTATTTCTTTACTGAAGGATTTGGTGTTTTCACAGAAATCGGATTCCCAATTGCAAAATATGGTTCAAACAATGATCCTTTCTATCATTTGAATAA
Source organism: Flavobacterium nitrogenifigens (assembly GCF_003254565.1). GTDB lineage: Bacteria > Bacteroidota > Bacteroidia > Flavobacteriales > Flavobacteriaceae > Flavobacterium > Flavobacterium nitrogenifigens. Next base: position 96,045 of record NZ_QJRI01000174.1, read on the forward strand.
TCAAGCTACTTTTAGTTTAGGAGCTTCATTTAATTTATAATATTTTCTTAGGTTCAAAGGCTCATAGAAGCAAAGGAACAAAGTTTTTATAAATAGAAAACCGCCCAATTGGGCGGTTTTTATTTTTTGCGTAATAAAAATTTATGATCTGCTGAACTTTCTTTTTAATGTGGCCATAAATTCATTAAGTGTAATTCCATTATTTTCTATTGAATCATCTTCTACTAATTCTGAAATATCTTTTTCCCTATATGGCACAAATAAAGACAAATACCAACTACCTGTATTTGTAATTGCACTTCCATTTAAAAATAACGTCAGAAGATAAAAGAACATTAAAAGCCTAACAAAAACAAAAAACTTTCTATAACCTTTACTCAAGTCATTCTTATTATTTTCTGATATTGCTTTTGCAGTAAAATATATTAATTGAACAATAAAAACTACTATTAGAATATTTGGCAAATATCTTAAACTGTCATAGTTAACTAACAACATTAATAGTGATATAACGATTGAAAATAAGGCATATGTTATAAACAAATAACCTCCCCATTTAATATCTATTTCAAACTTTTCCAAAGACATACTTTTTTAAATCAGAGCAAATGTAAATAAAAGACTATTTAAATTCTTCGGAATTGATTAAAATAAAAAGAGAACCTTCTCTTAAGAAAGTTCTCTTATCTAAATTTATTTTTAACACTTCAACTTTGAGTCTCTGCACCTTTGAGCCTTTGAACCTTAAAAAACCATTTCAGGAATTTCTCCTTCAATAATCAAATCGGCTTCTGTTGAGGCGATGATATGCTCAACTGAGACACCTGGCGCGCGCTCTAAGAGCTTAAAACCTTTTTCAGTTACTTCGAGTACCGCAAGTTCAGTTACGACCTTTTTAACGCAGCCTACGCCTGTCAATGGCAAAGTGCATCTTTTTAAGATTTTTGACTCTCCTGCTTTGTTCACGTGCATCATGGCAACGATGATATTTTCGGCAGAAGCTACCAAATCCATTGCGCCTCCCATTCCTTTTACCATTTTGCCTGGAATTTTCCAGTTGGCGATATCTCCATTCTCAGAAACTTCCATTGCTCCTAGAATCGTCAAATCTACTTTCTGGCTTCGGATCATTCCGAAACTAAACGCTGAATCAAAGAAACTTGCTCCAGGAAGTGTTGTAATGGTTTGTTTTCCCGCATTAATAATATCGGCATCCTCTTCTCCTTCAAAAGGGAAAGGCCCCATTCCTAGAACTCCATTTTCACTTTGAAATTCAACTGCTATATCTTCTCTAACGTAATTTGCAACCAAAGTTGGAATCCCAATTCCTAGATTCACGAAATAACGGTCTTTTACCTCTTTTGCAATTCGTTTTGCTATATCTTCTTTACTAAGTGCCATAAGTTTTTAATGTGTCTTTTTAATGTGCCAATTAGTCCATTTGATAATTAGAAAATGCTTAACACGATCTAAATTAATTATCTAATTGGCACATTGTCTAATTATCTAATAAAATAATCCCAAACTGCTTTTGTTACGTCCGCTATTATTTTTTCTGTATCCTCTCTTTTCTCTGTAATATCTTTCAAGTAAACTGACAGAATGAAATGTTTTCCGTTTGGAAGCTTTACAATTCCAATGTCATTCATTGCTACTCTCAGATTCGCATCATTAGTGCCCGAAATTCCAGTTCTATGTGCTAATTCGGTGTTTTCAGGAAGTCCAGCTTTCATCCAAGTGAGACCTCTTGAAGTTTCAACCATTATTTGATACAAATACTTTGTCGTTTCTTGTTTTAAAATTTCGCCTTTAAAAAACTTCTCGAGCAATTCTGTTGTTGCTATCGGAGTTGTGGTATTGACATAAAGATTCTTCCACGTCTTCATTTGGTCTTCGTTCACTTTAATAACGAAATCCTTGATACCCTGATCATTTATAAACTTTTGAATGTAATTTGTACCTCCGACTAAATTGATCAAAATGTCGCATCCGTTATTGTCACTATGCGAAACCGTGTAACGAAGTATTTTATCTAAAGTCAAATTCACATTTCCCTCTGGATAATCTACTTTCATCGGACTCCACGTATCTTCCTTTAAATCTTTCTTTTTTATAAAGATTTCTTGAGTAAGATTAAGTTTGCCTTCATCAACTTTATGCAAAACCGCTAGAGCAATATGAAATTTAAACACACTCATCATTGGCATTTTTAAATTCCCATTGATGCTTAAAGTATCCTTATTTTCAATGCCTTTCACAGAAACACCTAAAGTTGCACTTTTACTCGAAATAATTTGTTGTAATTGATTTCGAAGTTCATTCGTGCCTTGAGAAAAAACCTGAAACGATAAGAACGAAAAAAGAACTATACTAAATTTAGTCATATTTTTAATGTGTCAATTTTTGAATAATGAGTCAATTAGTCAATTTGATAATTAGATAATACCAAAACAATTATCTAATTGCCACATTTTCTCATTCACTAATTTCTAGCTCTTACAGTTCGTTGTTCAATCCTCTTTTCAAATTTTTCTCCTTGAAAGATACGCTGTACCATAATTCCCGGAATATGAATCTGATTTGGATCTAAAGTCCCAACTGGAACCAATTCTTCTACTTCTGCAATTGTGATTTTCCCAGCGCCAGCCATACAAGCGTTAAAGTTTCTAGCTGTTCCTTTAAAGATCAGATTTCCTGCTTCATCACCTTTCCATGCTTTTACAATGGCAAAATCGGCTTTGAAAGCTTCTTCCATAATATGCATTTTTCCGTTGAATTCGCGTGCTTCTTTTCCTTCTGCCACTTCCGTTCCGTATCCTGCTGGAGTAAAGAATGCAGGTATTCCTGCTTGAGCTGCACGACAGCGTTCTGCAAGAGTTCCTTGCGGAGTTAATTCAACCTCTAATTCTCCCGAAAGCATCTGACGCTCAAATTCGGCATTTTCTCCCACATAAGAAGAAATCATTTTTTTAATCTGCTTTTTCTGCAACAACAATCCTAAACCAAAATCATCTACACCTGCATTATTAGAAATACAAGTTAAATCTGAAATTGATGTGTTTACCAACGCTGCAATTGTATTTTCAGGAATACCACATAATCCGAAACCGCCAAACATGATGGTCATGCCGTTTTCAATCCCTTCAATAGCATCCTGAACGCTATTTACTTTTTTTGTTATCATAACAAACTATCTTTATTGCTGAATATTTTTGATAAAAATAAGATTTTTAGATTAAATTATAACGATTTCGTAAAAATAAAACCAAAAGAAAAATCCCTTTACAAATCTTTCAAAAGACTAGTAAAGGGATTGATATATAATTAGATAAGCATTATTGCAACAATGTTACAATTCAAACTCGTCAGTATTTTGTTCAGTTTGCGTAGTGTCTTTTACGACAGCTGGTCTTTGATAGCAATCTACTTTAATAGAAAGATTTGCTGGACGTTCAAATTCCGATTTTGAAATCTGAAGATCTTTATCGGCATAACACTTTTTCATATAATAACCCCAAACTGGTAAAGCTGCTGTAGCTCCTTGTCCGTAAGTCAAGCTTTTGAAACGCGCTGAACGATCCTCACATCCAACCCAAACTCCAGTCACTAAATTTGGAACCATTCCCATAAACCAACCATCAGACTGGTTTTGCGTTGTTCCAGTTTTACCTGCAATTGGATTTGTAAACATATATGGATATCCTGTCCAACGGTTATCTCCACTTCCACCGCCTTGCGTACGTAAACGCACACCAGAACCACTTTCTGTAACCCCTTCAAGCAATTTGATTACTGCAAAAGCAATATCTTTATTTAAAACGTCATGAGACTCTGGAATCGGCTCATAAATAACCTCACCGCTTTTATTCTCAATCCTGCTTAAAAACTGTGGTTTTACATAAACTCCTTGGTTTGCAAATGTGCTATACGCCGCAACCATGTCTTCAACCGTAATATCTACAGCTCCTAGTGCGATAGATGGCTGTACCGGAATTTCTGTTTTAACCCCTAATTTCTTCGTCAATTCTACAACTGCTTCAGGGCTTGTTCTGTCAATTAATTTAGCCGAAACTGTATTAATAGAACCAGCCAAAGCTTGTTTTAAAGTTACCATACCACGGTAAGTATGGTTTGAGTTTCTTGGCTCCCAATCTTCTGTTACGTGGTGGCGCCCTTTGTGAATCATAAACGGCCCGTCCAAAATGGAATCACAAGGAGACATATTCAATTCTTCAATTGCCGTTGCATAAACGAAAGGCTTGAAAGTAGAACCAACCTGTCTTGCTCCTTGTCCTACGTGATCGTATTGGAAATATTTATAATTAATACCTCCAACCCAAGCTTTAATTGCTCCTGTTTGAGGCTCCATCGACATTAAACCAGATTGTAAAAAGTGCTTGTAATAACGAATAGAATCTAACGGCGTCATTACTGTATCTCTTTCTCCTTTCCAAGTAAAGACACGCATTTTTGTTTTTACTTTGAATGAAGCAATAATATCATCTTCGCTTTTGTCCATTTCTTTCATCTGAGCCCAGCGAACAGAATTCTTCATTGCCTGCATCATGATTCTATCTGTCTCAGCTTGTGTGATATTTACGAATGGAGCATTTTTATTGTTTTTTTGATCAATATAAAACTGTTGTTGAAGATTTTGCATGTGTGCTGCAACAGCCTCTTCAGCATAAGTTTGCATTCTAGAATCTATCGTAGTATAGATTTTAAGACCGTCTTTGTAAATATCGTAGTCAGATCCGTCTGGTTTTTTGTTTTCTGCTACCCATTTCTTCATATAATCACGAAGATACTCTCTAAAATAAGTGGCTATACCTTCACGGTGGCTTTCTAGCTTAAATTTCAAAGTAATTGGCAAAGCTTGAAGTCTTTCTTTTTCAGCTTCAGAAATCATTTTTGCTTTTGCCATTTGAGATAAAACCACATTACGGCGATTCTTCACTCCTTCTGGATTTCTAACGGGATTGTATAAACCTGAGTTTTTGAACATTCCAACCAAAATAGCCGATTCATCAACTGTCAAGTCTTTTGGATCTTTAGAAAAATAGGTTTGTGCTGCAGAACTTACTCCAACAGAATAATTTCCGAAGTCATAAACATTGCAGTACATCGCTAAGATTTCATTCTTAGTATATTGTCTTTCCAGACGAATAGCGATAATCCATTCTTTTATTTTTTGCACAATCCTGAAAGGAAGGAATTTAGACCCTTCACCGTGAAACAATTGTTTTGCAAGCTGTTGTGTCAATGTACTTGCACCACCGTTTGTTCCTAAACTAAAAACGGCTCTTAAAGTTCCGCGTCCATCAATTCCTGAATGCTCATAGAAACGTGCATCTTCAGTTGCAACAAGCGCTTCAACCAGATTTTTAGGCAAATCCGAATATTTAAGCTGAGATCTATTGGTTTTGAAATATTTACCTAATACTACTCCGTCAGAAGAAATAATCTCTGTCGCAAGGTTTGAATCTGGATTTTCTAAATCTTCAAACGAAGGCATAGATCCAAATAAACCCCATGAGGCAAATAAGAAGAAAGCTAAAACCCCTAATAAAGAGTAAGCAAATACCCTCCAGAATTTCTTCTTGTAATAATTAATATCCTTAGTTTTATTTGATGGATTGTTTTTTTTAGCAGCCATAACTATTTTTCTAATCTTTTTGTTCTATTCTAAAACCAACGTCTGTAATTCCTTGTAAAGCTTCAACTCCAGGAATTTTACCTGATTGTCTAACAGCTTGTTTGATATGAACTTTATATTTTCCTGTAAATTTTACATCTTCTTTGTAAAAGAGCTTACTTTCTTTTATATCAGAAAATCCATTTCCTAATAAAGTCCCGTCTGGTGCTGCCATTTGATATTCTAACGTATCTACTTTTGTGAAACCGCTTGGGGTTTCTAAAGCTACAATCAAAAACAAATTATTAAACGGATAATTATTATTATCTCGTATGTTTACAAAGGCATTGTATTTTTTTGTAGAATCTAAAACCGGCAGATCAAAGCTTATAATACTGTCTTTGTGCCAAGCGCTTCCAACAGATTTATACTCATCAAATACTCTTTTTTTATCACAAGAAAAAAGAAGTATTGCTGCCAAGAGAAGAATTCCGCTATTTTTTATTCTCATTTTTAGTATTCGTTATTGGTTTTCTAGGTTCAGCAGGTTTATTTTCATTTGAATTCTGCTTATTCGGATTGTTTTTATTCGAATTATGCTTTTTCTTATGATTTGGCTTGTTTGGATTTGGTTTATTCCCAGCATTTCCATTGTTCGCATTTCCAGCGTTGTTCGGATTATTATTTCCTGCTGGTTTAGCATTATTCGCATTTTTTTCCTGCTGTGGTTTTACCGGAGTTGCAACACCTGCTGGCTCAGCATTTTGTTTACGTTTGCGATTTGGTTTTTTCTTTCTTTTTGGCTGATCAAAGCGAGTTAAACTCTCCTGACCCATTGCATTATTAAAATCTTTTTCTGGTTCTGCAACTACCTCAACAGCAAAATCTTCTAAAGAAGAAACTTTATTTTTCAGTTTATTTTCAGCGATAATTTCTTTTACCTGATCAATTTTTAAAACATGCCAATTTGCAAAATTGTTTGTATACGCAAACCACATTAATCCTTTAAAAATATCTTGTTTTTGGCAGACAGCGTCTCCTTTTTCCGTAATCAATTTGGTATCGTAATCAGGAAAATCTTTTAAAGCATCCATATAAGTGTCTAATTCATAGTTTAGACAGCATTTTAATTTTCCGCATTGCCCCGCTAATTTTTGCGGATTCAATGACAACTGCTGATAACGAGCTGCAGAAGTATTCACGCTTCTAAAATCTGTTAACCAAGTAGAACAGCAAAGTTCACGTCCACAAGAACCAACTCCACCTAAACGAGCCGCTTCCTGACGGAAACCAACTTGTTTCATTTCAACTCTAGTACTGAATTCTTTAGCAAAATCTTTAATCAGCATTCTAAAATCGACACGATCATTTGCTGTGTAGTAAAAAGTCGCTTTAGATCCGTCTCCTTGAAATTCGATATCCGAAATTTTCATTTCCAATTTGTGCTGAATCGCCAATTCACGCGCACGAACCTTCATTGGTTCTTCACGATCACGGGCAACAGACCAAATATCAATATCTTTTTGAGATGCTTTTCTATAAATTTTTGGAACGTCATTACTTTCGTAATTCACCCCTTTTTTCTTCATTTGAATCTTTACCAATTCTCCTGTAAGGGTCACAATTCCAATATCATGTCCTGGCGAAGCAACAGTTGCTACAATATCGCCAATACTTAAAGTTAATTTCTCTGAATTTCTAAAAAATTCCTTGCGTCCGTTTTTAAAACGAACCTCAACACAATCAAAAATCGCCTCTCCATTGGACGGACTCATGTTAGAAAGCCAGTCAAAAACCGTCAATTTATTGCAGCTATCGGTGCCGCAAGTCCCATTATTTTTACAACCTTTTGGTGCGCCACCATCTGAGGTTGAACAACTTGTACATGCCATAATTATATATGTAGTGCTGCCAGATTGCAGCTTAAGTTCATAAACGTTTGATCGGTAAAGATAGTATTTTTTTTATTTTGCTTTTTATTGATAAAAACTAAAGAGCTGTTAAATAAAAAAACAAGTTTTTTTGTACGCAAATTTTTCCCAAATTTCCCTTCCGTTTTCCTTTTTTTAAAATATTTTCTCGAAAAATCCTATCTCTGTCAGTTTTATCACTTAAAACAAACTTTTAACTTTTTATCCTGAAATATATTTAGCAATTTTATGTTTTATCTTACAACAAGATTTGAGAAAGCCCAATTTTAGGCTAATTCAAATCTTAATTTTCATTTTAAAAATTAATCAGAATGCAAACACAAAACCAGATTGAAAATTTCCTTTTTCAGGGAAAATTTGACGAGGCCAGAGAATGTCTAAATAACGGAGAAAAATTTAATGAGCAATATCTAAAAAACAATTTTTCGCAGATTGCAGCCAAAATTATAGACGCCAAAGAAATTGATTTCATCGAAAAACTAATAAAAGCGGGATTTATTGAAACCGATATTTACGAATTGGACAGTTTTGATCAATCCATTTTTAAACCGCTGACTTTATATTTAAAAGATGACGAAGATTCGATTACTTTTTTTAAAGAATTAATGTCGAAAATGGATAACCTTAACGACGAAATCAGCGATAAAACCCTTCTTGGTTATTTTCTTGAAAAAGGTATTTCACCAAAAATAGTTCAAGTTTTAGTTGATGTTTTTGGGGCTAACACTCAGTATAAGAACAATGCAGGAGAAAATTTCATTTATACTGTTTTGAATATTTACGGTCTAAATCCTGAAAAAGTAAAAGAATATATTACCATTTTGATCGATAATGGCGTTGACATCAACGAGAAAAATATTGTTGGAACTACTCCGTTAATGTGCGCCGTTAAAAGAAATCGAAAAGAACTTCTTCCATTTTTATTAGAAAATGGTGCCGATGCCAATGAAACCGATAACCAAAACAATACGGCTTTTTATTATGCCGTTGCAGAACAGTTTTCGTATGACATGTACGATGCCTTAGCATCAGTCTCTTCGCCAAATTTTAATATAGTGAATAAAGACGGCCGAACGTTGTTCACCAATTTCATCAGTTCGCTATCTGTTTCTCCAAATAATATAACTTTTTTAGAAAGATTATTATCTGATGGGGTCGATGTGAATTTCTGCGCGCAATATTACGGCCAGCCAAAATCAGGTATTGATTTTATTGTCGAAAAGAAATCGGACATCTTGAAATCGGTTTTAGAGAATGTTTCTTTAGATGTAAACGAACAAGACAATGAGGGAAATACCATTTTGCATAAAGTCTGTGCTTACAATGTTAATTACGATGCAGAAATGGCAAAAGAAACCTATAGAAAAGTAAAACTGTTATTAGATCAAGGTGCCGACATTTCGATTACAAACGACAAAGACGAAACGGCTTTAATGCTTGCTTCTGGAGATAACCTCAAGATCAAAACCGTTGAACTTTTAATGAAACAATAAAACGATCATTTATTTAAAATTATTCAAACATGTCAATGTCATTTATAGTTGCCTGCGAAAATGGGAACCGAAAAATAGCCGAATTGCTGCTTCAAAATAAAGAAGTAGACATAAAATATACTGATGAAAAAGGAAGAACTGCTCTTCATTATGCTGCACATCGTGGTTATCTCGATATTGTAAAAATTCTAAGCGAAGAAGGTGCCGATATTAATTACGAAGATCATCAGGGAGAAACACCTTTGTACTTTGCCTGTCTTCAAAAACAAAAACAAACGGCGCTGCATCTTTTAGAAAACGGAGCAGAAATCACGAAGAATGATAAATACGGAAATAGCCTGCTGCATTTAGTCGTTCAGACAGCTCAAATTGAAATTGCAACAAAGTTGCTTCAATCTGGAATCGATGTTAATTTACTGAATAACAATGGAGAAACTCCACTCTTATTGGCCTCTGCAAAATTAAATAGAGAAATCATACAACTGCTTTTAGACAATGGCGCCGATATTAATGTAACCGATAAACAGGGAAATACGCCTCTTATTTATGCTTGTTATACCAAATCGATTCCGATGGTGACTTTGCTTTTAGATAACGGTGCCGATATAAACCATACGAATCATTCTGGTGAAAATGCACTTTTAATTGCTTGCTATGAAACCAATAGAATGTTAGCTAAATTATTGATTGAAAGAGGATCAGATGTATTTACTTCAAGCAATAATGGATATTATCCTGTTTGGTACGCTTGCGCGAATAATCAAAAGGAAATCGTGGCTTTGTTTTTAGAAAACGGAGTTGATGTGAATTATAGCAAACCAATGGCTGAAGACACTTCTTCAATGAATGATTATTTGGATTGGATTGTAAGCGCCACAAATATTTCGAACGAATCGAGCTTTACCTTAAACAGTTCATACAACTATGGCGGAGAAAGCCTATTGCATGTGGCAACCAAAAAAGGAAACCTTAGCATGGTGAAGCTGCTTATTGAAGCTGGAGCAAACATCAATATTCAAGACGAATCTGGAAACACACCGCTCCATTACAGCGCTGCTAATGGAAAGAAAGATGTTGTAAAATATTTATTAGACAACAAAGCCGATGCTTCAATCGTAAACGTAAAAGAACAAAAAGCAATTGATTATTCTAACGTAAAAGGTTTTAATGAAATCACTGAAATGATTTTGAAATATGCTCCGTCAGGAACTATTGTAAACCCGATAAATACTCCGCAACAACCCGAAACGCCAAAAACAGAAGCTTCAAATTCGATGGAAGCAAAGAAAAAGGCATTATTAGATTTAAAGGAACTTCTAGATGCCGGAATCTTAACTTCGGAAGAATTTGATGTTGAGAAAAGCAAAATTTTAAAAGGATAAATATAAATAAACACAAAATGAAAAAAATCTTAAATGCCACAACTCTATTTTTAGTATTAATTGCCGGAAGCTTAGTTTCTACATCTTGCACCAATCTTTCACCAGAAAAAACCTTTGAAATTGCTGCTTTAAATTCGAATTTATTATCTCGTTTTGGAAGTAAAGAAATCAACGAAAAGCTTCAATCTGAAGCACAAGTTTATGATGAAACTCAAAAAAAGATGATTCCGTCTACTTATCAAGACTCTTTTAAATATGATATAACGAATTTAGAAACCCGATTAAAAACAATTCAGGACATACCGGAAGATGAAGACAACAAAGAACTTCTTCAAGCATCTAAAGACTTATTTACTTATGCAATTACAAAACAAAAAGAAGGCTATTTGCCAATTGCAAAGCTGAAAGATGAAAAAGCTTCGCCAGAACAAATTGAAAAAGCAATTGCTGATTTTGACGCTTCAACTCAAAAGGATATTGATGCGAAGTTTACCAAATTGATGAATGTGGCACAAACTTATGTTGATAAACATAATATTAATGCTAAAATTGGAATGTAAATTTCTCTTATCATAAACAACAAACCCCATTTTGTAATGTTACAAAATGGGGTTTGTTGTTTTAATTTATAGATTTTAAGTCTCCTTAACCGTAATAATTTTCACTGGACAAGCTTTTGCAGCCAATTCACAGCTTTCAACAATGGCATGATTCGGAGATTTCAATGTAAAAAAACCTTTTGCATTCTGCGAATGAATGAGAACCGATTTCCCATCTTTTTTAGACATTTGAAAATGAACTGGATCCATTTCAACGCAATAATTACAGCCAATGCACTTATCTCTTTGTAAAGTTATGATAACCATTACGCCTCAACAATTTTATATAATTTGTCAGACATCCTAATTCTGAATGGCAACTTGAAAGTACAATCATCTCCTTTTGTGGCTTTTTCTACTGTAAGGTCATTCACAAACATTTCGTCGATAATCATCTCTTGAGCTCCAGTACTTGGTCCTGTTATCAATATTTTATCTCCGACTTTAATATCGTAAGCTTCTATTGTGAACTGCCCAACTTCTGCTTTTGGGAAATAATGTGTCCCTTTTCCAACATAAACCTTTTTCTGAGTCGCTGCAGATCCAGGAATATCGCTCCATTCTCCTAATTCTTGTCCTAAATAATACCCAGACCAGAAACCGCGATTATAAACTGTTTCCAAAGCTTTCATCCATTCTGCAGTTTTTTCTTTTGAAAAAGTACCTTCATAGTAAGAATCAATTGCTTCACGATAGGTTTTGGTTACCGTTGCCACATATTCTGGTGCACGGCCGCGTCCTTCGATTTTTAAAACCTTTATTCCGGAATCGATAACCTGATCTAAGAAATCCAGTGTACATAAATCTTTAGGCGACATCATGTATTCGTTATCCAATTCGATTTCAAAACCAGTTTCCTGATCGATAACCGTATATTTTTTTCTGCAGTTTTGTTTGCAAGCACCACGATTGGCAGATGAATTATGCGAATGCAGACTCAAATAACATTTTCCCGAAACTGCCATACACAAAGCCCCATGTCCGAAAATTTCGATTTCAACTAAATTTCCATTTGGCCCTTTAATCTGTTCTTTCTCAATTTGGTCTGTGATATTTTTTACTTGACGCAAACTCAATTCACGACTTAAAACCATTGTATCTGCAAATAAACTGTAGAATTTAATGGTTTCAATATTCGTGACATTCAACTGAGTCGAAATATGAACTTCCATTCCTATTGACCTTGCCATCGCAATTACAGCTTGATCAGAAGCAATTACAGCTGTAATATTAGCTTCTTTAGCTTTTGTCAATAATGTTTTTACTACCGATAAATCGTGATCGTAAATAATTGTGTTTAATGTAAGATAGCTTCGAACGTTTTTGGCTTCGCATCGATTGGCAATTTCTTTTAAATCGTCAATCGTAAAGTTCACCGTTGAACGTGCACGCATATTAAGCTGTTCAACTCCAAAATATACAGAATCACAGCCATTGTCTAAGGCAGCCTGAAGTGACTCAAAATCTCCCGCAGGAGCCATGAGTTCAATTGTATTGTTAATTGTCATTTTTGATTTTATTATTTCAATGAAATGATTTTTAATCAGTCATCTAACAATTGGCAAAAATACTGTGGGTGTAGATTAGATTTCTATGATTTATATCATAGTTTATGTTTTAAAAATTATTCGCAGTAGCCCAATGATAAATCATTTGCTATGTCCATAATTGTAACGCAATCTTTATCAAATATAGCCCACGGTTTCAACCTTGGGAACACAATGGGCATCCTTAACGTTACGCAACAATACGTTTCCCACGGTTGAAACCGTGGGCTATGTTCTCTATATTGTGATATTTTTTATGTTTTGAGATCGATTTAATTTTCAAACCCATGCAGTTTTACAAATTCATCAAATTCCTGCTGTCCATCCTTTTTGAGATGATGCTGCTTTTGTTTTTTAATGTAATTAAAAACAAGATCAAGCTGAGACTCGCTTACAGCAAAAGCCGCATAGCCCTTTTGCCATGCGAATTTTTCAAGAATTAGATTTTCTCCATTTATACAATGAGATGAAACTCCTTTCGCTTGACGAATTACATCCGAAATAGATTTTTGGGGATTCAATAAAAATAAAACATGTACATGATCAGGCATTCCGTTTATGATTCTAACAGGACAACCCAATTCAATTAACTCATTGTGAATATAATCGTGTACCTTTTTTTCAATTGAAAAGTCAATTAATTCCTTACGGTTTTTGGTTGACCAAATGGCGTGAATCCATAATTTGGCAAAAGAATGTTACATTGTAAAGTAGCGTTAAAAACCGCTAATTTACAATTTTATACAATTTATCTGACAAACGAATACGAAATGGAACCTCAAAAGTAACTTTATCACCAATCTTAGCAGTTTGAGTTTCTGCACCGTTAACAATAATTTTTTCTAAAACCAATTCCTGATCTCCAGTAGTTGGACCAGAAATTAAGATTTTATCACCGCTGTTTAATTCGTGATTTTCTACTGTAAATTGTCCAACTTGAGCTTTTACATAATAATGTTCGGCTTTTCCAAGAAGTACTTTCTTTACTTTTATTTTCTGACGGATATCGGCCGGCTTTTGAGCTGTAGCCAAAGCAGTTTCTGGCAATTCACCTGAATGTTTAAATTTCAAATTTTCAGATTTTCCTTTTCTGAACACTTTGTTTCCAACTTGTTTTCCAGTTCTTAAACGAACTTGGTCAACTAATGGCATATGGATAATCTCTAAACATTCTGTAGAACAACAGTTTTCCATTGCCGCTTTACAATCATCACATTGAATGAACAATAAATGACAGCCATCGTTTTCACAATTGGTGTGATTATCGCAAGGTTTTCCGCATTGGTGGCATTGCGAAATAATATCATCCGTAATTCTTTCGCCTAGACGATTATCAAATACGAAGTTTTTACCAATGAATTTACTTTCTAAACCTTCTTCTTTCAATTGTTTAGCGTAATTGATAATTCCGCCTTCTAACTGATAAACGTTTTTGAAACCTTGGTGTTTAAAGTAAGCACTCGCTTTTTCGCAACGAATACCTCCAGTACAATACATTACCAGATTTTTATCGTCTTTGTGATCTTTAAGCTGTTCGTTGATAATTGGCAAACTCTCTCTGAAAGTTTCAACATCTGGAGTAATAGCATTTTTAAAATGCCCAACTTCACTTTCGTAATGATTTCTAAAATCAACCACAATTGTGTTTGGATCATCGAGGATTTCGTTGAATTCTTTGGCTTTCAAGTGAACGCCAATATTAGTAACATCAAAAGTATCATCGTTTAAACCGTCGGCAACAATTTTGTGGCGTACTTTGATCGTCAATTTCAAAAATGAATGGTCATCATGTTCAACAGCAACATTCAATCGGATGCCTTTCATGAAATCGTATGCTTCAAGCGTTTCTCTAAAAGCTTCAAAATTTTCGGCAGGAACACTCATTTGAGCATTTATTCCCTCACTGGCAACATAAATTCTACCTAATGCATCAAGGGCATTCCAGGCTACGAATAAATCATTACGAAATTTTTGTGGATCTTGAATTTTGGCATACGCATAGAAAGACAACGTAAGTCGTTGTTGTCCTGCATCATCGATCATGATGGCTCTTTCTTCTGCGCTCAAAGTGTTATACAGTTGCATGCTATAAACAGTTTTAAGTTAAGAATGTATGTTTTCTAGATTTTCTTTAAAATCTGCGGCAAATTTAGAGTTTATTTTGAGATTAAAAATGATCTTTCCCTAATTATCTGATTTTTTTAACATCTTTCAGCTCTTTATAAATTGATTTACAGTATATTTCAATGCTTTTGATGTTCTTTTGCAGAAAGCTGTACCAGATCATCCACAGAAACAGAACGGCTAATATGCCCAAAAAGAATTTCAAGATTTTCTGCACGAAGGCTATCTCTAACATCAGAACGGGCTTCTGCAATTTTTAGGGTAATATTTTTTGCCTGCAAATCAATAAACAAATTCTTTAAGAAACGTGCGCCTGCAATATCGACTCGCGGTGACGAATTGAGGTCTAATATTACTGTTTTTAAAGAACCTTGCTCGCTGTAGATTTTTTCTAAGATTCGCTCTTTAATATATTCTGCATTAAAATAAAATATGGAAGATTCTACTCTAACAATCAATATATGTTCTATCTCCTCATTATCGGGATGTCTTTTCAGATCTGTATAAATTCTCGTTCCTGGAACCCTTCCTAAAAAAGCTACATGCGGTTTTGACGCAGCTTTTAATAATAGCAATAAAGTTACAAGAGTTGCAAGCAAAACTCCAGCGAGAATTCCCCAGATCAATACTCCTGCAAACGCAATCATCACAACAGCAAATTCTTGTTTGTTTATTTTATAAAGATGTCTCATTTCTTTCCAATCAAAAAGCCCTCTTATAGCTACTAGAACAATGGCGGCTAAAATTACGGTTGGCAGATTTTGAAGATATCCTGTCAAAAACAAAAGACAACAGGCAATAGCACCCGAAGCAAATAAAAGTGACAAAGGTGTTTTAGCCCCTGCGGCATCATTTACCGCTGATTGAGACAAACCACCCGCAACAGGATAGCCGTGTCCGAGTGAAACGGCAGCATTAGCAACTCCAAGTGCCAGAAGTTCTTGGCGTGGGTCAATAACATAACCGTTTTTTTGTGCTAAGGTTCGTCCAGCAGAAACGCTTTCTATATAAGATAATAAAAAACAAGCCATTGCGAGTGGCAAAACTCCCTCGACATCTCGAATTCGCAGAGAAGGCACATGAAATTCAGGGAGTCCTGTCGGAATAATTCCAACTGTATTAAATTCTGCATATTTTAAAGATGTAGTCGAAATAAGGATAATAGATAAAATGACAATCAATATTGCTACAGGAAACTGCGGAGCCACTTTTTCTCCTATTATTAATACTAGAATTGCAATTATTCCGAAAATAAAAATAGCCGTATTCATTTCTGGTATTTGATGAAAAAGAATAACAATCCGTTCAAGAAAATTATCACCTCCTCCTTTAACTCCAAATAATTTTGGCAATTGAGTTAAACCAATAGTAATCGCAGCTCCCGCTTTGAACCCCACCAGAACAGTTTCACTAATAAAATTGATAATTCCACTTAATCTTAGCAGATAAGCTACAATTGCCATTCCTGCAAATACTAATGCTGTAAGCGACGCAATTTCTGACCAGCGCTGTACATCGCCATTTGCCATACCAGCTATAGTTGTGCCTACTAATAAAGAAATGGCGGAGGTCGGCCCAATTGCAAGTTGCTTGCTAGAACCCAACAAAGCATAAAATATTCCGCCAATGAGGTATCCGTAAATTCCGTATTGAGGAGGTAAACCTGCAAGCGTTGCATAGGCGAGAGAAACAGGAATTCCGTAAGCTGCAAGAGTTACGCCTGCAATAAAATCTCTTTTGAGATTCTTTTTTTCATAATTTTTAATCCAATCTAGTGAGGGTAAAAGCTTAGAAATCATATTAAAAAGATTAAGATAGTAGTAATTCACAATTATAAATGAATGTTTATAGCTGCGAAAGGTTACTCTTTCTCTTCCAACAATGCTTTTTTAACCTCATTGAGTTCTGCTATTTTTTCTGGACTTACTTTAGGATATTCCAAATCCATTTCGTCTAAAGCGTGAATGATTGCAGAAGCAATCGCAATTCGAGCATAAGATTTATCATCGGCAGGAATGACATACCAAGGTGATTTTTTGGTAGAGGTGTTTTTAATTAATTCTTCATACGCATGCATATAATCGTCCCAATAACCTCGTTCTTTGGCATCGGCAGCGCTAAATTTCCAATTTTTATCAGGATTGTCCACCCTTTCAATAAATCTTCTCTTTTGTTCGTCTTTAGAAACATTTAAAAAAAACTTAATGACAACTGTTCCGTTTCTGTTCAGATATTTTTCAAAGTTGCGAATGTCTTCAAAACGATTATCCCAAATATCTTTGGTAATCAGCTTCTCAGGAAGTTTTTGCCCTCTCAATATCTGTTCGTGAACACGAACCACTAATACTTCTTCATAGTAAGAACGATTGAAAATTCCGATTCTTCCTCTTTCAGGAAGATGTTTTTGACAACGCCATAAATAATCATGATCTAACTCTTCTGAACTTGGTCCTTTAAAAGAAGAGACTTGACAGCCTTGCGGATTTATCCCAGACATGACATGTTTGATCGCACCATCTTTGCCAGCTGCGTCCATGGCTTGAAAAATAATAAGAACCGACCATTTATCTTGTGCGTACAAAATATCCTGCATGGCGGCGAGAGCTTTGACTCCCATTTTTAATGTTTTTTGAACCGAGACTTTTTCCGCTTCACCAGAATAAGATGTTGGTTTATCTTTTAATGTGAAGTTCTTATCGTCTCCAACACAATATTGCTCAGAAAATTTTTTTGCCCGATGTAATAATTCCTTTTTATTTAATTTTTTTAAATCGTTATCATCATCTTCATTTTTTTTGTGTTTTTTCTTGTTATTTTTTGACATGATTGCAAAAGTTTTTGAATTATTAGTACTAGTTCATTACATAATTTATTCTTACAAAATTGCAGTTTATCGGCATTAAATGACATTTCATCCTGTTTTTCACTATCAATTGATATACAAACAGATAAAATTTTAACTAAAATTAACAAAATTCGTACAATATTTAATCATCTAACCAAAAAAATGCTAACTTAGCTATTGCACATTATTGGTTTTTAGTCAGTTGTATTTAATGAATTTTATATAAAGAATTTAACAATGAACAAAATCTATTCTTCAGCAATTTTATTAAGTTTCTTATTTTTTTCTTGCAAAAAAGAAACCCCGCCAGCGCCCAAACCTTTAGAAATTTCAGTTACTTCAGTTTTACAGCAAGATGTAGATTTAGAATCTGAATATACGGGGCAGACTTTTGGTCAATCTGATATACAAATTAACCCCCGAGTTGATGGTATTATCGAAAGTATGAATTTTAAAGAAGGAAGTTTTGTCAAGAAAGGACAGGTTCTTTATACAATTGATCCTTTACCATACAGAGCCAAACTTAACGAAGCTCAGGGTGTTGCCGCAGAATCGCAGGCGAGATTATCTAAAACCAAATCAGATTTGGACATGATAACTCCTTTAGCCAAAATGAATGCGGTCAGCCAACGAGAATTGGTTTCAGCAAAAGCTGCATATAACGCTTCTTTAGCCCAAATAAAAGCTTCAGACGCTTCGGTTCAAAATGCTCAGATAGAATTGGGCTATTGTCAAATTTTAGCACCAATTTCAGGATTAATAGGTATTTCTAAAGTCCGCGTTGGTGATTATGTAAGACCTGGCGCCATGTCTATTTTAAACACTATTTCTGATCTTGGTGATGTAAGAGTACGATTTACAATTAGCGAACAGGAATTTCTGCGTCTTTTTAGAGAGTTTAGCAAACCAAATTCTGCTTTAAAAGGCTCTGGCGCTACTGTAACTATAAAACTATCTGACGGTTCTATCTATCCTGAGAAAGGAAAAGTAAGTTTTGCCGACAGACAGATTGATCCTTCTACAGGAGCAATCACATTTGAAGCTACATTTCCTAATCCTGACAAATTACTCCGTCCGGGACAATATGTAAAAGTGGCATTGCTTACAGATATTCGCAAAGACGCCATTGTGATTCCGCAACGCGCAGTCATTGAAGTTCAAGGAATCTATCAAGTATATGTAGTAGGCAATGATAACAAAGTGCAAATGCAAATTGTAAAACCAGGCCCTTCTGTTAAAAACGGTTACATAATTGAAGAAGGATTGAAACCTGGCGACAAGATAGCCATGGGAGGTACTTCGTTATTGAAAAACGGAAGTGTCATTACTCCTAAAATCGTTCAATGGCAATTGGGCGATCCAGAAACTGTAGCTGCAAAGTAATCTAAATCACATACTATTATGGGAGAATTTTTCGTCCGAAGACCGATTGTTGCCATTGTAATTAGTATTATCATTGTGATACTTGGATTACTGGCATTACAAAAAACACCTATTTCGCAATATCCGGATATTAATCCGCCTGTTGTAAAAATCACTACTTCTTTTACAGGAGCAAATGCGCTGAATGTGGAGCAAGCAGTAGCTACTCCGATCGAGCAAAAAGTGAATGGTGTCGAAAATATGTTGTACATGAAATCGATCAATACTTCTGATGGGGCTTGTACCATTGAGGTAACTTTCGACGTAGGAACCAATCTGGACAACGCCAATATGCTTACGCAAAACAGACAAAACCAGTCTGCTCCCTTTATGCCTTCGAGCGTAAAACAACAGGGTGTTGTGGTAAAAAAGTCCCTTTCGTTCCCGATGATGCTTTTTACGATCACATCTACCAATCCGAAATATGATGCTAAATTTTTAAATAACTACGCAAGTATAAATGTTGTGGATCAGCTGGCCCGTATCAAAGGAGTTGGAGAGGTAGCACTTTTTGGAGGTAGTGATTACTCGATGCGTATTTGGCTAAAAGCCGATGTGATGAGTAAACTCGGTGTAACCGTTGAAGATGTCAAAAACGCACTGAATGCGCAAAATATGATCAGTCCTGGAGGAAAATTTGGAGCTGAACCAGCACCTCCTAATACTGAATTCACCTACGGTGTAACGCTCCAAGACCGATTGGTAACCGAAAAAGAATTTGGAAATATCGTAGTTCGAAGCAAAGAAGATGGAGCACAGGTTTTACTTGCTGATATTGCCCGAATCGAATTAGGAACTGAAAATTACAGTTCAACGGCTAGAAGAAATAGTTCACCAAGTGCTGTTGTTGCTTTATACCAAATGCCAGGAAGTAATGCTCTTGATGTGGCAGAAACTGCAAAAGCAACAATGAAACAATTGTCTGAGAGATTTCCGCAGGACATTGTATACCAAGAATCTTTAGACACCACACTTGCTATTACTGCAGGGGTTGATGATATTGTTCACACTCTTTTTGAGGCTATTATATTGGTTATTCTGGTGGTATTTATATTCCTGCAAAACTGGCGTGCGACTTTAATTCCGTTAATTACGGTTCCGGTTTCGCTGATAGGTACTATTGCGGTTTTCCCAATGTTGGGATTTTCGATCAATACACTTTCTCTTTTAGGATTAGTATTGGCAATTGGTATTGTGGTCGATGATGCGATTGTGGTTGTAGAAGCCGTAATACACCATATCGAACATGGAAAAACTCCTAAAGAAGCTACCGTTCAAGCAATGAAAGAGGTTTCAGGACCTGTAATTGCCATTGCATTAATTCTCTGTGCCGTTTTCATACCAGTAGCTATGACGCCTGGAATTACGGGACGTTTTTATCAGCAATTTGCCATAACCATTGCCGTCTCGGTCGCCTTTTCGGCATTTAGTGCTTTATCTTTAAGTCCCGCACTTTGTGCTATGTTGTTAAAACCAACAAAACCTCTCGATCAGCAAAAAGGATGGCTTGCCAAATTCTTTTCTTGGTTCAATAGAGTTTTCGAAAATGTGACAGGAAAATATATTGGTGGAGCAACATTCTTTGCCAAAAAAGCAATGCGTATTGTAGTTTTATTAGCTGTGATACTAGTTTCAATTGTGCTTTTAGGTAAAAAGATTCCGTTAGGATTTATTCCTGAAGAAGATCAAGGTTATGTTTTAGTAAATATTGCCTTGCCTCCTGCTTCATCATTGCAGCGTACCGATGAAATATCTAAAAAAGTAGATAGTTTCCTTAAAGAAGAAAAATCTATTTTGTCTTATACCACGATAAACGGATTTAGTATGCTTACAAACTCTTATCAGCCAAATAACGCTTTCATCTTTATTTCTCTAAAACCTTGGGAAGAAAGAGCCGAAACAGCGAAACAGTTTGTAGACCGATTCAATAAAAAACTGGCCACTCAAATTACGACCGCAACCTGTTTTTCATTTGGTCCGCCCGCCATTCAAGGTTTGGGTGCTTCTGCTGGATTTAGTTTAATGCTGCAAGACCGTGGAGGAAATACACCTCAATATTTAGCAGAACAGACACAAAAATTTATTGCTGCAGCACAACAGCGTCCTGAAATAAAACGAATTTACACCACTTTTAATGCTGGTACTCCACAAATTAAACTGGATATCGACAACGACAAGGCAATGAAATTAGGAATACCAGTTTCTAAAGTAACCGAAGCGCTTGGAGCATTTTTAGGAGGTAGTTATGTAAATGACTTTAACCGTTTCGGACGTCAATATAAAGTTTATGTCCAAGGAGAAGCTGTCAATCGTGTAAAACCCGAAGACCTGAATATGATTTATGTCAAAAACAATAAAGGCGATATGCTCCCAGTTTCGACATTAGTTACAGCAACTAAAGTTTCAGGTCCCGATTTTACGAATCGTTTAAATTTATTCCGATCAGCTGAAATTGGAGGAAGTCCAAACGATGGTTATAGTAGTGCGCAGGCTTTAACTGCATTGGAGGAAGTCGCCAAGGAGACTTTACCTGCAGATATGAGTTACGATTACATCAACTTATCGTATCAGGAAAAACATTCGCCTGGAGGATCTTCGGTATTCATTATGGCATTAGTCTTTGTATTCTTAATCCTAGCCGCACAATACGAAAGCTGGAAACTGCCATTTAGTGTACTTCTTGGAGCTCCTTTTGCAGTGTTTGGAGCCTTTTTAGGACTTCTTTTGGCAAGATTTGGAAGTGATGCTTATGTCAACAACGTTTTTGCGCAAATCGGACTCGTTTTACTTATCGGACTAGTAGCGAAAAATGCCATTCTGATCGTTGAGTTTGCCAAAGAAGAATATGAAAAAGGAAAACCTCTTTACGAATCGGCAATGTACGCAGCAAGACTTCGTTTTCGACCGATCTTGATGACTGCTTTTGCTTTTATTCTTGGGGTTGTTCCGTTACTGACCGCTACAGGCGCAGGTTCTCAAGCCCGTATTGTAATGGGAATGGCTGTATTTAGCGGTATGTTGATCGCCACCGTTTTAGGGGTATTAATTGTACCAGGTCTATTTGTTATGATTGAAAAAATTGGGCACAAGAAAGAAGAAGCAATCGTAACAGGAGAAAACAATGTAGAATCAAATACTACAGACCATGAGTAAGAAATATAAAATAATCGTTATTGTATTGGTTCTTTCCTTATTTCCTGCAGGATGTATGGTTGGACCAAAATATAAAAAACCTGAGCAGTTAAAATCAGATTCTTATAAAAACGAAAGAAATTTAGACAGTCTCGCTTCGGTAACCAATTTAAAATGGTTTGATCTGTTTAATGATGATGTTTTAAAAGGACTTATTCAAAAAGGTCTTGAGAATAATTACGATTTAAAAATTGCAGTTTCAAGAATTGAGCAGTTTCGTGCTGAATTAGGTTATTCCAAAGCCGATTTATTTCCGTCTTTTCAGTATGGAGCTACTATAAACAGTAACAAGAAATACATTACACCATCGACCGCTGGCGCAAGTATGTCTTGGGAACTTGATTTCTGGGGAAAATTTCGCCATGAAAATAATGCTGTTAAAAATGAACTTCTTGCTACAGAAGAAGCTCGTAAAGTAATATTGTCCGATATTGTGGCCAATATTGCAATAGCGTATTTTCAGATGCGAAATTTTGATGATCAGCTAGAAATAACCAAACATACTCTTGAAACCAGAGAGAAGTACTATCAAATCATAAGCGAAAGATTTGAGAAAGGGTATATCTCTGAAGTTGATAAAGTACAGATTGAACAGCAGGTTGCCATTGCCGAAGCAGCGATTCCTAACATTGAAAGACAAATAACATTTCAAGAAAATGCAATTGCGTTACTAACGGGTCAGCTTCCTACTGAAATTCCGAGAGGAAAAAGCAATACTGAACTGCAGATAGTCAGTAAAATTCCGTTGTCAATTCCGTCTGCCTTATTAGAAAACAGACCAGATGTAAAAGCGGCTGAATTAAGATATGCAGCAGCAAACGAAAGAATTGGTGTAGCTCAAGCAATGCGTTTTCCTTCTATCAATCTAGCTGCCATTGCCGGATTTGCCAGTGCCGATTTGAGTAATCTATTTTTAGGAAGTTCTTACATGCAAAATGCTTCTGGCGGGATTGCAGGACCAATATTCGCATTCGGAAAAAACAAAAGAAGAGTTGAAATAAACAGACAACAAGCAGAACAGTTCAAATTTCTTTATCAACAAAAATACATTGACGCTGTCTCTGAAGTAGAACAATCGATACAAAACGTCAGAACTTATCAAGAAGAATGGAAAGCCCGCAACAGACAAGTGCAAGCGGCTTTAATAAACTACAAATTATCTCACGAAAGATATGACAGCGGTTACGTTTCTTACTTAGAGGTTTTAGATGTAGAAACCAACCTTTTTAATGCACAGTTAAGTCTAGCTCAATTATCAGAAAGACAATTAAGTTCCATGGTTGAATTGTACAAAGCACTTGGCGGGGGATGGAATCTTTAATTTTTGAGGTTCTAAGGTACTAAGATTCTAAGGTACTGAGGTTTTAAAAACTGTTTAAAAAAACAAAAAGCACTATTTACATAGTGCTTTTTGTTTTTTATGTCATTTTACCGCTTCGTCCTAAAAAACCTTAGAACCTCAGCAACTCAGAACCTTAGTAACTTAAAAATTAACAGAACTCGTTAAACGCATCCTGTAAATTCTCAGCAATTAATTCAGCTGGGCGTCCTTCAATGTGGTGACGCTCTAACATATGAACCAATTCTCCGTTTTTAAACAAAGCCATAGATGGCGAAGATGGAGGAAATGGGAACATATGTTGTCTTGCAGCATCAACAGCTTCTTTGTCAACACCTGCAAAAACAGTAATTAAATGATCTGGTTTTTTAGCATTATCTAAACTCATTTTTGCTCCTGGACGTGCATTTCTTGCAGCGCATCCGCAAACAGAGTTTACAACAACTAAAGTGGTACCTTCAGCTTTGATCGCATTCTCAACAGCTTCAGCACTATGTAAGTCTTGAAAACCAGCAGCTGTTAATTCAGCCTCCATTGGTTTTACCATTTCTAGTGGATACATATTCTTGTTTTTTAAATTGTACTTTTTGAACTGCAAAGTTACAAAGTTTACTCACAACTAGTTGCTATCAAGTATAAAGTTTTGTTATAGTTTGATATCAAATTTTAAATCAAAGATTTTACAAATACTTAGGCCGTTCTCTCTTTAATATTTTTATGCGGAAACTGATAATTGTATTGCTTTAAATGTCTCTTCCTTCCTTTCATTTTATGTCGAGTTGTTAAAACCGTTGATTTATCCTCTTCTGAAATTTCGATGGTTGAAAGGTAATTACTGATATACTTTTTAAGAACTTCTATATTATCAACTGTTATAGAATAGATTGTTTTTTTTCCTTCATATTTTACATCAACCAGACTAGCTTTTTTAAGCTCTAAAAGATGTTTAGACATTGTAGACTGTGCAAGCGGAAATAATTCGACTATTTCGCCGCACGTTCTATTATCTCTTTTCCAAAGAAGTGTCATAATCTGGATTCGTGCAGGATGTCCAAGAGCTTTGCAGATTTTTCCTATTGCTTCTGTTTCTGTATCAAAATTTAAGCGTTTTGTGATTCCCATAGCCTATTAATTCATTCATTATCGTAAAAAACCGATGTTGTTTTGAATCACAAATTTATACAGGCAACATATCTTGCAAAAGCCTCAAGAAGTCATTAAAGTAAGATAATAAGGCATTTTTTGGCGCAAAAACACATTAATTTAAACGAAAAATCACTCTAAATAACGCTTTAATAAATAGAAGTTTTGGGCACTTTAAAATAACTTTAACATCTTCAAAGAAACTTGTCTCTTCATCTAAGAATTTAAAAATCAATTCAGGATTTCCTTTTTTAAACAAAGAAGAAAAAATAGAACTCCCCAATTCGTTATGTCGATACAGAATATCCAGAAGCAATAAATCGTAAAACCAAAATTTAGATTTTTTATGAAAATCTTTCATTTGGAAATCTTTGTTCTGAATAAACTCTACTAAATCTGATGATTTTTTGTCTGAACTCTTAAATGTATAACCTGTACTCGCTTTTGTCCAACCGCCCGCCGTACCAATATTCAGGACACGTTTGGTGTTTTTTTCCCAAAAAGGATAACAGGTCATCAGAATGCTTCCCTCCTCTTTTTCAAGAATTTGATATTGGCTTACGCCGAACTTCTTCAGATAAACTTGAATTTCGTTTTCGTATTCTTCTTTCGGAAGCAATTTTTCCGAAAACAGCGTATATTCAACCAAAGCTTCTGTTTTTGAAGTAGGCAGCACATACATAAATCTTGTATTTCCTTTTTGTTCAACCGAAAAATCCATGAAAGTTACTTCGTCTGAATTGAAAACTTCTTCTTCAGTTTTTACAAACCAACCCACAAAATGCTGTTGCAAAACGGCATATTTGTTTTGCCTTTCGGCGAAAGCCTTAGTATAAATGCTGTTAAATAAATAATTACAGGTAAATCTCTTTTCTTCTGTACCAACGAAAACGTGGGTTTCGAGTTCGTTGATATCGGTTACTTTTTCATTTAGAAAAGTAATATTTGAATGTTTGAAAAGTTCCTCAAAAACAAAATTGTAAAAATCGATTCCGTTAATTTTATTGTATTTATAGGGCTTCAACGCTAAATGTCGTTCAAACTTTTTATTAGCAAATAAAGCAAAATCCCACTTTTTAGAAATAATAGAATCCCATGTTGCTTGTTCTTTTCCCCAAAAACACCAGGTTCTGTCATTTGTTTTCTTCAAATCCTGATCTAACAGCAAAATAGTTTTAGAAGAGAATTTCCCAGACAGAATCATTTTATAAACGGTCATTAAAGATGCTAATCCAGTTCCTGTAAAAATGTAATCGAAATGTGGGATTTGTGAAGAGTTCATTTTCAAAAATAAGAAAATTTATTTTGTCAGTTTTTCCAAAAGGATTTTAAACTCTTTTGTGCTCAAATAAATATTATATTGAAAAATAATTTCGTTTTTCTCATTCAAAACGCACAAAGTCGGGTAGACAATTTGATTATCAATTGTTCCCAGCTGCAATGCCAGTTCATTAACCCCAACATTATTACCAGAAGGCAAGTATTTAAAAGTTTGCTTTTGGAAAGTAACCTCTCGCTTTTCCTCTGCATTGAAATCAACGAAATAGAAATCGGAGTTTAATTTCTCTATAATTTCTTGATCTTTAAAAGTTGTGGCTTTCATTCGCTGGCAAAATTGGCACCAATCGGTATGTATAAAAACAATAATTTTCCGTTTTTGAATTTGTTGTAAGCTGTCTACTTCTTCAAAAGTTCTGCTTTTTAATTGACAGAAACCTGTTGAAGTTATTCCGAAGAAGAAAATAAATAGAGATAGCTTTTTCATTTTTTTTGTTTTGTTTGCCACGAATTCACGAATTATTTTAAAAATTATCTGCAATGCAAAACAACTGAAAGAAAAATTACACAAATTAATTTTGATAAATTCGTATAATTTTATTTGGTTGAATCTCCATAAATAATTCGTGAATTCGTGGCTAATAATCGCTAATAAAATTACCTAAAAGTATATCGCAATCCCAAAAATCCACGAATAGTTTGGTTTTGCCCATAAACATAAGTGGTATCAAATGTCAAACCGTATGGATTATCGGGTGTTACCAATACTTTTCCAGTTGAATCGTATTGCACATTTTTGTCGAAAGGATCGTTTGTTCTAGAAATCAAAAACGGATTATTTTGCATCGGTGTAAAGTTCAGCAGGTTTTTAATTCCGCCATAAATTTCAAAATCCTTCCAGCCCAAAAAGGTAAACTGAATATTCTGAATACTGTACCAAGGAGAATTCGGACTTCTTGGATCGGTTTCGCTCAACAAAGGCAATTTCATCGGACTGTAAACATTTCCAGTATAATCCATCGACAAATCCCAAGGCTGAATTTTATAGGAAACACTCCAAGTTGCCGTGAAATTCTCGGTCAAAAAAGGTCTTTCAGAAATTCCGTTTTCAACATTTTTGTTGTCCAAAACCGTTGCCCCCACAATAAATTTTAATCCAGAAGGAAAATTAAGATCAACATTGGTACTTATTCCCTGACTAATCGCATAACCGTCAATATTGTCGTATATAATCTCGTTTGGATTGGTTTCGTAATCTGAAATGATCTTATTGCTGAATCTCGTGTAAAAAGCAGTTGTTTCAATTCCCATAAACGTTCCATTCCCAAAATTGATTTTTTGAATGTAGTTTAAATTCACATTTACAGATTGTTCGGGTTTTAAATCGTTTTTAATGATCACATCTCTAGAACCCGTTAACGCCGCATGATCTTCGGTAAACAAATTCACAACTCTAAATCCAGTTCCGGCATTTAATCTAAAAATCGTATTTTCATTTGCTTTAAATCTGTAAGCAAAACGCGGTGTAAAAATAGATCCGTGAACGGAATTGTAATCGTAACGCATTCCTAGCAAGACTTGACTTTTTGGAGAAAATGTAATTTCGTCCTGAACAAAAATCCCAGGAAGCCAAGTATTTTCAGCTTCTTTAGTTGCTGTTGTATTATCGTCATAATATGTATATCGGCTAGCAATTCCTGCCAGCAAATCGTTTCTTCCGATTTTTTTATCCCAAGTCAGTTGTAAAAATCCAATTTTCTGATTGGCAATATAAGACGTTGTTCCGTAACGGCTGTCCTGATAATGGACATTTCCTGAAAAGGAAAGCATTAGTTTTTCTTCAAACGGCAATTGGTAACTTCCAATTAATTCGGCTCTTTTAGTATAAATGCTTTCACCATAAATTTCATCTCCACCGCGATGTTTTTTCTCCCAACGAATGTCTCCACCCCAACGATCTTCGTACATTCCGCGTGCAGCGATCGTAAAAAGGCGATTATGATTTCGCTGAAAACTCCATTTATTAAAAACCGAAATTCGTTCAGAAAGGGTGACATCAGTAAAATTGTCTTTGTCTTTATCAATTACTTGATCGTAGTTGAAATAATTAACTCCGATAAGAGAAATAGCTTTTTTGCCAGCATTGAATTTCATTCCCAAATCAAGATTACTCTCAAAATAAGAAGTCGTAAAATAATCGGCTGAAAAAACGGGTGCGTTAGTCGGGTTTTTAGTTATAATGTTGATTAAACCTCCAACTGCTTCACTTCCGTAAAGAGACGAAGCTGGACCTTTCACAATCTCAATTCGTTCCACCAGAGAATTCGGAATTCCAGACAAACCGTAAACCGTAGAAAGACTGCTCACAATTGGCATCCCGTCAATCATAACCAAAGTATACGGACCTTCTAATCCGTTTATATGAATGTCTCCTGTATTACAAACACCGCAATTAAGTTGCGGACGAACTCCATTTATGTTCTGAAGCGCATCGTAAATACTTGGCGTTGGATTTTTCTTGAAGAAAACTGGCGAATAAACCTCAACCGGAACGGCACTTTCTAATCGTTTTACAGGTTTTAAAGTTCCAGAGACCACAACTTCGTTCAATTCATTCTGATCTTCTTTCAATTCAAAATCGAGATTCAGATTTTCATTTTCTAAAACAGAAATTCTTTGAGTTATGGCTTTAAATCCTGCCGAAGTAACTGCTATTTTATAATTCCCTTTCGGAACATTTTCTAGTTTATAAAAACCTAGAGAATCTGTTTGTGTTTTAAAGTTTGTGTTTAATAAATGAATGCTAATTCCTTGAATTGATGGCACATTCGTTTCCACTTTTCCAGAAATATTTTGAGAGAAAATGCTTTTTGTTGAAATTATTAATATTGTCAAAAATAAATATTTCATTATTATAAAATTAAATTTAGACAAAACTAAAAATTAAATTTGACAA
Organism: Flavobacterium nitrogenifigens; assembly: GCF_003254565.1. Taxonomy (GTDB): domain Bacteria; phylum Bacteroidota; class Bacteroidia; order Flavobacteriales; family Flavobacteriaceae; genus Flavobacterium; species Flavobacterium nitrogenifigens. The sequence continues at coordinate 124,931 of NZ_QJRI01000174.1, forward strand.
ATAATTATTCTTAAAACAAAATTTTCAGACTGATTGAAATCAATATGTTACATTTCTATTTTTAAGAATCATAAGCATTTCTGTTTAATCTCGCAAAGACGCTAAGTCGCAAAGTTTTTTATAAAACTTGGCAACTCTGCGACTTTGCGAGAGAATTTTAAGAATACATTAAAAATCTTCGTCAATAAGTTCTTTATTTATGACCGCTCCAACAAAAGAGCCAGTAGAAACCGCAATCGCCACAGATCGCATTTGAGTTGTGCAATCTCCACTTGCAAAAACACCTGAAATATTTGTTTTCTGCATAGCATCTACTTTCAACAAACCTTGTTCGCTAATATCACATCCCAAAGTTGCAGGAATTGGACAATGCTGTTCAAAAGGCGGTCTTGCGTAAATCGCTTTTACTTCCACTCTTTCTCCGTTCTTAAAAATGATATTTTTAATATATCCATCCGTATGCTCAAAAGAATCTATTTCTCCTTCTAGAATTAAAACGCCTTGACTTTTAAGTATTTGTGTTTGTTCTGAAGTCAATTCCGATTTTCCGTTGGTGCATAATCTCAGGTCCTTTGTCCAATTGGAAATCAGTTTAGCATATTCAAAGCCCATTTCTCCATTGGCAATAATTGCGGTTTTTTCATTTTTAACTTCGTAGCCATGGCAATACGGACAGTGCAAAACCGAAATTCCCCAACAAGCTTCAAAACCCTCAATTTCTGGTAGTAAATCTCTAACTCCCGTTGCAAACAAAACTTTTCGTGAAGAAAAAATAGCACCAGATTCGGTTTCAATTTCGAAACTATTTTCTGTTTTAAGAGCTTTTACCGCAAGTCCGTTATAGAATTGAACTGTTTTATAAATATCTACTTGCAATTTGGCTTTCGCCGAAATAACCGCTGGCTTTTCACCATCTTGCGTAATAAAATTATGAGAATGCGGTGTTTGTCTGTTACAAGGCAGACCGCTGTCGATAACTAAAACCTGACGCAAAGAGCGTCCTAAACTCATGGCTGCAGACAATCCGCTGTAGCTGCCTCCAATGATAATCACTTCAAAATGCTTCTGTTCCATCTTTCTATTTTTAATGATTTTGATTTCTATGTAATTTGTAATTGATTAAATGCCCGATGATCATTCCGATTCCTCCGAAATAAATCAAATCAAGATGAATATCTAAAAGAAGTTCTGCCAAAACACTAATCCAAATGAGTGCCATTGAAACAACTAAAATCGACGATACCAAAAGAGATGATTTTTTTATAATTTTGAGAATTGCAAATAAACCTATCGAAGCAAATAGTAAATCTATAAAAGGATTGTGACTCAGCCCTAAAGGCAGAATCGTTAAAAGAGGAAAAACCAAACAATGAACCAGACAAATGGTCGCGCTTGAAATTCCTAAAATATCGTAAAAGGATGTGCTTATTTTCTTCATTATGTGTACTTTTGCTTAATGCAATTTTGTTGCAAATATATACAATTTTATCAATTGCAACATTGTTGCGTTTAATTTTTAATTTCATAAAAAATGAAAACTACACGTAATACCGCAGCAAAGACAGCTGTTTTAGAAGTGTTTGAAAAATCTAAAACGGCTCTTTCGCATACCGAAATTCACAAACAATTAAATGATTTGTGCGACCGCGTTACCATTTATAGAATTTTAGATCGTTTAATTAATGAAGATGTTATTCATAAAATTTCGAATCTAGACGGAACTGTAAAATATGCCAAATGCAACCATTCGCATCAGCGCGTACACATTCATAATCATGCACACTTTAGCTGCGAGAATTGTCATGAGATTACATGCCTTGAAACAGTTAAGCCAAGTTACATTATGCCGCACAATTACAAAGTGAACGAAATCAATTTTACGTTATCTGGATTATGCCCGAATTGTTTAAATTCTAACATTTAACTTTTAGACTCGTCTAAAAATATTGTTTCGCGAATATAATTTTTCTCTATATTTGTGAAAACAATACTTTTACAATGACCAAATCTTTAGAAGAAGTCCACGAATCGGTTTCTACAGAAAATAAAAAAAAGGGTTTTAGAAAAATTTTAGCCTTCTTAGGCCCCGCTTATCTTGTAAGTGTCGGCTACATGGATCCAGGAAACTGGGCGACTGATATTGCCGGCGGAAGCCAATTCGGATACACTTTGGTCTGGGTTTTATTGATGAGTAATTTAATGGCTTTGCTTTTGCAGAGTTTAAGCGCTCGCCTCGGAATTGTAACACAGCGCGATCTTGCGCAAGCCTCTCGAGAAACCTATTCTAAATACATCAACTACATTCTATATTTCCTTGCCGAAATTGCCATTGCGGCCTGCGATCTTGCCGAAGTTCTCGGAATGGCAATAGGGATTAATCTGCTTTTCGGAATTCCGCTAATCGAAGCGGTTCTAATTACCGTCTTAGACACCTTTTTACTGCTTTTCCTGATCAATAAAGGAATTAGCAAGATGGAAGCCTTCATTATTGCTTTGGTAGCCATAATTGGGTTCTCTTTCATTTTCGAAATGATTTTTGCAGAACCCGAAGTTCATAAGATTTTTGCAGGACTTATTCCTTCAATTCCAAATTCTGCTGCTTTGTATATCGCTATCGGAATTATTGGAGCAACTGTAATGCCTCACAATTTGTATTTGCATTCGTCTTTAGTGCAAACCAGAAAATTTGATAGAACGCCAGCAGGAATCAAACAAGCTTTAAAATACAATTTAATCGATTCTACGATTGCCTTAAATCTGGCTTTCTTTGTAAATGCGGCCATTTTAATTCTTGCCGCCGCGACTTTCCATAAAAACGGAATGTTTGAAGTTGCCGAAATTCAAGATGCACATCAATTTCTTGAACCGCTTTTAGGAACTAAATGGGCACCGATTTTATTTGCCGTAGCCTTAATTGCTGCGGGACAAAGCTCAACAGTAACAGGAACACTTGCCGGACAAATTGTAATGGAAGGTTATCTTCATTTCAGAATTCAGCCTTGGGTTCGTAGAATTATAACACGTTTGATCGCTATTATTCCTGCCGTAATCGTGATTTTAATTTATGGCGAAAGCGTAACAGGGAAGCTTTTAATTCTAAGTCAGGTCATTTTGAGTTTACAGCTCGGTTTTGCCATAATTCCGCTGATTCATTTTGTGAGTGATAAATCTAAAATGAAAGGTTTTCATATTTCCAGAACCACTCAGATTGTTTCCTGGATCATTGCGTCTATTATTGTTTCTTTGAATGCCAAATTGGTTTACGACGAAATCACTTCATGGTTAGCAAATTCAGATAATCCAATGGTTCTTTGGTTCACAGTTGTTCCGCTTGCTTTCGGGTTCTTGGCTTTATTGTTATACATCGTTTTTAAACCATTTATTGCCAAATTCAAATCAAAAGCTATAAATCATTCGCCTCACAATCTTAAATTGAAGTTTTCGCCAAGAGAAAGCAAGAGTATTAAAAACATTGCTGTTTCTGTCGATTTCTCAAATGCTGACCAAGCTGCTTTGAACAAAGCCTTTGAATTGGGTGGCATTGATACCGAATATACGCTCATTCACATTGTAGAAACAGTCGGAGCCTTAATGTACGGAGTTAATATACAAGATTATGAAACCACAATAGATGAAAAGTTATTGCTGAAATACAAAGACATGCTTTCAGAAAAAGGGTTCAAGATCAAAACAGAACTTGGTTTTGGAAAACCGACCAAAGTAATTTCGAAAATTATAAACGAAGGAAATTTTGATATTCTCGTTATGGGAACCCACGGCCACACTGGCCTAAAAGATATTCTTTTCGGTACAACGGTAGATAAATTGAGACATAAAATTTCAATACCTTTGTTGATTGTTAAATAAAAGGTGCTGAGGTACTGAGTTGCTAAGGTTATAAGGTTTCTCTCGAAAACTTTAAAACAAAACCTTAGAACCTCAGCCCCTTAGAACCTTAGAACCTCAAAAGAAATGACCTTTTCAGAAGAAAACTACCTTAAATCGATTTATCATCTGACTGCTGCATCAGAAACAGAAGTTAGCACGAATGCCATTGCCGAAATTATGGAAACGAAAGCTTCCTCTGTAACCGATATGCTTAAAAAGCTGGCAGAGAAAGATTTAGTGAATTATAAAAAATACCAAGGGGTTTCGTTAACCGAAAACGGAAAATTGGCAGCTAAAATGATTGTTAGAAAACATCGTCTTTGGGAAGTATTTCTGGTTGAAAAACTAAATTTCAGTTGGGATGAGGTTCATGATATTGCAGAACAATTGGAACATATCAAATCGGAGCAACTGATTAATCGTTTGGATGATTTTCTAGGAAATCCTACTGAAGATCCGCACGGTGATCCAATTCCAGATGCAAATGGCCGCATTATCAAAATAGAAAAACAGCTTTTATCTGAATTGGAAGAAAATCAAACTGGTGTTTGTGTTGGTGTAAAAGATACTTCGTCAGAGTTTTTGAAATATCTCGATAAACAAGGAATTGCTTTGGGTTCTAAAATTGAATTCCTTTCTAAAGAATCTTTCGATTTGTCGGTTAAAATTAAAGTGAATGATAGAGAATTATCGATTTCGAATAAAATTGCTTCTAATTTGTTTGTGAAGCTGGTTTAGAGGTTATTTCGCAGAGATACGCTAAGAAGTTTCACAGAGATACACTAAGGACTCTGAACAAGATTTTTTTGTCAGGCTGAGCGAAGTCGAAGCCCCGCAAAGTGATTCCGCAAACTTAGGCTTCGGCTTCGCTCAGCCTGACAAATAAGTTCTATAGTGGCCATAGCCACTTAAATTACTCTTTAAACAATCCCCTTTTCAATCATTTCCAGCATAACTGGCGAAGCATTTTTAAAAGTCGGCGCTTGCTCAATAATGCTTCCTGCATTCTTTTTATTCACTTTGAAAGTAACATCGTCATCGGTTGTGAATAAAAGTGCGGTTAAAAAAGGATTTTTAATATGAGTACCTAAAATCAATAAGGCTTCATCTAAAGTATGAATACTTTCAATTTCCTCTGTTTTATATCTAAAAGTCAGCGAAATTGAGAATGTATTATCTTCATTGAGAACCAATCTAAAATACACATTTTTAAGTTCGGTATCGCCCATGGTTTTGGCCAAAGTCAGTTTTGCGAAAGTTCCGCTTTGGATACTTTCTTTAACTCGTTCACAAAAAAGGGCAAATATTGGTTCGTACATTTTTTTAAAAGTTTCTAAGGTTCTGAGATGCTGAGGTTCTAAGTTTTTTTTAAAACCTTTGTCGATATTTAACCGCAAAGGTCGCTAAGATTTACGCAATCCCGATAGCTATCGGGAGCTAAGTTTTTAAATTTTCTTGCGTGCTTTGCGTAGTCCCTTGCGAACTTTGCGGTTAAGAATAACTTATTTTCCTGTAAATTCAGCTTTACGTTTTTCTAAGAAAGCCGTTGTTCCTTCTTTAAAGTCTTGTGTTCCGAAGCATTTTCCGAATGATTTTATTTCAACATCAAAACCATTTTTACCATCTTCAAAATTAGCATTAATCGCTTTTATTGCTTTTCCGATAGCGAAAGGAGCATTTTTGATGATTTTCTGCGCGATCACATTTGTAAATGATAGCAATTCTTCCTGAGGCACAACATGGTTTACCAAACCGTATTCTTTTCCTTGTTCAGCAGTAATCATCGCTGCGGTCATAATCAATTCCATTGCGCGGCCTTTTCCAATTAATTGCGGTAAACGCTGTGTTCCTCCGTATCCTGGAATCAAACCAAGAGTAACTTCTGGAAGTCCCATTTTTGCATTATCAGAAGCAATTCTAAAATGACAAGCCATTGCCAATTCTAGTCCTCCTCCAAGAGCGAAACCATTTACGGCTGCAATTACAGGTTTTTTAAGATTTTCAATAAAATCAAATAAAGACTCCTGTCCTTCAGCAGCTAATTGCGCGCCTTCAACAGTGGTATAATTTGCAAATTCCGAAATATCTGCTCCAGCTACAAAAGCTTTTTCTCCGCTTCCGGTTAAAACAATAACACGAGCATCATCATTTTTAGCCAATGATTGAATAGCATTACTCAAATCACTAATTGTTGCTTTGTTTAAGGCATTCAATTTCGTTGGTCTGTTAATCGTAATTGTAGCAACTTTTTCTTCAATTGAAACTAAGATATTTTCGTAATTCATGACACTAGATTTTATGAGTTGGTGATAGGGAGAGAAACTGTAAACGTAGTTCCTTTTCCGTAAGTTGATTCAAAGGTAATTGTTCCTTTGTAATTTTCGATAATGTTTTTGATAATTCCGAGTCCAAGTCCCATACCACTGGTTTTGGTAGTAAATTTTGGTTCGAAAATTCTTCCGATATCTTGTTTTTGTATTCCGATTCCGTTGTCTTTTACAGCAATTTCAACATTATTATCCTGCCTTTTTACAGTAACCACAATCGATTTATGAAACTGGCTTTCTGGAATAGCCTGAGTCGCATTTTTAACCAAATTGGTAATCACACGAATCAATTGCGTACGATCCATTTTGGAAATGATTTCTTCTTCTTCTTTTTCAAAAGAGATATAATCTTCGTTGAAAATATCTAAAGCCAATTCTACAACCTCAACCACATTTAAGGTTTCGTTTTGCTGAGCCGGCATCGAAGCAAAGTTCGAAAATGCCGAAGCCACAGCCGTCATGGTATCTATTTGCTGAATTAAAGTTTCGGAGTAATCATTCATTTTCTGCTTCACATCTGGGGCAGAAGGATCAAATTTTCTCTGGAAACTTTGAACCGTCAAACGCATCGGCGTAAGCGGATTCTTGATTTCGTGCGCAACTTGTTTTGCCATTTCGCGCCAAGCTTCTTCACGTTCGCTTTGCGCAAGTTTGATCGCACTTTTTTCTAGTTTGTCCACCATTCCATTATACGCTGTAATCAAGAAATTGACTTCTTTGCTGTTGGCTTCTAAAACAATTTTTTCGTTTTTCTGGTCTAAATTAGTTTCTTCTAATCTTTCAGAAATCGTTTTTAGTGATTTTGTAATGTACGTTGAAAGAAAATAAGCCAATGCAAAAGCCACAATCAGCATAAATGAATATACCTGGCTTAAACGAATCAAGAAAGTATTCAACTCGTTATCGTAATAACCATCGTCTTCCAGATAAGGAAGATTTAAAATTCCGAGCGGTTTGAATTTTTCGTCTTTAATTAAACTATATGAAGATCTGTTCTTAACTCCATCAATAGTTTTGATATCCACGAATCGTTTTTCAATAGAAGAACGAACCAGTTTAAGGATATATTCTGGAATTGGCGGAGCAATTTTATCAACCGCAAAAGACTCTTTGGAGGATTTAAGCAGTTTTCCATCCAAACTGTAGATATTGATTTCGATTTTATGAATCTGCGCTAACTCATGAATTTTATCTTTAAAAATTAAATCTAAATTCTGAGTTTTTAGCGGATACGTTGTAGTCGCGAGAACGTAATTGATATGTTCTTTTACCGCATTTTCTTTTCGTTCTAAACGTTCTTGATGATATTCTTTGGCCTCAGTTTTAAACTGAATAATCGAAATCGAAGCCAATAAAAAAGATGCCACCACAATCAATACAATCATCGACAGGAAAATCCTGGTACGAAGCGATAGCATTGACATTTTGAAGTTTAGCATTTTGTTTAGTATTCAGTCTCAGTCTCAGTCTCAGTCTCAGAAAAACTGAAAACTGTGACTGCGACTGAAAACTATTTTCTTTCTCTTATTCTTTTATAAAACCTGAATCCAAGCATAATTAAAACTGAGAATAAAATAATTCCGATTACGCCGAAAATCCAGTTGATGGCACTTTTTAAAACTACTAAAAAGACAACAGCAAATAGAATAATGGTTGCGCCTTCATTCCACAAACGCATAAAATTATTGGAATATTTTACCTCGTCATTTTGCAATTGCTTAAAAATCTGATGACATTTTCCGTGATATAAATATAATAGGAAAACAAAACATAATTTTACGTGCATCCACGGCATTTTGATCCAAACGCTTCCTGCAGCTGTAAAAAACAGCATCCAAAAAGCAAAAATACTCGCCAAAACTGCCGATGGCCATGTAATTATGTACCACAAACGGTAGGCCATAATTTTGTATTGTGCCTGCAGAATTTCTTTTTCTGGCGAAGGTTTTTCATTGGCTTCAATTTGATACACAAACAAACGCACAATATAAAACAAACCCGCAAACCATGTGATCACGAATATAAGATGCAGTGATTTTAGATAATTATAATATTCCATTTATTTTTTGAATGTGGATTTTTTAAAAAGATCAATCATATCTTTGCCATAATTTTCATCTTCATACACTATTGAAGCTATAAATATTTTGTCTGCAAATCCTCTCGAAAAAATTACTACTGTAGCAACAGTCTTACCGTCTTCAGCAACTTCGATTTTAGCTTTTCTAAATTGCAGACCAGAAATATTTTCACTACTTACTGAATAATCTCCCATTTTACCCTTTGGGTAAACTTTTCCAATGTCTCTTAAAAAAAGAAAATCTTTTAATCTCATCTTTAGATCAGCTCCACGAACATCTCCAGCAGGATAGTTTTCGTAATTTGCAGAAAAGTAATTTGCTTCATCTCTTTTAAAAGCTACAATAGAGTTTTCTCTTTTAACCAAAGCGGTATCTCCTTTTACTTCTCCCTCTTCCTTTTGGATTACTTTTTCATAATCATCAGGAATTGCAATTTCCCAGTTGAATGTTTTATCAAAAAAACGATTATTCTCAAAAGTGTTTTTCTTTTTGCACCCAATTATTGTTACTAAAGCAAAAAGTAAAATCGAAAAATATTTTAATTTATTCATTTATAAAAATTGAAATTATTTAGCCCAATTATTAATCCAACTTGCAACTGTTTCGCACCATTCATCATCATCATTCAAACAAGGAATTGCCAAAAACTCTTCTCCTCCATTTGCTTCAAAATCTTCTTTGGCACGCATTGCGATTTCCTCTAAAGTCTCTAAACAATCGGTAACGAAAGCGGGAGTTACAACCGCAATTTTCTTAATTCCTCTTGCTGGCATATTATCGATTTCGACATCTGTATAAGGTTCCAGCCATTTATCGCCCGCCAATCTGGATTGGAAAGTTACGCAATATTTGTCTTTTGGAATTCCCAATTGTTCCACTACTAAACGCGTTGTTTCGTAACAATGCGTTCTGTAGCAGAATTCGGCTTCTGGAGTTCCTACTTCACAACACATTTCATTGGTTACGAATTTTTTATGTGATTTTGTTTTATCGGTTTTACGAACGTGACGCTCTGGAATTCCGTGATACGAAAACACCAATTGGTCATAATCGAAATCACGCAAATGTTTTTTGATTGAATCTGCCACGTTTTTAATATAATCCGGTTTATTGAAAAATGCCGGAACATCTGAGAATTTCATGTGAGGGAATTTCTTCTTGCGGATTTCTTCTGCCAAAACTAAAATCGTCAAAGTAGAAGCCATCGCATATTGAGGATATAAAGGAAAAAGTAAAACCTCAGTAACACCTTGATCGCTCAATTCCTGTAACCCTTTTTCTATTGTCATAGATCCGTAACGCATGGCAAGCGCAACTGGAATATTTGATAAAGGCTGTACTTTTTTGTGCATTCTTTCAGAAAGAACGATTAGCGGAGAACCTTCTTCCCACCAGATTTTCGCATAAGCGTGTGCAGATTCTTCGGGTCTTTTTCTTAGAATAATTCCGCGAACTAATAATGCCCTCAATAAATAAGGAACATCGATCACGTATTTATCCATTAAAAATTCATCTAAATAAGGTTTTACATCTTTTGGAGTTGGACTATCTGGAGATCCTAAGTTTATTAATAGTGCGCCTTTCATTATGTATTTTTTGCTTTAAGCTTTTTATTTGTTTTTAAAAATTTCGACAAAAGTAGAACTTGCAACTTTTTCGAAATATGATAATTATTACTTTTTAATTATGTTCTTATTTATAAAATTGATTCCTATTTAAGAACTCATTTTAAATTATTAACTTCTATACTCATTTTTTCTTCCCAGCCTTTTCCATTTCGCTTCTCAAGATAAACATCGGTTATTTTTCGATATTCATTTGCGGCAGCATCTAATTCTTTATCACCAACAATGCATCCGAGATTCTTAATGTATAATCCATATTTTTGATAGATAGCCGTTTTTCTGTTATTCCTTGATAATTCTAATGAATCTCTTGGCGGAAGTGGCAAACCAAAACCAAATGTCTTTACGCTATCGGCTTCAATATCATGAAATGCCATATTTCTATATTCAGTAACAAGCGGACTTTCTTCAGATTTACAACTCAAAAAAACAATTAAAATTGAGAAAACAACTTTCTTCATTTATTAAACATTCGCATTAATAGACATCAAATATTTTTTTGGTGTTGTTCCGAATTTCTTCTTGAATGCGGCTATAAAATGGCTTCCCGTGCTGTAGCCAATCTTCAATCCTACTTCGTTTACATTATAAGAACCGCTGTCTAAAAGTTTTCTGGCGAAATCCATTTTATAATCGAAAAGAAAACCGTAAACCGTATCGCCATAAATCTGTTTGAAACCCATTTTGAGTTTTTTCAAATTCAAACCAATTTCATCTGCCAATTCTTGCAATCCTGGCGGTTCGGCCATATTGGCGATGATAATTTCTTTAGCTTTTCGGATTTTTAAAACATTGTCTTCATCAATCAAAAACGGACATTGTTCTGCATTTGGGTCTTCGGTTCTGTTGAAATACAAACTCAACAATTCGTATCCTTTTCCTTTATAATAAAGGTTTTTTATAGATGGATGAAGATTATAATGAAACAACTGACTCAAAACAATTGCCATTGATGGACTGATATTTCCTTCGTTATAATACTTTTTATCCTTATTGTCAGGACTTAGAAAAGTAATATAATCGGCTTCGGCAGAAAATAACGCATGAAATTTCTTGATCGACACAATTACTGAAATCGCCCACGAGTTTGGAGCCAACTCTAAATTTAGCGGCAATTCTTTCTGTGGATTGTATAAAAGCAACGATTTCTCTTCTTTCAATTCTAAGGCGTAATTGCCCTGATTGAATAAAAATTTTGCGTTTCCTTTTATCCCGAAGTGAAACTGTATCAGGCCAGTACCTATTATTTCGTGCTGTGCGTAGAAAGGTTCTGAACCATCATTTTGAAAACGAATCAGCGTAAAGTCGTCTTCAATTTTTATAACTTCTTGAGAACTCATAGCGATATTTTTTTGAAACGAAAATCAAAACAAACTCAAAATGTTATTTAGAACGACTCTAAACTAATCACTTCAAACGAGTTGATTTTGCTACAAAAGTAGTCCTTTTTACTCAAAAACACCTATTTAGGTTCAAAAAAACATACAGCGACATAAAAAGTACTTTTAGCGTTATTTTTATCGATGGTATAGTAATAATTTTGTTGCACTTTTATGAAAGTGAATTTATGGAAAACAATAACGTACCGAAACACCTATATTTTTACTCAGTTGGTCTGAGTTATAAAAAAGCTGATGCTGAGGTTAGAGGTCAATTTAGTTTGGATGCAGTTGCGAAAACTCGCCTGCTAGAACAAGCTAAAAACGATGGAATAGAAAGTTTACTAGTTACTTCAACTTGCAACAGAACTGAAATCTACGGTTTTGCTGAACATCCATTTCAATTAATAAAACTTATTTGCGATAATAGTAACGGATCTGTTGATGCTTTTCAAAAAGTGGGTTTCGTTTACAAAAATCAAGAAGCAATCAATCACTTATTTCGTGTAGGAACTGGTTTAGACAGTCAGATTTTAGGTGATTTTGAAATTATATCTCAAATTAAAACCAGTTTCATTCACTCAAAATCTTTAGGTTTAGCGAATGCTTTTATGGAAAGATTGGTGAATGCAGTTATTCAGGCGAGCAAAAGAATTAAAAACGAGACAGAAATCAGTTCTGGTGCTACTTCAGTTTCTTTTGCTTCGGTACAATATATTTTGAAGAATGTTGAAGATATCAGCAACAAAAATATTTTACTTTTTGGAACTGGTAAAATCGGAAGAAACACATGCGAGAATTTAGTAAAACATACTAAAAACGAGCATATCACTTTAATCAACCGTACTAAAGATAAAGCAGAGAAATTAGCTGGAAAACTAAATCTGATTGTTAAAGATTATTCTGAATTGCATTTAGAGCTTCAAAAAGCCGATGTTGTAGTTGTTGCAACAGGCGCTCAAAACCCAACGGTTGACAAAGCGATTTTAAATCTTAAAAAACCTTTGTTGATTCTTGATTTATCGATTCCTAAAAACGTTCATGAAAATGTAGAGGAATTAGAAGGTGTAACTTTAATCCACATGGATTATTTGTCTCAATTGACAGATGAAACTCTAGAAAACAGAAAATTACACATTCCGGCTGCAGAAGCGATCATCGAAGAAATCAAAGAAGAATTTGTTACTTGGATGAAAGGAAGAAAATTTGCTCCGACAATTAATGCTTTAAAAGAAAAATTAAACGCTATTAAAGCTTCTGAATTGGATTTTCAAAGCAAAAAAATCGCCGATTTTAATGAAGAGCAAGCTGAAATCATCAGTAACCGAATCATTCAAAAAATCACTACACATTTTGCAAATCATTTAAAAGACGACGATACCATGGTTGACGAAAGCATCGAATGGATCGAAAAAGTCTTCAAAATAAAAGCATCTTAGTTTTTAATTTAAACCATTAAGATATTAAGGAAATTAAGACCAATCTTTGTCAAGAGAATTAAGCCAAGCTATAACACGAGCTTAATAATCTTAAATTCTACACAAAAAGCTTAATTCTCTTAATGCCCTTAATGGTAAAAAATAAAAAAGTTCTATGACAAAAAAAGAGGTTACACAATTGGCTTATGAAATTACAGGTTTTGCTATAAAAGTGCACAAAGCTTTGGCACCTGGACTTTTAGAAAGTATCTATGAGAAGTGCCTCAAATATGAATTAGAACGAAACGGATATGATGTGAAACAACAATTATCTGTTAAAATTGATTATTACGATCTTGAATTTGAATCTGATTTAAGAATAGATTTACTTGTAAATGATTGTGTCGTTGTTGAATTAAAAGCAATAGAAAATTTATTACCAATTCACGAAGCCCAATTATTAACATACATGAAGTTATTACAAAGACCTCAAGGTTTACTAATAAATTTCAACACAACAAATATCACAAAATCAATGAAACCCCTTGTGAATGATCATTTTGCAAGATTAATAGATTAAATTTAAACCATTAAGATATTAAGAAAGTTAAGCTTAATTTTCTTGACAAAGCTTGGACTTAATTCTCTTAATGCACTTAATGGTAAAAAACAAAACATGGCTGAAAAAACAATCAGAATTGGAACACGCGATAGCGAATTAGCACTTTGGCAAGCACATACTGTAGAGAAAAAACTAAACGACTTAGGTTATAAAACCTCGATTGTTGCGGTTAAATCTCAAGGTGATATTATTCTAGACAAACCTCTTTACGAATTAGGAATCACAGGAATCTTCACCAAAACGTTAGACATTGCTATGATCAATGGAGATTGTGACATTGCTGTGCATTCTATGAAAGATGTTCCAACGGCTTTACCAAAAGGAATTGTTCAAGCTGCTGTTCTACCAAGAGCCAATGTTTTGGATATTTTAGTTCATAAAGGAAATCCTGATTTTACAAATCCAAGTACTATTGCGACCGGAAGTTTGCGTCGTCAGGCACAATGGTTCAATAAATACCCAAATCATACTGTAGTGGATTTACGTGGAAACGTAAATACGCGTATGCAAAAACTACAAGATAATAATTGGGACGGAGCTGTTTTCGCGGCGGCTGGTTTGGAAAGAATTAATCTGAAACCAGAAAATTTCATCAACTTAGATTGGATGATTCCAGCGCCGGCTCAAGGAGCAATGCTTGTTGTGGCAATGGAAAATGACAATTATACTTTGGATGCACTTTCTCAGTTAAATGATATTGAAACTGAAATTTGTACTTATATAGAGCGTCAGTTTTTAAGAACACTTGAAGGCGGATGTACGGCACCAATTGGAGCTTTAGTAACTTATAACGAAGACGAAGACACACTTCATTTTCAGGGTGTTTTACTTTCTATTGACGGAAAACAAAAACTGGAAATCAACAAAACGGTTGATATTTCTGAATGGAAAAAACTAGGTTTCAACTCTGCACAAGAGATTTTGAATAATGGTGGAACGGAATTAATGCAGAAAATTAAAGAATCCCTAAAAAAATAATGGCAAATCCAGTCCAGATATTATCGACAAAAATATTATCTCCTCTTCATAAACAAGAGTTAATGAAATATGGCGTTGAATTAATCGAAGCCGATTTTATTAAAACCGAAAACAAATCTTTCGAATTAAAAGACCTCAACGAAAGTCTAATTTTTACAAGTCAGAATGCCGTTCACAGTGTTTTATCAGATCCAAAATCAGAAGAGCTAAAAAAGAAAAACGTATACTGCGTTGGACTTAAAACCAAAACGCTTTTAAGCGATAATGGCTTTAATGTAGTGGCTTACACAGGTTACGCTGCAGATTTGGCTGAAATTATCACTTTGATTTACGGAAATGAGAGTTATACTTTTTTCAGCGGAAATTTAAGAAGAGACACTTTGCCAGAAGCTTTAAAAGAAGCTGGAATAAAGTTCAATGAAATTCAGGTTTACGAAACTACACTTCAGCCTCAGAAAATAAAAGCAAATCCTGAAGCGATTTTGTTTTTTAGTCCGTCTGGAGTTAAAAGTTATCTGAAACATAATACCATAAACAAACAAATCTGTTTCTGCATTGGCGATACGACTGCAGAAGCTTTAACAAAAATCACAAAAAACATCATCATCGCAGATCAGCCCACAATTGAAGATGTGATTGAAGATGTAATTCACGAATATAAATAACAACAACAAACCCGACAGGTTTTAAAAACCTGTCGGGTTTAAATATAGAAACTCATGTTAAAAAACGACCTATTTTTAAGAGCATTAAAAGGAGAAACAGTTCAGCGTCCGCCAGTATGGATGATGCGTCAGGCAGGAAGATATTTACCAGAATTTAGAGAACTTCGTGATAAATATGATTTCTTTACGCGTTGCGAAACTCCAGAATTAGCTGCTGAAATTACAGTTCAGCCAATTCGCCGAATCGCTCCAGATGCCGCAATTTTGTTCTCAGATATTTTGGTAGTGCCTCGTGCAATGGGAATTCATGTAGAATTGAAAGACAATTTGGGTCCGATTATTCCAAATCCTATTCGTTCTTTGGCAGATGTTCACAAAGTTTATGTTCCAGATGTAAATGAAACTTTAGGTTATGTTTTTGATGCTGTGAAATTGACTAAAGAAATGCTGAACGACGAAGTGCCATTAATTGGTTTCGCAGGTTCACCTTGGACAATTTTCTGTTATGCTGTTGAAGGAAAAGGTTCTAAAAGTTTTGATACTGCAAAAGGATTCTGTTTCTCAAACCCAGCTGCAGCACATACTTTATTACAAAAAATCACCGATACAACTATTTTATACTTAAAAGAAAAAGTAAAATCTGGCGTAAATGCCGTTCAGATTTTTGATTCTTGGGGAGGAATGCTTTCTCCTGTTGACTATCAAGAATTTTCATGGAAATACATCAACCAGATTGTTGACGCTTTAGCGGATATTACTCCGGTTATCGTTTTTGGAAAAGGATGTTGGTTTGCTCTTGGCGAAATGGGTAAAAGTAAAGCTTCTGCATTAGGAGTTGACTGGACTTGTTCGGCTAGAAATGCTCGTTATCTGTCTGGTGGAAATATCACTTTACAAGGAAACTTTGATCCGTCAAGATTACTTTCTCCAATTCCGACTATAAAGAAAATGGTTCACGAAATGATCGATGAATTCGGAAAAGACAAATATATCGTAAATTTAGGTCACGGAATTTTACCAAATATCCCTGTAGATCACGCAAAAGCGTTTATTGACGCTGTGAAGGAATACGGGAATTAGTATTTAGTTTTCAGTCGCGGTCGCAGTATTCAGTTTTATTCTGAGGCTGGAAACTGCGACTGAAAACTTTAAACTCAAAAATATGCTTGCAAACCTAAACTTCAACAGAAACTCACCGTTTTCATTTATCGAATACGGATTTCAGGCGTACTACGCTTATGTGTTTTTGATGGTTTGGACGCATCCAGAATTACACCCGGTTAGTCTTATAAATGACTTGGCAGTTTTGATGGCTTTTGAGTTTATAATGGTTCACTCCGGAGTTTTTATGGCGGTTATGCCAAAAAAGTGGTCGCTTTTTGTGTTTTTCCCGCTCTATGGATTATTTGCCTATTCTTTTAATGAATCAGTAGTTAATACTAACATTTTGTATATTTATCTTCTGACGGTTCTAAACAGAATGAGATTTGCTTTTTCAAATGTAGCGCCAGAAGTCAGAGTATATCAAATGGGAAAATCTGCGGCCAAAGCGGTTTTCTACTTTTTCCTAATCCTAGCGGTTTGCATTGGAAATTCTATAATCCCTCCATTCGGATTGACAAATGAGTTTTTAGAAAAATCACATTATTTCCAAACCGTTAAATCGAGTGGATTATTTATAGAAAAGCCTTATGTGCCTATCTGTATGGGATTTATTTATTATGCTTTGCCTGTTTTATATTTTGTTTATCGAATAATAAAAGGATTTGGAAAAAAGGAATTTTCTCAACCTGGAAAGTTAATGTTCAGCCGAACAACTGTCAAATCGAATAAATTCTAATTTATGTTGAATAAAGGTTTACGAGACGAAGAATCTATTAGAATAGAGAATACTCTACGAACTTTGCATGCATTAATTTTTGTCCCAAAGTTTTGGAATGCTGAAGATACAAGTCTTATTGATGAACAATTGAAAAGTTTTGGCTTAAGCCTACAAAGAACAGTTGAAATTCCAGAAGAGGAATTAATTCTGCTTTTACAACGATGCCATTTAGACTGGAATCAGCAAGAACAATTTGCTGATATTTTAATGGGCCTTTCTGCCGAGAAACAATTTGACTTTCTAGGAAAAGCCCTCGCAATATATCAATACATCCAACAAGAAAGCAAAGTTTTTTCTTTCGGAATAAATTCGAAAATTTCATCAATTAAAAACAAATAAAATGAGTTTTACAGATTGGAAAACAGACCGAATCGATGCTATTCTTCCCGAAGAATTCTACAAACTGATTGATAAAAATAAAACTCACATAGGAAAGACATTTCCTGTCACTCTTGCCAATTCAGATTCTCCTGAAAAAGCTCAAAATTTCATATCGCTAAGCGTCGATAAAGAGAGAAACAAAGACGGTTTTCATTTTTATGCCCGAGATGTTAAAACCAACGATTTGATTGGTTATTTGTGTGTGAAAACGATCGATTATCGCATTTCTAAATGTGAATTCGGATATTTTATTGATGAAGATTATCAAGGAAAAGGAATTACCTCAAAAATGGTTTCTGATGCCCTTGATTTTTGTTTCAATGAATTGGAGCTTAATAAAGTTTTCATCTGTACATCAGAAGTTAATTTGGCAAGTCAGCGAATTGCATTAAAACATAATTTTAAACAAGAAGGAATTTTAAGAGACGAATTTAGAAATGGTGACGGCACTTTGCAAAACTCTGTTTATTTCGGACTTCTTAAATCGGAATATATTAAACCATGAAAGACAAATTTTACGCATACATACAAAATTTACAAGACCAGATCTGCGCTGGATTAGAAGCTGTTGATGGAACTGCAAAATTCCGTGAAGATTTATGGAAACGTCCAGAAGGCGGTGGCGGAAGAACTCGCGTTATTGAAAACGGAACGGTTTTCGAAAAAGGCGGTGTCAACATTTCGGCTGTTCACGGAAAACTTCCTGAAACGATGCAAAAAATGTTTGGCGTTGGCGAAGCAGATTTCTTCGCTTGCGGATTAAGCTTAGTGATTCACCCGAAAAACCCAATGGTTCCTACCGTGCATGCCAATTGGCGATATTTCGAAATGTATGACGAAAAAGGAAATGTGATCGAACAATGGTTTGGCGGCGGACAGGATTTAACGCCTTATTATTTATTTGAAGAAGATGCAATTCACTTTCATCAAACGTGTAAAACAGCTTGCGATAAACACAACCCTGAGTTTTATCCAAAATACAAAAAACAATGTGATTCGTATTTTTGGAACGCACACCGAAATGAAGCCCGTGGACTTGGCGGTTTATTCTTTGATTATTGCAAAGCAAATGATCAAATGTCAATGGAAAATTGGTACAACTTTGTAACCGAAGTGGGTAATAGTTTCCTTGAAGCGTATGTGCCAATTGCAGAAAAAAGAAAAAATCTTCCTTATACTCCAGAACAAAGAACTTGGCAAGAAATCCGTCGTGGTCGTTATGTTGAGTTTAACTTGGTTCACGATAAAGGAACTTTATTCGGTTTAAAAACTAACGGAAGAATCGAAAGTATTTTGATGAGTTTGCCTCCGCATGTTCAATGGGTGTACGATCATCATCCAGAAGTTGGAAGCGAAGAAGAAAAATTGATCGATGTATTGGCAAATCCGCGTGAGTGGATTTCGTAACCTAAAATTTAATTAACACATAGAAACATAGATTTAAAGACCTATCTTAGAGGTGATTTTAGAAAATTGTATTTTTTCACATAGCTAGATGTGTGGATTATTTAAATTAAACGTCTTTTCAAATTATCTAAAACTATGTTTCTATGCGTTTAGCACTAATTTACGCCACATTCTTTATCAACATTTTTGGATGTTTTGCCCAAAATGATTCCCTGCAAAACCCATATTTTAAATCATACAATGATAAAATTACTGCCAGTATTTATTATTTAGATACTTCCAATAGTTTTCAGATTGCTTCAGATAATACCGATACGAAAACATATGTAAATCTAATTCCGAATCGAAGAGAACAAATAGGTTTTACATTAAACTACAAAATCATTGATATTACAATTGGTTTTGCTCCCAAATTTTTAAGTCAGAACAAAGGTGATTCTCATTCCAAAAACTTTAATTTCAACACACGTTTTTATTTAAAAAAATGGATGCAATCGTTCACTTTTATCAATCAAAAAGGATTTTATATTAGTGATGACAATATTATTGCTCAGTTGCCTCGTATGCGTACGACAAAAATTGGCGGATCGACTTCTTACGTTTTCAATGAAAAATTCTCTTTTAGAACATTGGTAAGTCAAAATGAATGGCAGACCAAAAGTTCTGGTAGTTTTATCCCGACTTTCTCGTTTTATTACACCAATTTAGACCTAAACACTCCCGACTCGTCTCCTGGAGATATTTATGTTATAACGCTGGCGCCCTCCTATTTTTACAATTTCGTAATCAGTGATCGGATTTTAATTGGTGCCGGACTTGCTTTGGGAGGCGGACTTAATATTATTGATAAAGAAACCTCCGCTTTATATCAGGCCGACTTCAATTTGAAACTGGCTTATAACAAAGATCGTTTTTTTGGTTTTGCAAGTCTTAACACAATAGGTTTTGCACAAGATGATAAAGTCGATCCGCGATTGAATGATAATATTTCTACTCTAAAATTGTCTATTGGTTACCGATTTGACCCTCCGAAAAAAGTAAAAGAAGTTTACGATAAGGTCAATGAAAAAATCGGACTGTAGGAAATCTTAATCTGAAATAAACCGCAAGCACAATAAAAATGCTTAAATTACAGAGATTTATGAAAAACTAAAATTCATTATTATGGGAAATAGGAACACAGAACAATTAAATCTCATGCAATTTGGAAAAGGATTTATCGCAGCACTTGACCAAAGCGGTGGCAGCACGCCAAAAGCATTATCGCAATATGGCGTTGAAGAAAATCAATATTCAAATGATGAAGAAATGTACACTCTAGTACATGAAATGAGAACTAGAATTATTAAAAGTCCTGCTTTTGACAGCCAATACATTCTCGGTGCTATTTTGTTCGAAAATACAATGGATCGCAAAATAGACGGACAATGGACAGCAGATTATTTATGGGAGAAAAAACATATTATTCCGTTCTTGAAAGTAGACAAAGGACTTGCAGATCTTGCAAATGGCGTACAACTAATGAAACCCATTTCTGGCTTAAATGAATTGTTAGATCGGGCTGTAGACCGCAATATCTTTGGAACTAAAATGCGTTCTGTCGTTAAAGAAGCTAATCCTAAAGGGATACGTGATGTCGTTGCTCAGCAATTTGAAATAGGAAAACAAATTTTCAGCAAAGGTTTAATCCCAATTATAGAACCCGAAGTTGATATTTACAGTCCTGATAAAGAAAAATCGGAAGAGATTCTGAAAGAAGAAATTCAAAAACAGCTTCATTTATTGGATAAAGAGGTAAAAGTAATGCTGAAACTTTCAATTCCGACTGTAAGCGATTTTTACAAAGATCTTATTTCTGATCCTCATGTAGTTCGTGTCGTAGCACTTTCTGGCGGATACTCTCGTGAAGAAGCAAATCAAAAGCTCTCACAAAACCACGGATTGATTGCCAGTTTTTCACGGGCATTGTCTGAGGGACTTACCGCTGGTCAATCTGATGAAGATTTTAATGCTGAATTAAAAGAAACCATCAAAGGTATTTATCTGGCTTCAATTACTTAGCAAACCGAGATAACCAAACGTTCCTACGGAACGTAAATAAATGGTGCCGTCAATTTTTTTCTACCGATGAAACATTCCTACGGAATGAATTATTATTAAATAAAAAAAATCCCTGAAACAGTATTGCTCAGGGATTTTCTTTTTCAATTATTTAGAAGTCATTTCTTCTGCCAGATCTAATGTCTGTAGAATAATGTTCTTATCAGACTTAAAAGAGTTTAGTTTAAAAACAAATTTCAATTTATTGTCAATTAGCTTTTTTGCAGATTCTATAGAAATATCTGAAAACTGAGATGAAATTTTAGTCATTCGATCCAATTCTGAATCTTTTGCATTTTTTCCAAATGTTTTCACCGTTTGCGCAATATCCAATTTTCCAGAAATGTAATTTTTGCTCAAGTCTTTCTTAGCATCTTTGGCAAAAGAACCTTTTCCTGTTGCAAAATAATCTCTCGTATTGGCAACAATTACTACATCTTTCTCTTTCATTATAAAAATATCGCCATACTCTTGCGTGCCAGCAATCATGTATGAATTTCCATTTGGAATCAATACTTTTTTGCGAACTCCCAATTGCAGTAATTTATCTCCAAATGTTGGATGCGTAGAAGTAAAAATCACAGAAAACAGCGGAATATCTTTTTTCACTTTTTCTTCGGTTATTTTTTCTTCATAATTCTCATCATAATCATACTTTTTGGTCATTACCTCAACTTCTTTCGTATCGTATAAAAAAGCGCTTAAATCACCATCAAAAAGCTTTGCTGTTGCTTCCTCGTCAACAATTGTAGAAATAAGATCCGTGATGAGTGTAATATCTTCTTTCGCGAATTTTGGATTCTGAAATAATTCAGACATCAATGATGGAAAATTTTCAAGTGCTGCTTTTGTATTGGCATGATATGAAATGTATCCTAGAGGTTTTTCTGCTGGAAAATAATTAAAGATATTTTTGTTGATTTTTCTATCACTAATTTTGCTTACAACAGCAGCAATTTCTGGAGCATATTCAACCACCTCTTCAATTCGCGAATTATCATTATCAAAATAAAAATCCAGATTAATGCCTTTTATAAAATTCCCAAAATTCTTTTGCATTGGCAAGTATTTATCATAACCGCCAAATAGCGCTAGAGGATAATTATACAACGAATAAAAACTAGACATCAATCCGCTGTAATTTACCCAAGACGAAATATCTGCTGAAGCATTTATTTTTGAAAAACTTGGCGCTGTAAAACCATTTTCAAATAAGCCTTTTATAATTTCCCTTTGCTGTTCTGCCAGTTTTTTATCAAACTCTGCTTGTTCAGCTGTATATTCTTCATAAGGATTTCCATCATACAGATAATCTTGTTCCGTCGTTTCTGCTGATCCGGCTGGCACATCAGCTACCATTGGTTCATCACGCACTATAGAAGGTTCTGCTATTTTTGGAGGATTTGGTGCTTCTTCTACTCCGTATACTTTCGGTGTATCTACAATTACCGTTTCTTCATACGCCTCTGAAATTCCTATCGAATCATTTAAAACTGGTGGCCCATCAGGAGAAGCATAAAATTTATTAGGAAGTCTTTTTGTCAATTCAAATATGACCAAATAATTATCATTCCATACAAATGATCTTTTTAAACCACTTGGTGTAAAAACAGCATATTTTCCGAATTCTTCAATTGTGCCATTCTTATCATTTGCTCCTTGTTTTTCGATCAGATATTGTCTTACTGCTTCTTTGTTTTTTATCGGAATGGTAACTTGATAAAACGGAACACTATCTAAAAAATTCCCATGAACCGTAATTTTTTGGTCCAATTGAATGATAGAAGTATATTGACGAAGATCAAAATCAGGTTTTTTACTCGTGTACTTCGTAATAATCGGATGATTCAGCACCTCATCTATGCTGACTTTTTTAGAAAGCTGATTTCCGTTAAACTGAACAAAATAATCGTATTTGTCTGAACTAGTCTGTCCAAAAGTAAAATACGTGGCAAATAGAAAAATTAGAGTGTAAAAATGCTTCATAAAATCAAGGCGTTAATTGGATGGTATTATTCATTAAAGTCGATTTCTTAAATACGCTGTACATACTTTGCTTTAAAAAAACCGTTTTTTTATTTTTTGAAATTTTGCTGTTTGCATTATCTACAGCCACAATATCTTTATCAAAACTATAAATGGCGATGATGTTAGCTTCTTCTAGATCTTTCTTTTTCTTTGGGTCATTTACCACTTTTTCAGGAACTGGATAAGATGCAATTCTTTCAAAAGTTTTGCCGCTTCCGCTAAAGTGAATCTGATCACGCTGATTGTTTATCGTATTGACAACAGCATTTAATGCTTTTAGGTTCGTGTAATTAAGTTTGATAATGAAAACGTAATTCTGAAAATCTGTTTTGGTTGTTACATTTGAGATTCCGTCAATTTTTACAGCTTTAGATTTAAAATCTTCCAATTTCTGTGTAATTTCTTGTTCGTTCGGAATTTTAACGCCATCAACTTCTTCCAGCCAAATGGCCGATTTGGTTTTGAACCAAGATTTCGAAAAGTCGATCATCAACGTATATTCGCCACTTTGATCATCGTGATGTTTGATTCTTTCTGTAATCTCAAAACAGCTTGTTAAGAGCAGACAGCAAAATAAAGCGAGAATTTTCTTCATTTTACAAATTTAGATGGAATATTCTGAAAAACCATGCTTTCACTCAAACAATAAAAATCTAAATTTTTAGATAATATTAACGGATTCTACAGCAAGCTAAAAGCCTTATTTTGTTCCTTTTTCTTTAACTTTGCGCCACTCATTAAAAAATGAGATAAACTTCAAAAAATTAAAAAACAACTTCAATTTTAGAATAAGGATTTATCAATCTGTTTTCAAATTCAGGTTAAAATCTGAAATCTAAAATCTAAAATCTAAATTTATATGTTCCCATTACAAAGAGGCAGAAGATTAAGAGTAAATGAATCGATTCGTTCTTTAGTACGCGAAACCAGCTTAAGTCCATCGGATTTTATGTTTCCAATGTTTATTGCTGAAGGCGAAAATGTAAAAGTCGAAATTCCGTCGATGCCTGGAATTTTCAGAAGATCTATAGATTTAACCGTTGAAGAAGTAAAAGAACTTTTTGATTTAGGAATTCGCGCCGTAAATATTTATGTAAAAGTTAGCGAAAATCTAAAAGACAATACTGGAAAAGAAGCTTGGAATCCTGATGGGTTAATGCAGCAGGCTATTCGTGCCATAAAAGCGGCTTGTCCAGAAATGATCGTTATGCCAGATGTGGCTTTGGACCCGTATTCTATTTATGGTCATGACGGAATTATAACAAATGGCGATGTAGAAAACGACAGCACAGTTGATGCTTTAGTAAAAATGGCCGTTTCGCACGCAGAAGCTGGTGCCGATTTTGTTGCTCCAAGCGATATGATGGACGGACGCGTTTTGCGCCTTCGCGAAGGTTTGGATGCGGCAGGATTTCAGAATGTGGGAATCATGAGTTATTCTGCTAAATATGCTTCAGCTTTTTATGGTCCGTTTAGAGATGCTTTAGATTCTGCTCCAAAAGAAGCTGATGTGGTTGTTCCAAAAGACAAAAAAACATACCAAATGGATTATGCGAATCGTATCGAAGCAATCAAAGAAGCGTTGTCTGATGTGGAAGAAGGTGCAGACATGGTAATGGTAAAACCAGGAATTGCTTATTTGGATATTGTTCGCGAAATAAAAAATACTGTACATGTTCCTGTAACCGTTTATCAGGTTTCTGGAGAATATGCTATGATTAAAGCGGCATCTGAAAGAGGATGGCTTGATCATGATAAAATTATGATGGAACAATTAATGTGCATCAAACGTTCGGGCGCTAATCTTATTTCTACTTATTTTGCTAAAGAAGCAGCAATACTTTTAAAGAAATAAAATGAAAAAGATCTTATTTTTATCTGCTGTTTTAGCTTTTGCTTCTTGTAAAAAAGAAACTTCTGAGCCGACAAACGCAGCAACCGAATCTGTTTCTGAAGGCGAATCGGCGAAGGCCAAAAGTCCAGAAGAACTAGGAAAACAAATATTTGAAAGCACAGGAAACTGTTTTGCATGCCATCAGCCCGATCAAAAGGTAGTTGGACCAAGCATTAAGGAAATTGCCAAAATCTACAAAGACAAAAATGGCAACATTGTTACTTTCTTAAAAGGAAATGCAGAACCAATTGTAGATCCAAGTCAGTTTGAAGTTATGAAAACCAATTTTGCCATAACTCAAGCAATGTCTGATGAAGAATTAAAAGCAATTGAAGCTTACATCTACAGTAATTTAAAATAATTACAAGATGTTCCGTAGGAACATTTTGTCGGTAGAAAATTATGTTATTAACCATTTACGTTCTGTAGGAACGTTTGATATGCTGGATGGTTAAAATTTACGTCAAAATCACACGTTTCTACGGAACGTAAAAAATGGGTCGTCAATATTTTTTCTACCGATGAAATGTTCCTACGGAACATCGTTTGATTATCTAAACATAGTAAAGCAAAAAAGGCGGTTCCGAATATCGGAACCGCCTTTTTTATCATTAAAATATATTACCAGATTTTAACTCGTTTTTCTGGTTCAACATACATTTTATCGCCTTTCTTAATATCGAAAGCTTTGTAGAAAGCATCAACATTCTGAATTGGCACATAAGCTCTGTACATTCCAGGAGAGTGCGGATCTGTTTTTACTTG
Source organism: Flavobacterium nitrogenifigens (assembly GCF_003254565.1). GTDB lineage: Bacteria > Bacteroidota > Bacteroidia > Flavobacteriales > Flavobacteriaceae > Flavobacterium > Flavobacterium nitrogenifigens. Next base: position 150,371 of record NZ_QJRI01000174.1, read on the forward strand.
ATTTTTGATTGCTTCATCTCTAGATTTTGTTCTCCAAACTGTAGCCCAAGAAATAAAGAAACGCTGTTCTGGCGTAAATCCGTCAATTAAACCTGGATTTCCGTGTTGTTTCAAATACAATTGCAAACCGTCAAATGCAGCATTAATTCCGCCTAAATCTCCAATATTTTCACCTAACGTAAAATGACCATCAACATGAATGCCTGGCAATGGCTCAAGAGCACTATATTGATTTGCTAAGTCGTTTCCTAAAGTTGTAAATTGTTTCAAATCATCTTCTGTCCACCAATCCACTAAATTTCCTTCAGCATTATAGCGTGCACCAGAATCATCAAATCCGTGAGAGATCTCATGTCCAATTACGGCACCAATTCCACCATAATTAACTGCTTCGTCAGCTTGATAATTGTAGAAAGGCGGCTGTAAGATCGCAGCTGGAAATACAATTTCGTTGTAAGATGGATTATAATACGCATTTACAGTTTGCGGAGACATATGCCATTCTGTTTTATCAACTGGTTTAGACAATTTCTCTACGCTTTTCTTAAATCTCCATAACGCTAAGCTTTTAGAATTCTCAAAATAGCTTCCTCCTTCTGCAATGCTTTTAATTTCTAAAGCCGAGTAATCTTTCCATTTATCAGGATATCCAACTTTAATAGTTATTTTATTCAGCTTTTCGATTGCTTTTGCCTTAGTATCTTTAGACATCCAGCTTAAATTGTTTATACGATTTTGGTAAGCCGTAATAACATTATGAATCATATCGATCGCTTTAGTTTTAGCTTCAGCTGGAAAAACTTTTTCTACATAAAGCTTTCCAAGAGCTTCACCAACATTTCCGTTAACGACATTAAGCGCTCTTTCTTCAGCAGGAAGCTGTTTTATTGCCCCTCTTAATGTTTTGCTGTAAAAATCAAAATTAGCATTATCAATTTCGGTTGTCAGTTTACCTGCAGCATTGTTAATCAAATCCCATTTCAGGTATTCTTTCCATTGTGCTACTTTATTTTCCTTGAAAACAGTTTCCAAAGCCGTCATATATTTAGGCTCGTTTACAATTACAGTTTCTAATTTAGTAATTCCTAAACCAGCAAAATATTCATTCCATTTAATGGCTGGAGTTAATTTTTGAAGTTCAGCAATTGTCATCGGATTATATTGCAAACGGCTGTCTCTTCTTTCAACTCTGTTCAATCTCGGTTTTGATAATTCTGTTTCAAGAGCCAAAACCTCAGCTGCGCTTTGTTTTGCTTTTTCTGGAGACTCTCCAATAAACTGAAGCATTCTTGCCACATGCAATTCGTATTTCGCACGTTTTTCTTTAGAATCTTTGTCATCGGAAGTATAATAGTCCTTATCTGGAAGTCCTAATTGGCTTGGGCCTAAATTTACAGAATTTATAGAGCTGTCTTTATCATCAGCTCCGATGTAAATTCCGAAAAATCCAGCATTGCTTTCTTTTTCCATTTCAACCAAATATTTCTGAACATCAGCAATACTTTTAATTGCATCGATTTTTTTCAGATATGGTTTTAAAGGTTCAATTCCTTTCTTATTTCTTCCGATAGAATCTAAGTAAGTATTAAATAAGTTAACCGCTTTTCCCTGATCTGTATTCGATTTATATTTCGGATTTTTAGAAGCTTCTTTTAAAACCGCCATCACATCTTTGTCGGTTCTTTTAATTAGTTCATTAAAACTCCCCCATGTCGTACGATCGCTCGGAATTTCTGTTTTTTCCAGCCAAGTGCCGTTTACATATTTGAAAAAATCCTGACTTGGGCTGATTTTCGTATCCATGTAAGATACATTAATACCTGGCTCTTTTGGCGCTGTTTGAGCTTGAGCTGCAGTTATGGCAAACATTGCAGATATCACACCAAACACAGGTTTAGCAAATTGTTTTTTCATAAAAAATTATAGTTTAAGGGAAAATACAAACATATTGTTATTATTTTAAAAATTGTGTTAAAATTCTAACTGTACAGTCAAAAAGACAGATAAATTTCACAAATAGAACTTAAACATTGAGGTATATGTCTACAGATACTGGTAAAAGTTACAAAAGGCTGTTAAAAAAATAATCCAGTAAAGTTTTTAGAATCTGCTTTTTGTATTTTTGCGCCAAATTATTTTTATGAAATCGCTTTTATATAAATACCGCAAATTCTTCATTGTATTAATAGTGTTTTCGGTTGTTACGATATCTTTGTTTTATTCTGCACTGAAACCTAAAAAGACACTTCCGATTTACAATCCCGCTGATGTAAATCCTGAATTGGTTGACAGTACAGTCCAATATAAAAGCAAATACCACACCATTGCCGATTTTTCTTTCATCAACCAAAATGGCGATACCATTACCCAGAAAAATTATGAAGGAAAGATCTATGTTGCCGATTTCTTCTTCACAACCTGCGGATCGATTTGCCCGAAAATGTCAACCAATTTAGTTGATGTTCAAAAAGCGGTTTTAAATAATCCGAAAGTAATGCTGCTTTCGCATACTGTTTTTCCAGAAGTTGATAGTGTTTCTGTTTTAAAAGCCTACGCTATTAAATATGGCGTTGTAGACAGTAAATGGAATCTGGTTACAGGCGATAAAAAAGAAATCTACAAAATGGCCAGAAAATCTTATTTGGCAGTAAAAATGGGAAGACCAGATCAGCTATATGATATGGTGCATACCGAGAATTTTGTTTTGGTTGATCAAAAGCGTCGCGTTAGAGGTTTTTATGACGGAACAAACAAAGAAGACGTAAAACGCCTTTTGGAAGACATCGAATTCCTATCTCAGGAGTAAAATCCCTTATTTTTAGAAACTTTTAGCATTTGTGGAAGTGTTAAATGCCTTGAAATAAAGAATAATTGCCTACTTTTGCAATCTAAATTCAATCTAAATAAGCTTGCAAAATACAATACACACTCTGAAAAAAGGCGAAAAAGCCATTATCAAAGATTTTGATATCGATCTTGTTCCACTAAAATTATTAGAAATGGGTTGTCTCCCTGGCAGCTTAGTTGAATTATTGCAAGTTGCTCCTTTTGGCGATCCGTTATATTTAGACATTAATGGTTCTCATGTTGCAATACGCATTGAAACAGCTCGTGAAATTGAAGTTGAACTTATCAAAACCAATTTGTAATGAGTGTTCAAAATATCAATGTTGCCCTTATCGGGAATCCAAATACTGGAAAAACCTCTGTTTTTAATCAATTAACAGGCCTTAACCAGCAAGTTGGAAATTACCCTGGAATTACGGTTGAGAAAAAAATGGGCTTTTGCAAGCTGCCTAATAATGTTAAAGCCAATATTCTAGATTTACCAGGAACATATAGTTTGAATGCCAGTTCGATGGACGAGAGTGTAGTAATCGAACTTTTATTAAACAAAAACGATAAATTATACCCAGATGTAGCAGTTGTCGTAACAGATGTCGAAAATCTGAAACGAAATTTACTGATTTACACACAGATAAAAGATCTTGAAATCCCGACGATTTTGGTCATCAACATGTCTGACCGTATGGCGCGCAAAGGAATTTCTTTGGACATTCCGTATTTAGAAGAAAAACTAAAAACGAAAATTGCTTTAGTAAGTTCGCGAAAAGGCTTAGGAATTGAAGAATTAAAAGAACTAATTGTTTCTCATAAAACAATTCCACACGAACCATGCTTAAATGCTTCTGTAATTGACCCTGAATATTTTGCAAAATTGCAAAAGGCATTTCCAAATCAATTGATGTACAAATTGTGGCTGGTAATAACGCAAGATGTCAATTTCTTGAATTTAGACCGAAACGAAATCCGAAGCACTTTTACCAAATCACATTCAGAGTTAAAGCGCTTACAGCAAAAAGAGACCATCAAAAGATATCAGTTCATCAATGATGTTTTAAAAGAAGGCTTAAAGATTGATGCTTCGATGGCAAAAGACGTTCGTGCCAAATTAGATCGAGTTTTAACGCATAAGGTTTTTGGTTACGTTATTTTCTTTGCCATTTTATTTTTGATTTTCCAATCAATTTTCAGCTGGTCCACTATTCCTATGGATTTCATTGACAGCACTTTTGCTTCTTTAAGCAGCTGGGTTGCGGCAGAATTGCCAAGCGGTATTTTGACCGATTTGCTTTCGCAGGGAATTATTCCAGGAATTGGCGGCGTAATTATTTTTATTCCGCAGATTGCGTTCTTGTTTTTGTTCATTTCTATTTTGGAAGAAAGCGGTTATATGAGTCGTGTCGTATTCTTGATGGATAAAATCATGCGCCGATTTGGGCTTTCAGGAAAAAGTGTTGTGCCTTTAATTTCAGGAACTGCCTGCGCGATTCCAGCAATTATGGCAACAAGAAATATCGAAAACTGGAAAGAACGTCTTATTACGATCTTAGTAACGCCATTCACGACTTGTTCGGCAAGATTACCTGTTTATGCGATTATCATTTCGCTTGTCATTCCAAGCAAACGTATTTTTGGAGTTTTAAATCTTCAAGGATTAACCCTTATGTCTCTTTATGTTTTAGGGTTTTTCATGGCCATTTTATCAGCTTACGTTTTGAATAAAGTTTTAAAACTGCAATCAAAAACGTATTTTGTTGTTGAAATGCCAAGTTATAAAATGCCACTTTTGAAAAATGTTGGAATCAATGTGGTAGAAAAAACAAAAGCCTTCGTTGTTGGCGCAGGTAAAATCATCTTGGCAATATCGGTTATTTTATGGTTCTTGGCTTCTTACGGTCCAGGAAAAGAATTTAATGAAGCCGAAACAATCGTCAAAGAAAGATTTGCCAACACAACTCTAGATGAAACACAATTTGAAAATGAAGTTAATTCTCAAAAACTAGAAAATTCGTATATAGGTTTAATGGGAAGAACAATTGAGCCTGTAATTCAGCCTTTAGGTTACGATTGGAAAATCGGAATCGCGTTAATCAGTTCTTTTGCTGCCCGCGAAGTTTTCGTTGGAACATTGGCAACCATTTATAGTGTTGGAGATACAGATAACGAATCGACCATAAAAAGCAAAATGCAGGCAGAAGTTCGTCCAGATACCGGAAAGAAAGTATTTGACTTTGCCACCGGAATTTCGTTGCTACTGTTTTATGCTTTTGCAATGCAATGCGCCAGTACATTGGCGATTACAAAAAAAGAAACCAATTCATGGAAATGGCCAGCAATGCAGTTAGTCTTCATGAGCGGTCTAGCTTATTTAACCGCATTAATTGCGTATCAACTTTTAAAATAAAAAGTCATGTTTCAAGAAATAATAGCCTTTGCCATATTAGGATTTGCAGTTGCTTTTTTGATCAAAAAGTTCTTCTTTAAATCGAAAAAGAAAAAAGACTGCGGAGGCGGAACTGATTGTGGATGTTCTTGATTAAAGGGACAAAGTCGCAAAGGTTCATAGTTACAAAGTGAAAAGCTTCAAGTAGAATTTAAATTTCTATTTGAAGCTTTTCTTTTCTCTACCATTTCATTAAAATTTGATAATTTTAGCTCTTCAAATTATTAAAAAATGATACAAAAAGCCTCTTTTCTATTTTTCTTTTTATGTTTAAGTTTCAATGGATATTGTCAAGGTGCAAATTCAAAACAAACTACTAATAATTCATTTACTACCTCAGATGGAGTTCCTTTGTTTCTAAAAGTTTCAGGAAAAGGTGATGTCTGTATTTTTGTTCATGGCGGTCCTGGTGCATGGAGCAAATCTTTTGAGGAATTTGGCGGAAATGTACTTGAAGATAAATTAACGATGTGCTATTTCGACCAAAGAGGATGTGGTAGATCTGGGTCTCCAGCAGATAATAATTACGGCATGGACAGAATGATTGATGATATTGAAGAAATTCGGGCTCATCTTAAAACTGATAAGGTATTTGTAATTGGGCATTCTTTCGGAGGAATTTTAGCCACTAAATATGCTGAAAAATACCCTCAACATGTAAAAGGTTTAATTTTATTGAATGCTACTCTTGACATAAACGATTCTCTTCTTAATCAAATTGCTTTTATGGGTAAAACTCTTGGAAAAGATTTCCCTGTAAAAAGCAAGGATTCAATACTAAATACTTTTTTTGAAGCTAAACAGCAAATTAAAAAAGCTGATCTAGATTACAAAATGCTGTCAGATAATATAGTAAATGTCGAAAAACTAGATAGCATTGATACTAGCGAAAAAAGAAATTCTTCGTTTGCGCAACATGCGTTAAGTGGTCCGTTATATTTTAGTGATTTTACTAAAGAAACAGCTTCTATTAAAGTTCCAACACTTATAATTTCAGGAACAAAGGACAACAATATTGGTCCAGAACATTATCGTCTGTTTAAATTCCCAAACCAAGAAGTCAAGATTATTAAGGGTGGACATATTTTGTATTATGAACAGAATAAGGAATTTAAAAATACCATTCAGAAATTTGTACTTGCTTCTAAGAATTAAAAATCATCTCAAATAAAAACGGCTCCAATGTAGAGCCGTTTTTTATTTTTATAATCGAAAGAAAATCTACTTCAATCCTTCCCACTCTGCATAAAACTGGGCAAGAAAAGTTTCCATGAAACGATGCCTTTCAGCTGCGATTTCTTTTCCTTTTTCGGTATTCATTTTATCTTTTAAAAGTAAAAGCTTTTCGTAGAAATGATTAATGGTTGGAGCGCTGTTCTTTTTATACTCCTCTTTTGTCATAGTGGTAACTGGGGCAATTTCTGGATTGTGTAAAGCTCGGTTCTTAAATCCGCCGTAATTAAACGCTCTAGCAACACCAATGGCGCCAATTGCATCTAAACGATCGGCATCTTGAACAACATCCAACTCGACAGAAGAGAACTTTCTTTCAAAATTTCCGCCTTTATAAGAGATATTTTCAATGATATTGACAACGTGGGCAATTATCTCCTCAGAAACATTTTCGGCCTCTAAAAACGCTCTTGCTGTTTTTGGACCAATAGTTTCATCTCCATTATGAAATTTGCTATCGGCTATATCATGCAATAATGCCCCTAATTGTACAATGGTAAGATCACATTCTGTTTCCTTTGCAATCAGCAGCGCATTTTTGTAAACACGTTCAATATGAAACCAATCATGTCCGCCTTCGGCATCGTTAAGTTTTTCTTTTACAAAAGCAATGGTTTTAATAATTAATGCTGCATCGTTCATACAGAAGTTTTTACGGTTTATAAAAAATGTTGATTGCTAAAGATTCTAAATCTCCAACAATCAACAAATATGTTTTAAAGCAACAATGTTGCTTTTTTCAAATTTCAAATATTATAAACTCCAAATTCCAATCAAGAATCTGAAATCTACATTCTAAAATCTAAAATTTAAAGTCTCGCTGGTTCAACCCATTTAAAAATGTGCGATTCTTGTGGAATAACGATTCTTTCAGAGATTTTAGCCATTCTTGCAGGCAATTTCATCAAATAATCACGTGCTTTTTCTGCTTCATCAGTCAGATTAGAGATTTTATCTATCTCCCATTTGTTGATTAATTTCTGCATGATTTCAACATAATCGTTTGCAGTATAAACTCCAATACGTTGCGCTGAATCAGAAAACTGCTCAAAAGCAGTGCTGATTTTTTGGCCAGATTCTCTCAAGAAGTGAGCCGGCATAACGATTTTCTGCTTCATCATGTATTGAAAAGCCAACATCATTTCGCTTGGATCAACTTGGAAAATTCTAGTTACAAATTCGCTATATGCATGGTGGTGACGCATTTCATCACCTGCAATCATTTTACACATTTTAGACAATTTATTATCGCCAAATTTCTTAGCTATCTGAGCTACTCTATTGTGCGAAACATAAGTTGCTAATTCTTGGAAACTAGTGTACACAAAGTTTTTGTATGGGTCAGTTCCAGTTCCAATATCAAAACCGTCGTTGATAAGATGCTGTGTTGTCATTTCGATTTCACGCATGTTTACACGACCAGACAAATACAAGTATTTATTTAAAAGATCTCCGTGACGGTTTTCTTCACCAGTCCATTGTTTTACCCACTTAGCCCAGCCGTTTCCTTGACTTCCTTCTTGCTGATCTATTCCTTCAACATCCATCAACCATGACTCATATGTAGGCAAAGCTTCTTCTGTAATGGTATCTCCAACAAGAGTAACCCAGAAATCGTAAGGAAGTTCTTTAGCAATTTCGCGCAATTCTTTTACCTCTTCAAAGAAGTTTTCTCCTTGAGAATTTGGTAAGAAATCCGACGGCTGCCAAATTTTTTCCACTGGAATTAAATACTGTTCAACGAAGCTATCCACGTTTTTTTCCAAAAACTGCATTACTTCTAATCTAATGTTTTTTATAGACATTACTTATTATAGATTTGAGTTGTACGTTTTAGCTCGGACTAAAACTTAAACTTGTTTATATTCATTTATTCCTTCTTTAACTGCTTTTTCAGTAATCTCCATCAGCTCTTCAAATTTGTAATCTTTAACAGCCAAAGCTTTATGCGCTGTAAACTTGAGGTGATTTCCTAAACCAACAGGAAAAAAACCAAACTTTACCATTTTCCAAGAATTATTGATGCTAACCGGTACAACGTATGCAGATGGTGCATATTTGCATAAAATTTTTAAACCGCTTTGCGCAAATTCTTTTGGTACTCCTGTCTTACTTCTTGTCCCTTCTGGAAAGATTACGGCAGATCTAGTGTTTTTTTCGATATATTCAGACAAGCCTTTAATAACGGGTATCGCTTGTTTAGGGTCTTTTCGGTCAATTAAGACAGATCCTCCGTATTTCAAATTATAAGAAACACTCGGAATTCCACTGCCTAACTCCTTCTTACTTACAAATTTACAATGAAAACGTCTAAAATACCAAATCATTGCCACGATATCGTACATACTTTGGTGATTTGCCACAAAAATAATTGGCGCACCCTTTGGAACCGTGTCCACACCTTCAATTGTATACCTTGTTCCAACAAGATTAGTACATTTTAAAAGGCAGAAATTTAAATAATCAACACTTTTTTTGTGAGCCTGGTAACCAAAAACATTTAAACAAATCCACTGAATTGGATGAAAAACAGCCAAACATAAACCAAATAATAAATAGTAAATTACCGATAGCGGATAAGAAATAATTTTTTCCATGCTTCAAAAATTAATGCGCAAAAGTAGTAAATATATTTTTAGACTTATTAAAATTGAAAACAATAACCGTTTTTCTGGTTTAATTGTACCTTTGCACTAGAATTTGCAAATTTTTTCTGAATTAAATGAACTTTACTTACCCTAAAAACGAACGTTTAAAAAGCAAAACAACAATTGGTTTACTGTTTTCTGAAGGAAAATCAGTATCCAAATATCCGCTTCGTTTGGTTTACCGTCAAGCGGAAGCAAATTCTGAAGAACAAACCAAGATTGGCGTTTCGGTTTCTAAGAAATATTTTAAGAAAGCCGTTGATCGAAATTACTTCAAAAGAGTTCTGAGAGAAACCTATCGATTGAACAAACATTTACTTTTAGATAACTTGGATCAGCCGTATTCAATCATGCTTTTTTATCAGACTAAAGACCGTTTATCCTACGAAGAAATCAATACTAAAATGATTCAATTGTTTGAGAAATTTTCGGCCCAAATCAACAAACCTCAAGATTCTGATACAAAAACAGAAGCGTAAATTTCAAAACGTAAGATTATTATTCAAATTAGACAAAAAAATCGTAGTTTTAGCTCTAAATTGAAATTTTATGCGTCAACTTTTCTTTTTATCTGTTTTATTTTTAATGTTTTCTGGTTGCAGTAAATCTGACGCTGAGAGTCATGATGTTGCAGTAAGCGCTGTTATGGTTCCACCACCACCTGCTGGAGCGAGTGAGTCTAATAGAAAAGATCAAGATTTAACTGAATCTTCAACAACTAAGATTCCACAGAAAATAATCAAACAGGGATCCCTCCGATTTGAAACAGATAATTTAGAAAACACTTACAATCAAATTCAAAAAGCGGTTTCAGACAACAAGGCAAGAGTCATAAACGATTCTGAAGGGAAAGATTACAACAGTGTTTACAGAAGCCTTACTATAAAAGTACCTAGCCAGAATTTTGATCGTTTTATAAATAATGTTTCAAAAGGAGTTTCGTATTTTGAAGTTAAAAATATATCTGCAGAAGATGTAACAGAACAATTTATTGATTTAACTTCAAGATTAAATACTAAGAAAAAACTCGAAGAACGTTATTTACAGATCTTACAGAAAGCGACTAAAGTCAGTGAGATTTTAGAAATTGAAAAACAGATTTCGGCTATCCGCGAAGAAATAGAATCGAAAGAAGGTCAGCTTAAATATTTAGAAAGTCGTGTTTCCGAAAGCACAGTCACCATTGACTTTTACAAAAAGACACCTGAAAAAGAAGGTATTAAAATATCCTATGGCTCAAAAATCTGGAACGCAATTAAATCTGGATTCTTTAGTTTATCCGATTTTTTAATATCGTTAATCAGCGTTTGGCCGTTTGTTATCCTATTTTGTGTATTTGCCTATTTTATTAGAAGAAGATTAAAAAGAAGAAAAAAAGAATAATCATGTATCCGTATTTCAAAAAGAAATTTATTATACCAGTCGCTGCGGCGGGAATGTTGTTTGTTGGAACCAGTTTTAGAGAAGATTTTTTTGAAATTGCCAAACAAATCGAAATTTTCACGACTTTGTTTAAAGCCGTAAACACCAATTATGTAGACGAAACCAATCCTGGTGATTTGATGGATAAGGCCATCAAGAGTATGTTGGGAAGTTTAGACCCCTATACGGTTTATTTTAATGAACAAGATGTTGTCAACTTTAAAATCAATAATACTGGAGAATATACTGGAATCGGCGCTTTGATTTCTAGAAAAAATGACCGTTTGGTTGTACGTGAACCTTATAAAAATTATCCCGCCGATAAAGCTGGACTAAAAGCTGGTGATGAAATCATTCAGATTGGAGATGTTTTAATTGCCGATTTTAAGGATGATGCTTCTCAATTATTGAAAGGAACAAAAAACACAAAAATCAATATCAAATATCTTCGTCAGGGAAAACCAAGTACTACGGTTTTAGTTTTGGATGAAGTAGATATCAAATCAGTTCCTTTTTACGGAAAAATTGATGATAAAACTGGTTATATTGTTTTAGCGCATTTCAGCAGAAAAGCTTCAGCCGAAGTTAAAGATGCTCTTGAGAAACTAAAAGCCGATGGAGCCAAACAAATCGTTTTGGATCTGAGAGGCAATCCTGGAGGTTTATTAAATGAAGCCATTGATATCTGTAATTTGTTTGTTCCAAAGAATGAAGTAATTGTAACGACTAAATCTAGAATTGAAAAACATAATAATACTTATAAAACACAGAAAGAACCAGTTGATACTGAAATTCCGTTAGCAATTTTAGTGAACGGAAGAAGTGCTTCGGCTTCTGAAATTGTTTCGGGTGCTTTACAAGATTTGGATCGTGCCGTAATTTTAGGAAGCAGAAGTTTTGGTAAAGGTCTAGTACAGCGTTCTGTTGATTTAACTTATGGGACGCAATTGAAAGTTACTATTTCTAGATATTATACGCCTTCTGGCAGATGTATTCAGGCTTTGGATTATGCGCATAAAGATAAAAATGGTGTGGCTCAGAAAACTGATGCTAAAAACTTCAATGCTTTTAAAACCAGAAAAGGAAGAACAGTTTATGATGGCGGAGGAGTTTTACCAGATATTGAATTGGAAGAAACTAAAACAAGTGCTATTGCCACTGCTTTAATTAAAAACGATGGTGTTTTTGACTATGCAACAACGTATTATTACAAAAATCCAAATTTAGGAGATAAGATTCCGACTTTGACCGATGCTGATTATACGGCTTTCAAACAATATCTGAAAACAAACAAACTCACTTTTGATACTGAAACCGAAGTGGCTTTGAAAAATACTTTAGCTGCAGCTAAAAAAGAAAAAATAGACGAGACCATTACTGCCGAATATCAGCAATTGTTGAATGCTTTAGAAAAAAGCGAAACTACTTTACTGGACAAAAACCAAAAAGAAATCAAAAACATGATTTTGGAAGAGTTGATCAAAAGATATCAATATCAAGAAGGTTTGTATCAGTATTATTTAAAAAACAATTCAGAAATTAAAAGAGCAGTTAGCGTATTAAATAATCAGACAGAATATAAGACGATTTTAAAAATGTAGTGAATGAAGATAACTCTAGCCCTGATTCTTTTTTCATTTTATACAGTAAACGCACAGCAAAAACCTGTTGAAACAATTTATTTTGAGTTTGACAAATATGATTTGACAGAAAAACAAATCAGTGTAGTTTCTAACTTTATAAAAAACATAGACACTTCTAAAGTAGAGTCTATACAGATTTATGGCTATTGTGATGATCGTGGAAATGATGAATATAACTTTAGATTGTCTAACAATCGGGCCAATACGATTCAGAATCTATTAGTAAAAAAGGGATTCAACCAGAGTAAAATTGTAATTCTTGAAGGAAAGGGACGTGTTGTTGTAAAAACAGACACAGTAGAGAATCTGTATGAAACACGTCTTCGAAATCGGCGGGTTGATTTGATTGTCGTTAAGAAAAATAGTTTTGGAAAAGGAGTTTACACTTCTTTCAAAGACAATTTAAAAGTAGGCGACAAAATATATCTCGAGTCTATTTTATTTGATATTGGAAGCGCTAAACTTACCAGCAATTCTAAAAAAGAACTGGATAAAATTGCACTCATACTCCAAAAACACAGAAGTCTGAATTTTGAAATTAGAGGGCATGTGTGCTGTACTCCTGAAATTTATAGCGACGGAATTGATAGAGATACCAAAGAAAGAAGGCTTTCCTGGAACCGCGCCAAAACTGTTTTCCATTATTTAATATCCAAAAAAGTATCCAAAAGCCGCATGACTTATATTGGATGCGGCAATCGATATCCGTTAGGAAAAGGTGATAATTACGATCGACGAGTGGAGTTTGTGATTACTAAAATCTAAATTTTATTTAAAAGTTGGTGGTGCAGGCATTTCTGAAACTGTATTATCGGATTCTAAAATTTCTTCTCCTTTCAAAAATTTATTAATTACAATATCATTTAAAGTATAGGGCTGTCCAATCCATCTTACAATTCCTTTATTATCAATTAAAAATGTTTTAGGAATTGAATAACCTCCACGCTCATTTTCGACAACAAAATCGTTTAATGCTTTTTTAGTTTGATCGCTTACAACTATAGAATTAAACTTTACTCTTTCTAATGTCTTTTTTGTTTTTTCTGGAGATTCATATGTAATGGAAATAAAAACTAAATTTGTTCTGTCTTTAAACCTTTCTTGCATCATATTAAGGTTTGGAACTTCTGCTAAACAGGTCGTGCACCAAGTCGCCCAAAACTCCAATAAAATATATTTATCTTCCAAGTTTTTATCCTTTGGGGTATTCTGAAGATAATCTGTTATATTAATTTTAGGCGCTTTGTCTCCTACTTTCAGTTTTAACTGACTAAAGGTTTTACTTGACAACAATAAAACGAAGAACAATAAGAAAGTCTTTTTCATATTTGATTTTTTATTTCTAAAAATAAACAAAAATCAAATTAAAAGAATAATTCTATATGAGGCTAAAAAAACGAAAAAGCTCGCAAGCCTTTAAAATTCAATGCTAACGCGAGAATAAAATTTTACTTGATGTGTTTTTGTATAAAAAATCATTCTCGGATCATTTCTATATGCTCAATATCATCTTCCAAATACATTTCGCTAGTTTGGACAAAACCGTGGCTTTCGTAAAATTTCTTTAGATACAACTGTGCTCCAATGGTAATTTTATCTTTTCCGAAATTAGATTTAATTCCAGCTATGGCTTCACGCATTAATTCATGTCCCCATTTTCTATCTCTGTAATTGGCATCTACAGTAACTCTTCCGATCGAAGCGTTATCAAAACTAATTCCGACATCAAATAAACGCGAATAGGCTACAATTTTACCTTCAAACTCTCCAATTAGGTGTAAAGCTTTCTTGTCTTTACTGTCAAGATCCAAATAAACGCAGTTTTGCTCTACTACAAAGATTTCACTTCTCAGTTTGAGCAAATCGTATAACTCATGAACAGTTAATGCCTCAAAAGGCTTTATTTTCCATTTTAATTCCATTCTTGCTTATTTTTTGCCACAAAGGCATGAAAGCGCTAAGTTATATTATTTTTTAGTTGCGCTAAAGTTTCTTGTAGAAATTGCAAAAGACACAAAGTTATATCTCGCAGAAATAAACCTTTGTGCCTTTGCATCTTTGTTTCTTTAAACCTAAATAGAAAATTATTTTTTAGTCATTACGATTTCCATGCTTTTATATTCGGTTCCGTTTTTTGTATCGAACATTTCCATTTTTCGAGTTTTAGCGTCCACAATAGTGTAGACTTCTCTATACTTGGTATTTTTTGCCGTTACTGGATCAGCCATTTCTCCATTAAAATCAATACTCTTGGTGCTTTCATTATACTTACCTTTACTAATCATCATTCCAGTTCCCATATTATCAATAAATGTGGAGATGTATTCTTTAGTAGCATTATTATAACCTACAGTGGCTTTACCTTCAAAAGGCTGCCCCATCATGGTACCTTTATAAATTGCTTCTTGAAAGCGTCCGCCTAAAATCATTTTGATTTCGGCTACAGAAGTTTCTTTTTCAGGTTTTGCATTTGCATCAGACCAAAATGTCATATCGCAATTCCATGTCCCCACTTCATCGGCCAGTATTTTATGAGGATTTCCAGGCGCTGCATATTCCTGCCAGGCTTTCATCTGCGCTGCCGAATCTAATGGTGCTTCGGTAACAGGCTCTTCCGTTTTAACAGAATCTGTTGCTACTGGAGTTGCTGCTTCTTCTTTCACTTCTTTTTTACAAGAAATAAAACACAAAGTTATTATTGCTAAGGTTGCGGTTAATTTTTTCATAACTATTTGTTTTTATGTTTGTTATGAATAAAAGTACGAAAAAATTTGTTTGTTTTATTTTGTTTCAGGTTTCATGTTTCAAGTTGATATGCTTTGGCGACTTAACCGCAAAGTTCGCAAAAGATTTACGCAGAGAACGCTAAGTTATATTGAGACGATCAAGTTCTCTAAGAAATGCACACATTCAATCGTCAGATTTTGAAACTTTAAACCCTTATCGTTTGTCGATTCTCACTGTTTTTATGATTGCTTCGAGTTCTAGCATTAAATCGCGTTCTTGATGTGAAGGCGAATAAGAGAATCCTTCGATGACCAAAACTCTATTGAAGGTTGGGTCTATTATGGCATAATTGATAAATGGCCCTGTCATGAAATCATTTTTCAATTCCCACGTTCCTTTTGTTTCAAAGGCTTCTTTGTTGTCCAACATCACTTTTGAAAAATAGGGCGCGTAAGCTTCGCTGGTAATCATTTGCGTATTAGGTTCACGTCCTTGAATGTATTTGCCAATTGAGTCTCGCATTTTGACAATTGCATTTACAACGTCTTTTTTCTTTTTGAAATTATAAAGCGGAATCTGGTAAATTAATAAACTGGTATTACCGCTTATGATTTCTTTTTTGAGCCAGATGAATTTCTTTTTATGCAGCATGTATTCATATCCTGTTGGGATTTGAATATTAATATGAAATTTGTTTTTTAAGATTGCTTTATTTAACAGCGATGCACTATTATCTTCCTGAATTTTTTGAATTTCGGCATCATGAATAATTTTGATTATTTGGGGCGCATTCAATTCTAAACTACAGGTAATATCGTCTACGGATTTTCCGTAAATGCGAAAAGTATTGTGAGGTAATGTTTTGCTTCGAATGATTTCGAATTTATCTGCAGTTGCTTTTTTGACCACAATAATGCTTCGGCTGTCTGTAACAAAACCTTCAAGCAATCTGGCAGGATATTGGTTTATGGTAAAAAGCGGTTCTTCTTGGGTAAGTCCAAGAACTGGTGAGGCAAATTTATTTCTGATGCTATCGCCTACTTCTCCATACCACAATTGGTCATCAATAATGACCGAAATGGTATTGGTTTTTCCAGAAACTGTTTCGTTTTGTTTTTCACTTTTGAAACAAGAAGTCAGGAAAAATGGAATTAATAGCAATAAAAAATGGGTTTTATTCATTTTTTTAATTTATGAAATAAAACCCAAATTTAATAAGATTTTTCTATTATCCGTTTATTTTAAGTTTCATTCCCGGTTTAATATCTTCATCTTTAATACCATTCCATTTTTTAATATCTGAAATTGTTACTCCAGGATATTTTTTAGAAATGCTATACAAAGAATCTCCTTTTTTAACGTAATAATCTTCACTAACGTTTTTAGAAGGTGCTTTTTTCTTGAATGAATCAACCGAGTTTGATGCAATTGCTGTTGAAGTCGGCTCTTCTATAACGATCGCTGCTTTAGAAATAATTAATGTTTTTCCTAAACCAATGTTATTTGAAGTTAAATTGTTAAGTTCTTTTAACTCCGCAATAGTCGTACCGAATTTCTTTGCAATGCTGCCTAAATTATCTCCAGCCACTACAACATAGTCCATATCAACAGCTGTTTTCTCTTTATTTTCAGCAGATGCAATGGCTTGTTCTTTGTCTACAACAGCAGGAACAGCTTTAACAGGAGCTTCTTCTTCTGCCTTAATTTTTAGGCTTCTTCCAATTGCTACAGCATTTGTTTTTAAGTTATTCCATTTTTTAATATCCGAAATATTTACATCATACTTAGCGGCAATCGCTCCTAAATTATCTCCTTTTCTAACTTTATAAAATTCAAAATCACCATTATCAACTGGCGCTGGTTTTACAGCTGCTGGTTTCGCTTTTGGTGCATATTTTACAGCTAATCGAGATGATGTTGCTCTAAAATCTTTATCATATTTTACGTAAGCATAAATTTGTTCTTCGTTTGAAACAAATGTTGCTACTTTATCTTTTGGAAGACGAATAAAATGCTGTTCTCCCTGATAAAACGGAACAACTCCCATTTTATAAGATGGATTTAAAAGCTGAATCTGAGATTGTGGCATGTCTAATAAATCGGCAAGCTGTTTGAAAGACATTTGATTTTTGACTGCAACAGTATCGGTTTCAAAGTTTTTAACCACAGCTCTTTCTGGATTGATTCCGTGTTCTTTGTGGTATTCAAAAAGGTACATTGTTGCTAAGAAAGCAGGAACGTAACCTTGAGTTTCTTTTGGAAGATAATTGCGAATGTCCCAGTATTTTGTTTTTCCGCCAGAACGACGAATTGCTTTGGTAACATTTCCTGGACCTGAATTGTAAGAAGCTAAAACTAGTTCCCAGTCACCAAAAATATTGAACATTTTGGTCATGTATTCTGATGCTGCGGCTGTAGCTTTAAGAGGATCGCTTCTTTCATCGATATAAGAATCAATTTTTAAAGCGTATTGTTTTCCGGTTCCGTACATAAACTGCCAAAGTCCCGTAGCGCCCATTTTAGAAACTGCTTTAGGATTTAAAGCAGATTCTACAACGGCTAAATATTTTATTTCCAGAGGAACGTTTTGTTTGGCAAAAGCGTCCTCAAAGATTGGGAAATAATATTCTGATAAAGCCATTAATCGAGAAAACGATTTTTTACGATTCTTAAGAAATGACTTTATTATATTTTCTAAACCTTGATTGTATTCGATCTCAAAAGGTGATTTCTGATTCATCGCCGCCAAACGCTGCTTTAGCAGTTCGGTTGGAAGTTCTTCATCAACAGTAACATCTTTGTTAATGGTTTGAATGTCTTTGGTAAGATCATCATAAATATCCAGACTTACTAATTCGTTCATCCATAAACTATCTACTTTTGCAGCAAGATCGTTCTTTTTGAATGTACTTTTAATAGAATCTAAATATGAAAGTTTAACCTCTGGTTTCAGTTCTATATCTGCCTTTGCCGTTTCTTGTGCACAGACAGCTAACGAAAAGAAAGCCGAAACCACTAACGATAATTTCTTTACAATCATATAACATTATTTTAAAATTCTGTAATTCAAACAATTACAAGAGTTGTATTTTTGCAAATCTAAGCCCTTTATTGAAGAAAACTGTTTAAAAAAATGTTAATTGTGATTTTTTAGTCTAAAATCGCTGCGATTCCAGGTAAAATTCTTCCTTCTAACATTTCAAGCATAGCCCCGCCACCAGTGGAAACGTAGCTCATTTTATCTTCAAATCCGAACTGTTTTACTGCTGCAACAGAATCTCCACCACCAACTAATGAAAATGCTCCATTTTCTGTAGCTTCTGCGATATAATCTCCTAATGCAATTGTTCCTTTAGAAAAAGTTTCCATTTCAAAAACTCCTAATGGACCATTCCAAAGAATTGTTTTTGACTCCAAAATTACTTTTTTGAAATTCTCTAAAGATTTTGGACCTGCATCTAAACCTTGCCATCCGTCAGGAATTGCAGTTACGTCTACAACCTGAGTATTTGCATTGTTTGAGAAATCGTCTGCAGCAATAACATCAACAGGAATATGAACCTGACCGCCTTTTTCTTTAGCCAATCTTAAAATTTCAAGAGCTAGATCTAATTTGTCATCTTCGCAGATAGACTCACCGATTTTTCCGCCTTGAGCTTTTACGAAAGTAAAAGTCATTCCTCCTCCGATAATCATGTGATCTACTTTATCTAAGATATTTTCGATAACAGTAATTTTAGAAGAAACTTTAGAACCACCTAGAACAGCAGTTACAGGTTTTTCACTGTTTTTAAGAACTTTATTTAAACTGTCAATTTCTTTTGCCAATAATGTTCCGAAACATTTATCGTTTGGAAAAAATTGTGCGATAATTGTAGTCGATGCGTGCGCTCTGTGAGCTGTACCAAATGCATCATTTACATAAATATCTCCAAGAGAAGCCAATTCTTTAGCGAAAGCTACATCTCCTGCTTCTTCTTCAGCATGAAAACGTAAATTTTCTAATAAAAGAACTTCGCCTGGCTTTAAATCTTTTGCTGCAGATTGAGCTGGCTCACCAACGCAGTTTTCAGCAAATTTTACTTGAACTCCTAAAATATCAGAAGCTGTTTTTAAGATATGTTTTAGAGAATATTTCTCTTCTGCTCCTTTTGGTCTTCCTAAGTGCGACATTAAAATCACACTTCCGCCTTGAGCTAAAATAGCATCAATTGTTGGTTTTGCTGCTTCAATACGTGTTGTATCAGTTACATTAAAATTCTCATCCAACGGCACGTTGAAGTCAACACGGATAATTGCTTTTTTATTTTTAAAATCGAAATCGTTTAAAGTTTTCATCTGCTAATTTTTTTAATTTTTTGAAAGAATAACAAATATAGGACTTTTAACGAAGTCTAAATTTCAAAAAAGCAAAAATAATCGAACAATAAAAACGAAAACGTTGTAAATTATGAAAATAAACAAATTTATTCTCAAAGATGATAAAATTTACTTGCTTAATCGTGAACCGGACTTTGCGTACAAGGACAGTTACTGATAGACTGTAAGAAATCGAATCCGATTGTGATGGAATGTGTTCCTGAATTATAAGCTCCAAGACCATTAAACATAAGCTGGTAAGAATATGCAAAATAGAATTTAGACTTCATAAAACCAGCCATTGGCCCCATTGCCAAAGGTTTCGGGAACTGGTCGTTTAAGAAACGATATGAAACTCCAATCCAATAGTAATCTTCGTAACGATTGTAGCGTCGGTATTTGAAGTTAAAGTCGGTTGTAGAACGCTGGTCACTTGCAAAGTACTGTAAGAAAACTGATGGTTCGTATTCGATACGTCTGTTTTCTGCATCTCTAAAAGTGAATCCAGAATATACCTGAAAGTTAGAGAGTAGATCTGGCTCTACTCCTCTATACTTATCAGTGTTTTTCTTTAAAACGTTATTAGCGTTAAAACTAAAGTAGAATCCTCTGTTACGATACAATGCACTAATATCAAAGTTGTTGTTTGAATTGTAACGATTGTCTGTAATTGAAGGGTCTAATGGTACTGGCACACCATTTACGTCTCCAGTAAAATTACCCGTTTCGATTCTGAAACTGTTAAAGTTATACGATATACCAAAAGATAGATACTGCTCTGTACGATAGTCTAAAATCAAGTGGTGCGCAAAAGAAACTTTTGCCCCCGTTTGTCTTGTATTACCGTTGCTATCATTATACAATGAAATACCTACTCCAGAACGATCTAGAACACGAAAATCGGCATACAATGATTGGTTGTCTGGTGCATCTTTAATTCCGACCCACTGTGTTAAACCGTTGGCTCTAATACGGAGATTATCTCCAATACCAGCATAAGCAGGAGAAAGAATAAAAGGGTTATCAGCTAAATACTGCGTAAACACTGGTAGGTTTAACTCTTGGCTGTAACTTGTTGTTACAGCCATGAGTACTAAGGATAAAATAAACTTTTTCATTGTATTAATTTTTTTAGACAACATCATTGGGGCTATAATTTTGTTATCTGTATAATGTGAAATGTCCAACAAATTCTCTTGGATCTTTTGGATCATTCAATTTAAGAACATACCAGTAATCTCCTGTTGGTAATTCGTCTCCATGATATCTACCGTCCCATTTTCCATTAACACGGTATTTCGCTACTACTCTACCATATCTGTCATAAATATCGAACGTTAACTCTTTGTATGCTAATGCACCACAATCTGGACCAATCGTATCATTTTGTCCGTCACCATTTGGTGTAAAGTAGTTTGGCATACAGAAGTCATAGAATGTACCATGAACTGTTATTGTTTTCTCACAACCATTTTTATCTCTTACGATAACTACATAATCTCCTGTTTTGTAGATTCTATAGCTATTAGACGATGAGAATGGTTCACCATTGAAGCTGTATTCGTAAGGTGCAACTCCGCCAGAAGCTTTAACCACAATTGTATTAATGTCTTTGCTTTGGTTTGTTGCATCTACTGCGTTTAACTCTGCAACTGCATCTACTTCAAATAAATCTGTTGTTACCTCACATCCATTTTCATGTTTTACTGTAATGTAATGCGGCCCAGCAGCAACGTCTGTAAAAATATTACCAGGTTGGAAAGTTCCATTATCTAGAGCATACTTTATTAGTGTTGGATCTGTATTTGACGGATCTATTGTTACCACAACCATGTTTGCTTGAGCATTGTTCACACAATCATAAAAGACTTCTACAGTAGGATTAAGAGTTACTGGCAATGGTACGTCTACTTCTACTTCCTGAGGACAGTTTCCGCCATCTTTCACGAACACTGTATAAGTACCTCCTGCAAGATTTGCAAATGTATGTTGTGTTCCGTTAACCGGTATATACGTACCATTAATATCATTTAAACTAACCATATAAGGAGGTGTACCGCCTGCAATGTCAATTGTAAATCCACCATTAAGTTCTCCAGCACATTGTTCAGGTAGCGTCATTCCAGGAGTTTCCACAACTGAAAGTGGTGCTAAAGGCTGTTTAACCTCAACTATTTCACTATCATAACATCCATGTTCATCTGTTGCTATAACTGTATAGAAACCAGCTTTTAATTTCTCAAAAATGTTACTGTCAAAGTATTGATCGTTTCTTGGTGAAATAGAATATTTATAGCTTCCTGTTCCGCCTTTACCATTTACTACAATTTGTCCATCATTACCACCAAAACATTTTACTGGAGTTGGGATAAATTCAGCTGAAAATGCTTCATCTGGCTGATTAATAGTAACATTCTCTGGTAAAGTTTGACAATCACCACTTTTCACCACTACCTTATAATCACCAGCTAAAAGCTTATCAAATCTACCTTCAGGCTGTGGTCCTTTCAGTATGTTTCCAGCACCGTCTAACAACGTGTATTCGTAGTTTCCTAATCCGCCAGTAGCATTTGATACAATTACTCCAGTTGGCTCGTCACGACATAATACTACTGCATGCTCTATATCTAAATTAGCCAACAATGGTTCAAGAGGGTTAATTGTAATTTCATTAGAAACAAAATCAACACATCCGTTAGCATCCTTCACATAGTACTTGTATACACCTGGAGTAACATCAAACGAAACAGAACTTGTAAATGGAACTGTTGAATAGGTTACATTATCACTACTATAAGTGTAAGGAGGCGTACCGCCCACAGCGCTTAAAGTAAGTTGAGTATCTGTAAGACAAGTCATTTTTCTAGTTTCAGCCAAACTTGGTTTAACTTCAGAAGGCTCAGTAATTGTTATAGGAGCTGACTCACCAACGCAATTAAATCCGTCAGTTACAGTAATCGTATAAGTTCCTGCACCTAAACCAGTAAATGAAGGTGTATTCTGAGGTCCTGAAGATCTTACAGGAGTAACCGAAGTAGTATTTAAAGTATATAAATAATTACTTCCTTGACCACCTGTAACAGCAGTTACTGTAATAGTAGCGCTTAAATCTCCATTACATAATAATAATGTTTTGTCTGATGAAGCTGTAACCACTATTGGCGTAGGAACTGTTAATCTAATTTGATCAGTATCAACACAACCGCCAGCATCTTTAACAGAAACCGTATACAATCCTGCTTTTAATCCTGTGAATATGTTTTGAGCAGAAAAATCTACTGTAATTGGACCATCTAATTTATATAAATAATCACCTGACCATCCGCCTTGAGCGCTTATACGGATTTCTCCGTCATCACTAGTTGAAATACAAGTAATGTCTTTTTTAGACGCTAGAATTTCTAATTCTGTAGCTGGACCATCAATGTTAAATTCAGTTTGAACGTCACAGAAAGGAGAACCTGCTAATGTTGCCACAACAGTATACTTACCTCTTTTCAGATTCGAAAGTTTTAATTCTGTTGTTGTAGTTGCTCCATTTATAACTGTTCCTGATTCATGTGTAATCACATAACTAAATCTACCTGCGTTATCTTTTGGAGTTGGAATATTATCAACTAATGTCAATGTAATTGCTCCATCTTCATCGCTATAGCAAGTAAGGTTCTTAATTTCAGAAGCTACAAATTTGAATGTGTTTGGCTCGTTAACAATATGGAATCTTTCGATACTACATCCTGTTACAGGGTTAGTCACAACAATTTTATAGTTACCTACTTTCAAATTAGTCCATAATCCATCTACACTAGGTGTAAGAGGATATGTATTACCGTCTATTCCAACAATAGTATAAGTTAAAGTTGGCAATGTTCCTGTCGTAGCAATTGCAGTTACCTGAATAGCTTCATCGCTTTTACAAGTAATTTCGGTAGCAACAATTTTCAGATCAGCAATTCCAATATAAGGATCGATTGTTACTGTAGCATAAGAACCCTGACATCCTTTAGAATCAAATACATTTACGATATAGTCACCACCTAAATAATCAGATTCAGTATAAGTGTTTCTATCATCATTTTGTACCTGAACTCCATCTCTCAAGAATTCATATCTGATATAATCATTTGAACCGCCTGTTACAGAACCTGGCGCCACTGTAATTGTAGCATTACCTATATTATTTGTTCCTGTAGAACAAATGTATTGTGTAACTGTAGGTTTGTTAACCACTATAATTGCAGGTTGTCCTACTGTTACAGGAGCTGTTGCACTACATCCTCTTCCAGAAGTTACTGTTACAACATAATTACCAAATGGTAAATCATTGAAGAACGGAGAATCCTGAGGTAATCTGTTTACTGGTCCAGCAAGACTGTACATGTAAACTGGATTATTATTTGATGCTCCGATTGTTACTGAGATACTACCATTAGCATAGCCATTACAAGATGTAGGAGTTGCTGTTGCAACAATTCCTGTAACATCCGTTGGAATATCAATTGTTTCATTAATCTCTATCACACAACCTGTATTGACATCTCTTACTTTAAAAGTATATGTTATTCCAGGAGCTAATCCTGTAAATACAGGACTTGTACTTGTATTTGTCCAATTGTCTCTTGTGTAAACATAACTTGGGGTTGGCACTTTTCCGCCAGAAGCGAATAAAGTGATTGTACCATCGGCAGCATTACAAGTAGGCACTTTTGTAACCTTTGCAAGTACCGCAAGAGGCTCATAAATTATTACTGGAGCCGAAGCTGTAGTTGTACACTTATTAGCATCTCTTACAGTTACAGTGTAATTTCCTGCAGCAGTAACAGTAAAGAAATTAGCACCTTGGAATTGTACTCCGTCTAAACTATATTCTAGAGTACCAACACCATTTGCTGTAACGTCGATTCTGTAACCTGCAGCATTATAACATTGACTCGCAACCGCAACATTTGTAATTGCAGGTTTTGGATCTAATGAAATATTTACTGTTTTAAACTTAGGACAACCGTTACCGTCTTTAACATAAACATCATACGAATCAAACAATGGTGCTACTTGAGTAGTTGCAATTGTTATAGTGTTTGCAGATGAATATTGACCAGCTGTTGGAACTGTTCCTGCTGGTACGAAAGCAAATGTAAATCCTGATCCAGGAGTTCCACCTACAATTGTAGAAGCATCAGCAGTAATAACTGCTCCCGTTGTCCAACAATTTTGGTTTTTAACAGTCACTACCATAGTCGTTAGATCTAATACTGGCGGTTCAGTTATGTTTACATCAGCAGATGTAATATCACAATAAGGATATCCAGTTTCAGTAATTACAACTGTGTACTTAGCGCCCACTGAAAGTCCGAAAGGAATTGTAAACGGATTCGCTGTTGCAGTAGTTCCAGATCCAGAAGCACCTGTAACCGCTATTCCATTGTTGTAAACCTGATATGTGTATGGACCAGTGTAATCTACAATATTAAATGTGATTTTACCATCGCTTAAACCATTACAAGAAACTGACGAAGAAGCATTTGCAATAACCTTAGCAGTATTGAAAACTGGCACTTCATAAGGATCAGTAGTAATAGAACATGATGTTGTCAAGTCAGTTATTTTAAACTGATAGAAATGACCAACAGTTGGAGCTGTATAACTAAATGTATTTCCAGTCACAGCATATGGACCACCACTTAATAAAACGCCATCCTGATATACTTCGTATTGGAAGTTAGCCGGACTTGCTCCACCATTAATTACAACATTAATAACTTCACCAGCGTTGTTGCAAGCTGCTTTTGTTCCTTGTGTAACTGTAGCTTTTTGCAATTTTGGGAATGGATCAACTGTAATCTGAACGTCATCAACACATCCGTTTGCATCTTTAACATAATATGTTAGAGTTTGTGCAGATTCGTTATCAATTACGACAAATGTATTGCCTGTTCCCCAATTTGTTCCGTTATTACTATAAGTATAATTTGGCCCTGCACCATATTTACCAGTAACGGTAACAATTGTTTCATTAATATTTGTTCCTGTACAAGTGAATGGTGTAGCCTTAGCTTCAGCTTCAACTGCAACTGGAGGATTAATCACAACGCTTGTTGGATTATCACACATTCTGTCTGATGTAACATTTACTGCATATGTACCAGCACTTAATCCTGTAAACAACGGATTGTTTACTTGTGTTAATACTAAACCAGTAGTAGGTGCCGTAAGTTGAACAGTGTATGTGTACGGTGGGTTATCATTACTTGTCGGTAAAGTGAATAAGATAGAGCCATTATCAACATTTCCTTGAGTTCCTGAACAGTAAGGAGACGTTGGCGTTGCAGTAAACGTAACTGCAGTAGGCGCTTTCATAGTCACAGATCCCGCCGGCATAGGACAGCTATGAGCATCTAACACTACGAAATCGTATGTATTTGTAAGAGGCGAAACAACTGTATAGTCAGAATATGTTCCGTTTACAAATGTAATTGGAGCAGAAGGTGTGCCACCATTAATGGCTACAGTGTAGCTATAAGGTGCATATCCACCAGATGCTTTTACTCTAATTGTTCCCTCAACAGGAGCCACACAGAAAATTTCTTTTTTAATTTCTGTCGAAGCATAAAGCTGCGATTCAATTGTAGTAATTGTAGTAGTACCAGTACATCCAAATTTATCTCTAACTGTAAATGTATAATCTCCAGGAGTTAAATTAACGAATGTATTGTTATTAATTTGCCATGTCTGACCACCATCAATACTATAATCATAAGTATCTGTTGGCAATGCGAAAGGCGATGTAGATGAAGCAATTACAACAATAGTTGCTTTGTCAGCAGCTGTATAACAATAATCTGTTGCAGGGTCAATAGTAGCTGTAGGAGGAACCGGTGTACTTAAATTAAATGAATCGGTTACCTCACATCCATTAGCGTCTTTTACAGAAACTTTATAAGATCCTGCAGGCCCTACTTGATTAAGATTATCAAACTTACCATCTTTATTTGTTACAACTGTTAAATCTGGCTGAGTTAAAGTATAGGTGTAATCACCCCAACCATCTTTAGCATTTACTACGACAGCTCCCAAAGTAGTACAACCTAATGGTGTAACAACTAATGGATTTAAAGCTAATGCAGCCGCTGGTTCTTTGATAATTACTGCATTTGAAATCGAAGGACATTTTGGATGGCCTGTCTCTTGAATATGTACGGTGTAATTATTTCCTGCAGGTAATCCGAAAGGAATAACAAATGGATTTGAAGTAGCAGTATCATGAGAACCGTTTGCTCCTACCACTGCTGTTAATCCATCAAAAATTTGATAATCATATTTACCTGAATAACCAGCGATGTTGATTTGGATAGTTCCGTTATTATCTGATATACATTTTACATCAGAAGCCGTAGTAGCTGTTACGCTAATAAGATCGAATAAAGGAACCTCATAAATGTTAGTTAAAATCTGACAACTTGTTACATTATCAGTAATTCTAAACTGGTATTTACTACCCGCTGTTGTAGCGTTGTAAGTAAATGGTGTTCCAGCTGAATTTGTCAGAACTATATAACCATTTCCATCAACTGAAACTTCGTATTTGAAATCAGCTGGAGTTGATCCTCCAACTACATCAATTTGAATTAGCTCTCTACCGTTTTGACAATCAATTTGAGAACCTGCTAAAAGAGATCTTTTAGCTGTAGCTGAAATTAATTTTGGTAATGGGTCTAATGGCGTAACTAAACCATTTGTTTTGTAAACACATCCATTAGCATCTTTTACCCAATAGCTAGGGTTTTGAACACTTCCGATTTCAGGCAATTCAAATGTGTATTTATCGTCTGAAGGTATGCTATTACTTGTAAAATAATTAGTACCATCTTTACTGAAAGTAAATGTTCCAGTCCCTGTACCACCCGCAGCAGCGACAACAACTGTAGTTTTAGTAGGGTCAACTACACAACTAAATGGTGTTGCAGTAGCAGTTGCATAAACTGCACTTGGAGCAGGTACATTAGCAGGTACCTCAAATTCACAACCTCTAGAAGAAATAACTTTAACTGTATAATCTCCTGCTGTTAAACCTGTAAAATAATTATTATTATCTTGTGTAATAGCAGGTCCTGCAGGTAAAACAGGTGTTAGGATAAATTTATAATCCGGGTTGTCATTAACAGCTCTTAAATTAACCGTAAGAGTTCCGTTATCGTTTGTTCCTTGTGTACCATTACAATCTACTGGAGTTGTCGTAATATCACCTGGAACTAAATCTACAAGAGTTGGTACAAGTAAATCAACAACAACTGATTTAGAACAATTTGTGTTTAAATCTCTTACCGTTACAGTATAATTGCCCGCTGCCAGACCTATAAATTTTGGATCGCTATTTTGTAAAACATCTGGAGTAACTACTGTATTATTTTTTAAAGTATATTCAAAATTATTTGGTGCAAAACCACCGGTTACAACAGCAGTAATCGTACCATCAGTATCTCTACATGTAGGCTCCGTAGTAAATTTAGCTGTTATGTTTAAAGGTACAGCAATAGGGTTTAATGTTACTTTATTACCGCAACCATTAAAATCTCTAACTTCTACAGTATGATTTCCTGAATGAAGATTAGGTATAGAAAATGATGTTAAAGGCATTGGCATAAAATCAAGACCATCTAAACTATAAGTATATGGAGCAATACCAAATGTTGTCATATTAACATCGATTACAAAAGAATCTTCAGCAGCACAAGCACTGTTTACCACAGCTGTTATCACAGGAGTTGGATCTAATTTCACTTCAACAAACTCAACCTGGATACAACCGTTTGCATCTTTTACATAAACTAAATAGTGACCCCATTCTTTATTAAAAGTACTTCCAGTATGAAGAGCTGGGTCGAAAGAAGCAGAAAGCGCAGCATCGGTCACCGGTTTATCTGAACCATCGATAACACCAGCTACACCCGTATCAGCGAAAATTTGATATAAATAAGGAGCTGGCACCGTAATAGTTTTTGTAGGATCAGATGGATCAACAACTACCTTGGTAACCGTTCCTCCTTTTCCAAAAGCTTCAACTATACCTTGATTATTTCCACAATTATCATTTTTAGGAGAACTAACCGATAATGTTAAAGGAACAACTGATTCACTGATCGTAAAAGTTTTAGACGTATTCATACAAACTACAGTTGACGTATTATCCAACTCTGTAAACAAGATATAATATGTCCCTGGAACCAACGGTCCTACATTGGTCGCCGAATTGCTTGGTAATGTCACAGTGCCACCAACTGAAGGAATAACAAGTGTATTACTTTGCGAATTATAAACGTCGTATTTAACTGCTGTTGTTGTTGGTTGTGTGCCAGTAAACGTGAATGAAACATTTCCGTCTTTGGCTCCCTGACAAGTTACATTAGCAGGTGTTACGTTAGTTTTTAAAGTAGACGAAGTCAATGTCGCAGCTTCTGCTTGTTTAAAGAAATAACAATCTGTTGCTTCATCATAAACGATAAACGAATAGGTAACACCCGGAAGTAAACCGTTGAAAGTTGATTGTGTATATTTCGGATCTGTCGGATCAGTTGAATCTGCATCTTGGTAAGATCCCATATTATCCGCGTATTTATATGGCGGTGTAGAACCTGAATTGATCGGATAAAGAGCAAAATGATAAGCTCCTCCAATAATTGGTGTATTTACAGTCACAATAAGACTTGCTGTTGTACATGATTCTGTTCCTGCTTTAACCTCAATTTTTAAATCTTCTGGTTTTGATGCCATTGGGATCGTTTTGGTAATAGAACAACCATTTTTATCAGAAACCGTTAATTCATAAATACCAAAATTTAAAATATTAAAAGTATAATCACCTCTAACATCTGAGATTGCATGTGGTGCAACTTGCGTTGGCTCTCCAACATTATTTGTCAAAGTATAAGTAAATGGTCCTAATGGAGCTGTATCACTTGAACCTCCTATAAAATTCTTAACTGTAATAGATCCGTAAGAAATTCCACTACCGCTAGAATCACAAGTCATAGGTTTAACATCAGCATCGAATTCAATTTTCTTTGGTTGTACAATAGTTGTCGTTTTCTCAAGATAACAACCTTTATCATCTGTTACTCTTACAGTATAATCGCCAGCTGGAAGACCAGTTGTTTGTGTGCCATAAGAGGTAGATGTTGTTGTATTGTAAACAGAGATCGTATAAGGAGCTGCTCCTTTTGTTTTGTCAATTGTTACTGTAATAGAACCCGTTGCATCTCCGTTACACAAAATAGTTGAATTAGGAGTTAATGCAAAATCAGGATCTGTTCTTGGTCCTACAACAACGGTAGATGTAAGGCTACATTTAGCAGCCGATGCATCCGTTAAAGTAAATACATAAGTTGTATTTCCAACTTGCGGAGGATCTACAGGATCTGTATAAGTAAAGGTTGTACCTGTTACCGGTATAACTGTTGGATCTAATACTCCATTTTTAGTTACAGTATAAGAATAATTAGGTTTTCCTCCTGAAATAGTACCTTTTATCTCAGTATTCTGAGTAAGACAGTTTGCTGATTTACTTAAAGTAGCATTGAATTTCAATTCAGATTCAATATATATTGCTGACAATGGTAAAATACAACCTGTAGCCATATCTTTTACTTTAACAATATAGTTTCCTGGCTCCAAATTAGGGAATGTACCACTAACTTGATATGTACCCTCATTAATATTGTATCTGTAGGTTGGAGACACAACTGTAGGTGTAACTACAATTGTCGCTTTACCAACTGAATCATAACATAAATCTGAAGCTGTTAAATCGATACTCGCACTTGGCAATACTTTTGCACTAACAGTAAATGTATCTGTAACCGTACATCCATTTCCATTCAAATCTGTAACAGAAATACCATAAGTACCTGACTGAGTAATATTGGCAAAAGTTGAATTTGCTTGAGGTCCAACTACAGTTCCATCAGGCTGAGTTAACGTATATCTATTGTTACCCCATCCTCCCGTTGTATTAATAACTATTTTACCATTATTTGGAGAACAAGTAATAGGTGTAATTGATGGTGCTAAAAGAACCAATGGCTGTGCAGGCTCTTTAACTTCAAGAACTTTTGTTGCAGAACAAGTAGTTGTTGAGTTTGTAACTTTAAATGTATAAGTATCTGCAGATAACCCAACATAATCAATAACATTTCCTGTTTTTGTAGATTGAGCAATTGGTACAAGTGCGTTTAAACTGTTTCTTAGTTCGTAAGTATATGTTGCACCTACATTACCAGAAACTGTAAAACTAAGCTTACCATCTGATGCACCTTTACAAATTACATTTGAAATTACTGAACCGTTAGCGATCGGTAATTCAACTTTTTCAATTTTGTAATCTCCAGTCGTTGTACATTTATTAGCATCTGTAACTTTAAAAGAGTAGTTACCCGGAGCTAAATCTTTAAATACATAAGACTGAGCCGTTACACCAGTTGCAACAGTAACTACTGGAGCAGGAACTGCATCTGTAGATGTAATTTCAACTTTGAATGGTCCTACACCACCTGTATAAGATACTGTTAAATCTGTATCTAGTTGTGTAGCCATACAAGAAATAACATTGGCTTGTGAAAAAGCCATATTTGATGGCGGATTCAACGTATTAACCACTGGTGAAACTGGAATTCTATAAGGGCAATTATTTGCATCAAATACATCAACTGTAACTGGACCAGAAGTGCTAGTCGTGTAAGTATTTGATGTTCCCGCTGGTAAAACTCCATTGAAACTGTATCTGTATTTATCAGTTCCGCTATATGGTGTTCCTGGCAATAATACCGTAACTGTAATAGTAGCAGCTTGTGTAGCATTTGATGTTCCACAAGTTAATGGTACAGATACATCAGCTTTAGCGGTTAATTGTGGAGGGTTTGAAACAGTCGTTTTTGCCGTTACAAACTGACATTTTTTAGAATCAGTAACTCTAAACCAGTAATCTCCAGCAGTAGCATTCGAATATGTCTTACTAGTCATAGTAGTAAACGGTCCTGTAGAAGAAACTGTCGAAACTTCATAAGTATATGGTGGCAAACCTAAACTTGCATTTACTATAATAGAACCATTATTTCCATTATAACAAGTAGGATTTGTTGGTGTAGTAGTAGCTGTTGGAGATACTCTCGCCGCGATATTTTGCGTTACAGTAGTTCTACATCCTTTACTGTCAAATATTTCAAATTCATAAGTTGCAGCCGCAGCACCTGTAGTTGTCTGATACGTAAATGTAGTCTTACCAGCTCCTACTGGAATATTAGAACCACTAAATCCACCTCCATTTGTATTTACTCTGTAGCTATAATCTGGATAACCATCTTTTATAGAAACTTCAATAATTGCATTTGGGTTTGTAGCATCACAAGTTAAATCTTTTACTAAAGGATTTAATTTCGCAGATATTGGTGCGTTAATTGTTGGCACAGTTAAATCAGTATAACATCCTGTAGAGGTATCTGTAACTCTAATAGTATGGCTAATTCCAGGAGTTACTCCTGTAAAAGTTCCATTGTTTTGAGCTGTACCGTTATCTAATTTATACATATAGTTAGGAGCACTATTAGGCGATACTACAATTTTTGCTCCACTACCTGTTACACAGAAATCTGAGTTTGTAAGATCAATGCTAGCAGTTGGATTAACTTTATCATTAATTTTAAAAGTTCCTGTTACAATACAACCTTTTAAATCTTTTACAGAAACAGAATAGTCTCCTGCATTTAAATTAGAAAATACATTCGTTGTTTTAGTAATTGCTGACCCTGATGGAGATGTAGGTGTAACTGTATATTCATAATCTCCCCAACCTCCGACAACATTAATTGTCGCTTTTCCTTTATTATCACAAGTTACGTGTTCTAATGATGATGGATTTAATACCAATGCAGTAGACGGAGCCGCAATCGTAACTGTTTGAGATTGTTTACAAGTTGTAGCCGTGTTTGTTACTACAATTGTATGAAGTCCTGCACTTAAATTTGATACAGGAATTTCAAATGAACTTCCCGCTGCAGGAGATGTTCCACTAACTGGTGTTAAAGCATCTACTTTATAGCTATAGGCAACATTGTTTCCTAATCCTGTAACTGTAAAGATCGCAGAACCATCAGTTGAAGTAGAACAACTAATATCATTCTTAGATGTAGAAGATACTGTGAATACCGGTAATGAAGGCACATCAAGTATTTGTTCATACACACAGAAATTAGCATCTCTAACTTCAAAAGTATATGTTTTACCTGCTGCCAATCCAGTAAAAGTATTACTAGTTTGGTAAGTAGAAGTACCCGGTGGTACAGGAAGTTTTATTCTATATTCTAAACCAGCCGTAGGTACAGCAACTCCAGAAGCATTAACAACATTTGTAATCGTTACATCTGTTGTATTGCTTGGACATTTTACTGCCGTTGGCGTAAGTGTCATTCCTTTTGGAGGATTCAACGCATTAATAGTTCCAACAACTTTTGTTATTGGACATGATTTACTGTCTGTTGCTGTTACTTCATAAGTTCCTGCAATAGTTAAATTATTAAATATACCAGTAGTGTTAGTTTCTATAGTAGCGCCAGTAGTTGTATTTTTTAATACATAAGTAAAACCACCGTTTCCGTTACCTGCGCTTGCTGTAATAGTAGCCGCATTAGTGGTACAATTATAAGGCGTTGTAATAGAAGCTGTAAGTGTAACAGCAGCTGGTTGGGTTACATAGAAAGTATATTGTTGTTGACATCCTAAGGCATCCTCTACAATATAAGTATATTTTGTACCGGCACCAACAGAACCTGGTAATAAACTGTAACGCACAGGTGTTGTAGTTACAGCTGTAAAAGCTCCTGTACCATTAAATTGAATCTTGAATGGCGCTACACCATTTTGTGGTGTAATATCAACATAACCATCTCCTTTGCCAAAACAAGTAACCGGATTTACAGAGTGACTAGCAGTAACTGCAACTTTAGCAAGCACTTCTTTTTCTACAGTAATAGGACAACCGTTTTTGTCTTTGATAGCAAATACATAAGTCGCAGCTGTTGTAGCAGAATAAGAGAATGTTGGACCAGCAGTAGTACCATTGTTTACTAGTACCACACCTGTTCCTTTATTTGTAACAGTATAAGTATAAGGTGCTGTTCCGCCGTCTATAGTAACATCTATAGTAGCGTTTGCTGCTGTGCCCGTTTTACAAGATAATGGAACGGTAACATCTGCTTTCGCTGTGATTGTTTTATTAATAGTTTGACTAGCTGTAATCGCATCACATTTATTATCATCTAAAATTAAAAATTGGTATGTACCTGTTCCTTTAGCGATATAATCAAAAGTAGGTCCGTTAAAAGTTGCACTTGGATTACTGTATGTTAGACCTCCGTCTGTACTTACTTGATACGTGTAAGGCTTAAGACCGCCAGATACACTAACTCTAATAGTAGCATTGCTACCATCAAAACACAATCCTACATTAGAAACTATTGATGCCGTTGGTTTACTTGGTGCACTAATAACCAAGTCTTTACTCATAGCAGCGTTACATCCATTTGCATCAGTACCCGAAACAATGTAAGTTCCAGCCGGAACATCATCTATTTTCCAAGTCGTAGTTGGGAATGTTTTTATATATGACGAATTTTTATCTTTAAGTGTAACCACATAATCTGGAGTTCCTCCTGCAACAGTTGCTGTTACAGTTGCCCCTTTACACGTAGCAGCCGATGCACTTGCATTTACTACAAATGCAGCTGGCGACGTAATTTTAGTTGGAATGTCGAAACTACAAGAAGATGCATTATTTGCAAAACGTACTTTAATATTATAGGTTCCTTCACCTTTATCATTAAAGGTAATCGGAGAAGTCGTAGATTTTACCCAAGTTGGATTAGTAGCATTTCCATTTAAAGTATAATAGAAACCATTTACAGTATCGAAATTTTTAGCTACAATACTGAAAGTACCATTTTTATCTCCTTTACATTTAACTCCGTTCACGCCTACTACCTCTGCAGAAAATTCTTGTCCGCTTTTAACTTGTAGATTTAAAATCTTATCCTGCAAACATGATTTTGGCAACTGACGTACCCAAATATCGTCGATCACTAAGTCGTTTCCATCAAATATTTCACTTCCTGAACGTACCACAAAAGTTAAATTGGTATTTGCTCCAGGATTTAGTTTAATGCTAATCGGAACCCATTTTTTTCTATCAGGATGATTTAAACCAGGCGCGATTTCACCAGTATTATCTCTCGCTACTACATTACCTTTAGAATCAATTAATTCAATTCTAATAATTGGAGCCGCACTATTATAAGTAGGCATTAATAAATTTCCTACATAAAAGTCGACAATAACATCTTGATTAGGTATAACATCTACAATTGGCTTACTGTATAAAATACCATATTTTCCAGCAGCATTACCAACATTTACTAATAAATATCTACCATTAGGATCTCCTGTGTTATCTAAATTATTAGGGTTTGTAGTATGATCTTTATAGTGGAACCAAGCTCCAGAATTATTACTACTTGGGTCGTCTCCTCTCCAGAAGAAACTCGCTACAGAATATTGATTATCTTCAACAGATTGACTCGGAACCCCGTAAGGATCCAAACAAGTAAAAGGTTTCGTTGTTCTCTGGTCATTAAAGCAATAAGCAGTCGCAATTCCAGGTGCTGTTGTTGGTGGTCCGCTTCCAAAATCTTCTTTTAATAAATTACTAAAAGTTGGAGCAGATACCAAATTGTATTCTACTTTAATTTTATAATCTCCTACCGGAATATCTTTAAAGATATTAGCCGGAGAATTTGTATTTAGAGTATAAATATAATTAGAAGGGTTTGCTGGATCTGGTTTACCTAAATAGTAAGAATAGCTATAATTTGGGTTTGCATCGGCATTTACCGTTACTGTAGCTGTACCTTCTCCTTTACAATTATAAGTTAAAACAGGCTCACTAAATAAAGGATCAGCTGGTTTTTCTTCTAAAATAATACCTGACATAGGGAAAATACATCCAGCCGCATCTTTAATATATAATGTGATAGGAGTTGGACTTGGGTCTATGTAGGCAAAATTATCTGTAATATACGTTTTTCCTCCGTCAAAACTATAGCGATATAAATTTGGTGCAGGAAAAGGCACACCTCCCTGAGGATTGGTAATTCTCACCATTCCTTGTTTAGTATTCCCTGTCGGACCACAACCAGATAATTCGGCAACACCTGCAGAAGCAGTTAGTGTAGCTGATGGCCCTGTGATCTTAATAATTTTTTCTGGGTCAGTACAATCTACACCGTTTATTGTATATTTTACAGTAACTTTATAATCTCCAGATGGTAAACCTGTTGTTGGCAAAGAGGTATATGCACCGCCAGCAACTCCAGCAATACTATAAGAAACAGTATAACCTGAATCTGCAGGAGTAACTGTTATCGAAATTTCTCCTTCTTTAGCATTGTAACAGCTTAAATTTTTCGAATTTATAGTAACTGTTGGTTTAGCAATTGGTTTTACTGAAAATGTCGGAATTGTATAGCTACAATCATTACTGTCAGTAACTATAATACTGTAGCTGCCTCCTGGATCTTTAACCGTAATTTTATTCTCAGAAACATACGGTTGCCCGTTTATAGAGTAAGAATAAGGTGCAGTACCACCTTTAGCATTTATTGTAATTTCTCCATCTGAACATGCTGTTAATGATTTTACATCATAAGTTGCAGTAAGCTCATCTGGTGCAATTATTTTTACATCACTTACATTGGTACAACCATCATCTGTCGTTACAGTAAGTACATAATCACCTGCAAGCAAATCGAACTTTGCATTATTTTTAGAAGCAGGTCCTACACTTTGAACTGTTGTACTGCCTTGTTTGATAACAAAAGTATAATTTGGGTTGGCATTATTTGCTGCAACTTCTAAACTACCTTTATCACCTGCACAAAGAGGTTGTGTTATTACTTTCTGAACATCAACATCTAGTTTTCTAATAAGAATCTTATCAACTGTAAAATCACATGGGAAAGTAGTTATATTAGTTTGTCTAATATGTACAGTATAAGAACCCTCAGTACTTATTGGAAATATATTACTTGACTGATACGCTCCAATAGGTCCATTAGGATCTTTGCTTATTGCATACTCATATCCGGCTGGAACATCTTCAATGGTAATACTACCATTTGTAGAACAAATAATATCGGTGTGCTTCTCTTTTGGAGTTAATGGGTTTTGATAAACATCAAAATAAAAACGATTGAAACAAACTCCACCTTTATAGGTAACAGTTAATCTGTATCTTCCTTTTGCATTTGCTATATAATCAGATCCTCTTCCTACTTCGTCCCATTTACAAAGTTCACTTGGGTTTCCAGTACTTGCCAATGCTTCGTTCGGACAGTTTTTACCTGTCGATACAGTACAGCTTCCCTCTACGAAACGTTCCCATACTATGCTAGAAGCATCCGTGATACTTGTTTTTATCTCTTTTTTATCGTTACCACCGCACAAATAAATGTTTGGAAATGGTTGACCAGTATCAGCACAAGTTAAGACTTCACTTGCGAAAGGTAACACAGGATTTGTACTTGTACTTTTGAAACGAGTTACCACAAAAGATTGAGAGATAGATCTACATGGTGCTTGTGCCAAGTTGTACACATAATATGTCCCTTCTTTGGTCACATTAAATGGACTTCCTTCGCCTATTTTAATTGTCATTTTAGCGTCACTATACCATGTATATTTATCATATCCTTTTGCTGGAATAAGATCAACACTATCTGTACATAAAGTAACATTCTCTGTATATTGACAACCGTCTACACCTACTAAAAAGTTTGTAGCTTTTGGTGTTACAGCACATCCTTCAGTTGAATTAACACTTCCTTGCGGATCTGTTTCGTCGATTGAAAAGTTGGTGTTTTCCTTTCCTTTGTAAGTAGCAAAAGCCTGGTTGTCGATACTGTTAGAGCAAGCCTCACTTAGTGAATGACAATCAGGAACTACCTGCACCTTGAAAGCAATAGTACTTACGGTAGGATTATTCTTTGTTACTAATTTAGGGTCTGTTACCTCAAAAACAATTTTTCTTGTAACTGGGTCATAATCTTTTTTTACTATTATTCCAGCTGGCAAAGGAAGTAAATCAGTTTTCTGATTAAAAATAACGTTTATTGGCAACTGGTCAGTAATAACCAAAGAAGTTGCATCGTCATTACCTTTGTTTTGAATACTAATTTCATAACGCAATTCCTGACCAAGAGTCACATTCTGTCCTCCGATATCCTTTCCGTCTGTGTCTTTTACAATTTTTGTCAGTGCAATTTGAGGAGCTATAACTTCTACGTTAAAAGCATTAAAATAAACACCATAACCATCTCCGCTGGTGGTTAGCCTTAAATTAGCACTTGTACTGTTATTTGCAATAATTTTATTATCAGCATTATTCAAATTGATAATACCTGCATCAAACCCAAGTGTATTTGTACTGGCTGGCCTTCTTTGGAGATTAATTCCCGAAAGGTCATTAATTACACTACAAAAGAAATTGTCTTTTTTACGCTCGGTTGTGTAGACCTGTGTACCATTAACAGAATAAGTATCATTCGGCGTATTTGCATCACCTTCTAAAGCTGCAAAAGCTAATTTTACTTTTACATTACCTGTTGGAATGGTTTTAAAACCTGAAACTGCATAAGTCAAAGGAGTACCGCTAGCTTTAATCCAACTAAAACCATCATAAGCGGTAATATATTTTGCGCTTGAGTTTGGATCTTCATAAATAACAAATAAAGACCATCCTGCTGCGTATCCTCCATTGTTCAGTCTACCGCGAGCAGAATTAACATTAGCTACCGTATATTCTCCTTCAGGATTTTTTGAAGCTTTTAGTAGGTCTGTTACATTAAAATAATAAGCATATGGTATTTGGTCACCATTTGTTGTTTTTGGATCATTATTATAATAATCGTAAATTAAAGTTCCAGTAATATTATTATAAGCTGTTTCGTTAGCAAGCTTAAACTTTATATTACCTAATTCACTACGCTTTACAGATTTGTCATCTAAAGAAGCTTGCGTATAAACACCAGACCAATACAATCCGGCATACACAATATTATAACAAGCTCTACTCGCATCTGGCACCTTTAAAGTTGCAGAACTTGAACTAAAGGTATCAGAATCATTGTCAATATCGATGTATTGCATGTTCTCATTGTTATTATCTGTACCTCCAGTAAAAGCATCATTTGCATACTCATTGGTTTTACCGTTATCTCTATTAACAATACTATTACCAATAAGCATCATATCTCCTCTAATACTCGTATCAAACCTTGGAGTAAAAGGTACATGATTTTGTGCAAGCATTAGACAACTTTGCAATAAAAACAAAGTCAATAAAATCAATCTTACGTTAGTAGGCTTTCTCATAATCTTCTTTTTGTTTACTTACATTTTATCCTCTAAGGGGCATTAGCGAATAAAAAAATTTGTATTTGATAACATTTATTTTAAAGTCTCTCTTCCCTTTTTAAGAGAGACTACTGCTTTTACTAATTCTCCACTTTTACGATGGCCATTTTACCATTGTATGGTTTACTACCTTTTGCATCTAGTGCTTTTGTTGCCTCTTGTAAACCGTCGTATTTCTCATAATAGATATAGTACTTACTTGTAGCTACATTATAAAAGAAATTAATATCTGAACGTCCTGCAGCCACTGCTTTTGTTAAGAACTCATCGCGTTTCTCTACACTATTGTGAACTGCAACAATTAAATAATAGCCATTATCAGAGTTTTTAATGTTCTTGATAATTTGCATATTTGACTGCTCTTCACCAAAATCAAAATCATTTGCTTTTAATGGTGCGCTGCTCAGTTTTGTTGTTTCTTTTATTCTCTTAAGAGCTGCAACGTCCTGCGCATATCTTCCTTCATCATTCTCATAAGCGGCACGTTTAATTCTACGTTTACGCTCAATTTCAGTCTCTGTTTTGATACGCTCTAAATCGGCAATCAACGCTGCTCCCTCTCTTTCCATTTTTAACTGAGCCGCTTTCAACTCATTAATCTTTTCAAGATATGCTTTATTCAAAGGATCATCTTTAGGGAACTTTTTAAGTCTTTCGTTATAAAGATTAGTCAGTTTTGCAATCTCATTCTTCATACTGTTGTTTGCATCAGCAATCTGAACTTTTAATGCCTCAATCTGGCTATTTTCTGCCGCCACACTCTTAAATGGTTTTGGCTCTCTATAAATACCCTTCTCACTTAAATCATTCTCTTCTTTTAAATCATTCAAGTCTTTTTGCTTATTTGCAACCGTTGCCTTAAACTGATTTAATAAATCTGTTTGAATGTTACTTGTTCCTTCAACAGATTTAGTCAAGCTTTCAATAGCTTTTCCAGTATCATCTTTCGCTTTAGCTGCTAATGCGGCTGCCTCTGCATCTGCTTTTGCTTTTTCAGCTGCTAATTTTGCTTGGCGTTCCTCTTCTTCTCTCAAGCGTCTTGTTTCTTCTTCGGCTTTTAACTTCTCTGTAGCTTCAGCATCGGCTTTGGCTTTGGCTTCTGCTAAAAGTCTAGCTTGTTCAGCTACCATATCCGCTTTTGCTTTAGCATCTGCTGCAAGTTTCGCTTGAAGTGCTTCAGCATCTGCTTTAGCCTTAGCATCTGCAGCAAGTTTTGCTTGAAGTGCTTCAGCATCTGCTTTTGCTTTGGCATCAGCTGCCAATTTCGCTTGAAGTGCTTCAGCATCGGCTTTCGCTTTAGCATCAGCTGCCAATTTCGCTTGACGAGCTTCTTCTTCTACTCTAGCTTTTTCCTCTTCAGCCTGTTTCACTTTTAATGCTTCAGCGTCTGCTTTTGCTTTGGCGTCTGCAGCAAGTTTCGCTTGAAGTGCTTCAGCATCTGCTTTTGCTTTGGCATCGGCTGCCAATTTCGCTTGACGAGCTTCTTCAT
The DNA here is from genome assembly GCF_003254565.1 of Flavobacterium nitrogenifigens. Taxonomy (GTDB): domain Bacteria; phylum Bacteroidota; class Bacteroidia; order Flavobacteriales; family Flavobacteriaceae; genus Flavobacterium; species Flavobacterium nitrogenifigens. The sequence continues at coordinate 190,688 of NZ_QJRI01000174.1, forward strand.
CCAATCTCGCTTTTTCTTCAGCGGCTTGTTTTGCTTTTAAAGCTTCAGCATCTGCTTTTGCTTTGGCGTCAGCCGCTAACTTAGCTTGGCGAGCATCTTCCTCTTCCTGCAATTTTTTAGCTTCTGCTTCTGCTTTGGCTTTGGCTGTAGCTTCAGCATCGGCTTTTACTTTTGCATCAGCTAATAATTTTGCTTGTAAAGCTTCCATATCAGCTTTCGCTTTAGCATCTGCTGCAAGTTTCGCTTGAAGTGCTTCTGCATCTGCTTTAGCCTTAGCATCTGCTGCTAATTTCGCTTGGCGTGCCTCTTCTTCTACTCTAGCTTTTTCTTCTGCAGCCTGTCTAACTTTTAATGCTTCTGCGTCGGCTTTCGCTTTTGCTTCCGCTGCTAATCTTGCTTGTTCTGCTTCTGCATCGGCTTTAGCTTTTGCTTCTGCTGCCAATTTCGCTTGACGAGCTTCTTCTTCTACTCTAGCTTTTTCTTCAGCAGCTTGTCTAACTTTTAATGCTTCTGCATCGGCTTTCGCTTTTGCTTCCGCTGCTAATCTTGCTTGTTCTGCTTCTGCATCAGCTTTCGCTTTAGCTTCAGCTGCTTGTTTTGCTTTCAATGCTTCTGCATCAGCTTTTGCTTTTGCGTCGGCTGCTAATTTTGCCTGACGTGCATCTTCCTCCTCTTGTAATTTTTTTGCTTCAGCTTCGGCTTTTGCTTTTGCTGTAGCTTCTGCATCTGCTTTTACTCTTGCATCGGCAATTAGTTTAGCTTGTAAAGCCTCCATATCTGCTTTTGCTTTTGCGTCGGCTGCTAATCTTGCTTGTTCTGCTTCTGCATCAGCTTTCGCTTTAGCTTCTGCCGCCAATCTAACTTTTTCAGCTTCCGCGTCTGCTTTTGCCTTTTCATCAGCAATCAATTTTGCTTTTGCAGCAGCTTCTGCGTCGGCTTTCGCTTTTGCATCTGCTACCAGTTTAGCTTGAAGCGCTTCTGCATCAGCTTTCGCTTTTGCTTCTGCAGCTAATTGTGCTTGTCTCGCTTCTTCTGCTTGTTTTATTTTCAATGCTTCAGCGTCAGCTTTTGCTTTTAATTCAGCCGCTATAATTGCTTGTCTTGCTTCAGCATCTGCTTTTGCTTTTGCGTCAGCTGCTAATTTTTCTTTAAGTGCGGCTTCTTCTGCTGCTTTTGCTTTTACATCTGCCGTCAATTTAGCTTTGTTAGCAGCATCAATTGATGCTTTTGTTTTAGCTTCGGCTGCAGTCTTAGCTTTTGCTTCAGCTGCTAATCTTGCTTGCAATGCATCTGAATCTGCTTTGGCTTTTGCATCGGCTGCCAATATTGACTGCATATCTGCGGCCTCTGCTTTGGCTTTAGCATCTGCTTTACGTTTTGCTTCAGTAGCATCTGCTTTTGCTTTATTGTCTGCAATTAATTTTAATCTTGCAGCTTCTGCATCAGCTTTTGCTTTTTCCGCAGCGGCTAATCTTGCTTGTCTTGCTGCTTCAGCGTCGGCTTTAACTTTTTCAGCAGCAGCTAATCTCATTTTTGCTGCAGCTTCTGAATTTGCTCGTGCTCTTTCTATTGCAAGCTGTGCAGCTGTTTTTTGTTGTGTTGGTGCTGCTGCATTTGCTGCGGCCGCTTTTGCTTTTGCCGCTTCTGCATCGGCTTTGGCTTTATCTGCTGAGGCAACTTTTGCTTGTAAAGCTTCTGCATCGGCTTTAGCTTTAGCATCAGCAGCTAATTTTATTTTTAAAGCTTCTGCATCTGCCTGTGCTTTATCTGCTGCTAACTGTTCTGGTGTTTTTTGTGCAACTTCTCCAGATTTATTTGCTGCGGCTTTCGCTCTTGCTGCAGCTGCAGCGTCAACTCTTGCTTTATTATCAGCAGTCAGTTTTATTCTGCGCTCTTCAGCATCTGCTCTAGCTTTATCAGCTGCTAGTTGTGCTTGTGTTTTTTGTGTCTCAGCTACTGCTTTGTTTGCTGCTGCAACTTGTGCTCTTGCTGCGGCTGCGGCATCTGCTTTTGCTTTTGCTTCTGCAGCTAACCTTATTTTAACAGCCTCGGCATCTGCTTTAGCTTTATTGTCTGCTTCTAGTTTTGCTTTTGCTGCTGCTTCGGCATCTGCTTTTGCTTTATTATCTGCTTCTAATTTGGCCTTCGCTTTAGCCTCTGCATCTGCCTTAACTTTTTCGGCAGCTGCTAATCTTGCTTGTTTTGCTTCAGCATCGGCTTTCGCTTTGGCTTCTGCGGCCAATCTATTCTTTTCAGCAATCTCTGCTCTGTTTACCTGAGTAGCTTCCGATTGTGGTTTTGCCGGCACAGATTTTGGTTTTGAAGGGTCAATCAATGAACCTTCATCATCATCTCCATAATAGTAATTTCTATTTTTGAATTTGTAAGCAATAGCAAATTCATGAGAACCACCCAAATTAGAGAAATTGCCCATTCCTCTTTCATAATTATATTCAATAGCAATACTCGGAGTAATGTTAAATCCGAGACCTGCAGAAACACCATATAATGTATTATATCCAGCCTGCGCCCAAACTCCTTGTTGAAGTGTAAGCATTCCTAAACCAGAAATAACTGTTTTATCTTTTTTGATTTCTGTTCTAACAATTCCAGAGAATTTACTTCTATCAAAAAAACCATAACTGTCAATATATCCAGTATACATTGCATGCAATTGAATGGCTCTTTCTGGATCTTCTTTTACCATTCCGGATCCGAAATTGTAAAGCACTAAATTGTTAATTGCTAATCCGAAATCTAAAAATTCTGTACCGTAGTTAATTCCAGGATTTACTGTCAATAATGTACTTTTTGGAAAATCTCCGGTCAAAATAGTAGTATCATCTGATATAATTTTTCCTGTATTGATACCACTTTGATAGATTCCAACATTTAATCCAAAAGTCAAATTACTATCCTCTTGTAAAGCTATGTTGTGAGCAAAATTGGCAACTCCACCAAAAACAGTCATCAATCCGTAATTCTGTTGAAATAAACCTACAGCAAATGCTTCATTCTCTCTAAATCGTCCAGAATAATTAGCCAAATAAGTCTGTGGAGCATTATCAAACTGCACCCATTGTCTTTTATTATAGAAACTTGCGTACGGGTTAGATTCCCTAACAAAACTGAATGTTGGGTTAATTAAATATCTATTAAACTTTAAAGAATTTCTAATGGGTAATGAAAACGAAACAACTCCATCCTCAGAAGCTTCTTGAGAATAGAGTACATTTGATAAACCGTAAAATAACGTGATGAATAGTAAAAGTTTCTTCATATTATTTTATAACAGTTATCGATCCTTTTTTTTCACCTGCATCGCCTTGAATGACATAGTAATAAACGGGATTTACATTCTTAAAATCTACATTGTTTTGAGGCCAATCGCCTTGGTAATTCACTACATCCAAAACTTTATCGCCGTTTGAACTAATGATCATCACCTTTGTATTTGCATTTTTATATTCATCCGGAATATTCCAATAAGGATTCATTCCACTTAATTTGATGATGTTTGGAATAACACTTGATGGGCCAGACTCACCATTTATTCTAAATGAAAATTCTTTGCTAGAAATACAGCCAGATGCTTGAGAAACTTTTGCTTTATAATTACCTTTTACAGCTACAACATAAGAACTTGACGTTGCATTAGCAATTAAATTATTGTTTAGATACCATTCATAAGTTGGAGCAGTAGCGTCTGTGGTAATAGTTACAGTGACAGTCTCACCTTCGCTTAACTTGTACCCATCCTCAGCATCAATGCTTGCATTGAAACTATTGCTCTGAAGATTAATTGATCCTGTGGCATTACAACCTCCAAAATCAACATCAACAGAATAAACTCCAGATTCGTTTGTAGAATACGTACGATTTGTTGCTCCTGCAATTAGATTACCATCTTTCTTCCATTGATAACTATTTCCTGAAGTTGCCGTTAAAACTGTTCCTGAACCACTAGCACAAAATGGGTTTCCTAAAGATGAGTTTATTGTAACTCCAGAACCCGAAGATGATGAAGAAACCGTTACTCTATTTGAACTAAAATTGACATTCGAACATTCGCCATAATCAAGTTCTGCAAAATAAACACCCGCTGAATTTACTGTTAAAGAAGACGAATTCTGTCCTGAAATTTGAACGTCATCCTTATACCATTTATATTTAATATTCGGATAGTTTGCAGGTGATGATTCTGCTACTTCAGGAGTAAGATTATCGACTGATAAAGTAAAACTGCCTCCGGCACAGAAAGCAGCAGTATTTCTATTTTGATTTATTAAAAAAGAAGATACATAGTCTTTATAATAGGCTGAAAAAGAGTATGACCCAGAAAAGTTTTGTGCTCTAGGACTATTAACTCCATTACTGCTTACTATTCTTAAACTGTAAGCATTAGAACCTTTTAATGTCGTAGGAATTGCGAATTTAATTGTTTGTTCGGTACTTGATAATTGAATAACACCAAGGGTAGTAGTAGATGTTGGATTGGTAAAACTACCAAATTCATCAGACAATTGAACAGAAAAAGTAATATCTGAAGCAAAATTTAAATACGAAAAAGTTGCCGAATATTCATTGAATTTAGCACCATCAACAATATCTCCGGCACAAATATCTTTAAAAGGTAATTGTTGTGGAGATATTGATGACTGCGCATAAGTACTCGATCCAGTAAAGAAGATTATGCTGAATAATAGTAAAACTTTAAAAAAAGATAAAGTAATTTTTTGAATCATATAGTGCGTGTTCTTGCTAGATCTATACGCTCAAAAAACAGGATATCTATAACTGTTTCAGAGAAATCATACTTGTAGTTTTCAATTACTTCTTTTGCAAGAATTGAAGTTGCTGCAAGTGCTGAGTTCTGATCACAATCGCTAGATACAGTATTTGACTCAGCCGCTATAGTAAGGCCATCCTTGGGGGTGGACATCCCTACTATAGACTGATTTAAATTACTTGATTTGCCGTTCTCTATAACAGCAATATTATTGTTGTTTTGGTTGTTATTAGCCAAAGTTAAACCACACCCAGAAACAGCAGCCTTAGTAGGATTTTCTGCTGTATTCTGTGCATATAGAGTTAACGATATAGGCGAAACCAAAAATATTATATATATAAAATATTTTTTCGTAGATACCATTATGTCTTGATCTTTATTTAGGCCCGTAAGACGATACATAAATTGTGTCTGGGGACTTAATTAATAAAATTTACGCGTGGGAAATAAAAATCGAAACTATTTATCTATTACCGCTAGAAGCTGTGATTTTTCCTAATTGTAATCTGAAATCTGGTTTTTTAGGATTGAAGATGTCAATGAAAGTTTCTTTGTTGTCGCTTTGTGAGTAAACGTTAAAGAAAACACTGTTTCCATACCAACTCTCTAAATCTTCGTTGTTTGAATTGTATTCAGTAAAGATGTTTCCTTTACATAAGTTGAAATACATTTCCTCAAATTTGATTTTTTTAAGATTAGCATCATTGATTTCAGTTTTGCTGTCTAATAATACTGCAGGGTTGAATCCAGAGATTACACTTCTTTTCATTTCAAGAGAAGCATTTTCAGCTACATATACAGCCTCTTTTACTAAACCTGCTTGAATGTCAGCGTTAATGTTTTCACTGTCATTAACCATTGTAATATTGCTAGCAACAACTAAAGTTTGTTTTTTAGTGAAATCTGTTTCACTTTTCTTCTCATAAGATCTTACCTCCATACAACGAGATCCATCTTTTGTACTTGAGAAGTAAGAAGATCTAACTGCTAAAGAGTTGAAGAAACGACATTGAACTCCTTGAGAGAATTTAAAGTCATCATTAACTGATTTATAAGAAACGAATTTTGTAGCATTTATGTCACCACCCAAGATTCCGAAAGAATCTCCTCCTGCGTAGCTAATCATAATATTTTCTAAAATTGTTTTGTTACCAAGACCAGCCAAAGTCAAAGCATTGAAAGTATCTGCTCCTTTAACTTTTTTACCTGCAAACTCGATTCTAACGAATCTTAAAATTCCAGAGTTTGAAGCTACATTGTCTCCACCGTAAGTAGTCATTGTAGGATCAAGGTCTAGGTTATAAGAACCTACATTTCCAAATTTGTTAATTGGGGCATCTCCAAGGATTACGATTCCTCCCCAGTCTCCCGCTTTTTTCATGCTGCGGTTTGAAGTAAATACAATTGGATCTGTTTCTAAACCATCAGCCACTAATTGTGCACCTTTTGTGATTACCAATGTTCCTTTTGTTTCGAAATCACCGATAATTACAGTTCCTGGTTCAATAGTTAAAACAGCATTGTTTGTAACATAAACGTTTCCTTGTAAAACGTAGATATTTCTTTTCAGCAATTTGGTATTAACAGAAATGTTTCCTGCCAAAATTTGGTTTGCTTCTCCATAATCAACTTTGTTAGGCTTAAACTCAGTCCAGTTGTTTAACCAATTGGTGTAGCCCATAATTCCTTTCTCTTGTTGAGCATTCATACTCGCAACTGTCAAAAGAACGCAGATCAATTGAGTAATTTTTTTCATGATAAGGGGGGTATTACGGTTAATAATAAATTTGGGTATGCGTATATGTAAAAACTCCTCTCGAGTTTTCTGATATCTCAGAACCCTTGAGAGTGAGTTTTTTTTATTTTGTTTTTCTAGAATGTCAAAGCTGGTATTCACTTAGACTTTCCAAAAAAGATTTTAAAAAAATGCTTTATTACATTTCATTCAAATCGTTGAACTCGTGTAATGATTTCAATGTACTTTCGTAGAACAAAATTGCCGCAATTAGATTTCCTTTATCAGAGTAAGGCATCATTTTTCTTTGGAATTCTACAGTTGTATCCAAGAATGTTGATGTACCTACTGCCTGAGCATCTAATACTTTTTTGTGTTCGTTATCGTCTGGAATACCAAGGTCAGCCATAGTAACTCCAGGTTTTGTAACCAAAGCAATGTAAGGGAGAGTTTTAACTAATACTTTGATACGCTCGATGTATAATTCCAAAAGTTCTCCTTTTTGCATACCACTTAATTCTTTTTGATCATGGTATTTTCTGATAAGAGCAGTTGTACTGATAATACTTCTCGGTGCGTTTTTAGCTTGTGCTGAAACAGCCGCAGTAGTTAAGATAAAAAAAGCACTAAATAGAATAATTTTCCCTTTCATAGATTCTTATTTTATAATTGGTTGTTGATAAAAACAAAAATATATAAATTAACTTAAATTACAACTGTAATGAATTTTTTTTTCAAAAAATTTCCTTAAAAAAACCTTAAAAACCAGCGTTATGTCGAGAAAATGTGCGTTTTAACGTGCATTTTGTTAAAAATGTTAATTAAAAAATCGTAAGAGATTAACTATAAAAAACTTAAAATTGACTCAATAAATACCCAAAAAAAACATACGTTTATCGGTTTTTGAAAAAAAATATTAACAAAAACATCTTGATATTTACTAACTTGAGCATATTTATTAACAAAATTCTATCGAAAGTATTCCAAAAAAAAATCAAAAAATCACTCGTAAACTTCAAATCTAAATTTGAAAATTAGAACGAATAAATAATCTTACTTCTTAAAATTTTTGACTACACATTTTCTTCTATCTTTGCGCCATGCAATTTTCTCAAATTTTAGGTCAAGATTACATCAAAAGCCACTTGATAAAAAGTGCTGCTTCTGGTAGAATCCCTCATGCCCAATTATTCGTTGGCCCAGAAGGAAGCGGCACATTAATAACTGCCATTGCTTATGCCCAATACATTTTGTGCAGCAATACTGGCGATGAAAATTCAAACGGAAATGATTCATGCAATCTAAAGTTTGATCACATTTCTCATCCTGATCTGCATTTTATATACCCAACCGTTACCACCGAAGATGTAAAAACAAAACCAAAAAGTTTAGATTTTATTCAGGATTGGCGCAGTTTCATTCAAGAAATGCCTTACGGAGGTTTGTTCGATTGGTATAAAATTCTCGGTGTTCAAAATAAGCAAGGAGAAATTCGTGTAGAAGATGCACAGGAAGTTTTAAAATCGCTTTCGCTAAAATCTTACGAAGGCGGATATAAAATCATGATTATCTGGATGGCCGATAAAATGAACATCGCTGCTTCTAATAAACTTCTGAAACTTTTGGAAGAACCATCAGACAAAACGATGTTTATCCTGATTTCCGAAAACGAAGAAGATATTATCCAAACCATACGTTCGCGATGCCAGGTAATTCATTTTAACGGACTGCCGGAAAAAGTTATTGCCGATGCTTTGGTTCGCCAAGAAAACATAGACGCAGGTTTAGCTAAAAAAATTGCACATCAGGCACAAGGGAATTTTAATAAAGCATTGCATTTATTAAAAGAAGACGATGACGATCTTCCGTTTGAACAATGGTTTGTCAATTGGGTTCGTGCTGCTTTTAGAGCAAAAGGAAATGCTGCTGCCATTCAGGACTTAATTTCTTGGAGTGAGCAGATTGCTGCATTGGGACGCGAAAGCCAGAAAAAATTTATCCAATACTGCATCGAAATGTTCCGACAAGCTCTTATGCTAAATTATCAGGCTCAAGACTTGGTTTATATAGAACCAAAAGTAGATAAGTTTAAGTTGGAAAATTTTGCGCCTTTCGTAAACGGAAATAATATACACGAAATATTCAAAGAACTTTCTGATGCGATGTATCACATTGAAAGAAACGGAAATGCAAAAATAATCCTTACCGATTTATCGATCAAATTGACTCGTTTAATTCATAAAAAATAATTCAAAATGAACAATGTTGCCTCAATTTTACTTTTGGCTTTTCTAGCTTTAACTTTTCTACAATCCGGTTACGAAAAAATTTTTTACTGGAAAGACAATGTTACCTGGCTTAAAGAACACTTTGCCAAAACGCCTTTAAAAAATCAAGTTCCGCTTGCTCTTATGCATTTATTGATTTTAGAATTGATTTCAGGAATTTTATGTGTTGTGGGCGGAATACAATTGTTTACAAATAATGGCAGAGAATTTGGTTTTTATGGAGCTATCTTTTCTTGTATCTGTTTGCTAATGATGCTTTTCGGACAAAGACTTGCAAAAGATTACGATGGTGCGAGAACCATTGTTATATATTTTATACCAGCTGTAATGGCTGTTTATTGGTTAAATTAACCAGTACAATTTTTAAATTTTAGATTAAAAAAATGAATCCAAAACATCCTTCAGAATCCCTAACTATTTTAACTGATTTAGTTTTACCGAGCGAAACAAATCCTTTAAACAATCTATTTGGTGGCGAATTGTTAGCCAGAATGGATCGCGCGGCAAGTATTGCGGCACGCAGACATTCGCGCCGAATTGTAGTAACGGCATCTGTAAATCACGTTGCTTTTAATAGAGCTATTTCGCTTGGAAGCGTTGTAACCGTAGAGGCAAAAGTTTCAAGATCATTCAAAAGTTCGATGGAAGTTTTTATTGACGTATGGGTAGAAGACCGCGAATCTGGAAACAGAACCAAAGCCAACGAAGCCATTTATACTTTCGTTGCCGTAGATGATACTGGAAGACCTGTTGAAGTTCCGGCAATTGTACCAGAAACCGAATTGGAAATTCAGCGATTTGAAGCAGCACTTCGTCGTAAACAACTGAGTTTATTACTTGCTGGTAAGATAAAACCAACAGATGCAACAGAATTAAAGGCTTTGTTTGTATAGAACGATTTTGTGACAATTTGGAACAATCAAACTTCAAAAAAAGAAGTAATTTTACAAATTATAAAACTGACTAATAAAAATATGGCAGAATTTTCTTATTTTTATCCAGCAAGACAAAATAATAATTTAAGACATTTAGAAAAAAATGAGTTCAGAGAAAGAAGCCAAATTAAAAGCGCTACAATTAACGCTTGATAAACTTGACAAAACCTACGGAAAAGGAACCGTAATGAAAATGGGCGACAGAGCCATTGTAGAAGTAGAAACGATTTCTTCTGGCTCACTAGGTGTAGACTTAGCTCTTGGAGTAAACGGATATCCAAAAGGAAGAATTATAGAAATATATGGTCCAGAATCTTCTGGAAAAACAACTTTAACACTTCACGCAATTGCAGAAGCTCAAAAAGCTGGTGGTATCGCCGCTTTTATCGATGCAGAGCATGCTTTTGATAGAAACTATGCAGAGAAATTAAATGTTGATATTGAGAACTTAATCATTTCTCAGCCAGACAACGGAGAGCAAGCTTTAGAAATTGCTGAAAACCTAATTCGTTCTGGAGCTATAGACATCGTTGTAATTGACTCTGTTGCGGCTTTAACTCCAAAAAGTGAAATCGAAGGTGAAATGGGTGATTCAAAAATGGGTCTTCACGCACGTTTGATGTCTCAAGCTTTAAGAAAACTTACTGGAACTATCAGCAAAACAAATTGTACAGTTTTCTTTATCAACCAGCTTCGTGAAAAAATTGGTGTTATGTTCGGAAATCCGGAAACTACAACTGGAGGTAACGCACTGAAATTTTACGCTTCTGTTCGTTTAGATATTCGTCGTTCTGCTCAAATTAAAGACGGTGAAAATGTAATTGGTAACAGAACTAAAGTTAAAATTGTTAAAAACAAAGTAGCACCACCATTTAAAACTGCCGAATTCGATATTATGTACGGAGAAGGAGTTTCTAAAACTGGAGAAATCTTAGATTTAGCTGTTGAATTTGACATCGTAAAAAAAGCAGGGTCTTGGTTTAGCTACGGCGATACAAAATTAGGACAAGGACGTGACGCTGTTAAAACTTTAATTAAAGATAATCCTGAACTTGCTGAAGAACTGGAAATCAAAATTAAAGAACACATGAAAGAATTGGCCAATGCCTAAAAAATAAGTCTAAAAAAAAGACTCTTTAAAAGCCGAGTGATTACACAAAAATCACTTGGCTTTTTTTATTTTAAATTAAAATTGAAATTTTCACGCAACCTTTTTACTAAACTTTCATCTATATTAAAAAGCAGTTTGTAATTGATACTGCCATATATCAATTTCGGTTTTTTTTTAGAATTTACGTTGATTGGTTATTTGAGTAAAAACCCGTTAGTTTATTAAAACTGACGGGTTTAAATCATTTTTTTTCAATTTCGACGCAACCTTTTAAACTTTTCTTTATCTATATTAGTGTGAAATTAACTTGAGTCATTAACCAAACTCTTTATTATCAACCATTAATATTTTTGATTATGAAAGAAAAAATAGAATTGTTGTACAATAAAAACCGAAGAAAAACCAAATTGAAGTTGAAGAAAGTATTACGTTTTATTTCAGAAAAGATAATTCACAGATAATAACTTTTGAATAAAAATAGGGGTTTTTAATTCAAAGGAAAGCCGGTAGATCGTTAATCTAACCGGCTTTTTCTATTTTACATAATGTTGGTTTGTTTATGATTTTTCAAAATCAATCAAACTATTGTAAATTAAAGTTCTAACTTGTTCTTTCAATTCCTTTCTATGATCGCTTGTCAAACCCTTTGTTTCTACAAATGGCAGAATTTTTACTCGCATTTTTCCAGGACTTCCGCTCATAAATGTATATGAAAAGCGTTCTTTGTTGTCAGGAAAAACAATGGGTACAATCGGAATCTGGTGATCTATCGCCAATCTGAATGCGCCATCTTTAAACTCGTCCAGCAAAATACTTTCATCATCTGGAACTCCACCCTCAGGAAAAATGCAAATGCTCAAACCTTGGTTTAGACGATTCTGGGCTCTTTTGAAAACTTCATTTTTACTTTTAGAAGAACTCCTGTCAACCAAAATACAAGTTCGTTTGTAGAAAAAACCAAAAAGCGGAATCTTCACTAATTCTTTTTTTCCAACAAAAACAAACGGATTCTTAATCAAGACCAACATAAGCATAATATCGGTCATAGAGGTATGATTGGCCACAATCATGTAACTTTTTCCCTTAATGAGCTTCTGTTCGCGTTTTACGGTATAATAAAAACCCATTCCAAAAAGGATAAATCTTGCCCAAATGCGAGCCATTTTAAAGAAATATGGATATCCTTTCTCAGAAAGGATAGAAACGACCAGAAAAGGGAACATAATGAGTATTGGAATAGCCATCAAAACGTAAAACCAAACTCTCCAAAGAATCCAAAAAGCAATTTTAAATATTTTCATAGCTTCAAAAGTAAGAAAACAGAAATGAATAATTAGCAACAATTTATGATGTGAATAATTCAACCGCAAAGCACACAAAGATTTTACGCAAAGACCGCAAGTTCTTAGCCACAGATTTAAATGATTAAATAGATTTAAAAATCTGCGAAAATCTTTTTAATCTGTGGCAGAACATTTAAATCTTGGAAAAAACATAGTAAAAAATCTTTGCGTGCTTTGCGTAAAATCTTTGCGTGCTTTGCGGTTATAAAAAACTTCACGAACTTTGCGTCTAAGAAAAAACTAGAATGGCAAAAATACTTACTGGTGTTCAAAGTACAGGAACACCGCATTTAGGAAATTTATTAGGCGCAATTATCCCGGCAATCGAATTATCAAACGATCCAACAAATGAATCTTATTTGTTTATTGCTGATTTACATTCAATCACTCAGATTAAAGACGGAAAAACTTTAAGAGAAAACACTTATAGCACTGCCGCAGCTTGGCTTGCTTGTGGTTTAAATCCTGAAAAAGTGACGTTTTACAGACAATCTGATGTGGTTCAAACTACTGAATTGACCTGGTATTTAAGCTGTTTTTTTCCCTTTCAAAGATTGACTTTAGCGCATTCTTTCAAAGATAAAGCAGATCGTTTAGACGATGTTAACGCTGGACTTTTCACGTACCCAATGTTAATGGCGGCTGATATTCTGTTGTATGATGCTGAATTTGTTCCTGTTGGAAAAGATCAATTGCAGCATTTAGAAATTACTCGCGATGTTGCAGCTCGTTTCAATCACCAAATGGGCGAAACTTTTGTACTTCCTGAAGCAAAAATTCAGGAAAACATCATGCTGATTCCAGGAACAAACGGAGGAAAAATGAGTAAGTCTGCCAACAATATCATCAATATTTTCTTGGATGACAAAACATTACGTAAACAAGTAATGAGCATTGAAACAGATTCAACACCTCTAGAAGCTCCAAAAAACCCAGATACTTGTAATGCTTTTGCTATTTATTCATTGTTAGCAAATGAGGAACAGACTGCACAAATGAGAGCAAACTATTTAGGCGGAAATTACGGTTATGGTCACGCGAAACAAGCTTTATTTGAGTTAATTACTGAGAAATTTAAAACAGAAAGAGAAAAATACAATTACTACATCAACAACCTTGAAGAAGTAGATGCTTTATTGAAAAAAGGCGCTGCAAAAGCTTCTGTAATTGCTGATGGTGTTTTAGCAAAAGTTAGGGAAGTTTTAGGATTTCAGAAATAATTTAAAACAAACTCTTTATAGAAACGCTGATCATTCTAAAACTGGTCAGCGTTTTTTTTATAATATATTCTAACTTCAAATATATTAAACTCTTAAAACTAAAAAAGATAGACAAGTATATTGAGGATTATAATATTTCGTCATTAAGTATTTCAAATTCTAAATATACTTTTTGAACCCTTGCTGATTTAAGTTTTATACAGATTACACAATTTTTTTCAATATAATATATAAGATTTTCTGCGTTAAATTGATTCAAAAAGTTTTCCAGGAAGTGGTCTTATAACGCCTTTTAATTCCATACCAATCAGAATTCCAGAGAGTTTAAAAATTGGAATTTCACATTCAATTGCAATGATGTCTAATAATTCCTTTCCATTCTTTTGAAGGAAATCGTAAACCTTTTGTTCTTCAGGTTCCAACTCCACAAAAAGCAGTTTCTGAATGTTTTTTGGTTTTTCTTTAATATCCCAATTCAGCATATAAATTAAATCTGCTGCACTTGTCAACACATTGGCTTTTTGTGTTTTAATTAAGTTATTACAACCCTGACTGTATTTGTCCGTCACTCTACCAGGCACAGCGAAGACATCTCGATTGTACTCGTTGGCCATATTTGCTGTAATTAAAGATCCTCCTCTATCGGCAGATTCAATAACAATTGTAGCCTCTGTCATTCCAGCCACAATGCGGTTTCGACGGACAAACTTCTCTTTATCAGGATTCGAATCGCTCCAAAATTCTGTAATAAATCCGCCGTTTTCTTCCATTCTGGCCATGTACTTTTTATGAGTTCTCGGATAAATTTGATTTAAGCCATGAGCCAAAACACCAACAGTTTGCAAACTAAAATCCATTGCGGCTTGATGCGCTACAATATCAACTCCGTACGCAAAACCGCTTACAATTACAGGATCTAACGGAGCCAAATCTTCAATTAACTTTCTACAAAAATCAGTTCCGTAAGAGGTAATTTGTCTTGTGCCAACAATACTAATTATTTTCTTGTTTTTGAAATCCAAATTCCCCGCAGTAAAAATCAAAATTGGTGCATCAATACAATGCTTGAGACGTTCTGGATAATTTTCGTCCTGAAAAAAAGAGACCTGAATATTATTGTTTTTTATAAACGAAAGCTCTCTATCTGCTTTCTCGAAAACACTTTTATCTTTAAGATTTTTTAATAAAACAGATCCAATTCCGTCAACTGCAGCTAATTGAGAACTTTTAGCTTTAAAAATAGCTGTAGCATCACCAAACGAATTAAGTAATTTTTTGCCCATTATATCTCCCACTCCATCAACCTTCAATAAGGCAAGCAAACTAAATAATTCCTGATCTGTCATTTGATTTTAACATTATGTAAAATAGAAAAATTAAATCTACTTTTTTTGAAGCGCAAATATCAATAAAACAAAGTAATTTCCTAATAAAACAATAAAATATTTTTGAAGTGCCTTACTTCAGCTCAAAAACCAAAAAGTTAATATCCTGAAAACGAATTGTCTAAAAATAATCCTGAATTGTTAATAAAAATTGTGAATAAAATTTTGATAACTATACGCGTTGGCTAACTTTGTTAATATGAAAATCGAAGTATATATCTCACAGTTATTGTATCGTTATCAGTGTGTAACGGTTCCAGGATTTGGTGCATTTTTAACCGAAACTCATTCGGCGCAGCTAAATGAAAGCACTAATTCGTTTTTTCCTCCCAAAAAAACCATTTCTTTCAACAGCCGTATCAAAAATAATGACGGATTGTTGGCAAATCATATTGCACAAGCTGAAAAAACATCTTATGGTTTTGCAGTTAGCGCAATTGCTTTTGAGGTTTTGAACTGGAAAAAAACATTGGAAGAAGAAGGTGTAATTCTTTTAAAGAACATTGGAGAACTGCGTTTAAATTCTGAAAGCAATATTATTTTCAAACCAAACGATCAGACCAATTTTCTATCTACTTCGTTTGGATTGAGCCCTTTTGTTTCTCCGATGGTGAAAAAAGAGGCATTCGAGAAAAAAATCGAAAAAATTGCAGCAAAAGAAAAAGATGCTGTTTTATTATACGAAAACGAAGAGGAAACCAAATCTTCAAATCCGTTCTTGCGTTATGCAGCCATTCTTGTTTTAGGACTTGGCATTACAGGAAGCATTGGTTACCCATTATATCAAAATCAAATTGATAATCAAACACTTGTTGTAGAACAAGCTGTTCAGAAAAAAGTACAGAACAAAATTCAAGAGGCTACTTTCTTTATCAAAAGTCCGCTTCCAGCTGTAACACTTTCTGTAGATTCTGCTAAAGTTGAAACTGTTGAAACAACAATGCCT
This sequence comes from Flavobacterium nitrogenifigens, assembly GCF_003254565.1. Classification (GTDB taxonomy): domain Bacteria; phylum Bacteroidota; class Bacteroidia; order Flavobacteriales; family Flavobacteriaceae; genus Flavobacterium; species Flavobacterium nitrogenifigens. The sequence goes on from NZ_QJRI01000174.1 coordinate 206,440, forward strand.
TATCACATTATGGCTGGTGCTTTCAGAAGTGAAGCAAATGCAAAAAAAGCTTATAACCAACTAATTAAAGATGGTTACAAAGCAAGAATGCTGAAAGAAAACAAACATGGTTTATTTCCTGTTTTGTATGGAAGCTATGCTACAATGAAAGAAGCTGAACAAGCTCAAAAAGAAATACAAAAAGGCGAAAATCCTCAAGCCTGGATCCTAGTCGAAAATCTATAAATCAAAAAATTCCCGTTTCGAAAGAACGGGATTTTTTTTGTCCTATTCTGTTATTTAAAAAAATTTGACTGGCAATCATTGAAAATTTCTTCAGATAAATTAGCCTCAAAAAATAAACATTATGGACAAACTTTATAAAACATTAGTTTTCTTACTATTACTAAGTTCACAATCTTTTTTTGCTCAACAAATTTCAAACACTGCACAAGAATTGGAGCGACAGAAAACTGAACTTCAAACCCAAAAAAATTTAAAAGAGAATTATAAAAAGCTTGATGATAAACTCGATCAGCTGAAAAAAGAACAAAAAGAATTAGAAAGCAAAAGAAAAATTCTTTCTAAAGCTGAAAGCAATTTGAATTCGACAAAAGAAAAAATCAGCAAATTGGAACTTGCCAATCAAAAAATTGAGAACAAAATAACCACATCTTCAATTTCTGATGAAGAAATTCAAAAACAGAAAATTAAAACCAAAGAAAATGAGGTCAATATTCAGAAATTGAAACTAACTCAGATTACACAAGAAAAAGAGCTAGAAAAAGCAATGTCAGCAATATAAAAACTGTTTCAAAAGAACAGATTCTTTTTTAAGCTTCGAAGAAGCGAAATATTTATATATTTCTATGGCATATCTTGTAAAAAAGACCTTTTCAAAACAGCTTCTTTCCAATGTTTATCGTGAAACAATTTTTGCATCTTGAGATAAAATTTCTTTTCCGGACTGATATACTAATAACGCCGCAGGCGCCGAATTTTTTTCGCCCAAAACAGTAAAATGGCATTCATACTTAAAATTACCCTTTTTGAATTCGTAATGATGATTCCCTCCTGTTCCATCTGCGACAAAAACTCCCTTCTCTATTACAAGATCTGGAGTATCCGTCATTTTATTTTTGATTCCCCAAGAAACATAACGATAATTGTTATTTCCTAAATCATCAATTCTTATTCTGAATTTTGAAGTTTCGAGAATAGCAACAGGTTCTTTAAAATTTGAAATTGAAACATTTACATTTTTCTTCTGTGCAGCAATCAACGAATTTTTCATTTTCAATTCTTCATCAGATTGATGATTGATACTAATAATTCTTCCATCGGTATCAATCCACAAGTCACCTTGATTGAGCATAATCCCACGCCACCCCACTTCTGACCAATCTTTTGCAGGATCAGATTTTGCTATTTTTTCAATCAAAACTTTATCAAAAATTTGATTATATCTTTTTACAAAATCTGCTTTATCTTTCACTGATGGAATTGGATATTCTCTCTTGAACGGAAATTTTATTCGCTTTGCAATTGCTTCTTTATCGCTGTTTTTCACTTCCAAAATAAATTTCGAAATGAACTTTTGATATTCCGGTTTCAAATCCTGAGCAATCAAAAATGAAGAATTAAACACCAAAATTGTTAGTAATATTTTAAATGTTTTCATGTCAAAAATAATTTAATACGTTAGAAATTAGGTTTTTGAAATACAGAAAACAGTGTTTCACGTAGGACGCTCCAAAAATTAATTGATGCTCGCTTTGAACATTTTCAATTCGTCCCAAGTAAATTCATCACCATGCTTTTCTTTCAAACCGCTCAAAGATACTTCTTGATAAAACTGAAAAGCTTCTCGCAAGGCCAAAATTTTATCATACGGCAGAACATCGGTAATTTCGATTTTCTTCGACTGAATAAGTCTTATCAAATGGCCTTCGATAGTTTGAACGTTTAATTTACGCATTCTCGCAATATCTTCAACCGAATTTTTATCCATCCACAAATCGTACGTTTCCTCGACTGTCGTTTTTTTAGCCGTTTTAAGCTCACTTTTCTCTGTCTTAGCTGATTTGTATCGAACAACGGGCTCTTCTGTTCTAAAAATGTCTGTATTTGTCGTTTTCAGCTCTTCTCTAATCCTATCTGCTTTGTTGATTTTATAATTTTTAATATTTGGCGACGAAAGCTTTTCTTTACTGATTTCTTCACCGGCAACAACCACTTCGATCAATAACTTGGCTTTCATCAATCTCAAAACCGCTTTGGTCTGAAGATCTTCCAAAAAGTTAAGCTCTTCGTAGAACTCTTTTACTTTTTTAAATTTTTGAATTTCAGCCATTTTATAAATCAAATCATCCACCAATTTGTCCATCGCTTTGAAAAAATAATCGTAGGCCGCATCTACCCTTTCTTTCACAAAAAACAAATCAACCGTTTCTTTGATGAAAATTTTATTGAGCTGCGAAATGAATTTCTGCGAAGGATCTAAAAGCTGCTCCATAATTTCCATTCGTTTGTGAGCCCAAACTGCGTGTTTCGATTTTTCGGAACCCGCCGCATTTTCGTTATAACTGAAACGATGATTTCGCCATTCTTGCGCCAACTCTCCCCAATTAAAACTGTTTATCAAATAGTTATGAATAAAATTTTTAGTTTCGAAGTGAAGTGCTTTCTCCAAAGTTTCTTCCGTTGCTCTGTTCAAAGCATAGTCCATCACATCTTGGTCGTTGGAAATACCATTCATCTGCATCGGAGAAAGTAAAATAAGCCCGTTTAACGAACGCAAACGCGAAAGTGCTACATAGGCCTGCCCAGGCAGAAAAACTTGCGATACATCGAGCGCTGCTTTGTCAAAAGTTAAACCTTGACTTTTGTGCACTGTAATTGCCCATGCCAGCTTGATCGGATAATGTGCAAAAGTTCCCAAAACCTCTTCTTCTATTTCTTTCGTCTGTTCATTGACTTTGTAACGGATATTTTTCCATTCGTACTTTTCCACTTCGAGTGTCATGTTCTCTTCTGGAAAGTGAACAAAGATTTCTTCATCTGAAAGCGATTTGATAACTCCCATCTTTCCGTTGAAATATCTCTTTTCAAAAGACAAGTCATTTTTGACGAACATGATTTGCGCGCCAACTTTTAATTTTAGTTCTTCCTCGACAGGAAATATTTTTTCAGGAAAATCACCCACCACAAATGGCGTATAAACGTATTCTTTACCGTCTAAATCACTGATTGACTGTGAGTTGATAGAATCAGCCTTGGCATTATGGGTTGTCAGCGTGATATATCCTTTGTTCTCTTTGAAGTCAAAATCTGGCTTAACATACTGATTTAGAATAGCTATGTCTTCTGGCGTGATTTGATTGTTTCGCAAATTATTCAAGACCGAGATAAAAGCATCATCGGTCTGGCGATAGATCTTTGACAATTCAATGTAAATTGGCGGATACGTTTGGAGAACATGAGAATGAAAAAAGAATTTCCCGCGGTAGTAGTTTTTCAGCGTTCGCCATTCTTCATCACGAATAACCGGCGGCAATTGAAGTAAGTCGCCAATAAACAAAACCTGGACTCCTCCAAAGGGCTGTGTATTTCTTCGAACAGTCTGCATCATGAAATCGACCGCGTCTAGCAAATCGGCACGCATCATACTCACTTCATCAATCACAAGAAGTTCCATGTTTTTGATTACATTTCGCTTGATGTTATTCATTTTGAAATGACGTCGCAATGATTCTTTGTTTTCAAACTTCACCGTTTCGGTAAATTGAGCACTTCCTTCGTACGACGGAATAAATGCAGCAAACGGAAGTTGAAACATGGAATGGATTGTGACACCACCAGCATTCAAAGCTGCAATTCCCGTAGGTGCAACGACCACAGTATTTTTATGCGTTGTCGCGATAATCTCGCGTAAAAGCGTAGTTTTTCCAGTACCTGCTTTCCCCGTAAGGAAAATAGATTTCTGAGTCTGATTAATGAATTGCAAAGTATAAGCTGCCGCTTCTGAAACGTTCTGCATTGGGCTTGTATTAAATAATAAAATTACCGCATTTTTATAAAAAGAAAAAACCTAAATCTTAGTGGATTTAGGTTTTCAGTAATTTAGTTAGTTTGGTAGTTTTTTATTTTTTTGCTTCGCCTTCTTTTGTTTCAGCTGCTGGTTTTGCATCTGCTTTTGGCTCTGCTTTGTATTTATCATTTAAAGCTTTGATAATTTCTTTTGTGATATCGTATTTCTCTTCAGCATACAAAATTGTTGCAGCATCTCCTGTTCCGTAGATGTAAGAGTAACCGTTTTTCTTTCCGTAATCTTTAATGAATTTTTTAACTCCACTAACAAGAGAATCCATCTCAACACCACTTTCTTGTTGTAACTGTTGAGCTAATGCTTGTTGTGCATAACCTAATTGCTGCTCTCTTTTTTGCAATTCAGCACCTCTTTGCTGTGCCCAAGCCTGACCATTTGCTTGCGCTTGACTTTGAAAATTAGCGGCGTCTTGTTTAAAACGTGAAATCTCAGCTTGTAATTGTCTACCTTTTTCTTCCGCTTGAGCTTTGTACTTTGCCTCTAAATCTTTTGCCTCAGTGTATTCTTTCATCAAAACCGAAGTATCCACGTAAGCTGTTTTTACTTCCTTTACCTCTGCTGTTTTGTTACAAGAAACTGCGAAAACTGAAAGTGCGATAATAACTAATGCTTTTTTCATTTTTTTTAAATTCTATTTTTTTAAGTATTGAAGACAAAAATATAAAAAAATCAATAGCATCAACATAAAGTTTAAAAAATGCGCAAAATTTATGATATTGTTTTTATTTATAGAAAAAAATATAGCCATAAACCAATGTTATCGCAATATTTTAGTTACTTTTTGTCTTGTTTTATATCAACTAAAAAAGCCATCTTGTCTTTTAGGGGCAAAATGGCTTTAGATGCTTTTTGTAATTTATTTGTTTTTCAAAACGTAAATATGCGATGAATACTCTTTTGTGTTTTTCGCTTTTAAATTTGATTTTAATCCAATGAAAAATGCTTTGATGTAATTCATCTTTCCTGTTTTGTATTTTTCGGATAAAAGGCTCACGTAAAATGAATCGAACTTCATTGGAAGTATCTTTTCTAATTTCATATCTACTCTTTCGAATAGCAATTGAATAGATTTTTTAGAAAAATGCCAAAAGTGAATTGGCACGTCATAAGCGGCCCAAAAAGTTTCATAATGACCCGCATCGAATGATTTGTAATTTGGAACCGCAACAATTAATGTTCCAGTTGGTTTTAATAAACGCTTCAATTCTTGGATCTGATGTTCTAAATTTGGAACGTGTTCTAAAACATGCCACATGGTAATTACATCCAAAGAATTACTTTCTAAAGCGCTAGTTTCTTCTACAAATGAAATTCCTTTTTCTTTAGCAATATTTTTAGCACGATCGCTTGGTTCTACTCCAATGGTTTCCCAACCGTCATTTTTTGCTGTTAAAAGAAAATCTCCAGTTCCAGCACCAATATCCAAAAGTTTTCCTTTTTTTGGTTGCTGGCTATTGATTAGATTCAATTTATTCTTAAGCGCAATGTTTTTTACAAAATGATATGCTTTTTCAAATAACGAACGTTTGTTATCTGTATGCGAAATATAATCTTCGCTTTCGTAATATTTACCCAAATTTTGAAGTTCAGGTTGTGGTGAAGTAATTAGCATGTCTAATTCTTCATCATAATACAAATCAAAAATTTCTTTTGAAACAGAATGGTCTTTAACCGTAAGAAAGTGTTTTTTGTTTAAAACGTTCATTTTTTAATTTTATAGATATTTGGGTTTAATTTATAGCAAATCCTAAAAACGAAATTTTATCGCTTTTAGGATTTTTGTTTTTTCTTTTATTCTTCTAAACTCTTTTTGATTTCTTCAAAATTGATAATTCAATACAATTGCAAATTTAATTTATTCATCTCTTTGCAAAATAATATCCTTTTCAAATTTGATTTTTCTTTACATCTGAAACGGCTAATAATTCAAATTATTTCGAAAAAATCATTCTTATTTCAGCAAAACGTTTCACGTGGAACAGCAAAAATTTTAGATTTCTGACTTTAGATTTTAGATTTATACTGTATTCTTAAAAAAGAAAGTCAAAAAATAGTTTCACGTGGAACACTTAAAAGTTTTCAGTCTCAGTTTTCAGTCTCAGTAAAAACTGGAAGTTGAAAACTGAGACTGCAAACTTTTTTTACCTTCCCATATAAATCAACAGCACGGAAATATCACTTGGTGATACTCCGCTAATTCTTGACGCTTGAGAAATGGTTACAGGACGAATCTTGCTTAATTTCTGTTTTGCCTCAATCGACATTGATTTAATTTTGTTATAATCGAAATTGTCTGGAATTTTTACTTCTTCCAAACGATTCAACTTATCTGCATTATTTCTTTCTTTTTCGATATAACCAGAATATTTTACCTGAATTACGGCTTGCTCCACAATTTCTTCATCCAAATCATTTTCTTTGATATATGCTTCAACCTTTTCAAATTTCAACATATCTTCTAATTCAATTTGCGGACGAGAAAAAATCTTAAACATTTTATCTCCCTGAGAAATTGGTGCAGATTCTTTTGCTTCCAAAATCGGATTTGTTTCTGCAATCGTCACACTAGTTTCTTTGAAGAATTGAACCATCTTTTCAGATTCGTTCAATTTCTTTTCCATTCTTCGTAAACGGTCTTCAGAAGCTAAACCAATTTCATATGACATTGGAGTCAATCTGAAATCGGCATTATCCTGACGCAACAAAGTTCTATACTCCGCTCTTGATGTAAACATACGATATGGCTCTTCAGTTCCTTTCGTAATCAAGTCATCAATTAGAACTCCAATATACGCTTCATCACGTTTTAAAATCAATGGATCTTTTTCGTGTACTTTCAAGTGTGCATTTATTCCAGCCATCAGACCTTGAGAAGCTGCTTCTTCATATCCGGTTGTTCCGTTAATCTGTCCAGCGAAATATAAACCTTCAACTAACTTCGTTTCCAAAGTATGTTTCAATTGTGTCGGCGGAAAGAAATCATATTCGATTGCATAACCAGGTCTAAAGAATTTTACATTTTCAAAACCTGCTACCGAACGAAGCGCTTTGAACTGGATATCTTCTGGAAGAGATGTTGAAAACCCATTCACGTAAACTTCGCAAGTATTCCATCCTTCTGGCTCAACAAATAATTGGTGACGCTCTTTATCTGCAAAACGATTTATTTTATCTTCAATCGATGGACAGTATCTTGGTCCTAAACTTTTAATTCTTCCGTTGAACATTGGAGAACGATCAAAACCTTCTCTCAAAATATCATGAACGTTCAACGAAGTGTACGTCATGTAACAAGAACGCTGATGCGTTAATGGAGAAGTCACATCTGAATAAGAAAACTTAGCTGGCTTTGCATCTCCTTTTTCTTCATTCATTTTAGAATAATCCAAAGAACGTCCATCTACTCGAGGTGGCGTTCCTGTTTTCATTCTTCCAGCTTCAAAACCTGCTTTGATCAAATCTTCGGTAATTCCGGTTGCAGCGCTTTCTCCTGCTCTACCACCTCCGAATTGTTTTTCTCCGATATGAATTAAACCGTTCAAAAAAGTACCATTTGTCAAAACCACAGATTTGGAACGAATCTCCACACCAAGCGAAGTTCTAATTCCTTTTATTTTTCCATCTTCGATTATCAACCCTTTTACCATCTCTTGATAAAAATCAAGATTTGGAGTTGCCTCCAACATCATTCTCCATTCTTCAGCGAAACGCATTCTATCACTTTGAACTCTTGGCGACCACATTGCAGGTCCTTTTGATTTATTCAACATCTTGAACTGAATCGCAGTCTTATCAGAAACAATTCCTGAATATCCACCAAGCGCATCAATTTCACGAACGATCTGTCCTTTTGCAATTCCTCCCATCGCAGGATTACAAGACATCTGTGCTATGTTTTGCAAACTCATTGTAACCAATAAAGTTTTCGATCCCAAATTTGCAGCCGCAGCCGCAGCTTCAGAACCAGCATGGCCTGCACCAACCACAATAACATCGTATTCTTCTAAAAACATTTTGTTTTATTATTCTCCAAAAACCGCTAACGCGGTTTCTAGAATTACATTTATATTTTTCTTGTTCCACGTGGAACGCATTTTTTTCAATCTTCAATTTTAAAAATTCCAAATTCCAAAAAACTGGAATCTTTAAACTAAAATCTTCAAATCAAAATGTTTCACGTGAAACATTTTAAACTTCCAAATAGAACTTCCAAATTAGAACTTTCAAATTAAAACTTTCAAATTAAAACTTTCAAATTAAAACTTTCAAATTAAAACTTTCAAACTAGAACTTTCAAACTAGAACTTTCAAACTAGAACTTCCAAACTAGAACTTCCAAACTAGAACTTCCAAACTAGAACTTCCAAACTAGAA
>NZ_QJRI01000179.1 GCF_003254565.1 Flavobacterium nitrogenifigens
AAACTTCCAAACTAAAACTTCCAAACTAGAACTTCCAAACTAGAACTTCCAAACTAGAACTTCCAAACTAGAACTTTCAAATAGAACTTTCAAATAGAACTTTCAAATAGAACTTTCAAATAGAACTTTCAAATAGAACTTTCAAATAGAACTTCCAAATAGAACTTTCGAATCAAAATGTTTCACGTGAAACATTTCTAAGCTTCTATTCCATACTTCTAAAGAACATCTTAAAATCATGTTTCACGTGAAACACCCTATTCTTTTATTTCAAACTCAAACTTAAAAAATCGTTCCACGTGGAACGATTTAATCTTTCATTCAAATCCTTTACATTAACGTTCCACGTGGAACGCTGTAAATTTTCTTTATCTCTTTAAATATGTTTCACGTGGAACGTTATAAAAATTTAAAAAACCGAAACGTTTCACGTGGAACATAAATATTAAAAAGATGTTTAATTACTGTTCCACGTGAAACATCTTCATTTTCTCGTCTTCCTTCTGTCTCATTAATTGAGCTTCTTCTTCTGACTTATCTTTGTATCCACAGTAATGTAGTATACCATGAGATAGCACTCTCTTAAGTTCTTCAGCAAATGAAACATTGAAGTCTTTTGCATTGTCTGCAACACGCTCTACAGAAACAAAAATATCTCCATTTAACTCGTTGCCAACTGTATAATCAAAACTGATAATATCAGTAAGCGTATCATGATCTAGATATTCAACATTGATTTTATGAAGATATTCATCGTCACAAAATATGTAATTTATCTCACCTTCATTCTTTCCTTCAGAAACAATTACAGCACTAAGCCAGTCACTAAAAGCCTGCTCGTCTCCTAAAGTAAAATCTGTTTCGTAATTAAAATTTATCATTTTGTATTAAAGTATTCTTGAACTTTTTGATTAAAATTCGAGCGCAAAGGTAGTGATTGTCTGTTTAATATCTCTACACTGTTTAAATATTCCAATAGCGAACTTGGCAAAGCATTGGAACGATTAGTAAATTCAGCCTTATTAGTTTCAGATTGTCTTTGCGTATCTTGACCTTGTTGCTGAACTGCATTATTTAATTTCCATAATTCTTGCTGAATATTTAATATACGTTGCAAGTTCTCATTCTTAAAACCCTTATTCAAAATCTGCTTTTCAGATTGTTTCATTTGGTCTATTATAGATTTACCTTGAGAGTCTAAACCTTTCTTTGCTAATTCTTTTTGAAGAGCTTCACGAAGTTTAACTTGCTCTTTGTAAATCTCCATTATAGCTTCTGCATCTCCTTCTCCATCTTCTCCTTCATCACCATTCTTCTCACCTTTTCCATTCTTTCCATCTTTACCAGAAGCGTCTTTACCACCACTTTTGTTTCCTTGACCTTCTTTACTTTGTCCATCTTTTCCCTGACCATTTTCTCCCTGTCCAGGTTTATCACCAGGTTTCTGTCCAGATTGCATTCCTTCTTTCATCTTATCAGCAAGACCTTTTTGCTTCTGAATAATATCTGGTAATTGCATACCTTGTCCATCTCCAGGTTTAGGTTTTCCAGCTCCGGGTTTAGGCATAGACATCTGCATGTTGTTCAATAAATCACTTAAGAAATCAGCTAACTTATTGGCAGATGAAACTGCATATTGCTGGTGTGAAACACCTCTAGGAATCTGAACATCGGTTAAGGTTTCTATAGCCTTATCCATATTGTATTGCACGTTTCCAATTTCTTTAGTAACGTCTTCTGCTACCTTTGGATTACGTAATGAAAGTGCAAACAAACTATCATCAACATGTCTGAACTGTTGTTTCAAATTTTGCTGAATCTTGATGCTTTTTGTAAATGTAGAAGAACCTAATTTCATTGCTTTAAACTGTTTCATCACATCTTCTTGTGACAAAGAATACGCTAAAAGATTATCCAGAATCTGACGAAGCATTGCTACATCTTCTTCTAATTGTTCTTGCTCCCCACCTTCCATTTCGCTCTGCATTTCTTGAGCCATAGACTTCATTTTCTTTGCTGCACTTTTCTGTTTTGGTTTAGCTCCAGAAGTATTCTTTTTACTCAATTCTTCAGAAGCTTTATTCAAATCATTATCTACATCTTTCTCTTTAGAAGCATCAGACGGAATATCCAAAGGTTTCTTCAAAGTCTTATTTTCCTCTTTCAAATCTTTTAAATCTTCCTGAATCTTATCAAAAGATTTATTGATTTCATCTTGCTTATCTTTCGTATTTTCTTTCTCTTTATTAGATAACTGTTCCTGTTGTTCTGACAGTTTGTTTAGTTTCTCTGCAACTTGTTCTGCTTTCTTTGAAACATAAAAACGCTTGGTTAACTCAACTAATTGCTCTAAATTACGAGATTGGTTTTTACTGATTTGTTTGAACTTTTCCATCTTATCAAACAGTTCTTCACTGTTTAATTTATCATTCAAGTTCTTCAACTCATCTAATAATTTCTGATTCTTTTCTAAATCTTTCTGCGCATTATCTAAACGCTTTTGTAAATCTTCAGCTGTTTTATCTTTCTTATCGTCTTTAAACTTATCTAGATTCTGATTCATTTTTTCAGAAAACTGTTTCATCATTTCGTCCTGTTGTTTCTGACGTTTGATAAAATCATTAATCTTCTGCTGATCTTTAAACTCTAAATTATCTTTTTCTTTTCCTGTATTCTGAAGCTTATCCATTTCTGAAATCTGCTTTGTTTGGTTCTTTAAAGATTTAGATAAACTATTGATATTATTATTTTGCTGTTGTAATTCTTGATCCTGAATTTCATCTGTTGTAGCTACGCGATCTGAAAATGTAGAAGACTTGGTAGACTTAAATCCGTGTGGTGCATCGTTATCAAAAACTTCAAAATAGTATTCGTATGAAACACCTTCTTCTACTGGAAGGTTACTTGGAAAATTAAAAACAAACTGATCAAATACTCCAGCCTTAACAGGAATGTTTCCACGTTTAGCAGATTGAGGTTTGTTACGTTCGTAGTATACAATTTGTAATTTCGAAAGTCCATAATCATCACCTAATCTTCCTAAAATATAGTTCTTATCTAGCTTCAAACTATCAGGCGCAGGACCAACATTGATAGTTGGAAACTGATCTTTGATTACAGAGAGCTGGTAATCTAGTTTTTCGTAGTTTTTAACCTTATCATTAGACGTAAGAATTTGATATTCTGTATTTTGACTAATATTTTTACTCAATTTAAAGTCATTTTCAACCTTATTGAACTTAAATACTTCATTATCTTTTTTCCATGCTACTTCTTGTGTAGATTTGGTATTCATTTTCCAAGTTACAGTCGTTCCTTCAGGTACAATTGCATTTCCAGTTCCTTGAATTGTCTCTGATTTTTTCTTTAGATAAGATGGAAAATTTAAAACCATTTCGAAGTTTGCAATAGATGGAACTGTGATAACCTTCAATTCGTATTCTTCTGAAACTACCGAATTTCCTTCAAAAGAAAATTGAATATTCGCTGCTGGTTTCTCTACTTTAAATTCAAACTTTCCAGGTTGAGAAGATTCCATAAAATAGCTTTCATTTCCAATATGAATCGTAACATTTTCTGGAACTACATTTCCAACAGATTCCATTTTGATAACGAAATCTTTATTCTGTTCAGCTTGTAAATTCGAATTCAAAACCACAAACTTAAATGGAGCTGGTGGTAAAAATGCAGAATTGAAATGCACTACTCTATTCAAACTTTGAGAAATTACATTACTATTTCCAGAAATATAAAAAACAGCAAAAAGCAAAATTGGAACTAAAGCTAATGGCAAATATTTTTTATTAGCTTTAAAATTGATGGCATTTCCAAAAGGAATTGGCTGCAGTGAATTTGCTTTTTGCTCAATTGAAGCTAAAACTAATTCTGAACTTTCGGAATTATTCTCAGAAGACAATTGTAAAAAGTTAGTAAGCTTATCACTCACTTCTGTAAAATGATTTCCAATAATTTTAGAAGCCTGACTATAATCAATTCCCTTTTGAAGTTTGAACAACTTGAACAAAGGAAAAAGAATTAAACGGACTAAAAGGAAAACTTCAACTCCGACGAATAACCAAAATAGAAAAGTTCTTCCTAATGGTTTTAACCAAAGAAAGTACTCTACAAAAAGCGTAAACAAAAAATATAATAAACCGAAACCGGTAAAAAGTAATATCCCTTTTATCAATTCGTTGGTATAATATTTCTTAATGAAAGCCTCTAACTTTTGATATATTGCAGATGATGTTTTCAAAATAAATCTGTTTTAATTATAACCTATAAAAGTAATAATTATTAATTAGATAATGATCAATTAGAAAATTAGTCAATTAAGCTTAACACGAGTAATTATCTAATTTTCTCATTACCTAATTTTCTAATTCAGAGTCGTATCTTTGCAACAAAATTTTAAACAAATGTCAAAGCAAGTTCGTGTGCGTTTTGCACCAAGTCCGACTGGACCGTTACATATTGGCGGAGTTCGTACTGCCCTATTTAATTATCTATTTGCAAAAAAACATAACGGTGTTTTTTATCTGAGAATTGAAGATACAGATCAGACTCGTTTTGTTCCAGGTGCAGAGGCTTACATTATGGAAGCTCTAGAATGGTTAGGAATTGCTCCTGAAGAAACGGTTGGAAAAAATGAAAAATTTGGTCCATACAGACAAAGCGAACGCAAAAATTTATACCAACAATATGCAGATCAGCTGATAAATTCTGGTTGGGCATATTATGCTTTTGATACTCCTGAAGCTTTGGATGCACATAGAAAACAACACGAAGCGGAAGGAAAAACATTTATTTACAATCACCACAATCGTGAAAAACTAGATACATCATTGGTAATTTCTGCAGAAGAAACTTCTAAAAGAATTGCAAATGGAGAACATTATGTAATTCGTTTTAAAACTCCGGTTGATGAAACTTTACATTTGAAAGATATTATTCGTGGAGATGTGAAGTTTGAAACTAATCTTTTGGACGATAAAGTTCTTTTCAAAAGTGACGGAATGCCAACTTACCATTTAGCTAATATTGTCGATGATCATTTGATGGAAACTTCACATGTAATACGTGGAGAAGAATGGTTGCCTTCTATGCCACTTCACGTTTTATTATACAAAGCATTTGGTTGGGAAGCTCCAGAATTTGCTCATTTACCTTTGATTCTAAAACCAATTGGAAATGGTAAATTATCAAAAAGAGACGGAGACAAAATGGGATTCCCAGTATTTCCATTAGAATGGAAAACTGAAGAAGGTGTTTCATCTGGTTATAGAGAAAAAGGATTTTTCCCAGAAGCGGTTGTAAACTTCCTTGCTTTATTGGGATGGAATGATGGAACAGACAAAGAATTATTTTCTTTAGAAGAATTAGCTCAATCTTTTGACTTAAACCGAGTTCACAAAGCTGGAGCAAAATTTGATCCTGAGAAAAACAAATGGTTCAATCACCAATATTTAGTAAAACAAAATGATGCTGATTTAGCAAAAACCTTCTCTCCTATTTTAGAAGAAAAAGGCATTGATGTTTCTAAATATGATCTAACTAGAATTGTTTCGTTGATTAAAGAAAGAGCAAACTTTGTTTCTGAATTTTGGGATCTGACAGATTTCTTTTTCCAAGCTCCAACATCATACGATGAAAAAGCAAGTAAAAACTGGAAAGAAGAAACTCCAACATTAATGCAGGAATTGATTTCTGTTTTAGAAAATATTGAAGATTTTACTTCTGCAAATATTGAAGCAATCATAAAAGATTGGTTAACCAAAAACGAAATAGGCATGGGTAAAGTAATGCAACCTTTCCGTCTAAGTTTGGTTGGAGCACTTAAAGGTCCTCACCTATTTGACATTGTTGAAATCATAGGAAAAGAAGAAACTATTTCTAGAATTCAAAAGGCAATTGAAACTTTATAAAAACAAAAAGCTCCCAAATTGGGAGCTTTTTTTATTCTTTAAAAAAAAGAACTTTGTAATAATTTTTGTTATCTGTCTCTAATAACCATATTCCTTCATTTGAGAAAATAGTTTGAAAATAAATAGCTTTCTCCTCACTCGATACAGATTTAATATAATCAAGAAATTTATTATCAAGATTCATCGCAATAAAACATGAACTAGAAAAAGTTTTCCTTTTCAACGATTTATCTTTTTTTTCTTCTGTTACATATGTATTATTAATAAAAGAAATATATCTCGTATACCCTGCATCATAATCATAACTTACATTATCAGATTTTAAAAAAGAACCTGTAACCTTATCAACAATATGATAATTTTTATCAAAACACAGCAATAAGTTATTATTATATTCAAGCAAACTTACATTAAAATATGAATAATCATCTAATTTATAACCGCAGTCAATTTTATTAATCGATTCCCATATTTTAACTCCATTTTTATCAAACTTAAAAACATAATTACCACAAGGACTAGATTCATTACTTAAAGAAAAGGCTCCATAAATATAAATATCGCCATTTGAACTATCCTCATAGTAATTATTAATTGATAAAACATCTAAGTAAGTTCTTATTGGAGTATGATTAATACCAGAACCAATCGTCTTTAAACCTCCACCTAAATTATTAGAAAGACTAAAAATTCCTTCTTTCAAATCTAATTTAAAAGATACTTCACTTAATTTTTTTCCAGAAAAGTCATAAGTCGCTTTATATAAAATGGTCTGATTTCTCTCTTTTGATAAAGATTTAGTTATCAAATCAAAAGTATCATTTCCTTTTATTCTACAATTAAATGATGTTTTTCCTTTAAAATCAGTATACGAATCACCCATCAATAAAGCGAGATTAGGTTTTTCAATCTTTGCTCTGTTACTGCTATTACTTTCAACGTTATATACTTCTAGATAAATGTCATCTTCTTCAAAATTTATCTTCGCGCTGCCTTTTTCGTTGGTAAATCCCAAATCATAAACATTGTTATAGGATCTGTAACTATAGTAATAAGCAGGATTATCATTTACCACATTAAAAATACGCGTATCTTCATCTGTAATACCAAAGTACGAATTGTTTGTATTATTCAAATGTGATAATTTTACTCTGAAGCTATTATTTTTATTATTAACATACTTTAAACTTCCACGTCCTTCAGATGAAATATCTTTTGCTTTGAAAGCATTTCCATCAGGAGAAAAAACAGGATCAATAATTTTTTCTTTCTCAAAAAGAGTTTCTTTACTTCCATTACTTGTATAGCTATAAGCATTGTATATCTCATTACGATTCTGCGGTAACTGTTTTCCCGTGAAAATGACCATCTTTTTTGAAACTGGAAGATATACAAAATCAACAGGTTCATTTTTCTTCTCATATTTTTCATTCACAATTACAGTTTGTGCTGACAAATAAGCACTAGAAATCATCGCAATACCTAATAGTATTCTCTTCATAAATTATATTTTTGGTTAAGTTAAAGCCAAATTTAAAATAAAATTTAACAAATAAAATCACCTAAATAAAATATTATTAAAGTACATATCTTTATATAATTCGTATTTTTAGAAAATTATACAACATAAATTATATAACCATGAGTACAGCATTCATTATCTTTTTAGTATTGGCATTCTTCATTTTTATGTCGTCGTTCTTTACTGTGAAACAACAATCTTCCGTAATTATCGAACGATTTGGAAAATTCCAAAGTGTAAGAAATTCAGGATTGCAACTTAAAATTCCGATGGTAGATAGATTGGCCGGAAGAGTGAATCTCAAAATTCAGCAATTAGATGTTATCATCGAAACTAAAACTAGAGACAACGTTTTCATTAAAATGAAAGTTTCAGTTCAGTTCAAAGTGATTCAAGATAAAGTGTATGAAGCATTTTACAAATTAGAATATCCGCATGATCAGATTACTTCTTATGTATTTGACGTAGTTCGTGCTGAAGTTCCTAAACTAAAATTGGATGACGTTTTTGAAAGAAAAGATGATATTGCAGTTGCAGTAAAACGTGAATTGAACGAAGCAATGTCAACTTACGGATATGATATCATCAATACTTTGGTTACCGATATTGATCCAGACATTCAGGTAAAAAATGCAATGAACAGAATCAATGCTGCTGATAGAGAAAAAACTGCTGCTGAATTTGAAGCTGAAAGTTCAAGAATTAGAATTGTTGCAAAAGCAAAAGCTGAAGCAGAAAGCAAACGCTTACAAGGTCAAGGTATTGCAGACCAACGTCGTGAAATTGCAAGAGGTCTTGTAGAAAGTGTTGAAGTTTTGAACCAAGTTGGAATCAATTCGCAAGAAGCTTCTGCTCTAATTGTAGTTACTCAGCATTATGATACTTTACAATCTATTGGATCTGATACAAACTCAAACTTAATTCTTCTTCCAAATTCTCCACAAGCTGGAAGTGATATGTTGAATAACATGGTTGCTTCTTTTACAGCTTCAAACCAAGTTGGCGAAATGATGAAAAAGGGAAATAAGAAAATTGAAAAACCAAAACCAACTCACAGACAATCTGGTTATGAAGATGATGTTCAACCAGATGTTCAACAGTAATTTACAGTAATTCTAAAATAAAAAAGAGGCTTAATCGCCTCTTTTTCTATTTATAAACCAACCAATTACATACGGTAAAATGGTCTGGATAATTTTTACATAAGAATTTGAAAAGTAATCAGTGTAAGATGAAATGAAACCATTTACAATATTTTGCGGTGTGATACTTTCCTTTGTTTTCTGAAAACTCAAAACCAATTTCTGATAATTGATTTCTTTTTCCAATTTCAAAATTTCTAGATCTCTTTCAATCTCAGCATACGAAGAGTATTTTTTTCTTTCCATAATTAATCATTAAAAAAGATTTCTGAAAATTTCTCCAAGATTGGTCCTTCAACAAATTTGTCTTTTATAAAGAAAAGCAAAATAGTTACTACCAAATAGATACCTCCTACCATCAAAAATCCGAGAGCGTTACTTTCAAACAAAGAACCAAAAGCATACGCTGCGGCAAAAGATCCAAAAATCATTACCATACTGAAACATAATAAAATCAAAGTAAACTTAAAGATTAAAGTTGTTGATTTCATTGCAACCTTAAAACCCCAAAGTTTGTAATAAGCTAAATGACTTTCAATGTATTCTTTAGCTTGATCCTGAACTTTTTCAGTGTTTTCTTTTAATTCTTCAAAAGCCATATTTAAAATTTTAGATAAAAAAAAAGCACAAAACTTTCTTATAAAAATAAGCAAGTAATGTGCTTTATAAAAATATTATTTCTGAAGTTTAGCGTTTTGTGCTTTTAACTCAGCCAATTTAGTTTCTAAAAAAGTAATTACCTCTTCTGTTTTATGGCTGACATTAGAAAGTAACTCATTCAAAGTTCCGTCAAGATTATGAGTAGCACTCGTAAATTTTTCACGAAGAACTTCAGAGCTAGCATCAAAAGAATCTTTCAGATTATGTTTTGCATCATCGATACCTTCTTTAATTTTTGCTCTTGTTTTTGATCCTTTATCTGGAGCAAATAAAATTCCGATTGCCGCCCCTGCAGCCGCTGCAGCCAAAATTGCTGCTGCTGTATTTAAATTCTTAGACATGATAGTTACAATTTAAAATTATTAATAAAGATACTCTTTTTTAAAATGATAAAACTTTGATTAATTGTAATTTACAAAAAATTAACAATCTAATTAATACACATAAGCAACAGCTTCGTACTTACCATCTGCTTTTTCAACAATGCTAACAAAAGGATAACCATTTGAAGCCGATTTAGATTTAATTCTCATAGCAGTTTGGTTCTGATTTGCAATTGGCGGTTCACCTTTTGTCCTTGTTGAGACTCCTGTAAAACTAGCTGCCTGTTTCAGTCCTATTGTTTTGTCTTGCGGAAGAACAGTTACCATTTTGTAATCGTCTTTTGAATCAACTATTATTTTATCAGAAACTTTTTGAGTTTGTTTTGTTTCTTTATTTGTAATAGATGACACTGCATACTTACTGATTTTGATTTCTTCAGAACTTCCGTTTAAAGAATAATAAACAAAACCATTTTCGTTTTTAATAAAATTTACATCAAGCTGTTCTCCGTTGTGTTTTGTAATTTGATGTGTTTGTGAAATTGCTACGTTTGCAAATAATAATGCTACTGCGAAATATAAAATTTTCATGATAAATTAGATTTAAATTAAAAATTGTCAGACCTGAAATTTAAAAACTAAACTTTCACTCAAATTCAACATTATGGTATTTTGTACATTATGACACCATTTGAAAAAATATCTTTTACGGGAAATATTATCAAATCTACATCATAATAAAAATGAGAACATAAAATTGTCTTCTTAGGAAATCAGTTTTGAAAATCTATTATTATAAAAATTACGAGTTTCTAAAAACAATAAATTTCAACTTAGATTCTTTTCGGCAAATTTTAATTTTTTACAAAAATCATCTCTGACTTTTGGTATTGAGTTAAAAATAGCAGTTTTATAAACAATTGTGTGTTAACAACCCGTTAAACTGACTAAAATAACAGTAAAAACTAAAATAAAGACCGTAAATAAACAATAATTCAAAAAACGAGTTATCTATCAATTCAACTTAAAAAACGTCTTAAAATCAATTTATGAAGGTTAAAATTAATCTATAAAAACTATTATTTTTATATTTTTAATCATTTTTATAAATAATAATTAAAAACTTAAATTTTAAAATATTAATCATTAAAATTTATAAATACAAAATTGAAGTTAAAGACTTAAAAAATAATAAAAATCTATAATTTTAAATATTACAGTAAATTTTATAAATAATAAATACAAACTTAATTTTAAAATATAATAATAACCAAAACTTATAATAATAAAAATTGAAGTCAAAAATTAAAAAATAAGAAAAAACTTTAATTTTAGTTTTTTAGAAGAAAATTGGAACTAAAAAAAGCAAAAAATTAAAATAAAGAATTTTAAGGAACGAAAAACAAAAAAAGGTCTTCTCTACTCGACTATTTTTTATATTAGCTTAAAGATAATTTATGAATGTCAATTTTAATCTATAAAATAAATTAAAATTACAAAAATAATAGATTTTATAAATAATAAATACACTTAATTAAAAATAAAAACTAAATCAATTAAAACTATATTTAAAAACCTAATAGGAAAAATTGGGAATAATAAAAGGCTAAAATTAAAATAAAGCTTTTAAATGGACGAAAACTAAAAAAATGAATTCCTTATCCAACATATTTTTATTTTCTATTAAAATCAATTTATGAAAGTCACTTTTAATTTATAAAAATTATCAAATTTTTAAAATCAATAGTTAATATATATAATAAAAAAAAGCGCTTATAAAAGCGCTTTTCATAAATTAAGTTGATATTACTTCTTCACCATTTCAGAAAGAATTTCAATTTCTCTTTCAGAAGCATTTTTTGGTGGATTTGAATATAATTTCAAAATTTCGTCTGAAAATTGATTTCTCAAATCTTCACTTTCAATATCTCTTAAATTCAAAAGTGCTTTTGATCTTACATAAGTCGATTCACTTTTTAGAGACATTGAATATAATTTCTTAATATCTTCTTCTTCAAAATCTGTTGATTTCCAATTTGAATATTTCAAAATAAACTGAGAAAACAACAGCGAAGCCTTATTATTGTTGATATTCTTCTTTAAAGAATTCTGCAAAAGCGAAAAAGTAGAGATGTTTTTAATGTTCTCTCCTATCGCACTTTCAATTGCAATTCTTTCAGCTTTAGTCTCAACTTTAAAATATTTGTTGATATCTTTCAAAGAATTATTGATGCTGTTTTCTTCTTTTTTACCTTTTTCTTCCCAAGCATCTTTCAATCCAACAGTTTTGTTAAACACTAATTTTGAAGGAGTTGAGTCTTTATCAACAGTAAAATATCCTAAACGTTGAAACTGAAATTTATCTTCATTTTGAGCTGTTGATAAACTTGGTTCAACATATCCAGTTACAATTTCTAACGAATTTGGATTCACAAAATCTAAGAAGTTTTTCTCTTTATAACTGTCAGGAGCTTCATCTGTAAACAAACGATCGTACAAACGAACTTCAGCTTCCAATGCATGTTTGATAGAAACCCAATGTAAGGTTCCAGATACTTTTCTTTGGCTTGCTTCAGTGCCGCTTCCGCTTAAAGAATCGGTATCATACGTTACATGAATTTCTGTAATATTCCCTTCAGCATCTTTTATAACTGACTCTCCTTTAATGATATATGCATTTTTAAGACGCACTTCTTTTCCTAAAGTCAAACGGAAATATTTAGCTGGAGCTTCTTCTAAAAAGTCTTCTCTTTCAATGTATAATTCACGAGAAAAAGGTACTTTTCTGAAACCTGCATTTTCATCTTCTTGATTGTTTTCAGCTTCCAACCACTCCTCTTTTCCTTCTGGATAATTGGTAATTACCAATTTTACAGGATCTAAAACAGCCATTACACGAGGTGCAATTTTGTTCAAATCTTCACGAATACAAAATTCTAAAACCGATACATTGATCAAATTATCACGTTTTGCAATACCAATTGTGTTAGCAAAATTACGTAATGAAGCAGCTGTATAACCGCGTCTTCTTAATCCAGAAATGGTTGACATTCTAGGATCGTCCCAACCGTTAACATGCTTTTCTTTAACTAGTTGCTGTAATTTTCTTTTACTAACAACAGTATGTGATAAGTTACGTCTAGCAAATTCTCTTTGTTTTGGACGCAGTTTATTTTCATCTAAAATTTGATCTAAAAACCAATCGTATAATTCACGGTGAGGCAAGAATTCTAATGTACAAAATGAGTGTGAAATTTGCTCTAAATAATCACTTTGTCCGTGTGCCCAATCGTACATTGGATAGATTTTCCAAGCATCTCCAGTTCTATGGTGATGTTTGTGTAAAATTCTGTACATGATAGGATCACGCATTAACATGTTTGTTGATTTCATGTCAATTTTTGCACGAAGAATATGTGTACCAGCCTCAAATTCACCGTTTTTCATTCTCTCGAATAAATCTAAGTTTTCTTCAACAGAACGATTTCTGTACGGACTATCAGTTCCTGGAGTTGTTGGAGTTCCTTTCTGAATTGCCATTTCTTCAGAAGTCTGACTGTCAACATAAGCTTTATCTTTCTTAATTAAGAAAACTGCCCAATCGTATAATTGCTGGAAATAATCTGATGCATAACATTCTTCAGCCCAAGTATATCCTAACCATTCCACATCTTTTTTAATAGCATCAACAAATTCCTGTTCTTCTTTTTCAGGATTTGTATCATCAAAACGTAAATTCACAGGAGATTGATAATCAATTCCTAAACCAAAATTTAACGCAATAGAACTCGCGTGCCCAATGTGTAAATAACCATTAGGTTCTGGTGGAAAACGAAAGCGAAGTTTAGTATTTGAAAGACCTGATTTTACGTCTTCTTCTATGATTTGTTCAATAAAATTGAGTGATTTCTCTTCTGATGCCATTATTTTATAGTAATTTTAGCAAAGATAAAAAAGTTTATAGTTTATAGTTTATGGTTTATGGTTTTCTTTGGAAACTTACTGAAAACATGAAACGTTAAAGCTAAAACCTAAGATTAATTTATTTAGTACTTTTGTACAAATATTCAGAATTATGAGACAATTAACTGTTACAATTCCAGACGATTTTTACGAAACTTTTATTAGTTTTTTTAAACATATTCCAGATGTTTCTATAAATGAAAATGTTGAGAATGAAATTCCACTTTGGCAGCAAGAAATGGTTTTAGAACGTATGAAGAATGCTAAGCCAGAGGATTATATTCCTATAGAAGATGCCTTAAAAGAGTTAGATAAAAAATGGCTTTAGAAGAAAATTATAAAACCATAATTCTTCAAAGAGCAAAACTAGAAGTAGATGAAACAGCTTTTTATTATGAATCTATAAGAAAAGGCTTGGGCAAATTATTTTATAAAGAGTTTAAAAACTATGCTTTAACGTTAAAAACTATACCTTTTTTCGAGGAAAAATACAATATTGTCCGTACATTACCTTTAAAGAAATTTCCTTATACCATTCACTTTACAGTTGATGAAATAGAAAAAATTGTTTCTATCCAAGCTGTAACATCCAATTACCAAGATCCAAATACTACAAGAATAAAATTATAAAAATGGGAGTTATTAAACTGAAAAATATCCGAACTTTTTCTTACCACGGATGTTTAATTGAAGAAGGAAAAATTGGATCTGATTACAAAGTAGATCTAAAAATTAAAACCAATTTACAGAAATCAGCGGAAACAGATCACCTTTTAGACACTGTTGACTATGTGCATTTGAACAAAATTGTGACGGAAGAAATGGCAATTCGTTCGCATTTATTGGAACATGTAGCCAAAAGAATCAATATTCGTGTACTGGCAGAGATAGAAATGATAGAAAAAACCACAGTTTGGGTTTCTAAAATAAATCCTCCTATTGGTGGTGATGTTGAGTCAGTTACTATAAAAATGACGGAAATTAGAAAGTAATCACTGCAATTAAATCTGTATTTTTTTAAAATAGTTCATTCGAAACTTTTGAAATTTAAAGATTTTAGTTACTTTTGCCAACCGTTCAAGTAATGGCGTCGTGGCCGAGCGGCTAGGCTGGGCTCTGCAAAAGCTCCTACTCCGGTTCGAATCCGGACGATGCCTCAAAACCTCTAAAGTAATTTAGAGGTTTTTTTATGCTTAATTTTTAGAAAAAATTAGATAAAGATTTATGTTCGAATCCGGACGATGCTTCAAAACCTTCAAAGCAATTTGAAGTTTTTTTTTATGTTTAATTTTTAAATTTTACAAATAAACCCGACAGGTTTTAAAAACCTGTCGGGTTTGTTACTTTATGAAGATTATCCACAATCTTGTCATTTCAACGTAAGGAGAAATCTCCACGAGAAGCTCTACAAAGATTGGATAATTGTTGCGGAGTTACTTGTGGAGATTTCTCCTTCGTCGAAATAACAAACTGGTGCCAATCAACTTTGTCAAAGTTTTAAACTAACAATTATAAACACAAAAAAACCTCTGAATTTCAGAGGTCTAATTTTATAATTTTGAGTTATTAACAACTACTTCTTCTCTATTCTTTCAAAGGCATTTTTAACCATTTCTTTTTCTTTAGGAAACCATCCTTGAATTACTAATGCAAATCCGAAAACCATTAAAACTACGCTAATTCCTTTTTTAATTTTGAGAATATTAGTTGGAGTCATTTTTGATTTTAACTGTTTGGCTAATAAAATCTTGGCACAATCAATTAATAAATAAGTGATAATTACAGCAGTAAAAAATGTCATCATTCTTGGAGTCTGCATATCTAATTTTGGTCCAACTGAAATAATAACAGCGAGCCAAAAACCAAGAACACCAATGTTAATAACGTTCAATAAAAAGCCTTTTACAAACAAACTTCCATAATTTCTTTTTAGAATGTCACGGTCAATTTCTT
The DNA here is from genome assembly GCF_003254565.1 of Flavobacterium nitrogenifigens. Classification (GTDB taxonomy): domain Bacteria; phylum Bacteroidota; class Bacteroidia; order Flavobacteriales; family Flavobacteriaceae; genus Flavobacterium; species Flavobacterium nitrogenifigens. Next base: position 15,488 of record NZ_QJRI01000179.1, read on the forward strand.
CATCGTTTATTTTTTCTTCTTTTTTTAGCTTTACAAAAGAAATAATACCATAAGAAAGCATAATTATCCCTCCAAAAATAAAAAGTGCTGGATCGTCTTTCAAACTGGAAATGAGTCTATAACTTCCAAGATAAGCAATAGCAATAAAGAAAATATCTCCCAATACTACGCCTAAATCAAAAACAATTGCAGCTCTAAATCCTTTTGTAATACTGGTTTCTAATAAAACAAAAAATACTGGGCCAACCATAAAACTAAGAACAAGTCCCCAGGGAAGTCCCGCTAGAATATCATTAATCATCAATTACTACTTGTTATTTTACTTCTTCTATTTTACCACCAAAAACAGTTTTCTGGTTTATTTGTTTTGGTTTTCCATAAATGTAAATAGAGCCTCCTGCGCTCACTTTTGCATCGACAAGGGTCGAAGCATTAACATCGGCTTTTCCGCCCGCAGAAACGCTCACAGTAGTCTGAGAAGTCTCTAATTTACTTGCTAGTAAATAACCACCAGCTCCCAAACTTGCATCTTGATTTGCAGCTTTACCAGTTAAAGTAATAGAACCTCCTGATACTGAACTTACTTTAAGCTTATCAACATCTAAATCAACATTAATAATTGCACCTTCCTGTGCGCTTACTTTAAACGAAGTAGCTTTAATAGCTTCATTGCTTGTTACAGTTGCTCCTTCATTAGCATCAATCAATTCTATATGTTTGTAATACAATGTAATACTAAGATCATTTCCTGATAAAAGTTTTGGAAAAGGCATTCTCAGTTTTAAAATGCCATTTTTGTTAACAACTTCAACTTCCGCTTCTCTAGCTCCTTTTATAACAATTTTATTTTCACCTGCCTGAACTACTTTTACACTTAATTTATCAAATACTTTTACGGTATCAAAATCACCCAACTCTTTGGTAACCTGACCAAAAGACATTTGTACAAATAAAATTGCTGCTCCTATAATTAGCTTTCTCATACTTTTATTTTTAAATTGATATTTATTCTGCTCGTCTTAAAAAATGAAAATCCAGTTGTTTTTTCACTAAGTCGGCATTTTTCACTTTCACATAAATTTCATCTCCCAATTGCAATAAACGGTTAGAATTAGCTCCAACCAATGCATATTGTCTTTCATCAAAAGTATAGTAATCTTCTTTTATTTCTCTGATTCTTACCATTCCTTCGCATTTATTAGAAACGATTTCAACATAAATTCCCCATTCGGTAACACCAGAAATAACGCCAAGGAATTCTTCGTCTTGATGATCCTGCATGTATTTAACCTGCATGTATTTGATACTGTCACGCTCAGCATTTGTTGCTAAGTTTTCCATGTTTGAACAATGCAAACATTTCGTTTCATAAGTTTCTTCGTCTACAGAAGCTCCTCCATCTAGATAATACTGCAGCAAACGGTGTACCATTACGTCTGGATAACGACGAATTGGCGATGTAAAGTGACTGTAATAATCAAAAGCTAAACCGTAATGTCCAATATTATCTGTCGAATATTTGGCTTTGCTCATACTTCTAATAGCAAGAGTATCAATAAGATTTTGCTCTTTCTTACCGTTTACTTCTTCCATCAAAGCGTTTATAGATTTTGCTATATCGCCTTTTGTTCTAAAATCAATCTTATAACCAAACTTAGCAATTACAGTTTGCATTGCAATTAACTTATCTTCATTTGGTTCGTCGTGAATACGGTAAACAAAGGTTTTCTTTTGTTTACCAATGTATTCTGCCACTTTTCTGTTAGCCAAAAGCATGAATTCTTCAATCAAATGATTGGCATCTTTTGATATTTTAAAATATACTCCTTCTGGTTCTCCTTCTTCATTAAGATTGAACTTCACTTCCACTTTATCAAAAGAAATAGCGCCTTGCTGCATTCTTTTCTTTCTCAAAATCTTAGCTAATTCATCTAACTTCAAAGTAGCTTCAACAATTTCATCTGAAACTACATACGATTCTCCCGTAATAGAAATATCAACTGGAATTGTATTATTTCCTTTTGTTTCAATAATATGCTGAGCCTCTTCGTATGCAAAACGCTGATCTGAATAAATTACAGTTCTTCCAAACCATTGGTTAATAACCTGTGCCGTTGGAGAAACTTCAAATACTGCAGAGAATGTATATTTTTCCTCATTTGGACGAAGCGAACAGGCAAAGTTAGACAACACTTCTGGAAGCATCGGCACTACCCTATCTACCAAATAAACCGAAGTGGCTCTTTGATACGCTTCATCATCAAGGATTGTTCCTTCTTCAAGATAATACGAAACGTCTGCAATATGAATTCCGATTTCGAAGTTTCCATTTTCTAACTTTTTGAAAGACAAGGCATCATCAAAATCTTTTGCATCTTTTGGATCTATCGTAAACGTTAGCGTATCACGCATATCACGACGTTTTGCAATCTCAGATTCCTGAATCGAAGTATCTAGTTTTTGTGCAAACACCTCTACTTCAACAGGAAAATCTGCTGGCAATCCGTATTCAGCCAAAATAGCATGAATCTCAGTATTATGTTCTCCAGGTTTTCCTAAAACTCGAATTACAGATCCAAACGGACTATCGGCTCTTTTTGGCCAGTCTTCAATCTTAACTAAAACAACGTCACCGTTTTCTGCCTCACCAATTTTATCTTTAGGTATAAAAATATCGGTATACATTTTAGGATTTGCAGTAGAAACAAAAGCAAAATTTGGCTGCATATCAATTACACCTACAAACTCTGTTTTATCTCTTTCTATAACTTCAATTACTTCACCTTCAGGTCTTTTTCCTTTTCTTCTGTTATAAACGTAAACTTTTACTTTGTCTTTGTCTAAAGCACGATTCAAATTATTGGTCGGAATAAAAACATCTTCTTCAAATTCGTCACAAATAAAATATGCCGTTTTTCTACTCGTCATATCTATTGTTCCTTCGTAGTAATCCTGGCTAATGGCTTTTACTAAATATTTTCCTGGTTCTGTTTCTATAATTTTCTTCTGAGCTGCCAGAATCTTCAGATCTTTTATAATCTGATTTCTGCTTTTTGTATCATCAAGTTCTAGCTTTGCTCCTATCTGTTTGTAATTGAATGGCTTATTAGCATTTTGCGATAAAATCTTTAGGATCTTCCCAGAGAAATCTTTCTCTTTTTTTATCGGCTTTCTAATTTTCTTACTCATATATCTTTTCTAATAAGGCTTAAAATTACAAATAAGATATCAGATAATACTTTTTAACAAATAGAATTATTAAAAATATAACTTTTCGTACATTTACAAAAAGACCTAAAATGGAAAGCTTTAAAACGATTGCCGTATTCAATTATCTGCACGAAACCGTAGTTCTCAAACACTTACTGGAGCAAGAAGGAATCCCTTATTTTTTCGAAAACGAAATGACGCTCTCTGTTATACCTCTTTACTCAAATGCGCTGGGCGGAATCAAACTCAAAGTCCATCCAAACGATTTCGAGGAAGTTCAGCAAATTCTGGACAATCTCAACAATCCTCTCAAAATCGTCTGAAACAAATTCAAAACAGAATAAAATTCAAACTCAAATAAAATTTTTTCAATTTCAACTTTTTTAGTTTTCAACATATATTAAATACAACAAAAAAGATTTTTAAAAATTTAAAAAAATTTGGTTGTTATTATAGCTTGTTAATATGTCGAATAATTTTTTTTTTGAAGCCATTGAAATCTCGTTTTACTTATTTATTCTGAGTTATCAACATAGTTATTTTTAGTTAAATGATTAATTTATAAGACTTTTTGTATTTTAATTAACAACGGTTGACAACCAAATTTGAATTGATTTTGTAGATAAGTTGATATGTTGATTTCTGTTGAAAATGGTATTTTTGATATTGATAACTTTTCCAAAAATTCACGAAACTTTTCTTGCATATTTCATTCCAGTTTTGGATTAAGCATTTTTTCGAAACAACCAAAAAAAACTTCTAATTTTCTTTTCGAACTTATTAACATTTTCTGTTAACTTAAAGTTAATTGAATATCAAGCAATTACAAACTCCTATTAACACCTCAAAATTTTAACAAATATTATGTTTTTTCTTCATTGATTGTGAGATAGTTATATACTTATTAAAATTGTTAATAACTGATAAGGTTTTGACAGTAAGATAGTTGTAAAACAAACGTTTTTGCTATGTTATATTGCGAATGTATACTAATTATAATTGTTTTGTTGATATAGTACTCAAAAAGAAAATAATTTGTGAAAATTGGTGTAATTCGTGGCATCCATTTATTAATTGAGTAAATTTGCACAACACAACTTAATAGAATAGAAAAATGAAAATTTCGATAGGAAACGATCACGCAGGTCCAGAATATAAAAAAGCAATTGTTGAAATGCTTAAAGCTAGAGGATATGAAGTAACTAACTACGGTACAGATACTGATGCTTCTGTAGATTATCCAGATTTTGGGCACCCAGTTGCCAATGATGTATCTGAAGGAAAAGCTGATTTTGGAATCGTAATCTGCGGAAGCGGTAACGGAATTGCAATGACTGTTAATAAACATCCGAAAGTAAGAGCTGGTTTATGCTGGACAAAAGAAATCGCGTATTTGACGCGTTTACACAACGATGCCAATATTGTAAGTATTCCAGCGAGATTTACATCAATTCATCAAGCTGTTGAAATTGTTGAAACTTTCTTGGATACAGCTTTTGAAGGCGGAAGACACCAAAATAGAGTGAATAAAATTGCTTGCGCATAAAAAGTAAAAAAAAATTCGGTGCTTCGCACCTACTTATAATCACACCGGGCCAATTTTTAATTTGCTCGGTTTTTTATTTTGTAGAATGGAAATTAGGCCATTTTAGTGAATGAATTAACGTTAATTCGATTGATGTACTGACTGAATTTACATTAATTTAGTCAACATACTGACTGAATTTACATTTTTTAATTATCTTTGTATTCTAATTTTAAGCTAGTTAGAATGAAAAAACATTTAGAAAGAGCTATAATTGCTGAGTTTAGGAAGAAAGTAGTGCCTAATAAAGTATTAATTTTGCTTGGAGCTCGTCGTGTTGGTAAAACAGAACTAATTAAAAGCTATTTAAAAGAAATTCCTTCTGAAAATTATCTTCAGCTCAATGGAGAAGATATCAATGATATAAATTTATTAAAAGAACGTTCTGTTAATAACTATAAAAGATTATTGTCAGGTATTGATTTACTGGTAATTGACGAAGCGCAAAATGTACCAGATATTGGACTGATTCTTAAATTAATTGTGGATTCAATTGACGGAATCAAAGTTATTGCCACGGGATCTTCTATGTTTGATTTAAGTAATAAATTAGGAGAACCACTTGTAGGACGAAAAAATACACTTTATTTATTTCCTCTGGCGCAAATTGAATTTTTACAAAAGGAAAACTATAAACAAACACTTGAAAATTTAGAAGAAAAACTGCTTTTTGGAGGTTATCCCGAATTAATTCAATATGATAATTGGGAAGATAAAAAGGATTATCTTTTTGAAATTATCAATTCGTATTTGTTAAAAGATATTTTAGTTTTTGAAGGCATTAAGCATGCAGATAAAATTTACGATTTACTTCGTTTAATTGCATATCAGGTTGGAAAAGAAGTTTCTATTCAGGAATTGGCCAACCAATTGCAATTGTCTAAAAACACGGTTGCAAATTATTTGGATTTACTTTCTAAGGTATTTATTCTCTTTAAAATTGAGGGATTCAGCAGAAATTTGCGAAAAGAAATTGTCAAATCGAGCCGTTGGTATTTTTATGATAACGGAATACGAAATGCCATTATTAACAATTTTAATAGGTTAGATTCAAGAAATGATATTGGTGATTTATGGGAAAATTATCTGTCATATGAAAGAATAAAAAAACAGCATTATCTGAAAATAAAAACCAATAATTATTTCTGGCGTACTTATGATCAGCAGGAATTAGACTGGTTGGAAGAAATAGGAGATAAGTTGGAAGGATTTGAATTTAAATGGAATGAAAATAAGAAAGCAAAAATTCCAACCGCGTTTGCAAAAGCTTATCCAGAAGCAGATTTTACAGTTGTTAACAAATCAAATTATTTAGATTTTATCAGTTAATTTAAGGTAAACTAAAACAGCTTGGATCAAAAAAATTACCGTGAATTTGACAATAAATGAAGTTTTACTCGTTTTATGTCTGAAGATTAACATTGCTATTAATAAACCTGGAGTTCCTCCGATTAATTCCATAAAGAAGAGCGTGTTTTCAGGGATTCGTCTTTTGTTTTTTCGGGCTTGAGATTTGTCATATCCCGCGAAAATAAAAACGATGATATTTATAAATAAAAAATATAGTAATAAAATTTCCATAGGCTTAAAATTAGAAACAAAGATATTATTTTAGCCGAATGATTTACTATTTTGAAGAAACATTTTAATAAGTAAATTATATCATTTTTAAGTAAGAAAATCATTTTATTAAAAGTATGACTAATATTCAATTTATTGCCAAGTCTGTTCAGGCGCCCGCAGTCAGTATTCAAAACACAGTAAAATTATTAGAGGAAGACTGTACGATTCCGTTTATTTCGCGATATAGAAAAGACGCAACCGGAAATCTTGATGAAACTGTAATTGAGCAGATTGCAAAGCTTCAAAAAGATTATGATACGCTTATAAAACGTAAAGAAGCAGTTTTAAAATCTATTGAAGAGCAAAAAGCGCTTACGCCAGATTTGAAGAAAAAAATTGAAGACAGTTTTGATTTGCAAGAAATTGAAGATTTTTATCTTCCATATAAAAAGAAGAAAAAAACAAAAGCCGATGTGGCGCGCGAATTCGGACTAGAGCCATTAGCAAAATTAATAATGTCTGAAAGCGATGTTGATTTTGATTTCGTTTCGACGCAGTATTTAAATGAAAATGTTATTAATGAAGAAGCGGCTATTCAAGGCGCAAGAGATATTGTAGCCGAATGGATCAACGAAAATATCTATGTTCGTAAACAGTTGCGTAGATTGTTTCAGAGAAAAGCAACCATTGCTACAAAAGTGGTTAAAAAGAAAGCCGAAGAAGAAGGCGCAAAAAAATTCGATCAGTATTTTGATTGGGAAGAGCCTTTGACAAAAGCGCCAGCGCACCGTTTATTGGCAATGCTTCGTGCAGAAAACGAAGGTTTTATCAAAATGAAAATTGATGTTGATATCGACGATGCTTACGATGTTATTGACGAAATCATCATTAAGAAACAAAATAATTCAACAGCTCATTTGCAATTAGCAATTGAAGACAGTTATAAACGTTTATTGAATCCAGCAATTGGAAACGAGACTTTACAAGAAGCCAAAGCCAAAGCTGATGCTAACTCGATTCAGGTTTTTGCTAATAATTTAGGTCAGTTGTTATTGGCTCCGCCGTTAGGAGAAAAACGTATTTTAGCAATCGATCCTGGATTTAGAAGTGGTTGTAAAGTAGTTTGCTTGGACGAAAAAGGAGATTTATTATACAACGAAACCATTTATCCGCACGCACCTCAAAACGAGGAAACTATGGCGATAAAGAAAATCCGTTCGATGGTAAATGCGTACCAAATTGATGCGATTTCTATCGGAAACGGAACAGCTTCGCGCGAAACGGAATTTTTCATCAAAAAAATCGCGTTTGACAAACCAATTCAAGTATTTGTGGTTTCTGAGGCAGGCGCTTCGGTATATTCGGCTTCAAAAATTGCGAGGGAAGAATTTCCGAATTATGATGTAACTGTTCGTGGTTCGGTTTCTATCGGAAGACGACTTTCAGATCCGTTAGCCGAATTGGTAAAAATCGATCCGAAAGCGATTGGAGTAGGGCAGTATCAGCACGATGTTGACCAGACTAAATTGAAAGAAGAATTGGATAGCACCGTAATTCGTTGTGTGAACTCGGTTGGAATTAACATCAATACAGCAAGTAAACATTTATTAAGTTATGTGAGTGGAATCGGGGAGAAGCTGGCTGAAAACATTGTACAATACCGTTCTGAAAACGGACCTTTTGAAGATAGAAAACAACTGAAAAAAGTGCCTCGTTTAGGAGATAAAGCCTATCAGCAGGGAGCGGCATTTATTAGAATTACAAATGCTAAAAATCCGCTGGATAATTCAGCGGTGCATCCAGAGGCTTATCCGGTTGTTGAAAAGATGGCGAAGGACTTGAATATTTCTTTAAACGAATTAATTGCAAATAAAGAGAAAACAGCGCTTATTAAGCCTGAAAAGTATATTACACCAGAAATTGGTTTATTAACGCTGAAAGACATCATAAAAGAGCTTGAAAAGCCTGGATTAGATCCGAGAAAGTCGGCCAAGGTTTTTGAATTTGATGCAAACGTAAAATCAATCAAAGATTTGAAAACGGGAATGATTCTTCCAGGAATTGTTAATAACATCACCAACTTTGGCTGTTTTGTTGACATCGGAATCAAAGAAAGCGGTTTAGTGCATATTTCGCAGTTAAAAGCTGGTTTTGTAAGCGATGTAAACGAAGTAGTAAAACTACATCAGCATGTTGATGTGAAAGTAACTGAGGTTGATGAGGATAGAAAGAGAATTCAGCTGACAATGGTTTTGTAAAAATTCCAAATTTTTAAATACCAAATTCCAAAAACTCTCGTAATCTTTTCATTTCGACCGAAGGGAGAAATTACAAAACTATTGAGAGTAGTTTCATTATAATCCATAAAAAAATCCCAGACTACATTGTAATCTGGGATTTTAATTTTTTCGAATTTCTTATTTTGTTTCTTCTTCTTCTTGTTTTTTAGAAGCAGCAGGTTGATCGTCTTTAGCAGCGTTTTTAAATTCCTTAATTCCACTTCCTAAACCTTTCATTAATTCTGGAATTTTTTTACCTCCAAAAAGTAATATCACAATACCTACGATAACAAGGATTTCTGTAAGACCTAATCTTCCCATGACTAATATATTTAATGCCGAAGCAAATTGTTTTTTCTTAATTATTCCGCAAAGGTATATAGAAATATACGAAATAGAAGTATTTTTAGTTTAAAATATTTCGATCAAACCGCGTTAAATATTTTATAAAATCGTAAATTATAGCTCTTCATGAAATTTTTTGACTAAATATCATGATGATTAATTATTATATTTGCTAGCATAAAGAAGGATAATGACTCAAAAAAAGAAAAAGAATTTTAGAAAAAAACTGTTCATTAAAAACCGATTAGTAATTTTAAATGAAGACACTTTTGAAGAGATATTTTCTTTTAGGCTTACTTTAATGAATGTCTTTGTAACGTTTACTTTAGGCGGAATATTTCTAATTTTGGTTACTACTTTCATTATTGCTTTTACGCCCCTTCGCGAATTTATTCCTGGATATTCTTCTACAGAATTGAAACGAAACGCTACAAGACTAGCAATTAAATCAGATTCTTTAGAAACGGCTTTAAGACAGAATGAAATTTACATAAAAGGAATTCAGAAAGTTTTGAAGGGAGAATTGGAATATTCAAAATTTAATAAAGATTCTATATTAGCAGAGTCTGTTGAAGATGCTTCAGACTTAAATATGAAAGCCTCAGATGCGGAAATAAAATTAAGAGAAGATGTAGCCGAAACAGAAAAAGAGCTGAAGGCCAAATATCAAGACAAAAAGAAAAGTGATAAAAAATAATACCACTGAAAATGTCAATTAAGTCAATTGCGGCAAAAATTTTTGCCCGAAAAATATATAAACAAACGCTTAGATGGACCGAAAAGCCTGTTGAAACACAATATAAGGTTTTTGAAAGCCTGATTGAAAATGCTCAAGACACCGAATTTGGAAAAGATCATCATTTTAATCAAATAAAAACTTTTAAAGATTTTCAGAAACAAATTCCTGTCAGAGATTACGAAGACTTAAAACCATACGTTGAAAAGGTTGTAAAAGGCGAAGCAGATATTTTATGGAAAGGAAAACCATTATATTTTGCTAAAACTTCGGGAACAACTTCGGGAGCGAAATTTATTCCGCTGACCAAAGAATCGATGCCGTATCATATAGAAGCAGCTCGAAATGCAATTCTTCATTATATTAACGAAACAGGTAAAGCTGATTTTGTTGACGGAAAAATGATATTTCTGCAGGGAAGTCCCATTCTAACTGAAAAATACGGAATTAAATTTGGAAGACTTTCTGGAATTGTGGCGCATTTTGTTCCTAAATATCTACAGAAAAACCGAATGCCATCTTGGGAAACCAATTGCATTGATGATTGGGAAACCAAAGTAGATGCCATTGTAGATGAAACGATAAAAGAAGATATGTCGGTTATTTCTGGGATTCCGTCTTGGGTTCAGATGTATTTTGAGCGTTTACAGCAAAAAAGCGGTGGCAAAAAGATTAGCGAAATATTCAAAAATTTCAATCTGTTTATCTACGGCGGAGTTAATTACGAGCCTTATCGAGCAAAATTTGAGCAGATGATAGGCAAAAAAGTAGACAGCATAGAATTGTTTCCTGCTTCTGAAGGCTTTTTTGCATACCAAGATTCGCAGAAAGAAAAAGGAATGTTGCTACTTTTGAATTCCGGAATTTTCTATGAGTTTATAAAAGCAGACGAATTTTTTAGCGAAAACCCGAAAGTATATACAATTGGTGAAGTTCAGGTAGGAGTGAACTATGTTTTGATCATTTCTACCAATGCGGGGCTTTGGCGCTATAATATTGGGGATACAATTCAGTTTACATCTTTGGCGCCGTATCGCGTTATAGTTTCTGGACGTATCAAACATTATATTTCGGCTTTTGGAGAACACGTTATTGCCAATGAGGTTGAAAATGCGATGAAAGAAGCCGTGAATTCAACTAATATAGTAATCAATGAATTTACCGTGGCGCCTCAGATTAATCCAGAAAACGGACTTCCGTATCATGAATGGCTGATTGAGTTTGAAAAAGAGCCTGAAAATATGGAAGCTTTTGCGGAAATGATCGATAACTCAATGCGAAAGCAAAACATTTATTACGATGATTTAATTACTGGAAATGTTTTAAGAAAAGTAGTTATAACGAAAGTTTCTAAAAACGGATTTCAAGATTACATGAAATCGCAAGGAAAATTGGGCGGACAGAATAAAATTCCGAGATTATCGAATGACAGGAATATTGCGGATAATTTGAAGTAGAATTTAGCTTTTTATAAGGCCATCTAACAATTTGTTAAATGGGAATTCATTAAAGTTATATATATAATTCCTACTTTCGTTTATCGAAATATTCGTATCTTCTTTACAAACAAAGAAGATTTTTAAAATAAAAAGACATGAAAGAAACTAAACATATATCAAGATCAAGAGCGCAGGAATCTTCTGCGGCTATAGAAAAAATGTACATTACAATGCGCCATTTATTCAACCGTGGTTTTTATAAACCAATGGGAGTTTCTGGTGACAGCTTACGCGAATCATTATTGGCTTTACGTCCAGAAATTTATGGAAATATTGCCGAAGAAAAAGTAGAACTAAACGGACTTCTATACGTTATTGAACGTCTTCCAATTGGAATTGAGCAGTGCCGTTTTATCAATTTAACATCAGACGAAGGATATTCTAAATCGCATTTTCAGCCAATTGTTCCTCCAAAAAGAAGAAGAAACTGCTACAGAATCGACGAAGAACAGATGAATGTCGAAATCACTCGCGGGCGTTCAGACATTTATGATATTCTTACGCATTTGACTTTCATTTTCATCGAATCTCATAAAATTAAAAATAGAGTTTTAATAGACGATGGAGGAGAGGTTTCGCGCGATTGGCAGAAATTAGAGCAAGCTGTTATGCAGACTAAAAAGCTTTCTCAAGTTGAAAAAGAAAAAGCAATTTCGCATGTTGCCAATATTTTAGCGAGAACTTTTGAGGAAGTTTTAGATATTTATGATGCTTTTGGTTCAGAAAATGCGCCAGACCGTTTCTTACATGTTATTTATTGGTTAGGAAAATTAGCGATTGAAGAAATTGTTGAAAACAACAAACGTACGATCACTTTTAGTCCGGTTTTACGTGAAAGATTAGGACATCACATTCACGGAGAAATATGGGCAACAAACATTAAAGAAGTTCTTAAAGCAAACGATTTGCTGAAAAGACCAATTCACGTTATCAGTGCCAATATGCACAGTGTGATGAATTCGATTTTTGCAACACCTTTGTTGAAAACAAAATATAAAGGAAAAACAGATTTCTTTATTTATGAGGAATTAAGCGGTTCGGGATCAAAAGAAATAAGAGGACAGGTTGAAGAACTAGCTTTAAAAAACGGAATGATTTCATTGCCAGATTGTTCAGGAACTAATATCGATGTTCAGATTTTTGATACGGCTAAAATTGACTGGTCAAAAACAGCTTTTTCGCATGCAAATGTTGGTGAAGATAAACCAGTTATAATCGTAATGGATTATGCTTTTGGTGAGCAGGCTTACGAGACTATCGACGAGCTTTTGAAACCATTTAAAAAAGAAACTTTATTGAATGTAAAATCGGTTTCTATTATGGGTAAAGCTGGAATTCTGGAAGGAGGAAAAGGAGATATCATGATTCCGACGGCACATATCAACGAAGGAACGGCAGATAATTATTTCTTCGAAAACGAACTAACTGGCGCAATGTTCGAAGGAAATGATATTGATATTTATGAAGGTGCGATGGTTACCGTTTTAGGAACTTCATTGCAAAATAGAGATTTATTGAAATTCTTCCACGAATCGACTTGGGGTGTAATTGGTCTTGAAATGGAAGGATCTTATTATCAAAAAGCGATTCAGTCAGCATCTAAAATTAGAAAAAGCGTTCCGCATGATATTAAAGTTCGTTATGCATATTATGCTTCAGATAATCCTTTAGAAACAGGAAGTACACTAGCTTCAGGCGGATTAGGAACAACGGGTGTAAAACCAACGTATTTGATTACTATTAAAATTTTAGAGCAGATTTTCAATATAAAATAACACTTTAAATGAGTACAAAAGTACCTCAGAATACAGAAGATCAAGAGATTGATTTGGCTCAGATTTCAAAAAAAATCGGCAATTTTTTTGACCGAGTTAGTACTTCTATTTTTAAAAGTATTCAATTTTTTGTAAAGAATTGGGTTACTGTCGTTATTTTAATTGTTGTAGGTTTTGGGACAGGATTTTTATTAGAAAGCTATAAAAAAAGCTATCAGCATCAAATTATTGTGGCACCAAATTTTGGGAGTACAGATTATCTGTATTCTAAAATCGAGTTAATTGATGCTAAGATTAAGGAAGGAGATACTTTATTTTTAAAAAATATAGTAGGAATCCAAAATCCTGATAACCTGAAAAAGATCGAAATTGAACCAATTGCAGATGTGTACAATTTTATCAACAATAAACCAGAAAATTTTGAATTGATAAAATTAATGGCCGAAGACGGAGACATTAAAAAAGTGCTTCAGGAAAATATAACAAGTAAAAATTATACGTATCAGACTATAGTTTTAACAACAAAAAACAAAACATCTGAAGAAAAGCTGGTTAAACCATTTTTGAAATATTTTAATGCATCTGATTATTACAGTAAAATTCAAAAAGAGTCGTATGAAAATATTCAGCTAAAAATGAGAAAAAATGATACGATCATTAAACAAATTGATGGTCTTTTAGATAACTTTTCGAAATCAACAAATAGCGGTGCTAAAAATGATAAATTGGTGTATTACAATGAAAATACCCAATTAAATGATATTATTAAAACAAAAGAAACATTAATTAATGAGCAGGCAATTCATAAAATAGAATTGATTGCTTATGACAAAATAATTAAAGAAAGCAGTATTACAACTAATATAGAGTATGAAAAAATTACAGAGAAGTATTTGAAATTTATCTTACCCGTTTTATTTGTTTTACTTTTTATATTCTATAGATCTTTTATTAAATTTTATAGAAGGCAAAACAGTCTTTTGGGTAATTAATTTTTTACCATTATTTAAATCAAAAAAAATTACATTTGTCAAAATTTTAAAATAATGAACAAGAAAAACATTTTAATAAATTTACTTGCAATTGTATGTTTTATTTCTTGCAAAAATAAGGACGTGCAGGAGCCTGTTGAGGAAGTTAAAGCAAATACTTTTGATGTTATTGTTGATTTGAATATTCAAAAAGATGACGAATTGATTCTTTTTTACAAAGATGCGTCAATTGCTTATTTTGATGAGAAAAACACAGTGTATAATGGTGTAAAAGGAAAAGCAGAAGCGCAAACAATTACGTTTAGTATACCCGAAGGAATTTTGCCAAATGATATTCGTTTTGATATTAGTTCAAAAAAAGAACAACAGCCAATCAAAATTAATTCAATTGCTTTAAGTTATAATGGTAAAATTTTTAAAGTAGAACAGCAAGATTTATTAAAATATTTTACTCCAAATGAATTTATAAATTTTGAGGCTGCAACTGGAACAGCTTCTTTTACAGAAAAAGAAGGTAATTATGATCCAATTTTTAATACAAAGCCAGCAATATATGTTGAGCTTGAAAAACTTGAAGGGAAACAGTTATAAGTTCTAGATAGATAATTATAAATTAAAATATAAAGGTTAATTCATTTTTTATGAATTAACCTTTTTAATATAAAGAAAGTATTGATATTTATTTTACGAAAATATTTTTTTCAGCATGCCTCTTTAATAGTGCTAATGTTTGGAGCTTTAAGTTTTTTTGCTTCAAATATTATTATGAAGGAAATTCTGAGCGCTGAAACGTACGGATACCTATCTGTTTTTGTTACTTATTTTTCATTTATATATGTTTTCGGAATTTTTGGAACCGAGCAAGTTTTTATTCGTTTTTCAAGAGTTGAAAACAAAAATGAGATTTTGACTCAAAAATCAATACTTTATTTAATTCTATTTTTTGCTCTTTTTTCTTCGGTAACGGGGACAATTTTATTTAGACATTTATATCCAGAAATACAGCTTAATTTCTTTGTTTTAATTTTAGTAAGTTTAAGTATAATTGGTTCTACTTTTTTGGTATCAACATTTCGATTAAATTCAAATTTTGTGTTATCACAGTTATTATCAAATGTTTGGAAGATTGCAATGTTTTTGCTGGCAATCTTTTTTTTGATATACAAATACTCAGATCTTTCTTTATTTTTACTTTTAGTTTCTCTTATTACTATATCCTGCTTTTTTTTCTTTCTTTTTTATATTTTAAAAAAAATAAAATTCGAGTTTAATTCGATAATATCAAACAATAGAATTTTAGAATCTTCTTTTCATTTTTTTGTTTCAATTTCATCTTTTTCTCTTATTGTTTTTGCAGATCGCTTTATTGTAGAACATAAATATAGTTTTGAGCAGTTTGGTAATTTCTTTTATTTAACAAGCTTTTTTTTGTCACCTTTTTCTATTTTACAGAATTATATTGGCTTTAAACAATTAATTTTTTTCAAAAACAATTTCACGATATCTTATTTTTTAAAATTTAGAAAGAAAGTCATTTTATTGGGATTTTTAATGGCTTTCGCATTGTGTTGTGTTACTTTTTTTCTGAGCTATTTCAAATGGCTAAGTTTTCCTTTTGACCAATATTTAAGCGTAATTGCGATGTTTTTAATTTCGGGTATAACAAGATTATATTCTTCGTCGATAAGTTCTGCTTTTGAGGCAAAAACATCAATAGAAACTTTAAGAAAATCAAACTTGATAATAGTTTTGATAACAATAGTCATTTTATTGTTTACTTTTATTTTCGTTAATTCTATAGAAATAATAATTCTTAACATGACACTCATTTGGTTACTAAGAAGTATTATTTGTAAAAAGCTATTACTTAATCAAATAAAAAATGATGAGTAAATGAAAATACCATTATCAAAAATATATCTGTTTTTTTTCTTTCTCGGGCTTTTCTTTTTTTCATTTAATGAATATCAAGGGCTTTCTTTTTTGGGAGAATTTAAAACAGAATCTGGAGCACTTTTTTTTCTTTTAGGTTTTTTACTATTAGGTATTGAATCTATTGCAAAAGGTAAAATTTCAATTCCTTATAAAAGCACTATTTTCCAAATACTTGTCTTTTTTATAATATGGTGTTTTATAACTACTGTTTTAAATGCAAATACCGTTGTCTCAAATTATTTTAAACATACTAGTGGAATTAACCGTTTTGTGAGACAATATTTTTCAATGATATTGTCCTGCATTGTTTTCTTTTTATTTTATTGGAATATAATCTATAAAATGAAGACCATTGATATTCTTTTAAAAATAAGGAAGGTATTTCTACTTTCATTAATTATAGCTTTTACATACGGATTTCTTGAAGTCTTAGTTGTAGTTTTTGGTTTCGGAAAACTATATTCAGTTTTAAAACTATTCGATTTTTTCCCCTTTCTAGAAGTGTCTCTTCAAACAGGAGGAAGGATTTCGTCCATAGCTTATGAACCGCCATTTTTAGCTATTTACCTTATCACTATTTCTGGTTGGATGTTTAGTTATATACTTACAGAAAAAGGCCTAGTAAAATTTTTGCCAGCTTTTGCTGTTTTATTTCTTACTTATTTTTCAGGATCACGAACAGGACTTATAGTTGTTCTTTTTCAAGTATGTATATTTTGTGTTTTCTTATATCGAGATCAGCGTTTTAAATCTTATCTTTTAAAAACATTCCTTGCGTTTACTATTGTATTTTGTTTTTTGCTTCTTTTGAATGGAACTAAAATTGTTAACGCCATAGGAGATAAAATAGATTCGCTGGATTTTAGAAAAAATCTAACTAAAAACGTATCCAATCAATCTCGGTTTGGAATGCAGTATGCTGCTTTACAAGTTTTTAGTGAAAATCCGATTATTGGTGTTGGGTTTGGACAGCAAGGGTACCATGTTCGAACACATTATCCGAGCTGGGCAACAAGAAATAATTATGAATTTGAATTACTGTATAAAAATAAAAACGAAAAATCATTTCCGCCAGGTTATAATATTTACACCAGATTGCTCGCAGAGACAGGATTAATTGGCTTTAGTTTATTTTTAATGCTTATTTTTTTCTCTTTGGTTGAGGTTAGAAAACTAATGAAAACTGCCAAAGATGAAGATAAAATTCTATTAATAATCATTTTGATATCTCTTTCAGGGCTATATGTAAACTGGTTGCAAATAGATACTTTTAGAATGTATGGTGTTTGGTTAAGTTTGGCTATTTTGATAAGAATGAGATACAAACCATTAAAATTTAAAGATGAATAAAATTCTTGTTTTAATTCCATATTATAATAATATAGAAGGATTATTAAAGTCTTTAAGGTCAATAGATCCTGATGAAGAATCAGATGTGCTAATTGTTGATGATGGAAGTGCAATTAAGCTAAATGAAGATTTAGTTTATGAAAGTTTTAAAGCAAAGGGAAAAGTTTTTTTTAAGATTTTAGAAAAAAATGGAGGAATAGAATCAGCATTAAACCAAGGGTTAGAAATAGCTCAAGCTAAAAAATATGAATATATTGCAAGATTAGATTGTGGTGATATTTGTTTAGGAAAAAGATTTCAGATTCAGCACCAATTTTTAAAAGAAAATCTCGAAATTAAAATTGTTGGTTCAAATGTATTGGCTGTAGATTGCGATGACAAATTTTTATATGCAATTAACCTTCCATTACATCATGAAGAAATAGAAAAAAAAATGTACTTCAATTCGATGCTCATACATCCTGCTGTAATGTTTTGCACGTCAATAATTGAAACAATTGGATATTATCCTACTCATTATAAATCTGCTGAAGATTATGCTTTCTTTTTTGCTATTCTAAAAAAGCATAAGATGGCAAATATAAAAGAGTACTTGACCCAAATTGAAATTAATGAAAAAGGGATTTCTTTGCAAAAAAGACAGCAGCAGGTAAAAAGCAGAATTCAAATCATAAAAGACAATTTTTATTTCGGATGGTATCCAATCTATGGTCTTTTTAGAAATTATATACTCCTTATTTTGCCATATAATATAATTTTAGCGATTAAAAAAATGAAGAAAAATGCTTAATACATTAAAAAAGAACGGTTTTGAATACCTTGCTTATGGTTTAATATTGTCGCTTTTTTTTTCAAAAGCGATTCCAAATATTATTTTAGCGGTTTTATCTTTATGGACAATCATTGATTTTAGATCAATTCAAAAACCAAAATTCAGTTTTTCTTCTAGCAATTTTTTATTAGCAATATTAATTTTTTTAAGTTTTAAGTCGCTTCTCTTCGGAACAATAATTTATGATTTGAAAGTTTATAAAGGATTATTATTAATCTTTTGGTTTTCAATCGTTTTTCAGAGAATTAAATCTACAGATAAGTTAAAGACAGTTATTTTATGTGCAATAACTCTTGTCGTTGTAAGCTCACTTTTTTTAATTGCTTTGTATTATTTTAAAAACAAAAATCTTCCTTTTTCAAATACAGCTGAGGTTAATCAATTGTTGTTATTGGAGCGTCCCTATATTGGATTTATTGCTGTTTTGGGAATTTTTCTGGCTATTGAAAAAGCAATTTCAGATCAACCTTTAAAAAAGATATGGATTATTAATGGATTAATATTATTTCTGTTTATAGTTTTAATTTCAGCAAGAATTTCCATTATAACAATATTCATATTAGCAGCAGTTTATCTAATGTTTTATTTTAAAATTAGTAAATTGAGAAAGGCTCTCATTTTAATAAGTTTAACCATTGGATTTGTGCTTTTAATTTTTACTAATAAAAATATATCTGAGCGTTTTTTTATAAAAAGCAATTTTTCAGAGTCTTTGAAGACAGCATCAGATTATGAACCAAGAATCGTGATTTGGGATTGTGCCTATCAAATGACAAAAGAAAGTGATTTTAAAATTTTAATTGGATTTGAAGGTTATCAAAGAATAGGAGAACTTTTTTTGAATTGTTATTCCTCAAAGATTGAAAATGAATCAAAACGAGAATATTTTTTATCAGAGAAATTTAATTCGCATAACCAGTTTATCGATTTCTATTTAATTGGAGGAATTACAACTTTTTTATTGTTTGTTGCTTTCTTTGTAAAATTAATATCTGAATCTAAATTTGATTTTTTCAAAGTGGCGACAGTAGTTTCGTTCTTACTTTTTTTTATAGTAGAAAATATATTTTATAGACAATTTGGATGTTATTTGTTTGGTATATTTATACTAATTTTGGCCCATAATAAAATAAATGAAGAAAATTAAAATTGCTCATATTCTACATTCGGTTGGAGGAGTTGATGTCTCTTTGAGGCAGATACTTCACAATTTGGATACTAAGACTTTTGAGAATATTGTAATTCATGGGGATTCGGACACTATAAATGGGTTTGTAGATAAAGATGCTAAACCAATTGTCGATTATAAGCTTCCAATTTACAGAGAAATATCTTTTAAAAGTGATTTTCAGGCAATTTTAAAGACCTGGAAAATCATTCGTAAAGAAAAACCAGACTTGATACATTCACATAGTACAAAGGGTGGTGTTACAGGGAGAATAGTTGGTTTTTTAACAGGAACAAAAGTTTTGCACACACCACAAGCGTTTTCTTTTTTGAGTGCGGAGAGTAAAATTAAAATAGTATTTTTTTTAGTAATTGAAAAATTGCTTTCAAAAGGGAAAACAATTTTATTAGCCTCTTCTCAATCTGAGCTAAATAGAGCGATAAATGAAGTTGGTTTTCCAAAATCAAAAACTAATCTTTTTAATAATGCTATAGAACCAATTGAAAAGATTTTTGATTTATCAATACCTAAAACATGGCCAGACCAATATCTTTGTACGGTAGGAAGACCTTGTTATCAAAAAAACATAGAAGAATTAATTGAAGTTTTATATGAACTCAATAAATCAGTAGATGTACATTTGGTAATTTTAGGTTTAGGACATCATGCAGATCATATTAAACAAGTTGAGGATTTAATAGCGAAACTAGATTTAAAAAATAAAGTAACATTATTGAGTTGGACTTCAAGAGAAGATGTTTTAAATATTATAAGTAAATCAAAACTATATCTTTCTACTGCACGTTATGAGGGATTGCCTTATTCTGTGATTGAAAGTTTAGCATTATCAATCCCTGGCGTAGTTTCTGATTGTGACGGCAACCGCGATCTAATTATAAATGGATTTAATGGTTACTGTATTAAAGAAAACAATACGGAAGAATTCAGTCAAAAAATAATTGAATTACTTCAAAATGAAAATAAATATCTAGAATTCTCAAAAAATGCCAAGGAGACTTTTGAAAAGAATCATAATATTTATCAAAAAATAAATGATCTCGAAAGTATTTACAAAGCACAATTAAATTAACATGAAAAGAATACTTATAACTGGAGCAGCAGGGTTTTTAGGATCACATTTGTGTGATAGATTTATTAAAGAAGGATATTTTGTTATTGGGATGGATAACCTGATCACGGGAGATCTTAAAAATATTGAACATTTATTCAAGTTAGAAAACTTCGAGTTTTATCATCATGATATTACCAAGTTTGTACATGTTCCAGGCGATTTAGATTATATATTACACTTCGCTTCGCCAGCAAGTCCTATTGATTATTTAAAAATTCCGATTCAAACCCTTAAAGTGGGATCTCTAGGAACACATAATTTATTAGGTCTGGCAAGAGTTAAAAAGGCCAGAATTTTAATTGCATCAACTTCTGAAGTTTATGGGGATCCTTTAGTGCATCCACAAACTGAAGAATACTACGGAAACGTAAATACGATAGGCCCACGTGGAGTTTATGATGAAGCAAAACGTTTTCAGGAATCAATTACAATGGCGTACCATACTTTTCACGGTGTAGAAACCAGAATTGTGCGTATTTTTAATACTTATGGACCAAGAATGCGATTAAACGACGGGCGTGTAATTCCTGCTTTTATCGGACAAGCTTTACGTGGAGAAGATCTAACCATTTTTGGAGACGGAATGCAGACACGTTCTTTCTGTTATGTCGATGACCAAGTGGAAGGTATTTATAGATTACTGCATTCAGATTATGTGTATCCAGTAAATATTGGAAATCCAGACGAAATCACGATTAAAGATTTTGCAGAAGAAATTATAAAACTGACAGGTACAAACCAAAAAGTGGTTTATCATCCGTTGCCGATAAATGATCCGTTACAGCGTCAGCCCGATACAACAAAAGCTAAAGAATTATTGGGTTGGGAAGCCAAAGTTAGCCGTGCTGAAGGAATGAAAATCACATACGAATATTTCAAATCATTATCTCCTGAAGAGCTTGCTAAAGAAGAACACAAAGATTTTTCTAGTTATATCAAATAAAAACTTTATATCAGCTCGAATTTCCAATTGAATTCGGGCTGTTTTTTAATTAAACTCCAAATAAATCTGTTGTAGATGAACGAATTAGTTTCTATTATTGTACCAACATATAATACTGAAAAGTTCATTAGACAAACAATTGAATCTGTTCAAAATCAAAGTTATAGCAATTGGGAAATGATTTTGGCTGATGATGCTTCAACAGATAAAACAGTTGCAATAATTGAAGAATTTGCGAAAAATGACAATCGAATAAAACTCTTCGAATTACCAGAAAATCGCGGAAATGGTTTTGCCCGAAATACTGCTTTAGAAAAAGCCATAGGAAAATATATTGCCTATTTAGATGCCGATGATTTATGGTTTCCTGAAAAATTAGAAAAACAAATTCAGTTTCTAAAAACAAATAATTTACACTTTACTTTTAGTTTTTACGATTCTATCGATGAAGAAGGAAATAATTTAAACAGAAGGGTTGAATCACCAAATCCATTAACTTATAAAGAATTATTTTTCTGCAATTATGTTGGTAATCTTACGGCTATTTACGATGTTGAACATTTCGGAAAAATCAAATTAGAGTCTTCAGAAAAAAGGCAAGACTGGAGAATATGGCTGACGATTTTAAAACAAATAAAATCTGCGGAAGCGGTTCCAGAATCTTTAGCATTTTACAGAATTAGAAAAGATTCTATTTCTTCATCAAAATTTAAATTGATCAAACATAACTTTGGTGTTTATAGAAAATTTCATGGATATAATCTCTTTTTTTCTATTTTGTTGATGATGAGGTTTTTATTTAATCAGTTAGTTATAAAACCGAAATATATAAAGAAAGTTTAAATTTTTATTAAGGCCGTATTTGCGACCTCAAAAAATTATTTTTTATAGCCAATCTTAACTCTTTCTTCTTCATTTTCTTTTTTCTCCGTCAATTCATCTAAATAAGAAAATACCAACTCAATATTTTTATCATGATTTTCTAACTTCTTCTGAATCTGTAGAATATCGACTTTAATTTCTGTTGTATCCAAAAGCATTTGTCTCACTTTCGTAAAAATTCTCATGATTTGAATATTAGTTTGAATCGCTTTGTCGCTTTTTAGGATACTTGAAAGCATTAAAATTCCATGTTCAGTGAATGCAAAAGGAAATATTCGAGTTCCTCCCCAACTTGAGGTCACAATTTGTGACCTCAAGTTTTCAAATTCATTTTGAGACAACTCAAACATAAAATCATCAGGAAATCTTGAAATATTCCTTTTCACAGATTGTTTAAGAACTTTGGTTTCTATTTCATAAAGCGAAGCCAAATCACGATCAAGCATCACTTTTTGACCGCGGATAAAATATATTTTATTAGAAATTGTTTCTTCAGAAAGTAGAGATTGATCTTCCATAAGTTTTTAATTGAAAAAAAACAAATGTAAGATTTTATTTATATTTACAAATAAGATTTAAACTGTTTTAGTTTCCCGCGATTGGTTCTTTCTAAAACTGTTTTTCGAGTAAAAGTGAAGTTTAAATTGGGTTCTAAATACAAATCAATAGCTTCTTTTATTTTTTGAATTTGTTCCGAAACCAGTTCTTTTTCAGCAATATATTCAATTTCAAAAGTATTTATTTTAGTTTGTTTGATGATAAATTCTTTTACATTTCCATCATCTTCAATTATGCTTTTGGTTACATAATAAAAGGTCAAACCTGGCGATTTTTTCCCGCTTGGAAGAATTGCAACGTCGTTGGTTCTTCCAATTAATTTTTTTAGAATTGGTTTTTGTGGTGTACTTTTTTCGTCCAGAATTCCAATGTCTCCAATTTCATATCGGATAAAAGGATTTGCTTTGTTGAAAAGAGAAGTAATCACAATTTTACCTTCTGTTCCATGTGGAACAGGATTGTTGTTTTCATCTAAAATTTCTACAAAAAGAGTTTCTGCATTGATTTGCCATTCTCCTTTTGGATTTTCAAAAGCAATCAAATCTAATTCAGATGCACCATATTCGCTGATAATTGAAATTCCAAATTGTTTTTCCAACAGTTTTTTATCCGTTTCAAATAGCATTTCTGAAGTAACAAAACAAGCTTTTAAAGTCGGACAAATTTCTTTTAAAATGATATTTTTCTGTTCTAAAAATTTAGCGAATAACACAATCGAACTCGTATAACCGTTGATATAATCAAATTTTTTGGTTCTAAATTTTTTCAGAAATTTTTCTAAAACATCATCAGACAAATCAAAAACAGGAAAGCGAAAACGATGTGTCAAAAAATCTTTGAAGCGTTCTTTTTGATAGCCAATAAAATCCATCGGAATCCCGTAAAAACGTGCTTGATACGAATGATTAAAGTCAATTCCGAACCAACCAAAACGCATCATATTGGAAGCCCAAGTCAAAGCATGAGAATATTTGTCTTTTGCAAAAACAAAAGGAGTTCCGCTAGATCCCGATGTTTTGTTGAGGTAAATGTTTTTTTTAGAATAACCTTTTGAAAGTCTTTCTTCGAGAGGCTTTTGGAGATTTTGCTTGTTTAAAACAGGAAGATCATTCCAGTTTTTGATCTTTTTATTTCCTATCAAATCTTTATAAAAAATGTTATTATTCAAATGAAAATCAACAATTTCTTTCTTTTTGTGTTCGAGAAAAAAATTATATTCTTCGTCAGAAAAATGAACAATTTTATCCAATTCTGCTTTGGCTTCCTTGATAGAAAAGCCATTTAGTTTGAGCGAAAGATCAAAAAGGCGAATCATTATATTTTTAAAACAATATTTATACTTCCGGCCGTCAACTCTTTTTCTGAATATTTTAGAAAATCTTCATGTAATTTTAAACTTCTAAACTTTTGTTCTTGAGGAGAGTTTGGCATTGGATTGTCATGAGAAATATAAACAATTTCTAAGTCTAAAGAATTGAAAATATCCAAATATTGCGGAAGTCGTAATCTATTATGATAATCAAATCTTGTTTGTATGCTATTCCATTCTTTAGAACTATATTTTAAAAATTCTTGAAGAGACAAAGATTTATCAGAGTATGCCCGATGATCACTCGGAGAAATAAAATGTACGATGTAAGATCCCTTTGGTAAAGAGCTCTTAAATTTTTTATGCATTTCTTTTATATCTTCAGGAGTTACATGTTCTAGAACAAATCTTGAAAAAACAATATCTGCTTTAGGAATTTCAGCATCTATTATATTTTGTAATGGAAAATAATGAACATTTTCAGGTAAAGGATATTGAGTATTGTTTGCAATTATATTACAACCGTATATTTTTGAAAACAAAGAATTAAAGGTGAGTATATTTTTTGTTTGATAATGTTTATTAATATCATACGTATAAACATCTTTTAATTTATATTTATGAATTAGAATATAGGGTGATATGGGTAACCATCCTGATCCAATTTCAATTGCAGATTTATTTTGAAGATCAATTTTTAAACCTGAAAAAATTGAACCTAAAATATTAAGTGTATTTTCAGTACTTTTCAATTTTCCTTCTACATTTTTATTTTCAGATATATTTTGTAATTGATGGTAGATTTTTGAGCCAAAAGAATAGGGAAGGACACTAAGAGTCTTGAAAATATATGTTTTTACGTAATGTTTCATGATTAGATTTTCGTCAAAAATAATATTTACCAATTACTAACAATCAAGAATCACGAAGTTTTTAAGATTTAATTATTTTTTACGTTCAAAAGCAATTATTTTTGCACCACAACTAAAATACAACAACACCATGACAATTTTACTATTGGGATCAGGCGGAAGAGAGCATGCATTTGCGTGGAAAATGACACAGAGTCCGCTTTGCGAAAAACTTTTTGTAGTGCCTGGAAACGCGGGAACTGCAGCAATTGCTGAAAATGTTGCAATATCTGCGACAGATTTTGAAGCGGTAAAAGCATTAGTACTTAAAGAAAATATAAGTTTAGTAGTCGTAGGACCCGAAGATCCATTGGTAAAAGGTATTTACGATTATTTCAAAAATGACGAAAGTTTAAAAGATATTCCGGTTATTGGACCATCTCAATTGGGTGCGCAATTGGAAGGAAGTAAAGAATTTGCAAAAGAATTCTTGATGAAACATAATATTCCAACTGCGGCTTATGACAGTTTTACTGCCGAAACAGTTGAAGAAGGATGTAAGTTTCTTGAAACTTTGCAGCCTCCGTACGTTTTAAAAGCAGACGGTTTAGCAGCTGGAAAAGGTGTTTTGATTATTCAGGATCTTGAAGAAGCAAAAACTGAATTGAGGAACATGTTAGTTCACGCTAAATTTGGTACCGCAAGTGCAAAAGTGGTTATCGAAGAATTCTTGGACGGAATCGAATTAAGCTGCTTTGTTCTAACAGACGGGAAAAGCTATAAAATTCTTCCAACCGCGAAAGATTACAAAAGAATTGGAGAAGGTGATACAGGTTTAAACACAGGTGGAATGGGAGCAGTTTCTCCAGTTCCTTATGTAGATGCTGTTTTAATGGAAAAAATTGAAACACGTATTGTAAAACCAACAATCGAAGGTTTCCAAAAAGACGGAATCGAATACAAAGGTTTCGTATTTATCGGTTTAATTAATGTAAAAGGAGAACCAATTGTTATTGAATACAACGTTAGAATGGGTGATCCTGAAACAGAAGTGGTAGTTCCTAGATTGAAATCAGATTTAGTTGAATTGTTCTTGTCTGTTGCAGATCAAAAATTAGGAGATTTCAATTTAGAAGTAGATCCAAGAAGCGCTACAACTGTAATGGTTGTTTCTGGCGGATATCCTGAAGATTTTGAAAAAGGAAAAGTAATTTCTGGTTTAGAAAATATTACAGATTCAATTGTTTTTCACGCGGGTACAAAATTAGATGGCGAAAATGTCGTTACTAATGGAGGACGTGTAATTGCTGTGACTTCTTATGGAGATAATTTTCAAGAGGCCATAAAAAAATCTTACCAAAACATAGATAAACTAAGCTTTGATAAGATGTATTTTAGAAAAGATATCGGTTTCGATTTAATCTAAAAATAAATTCACAAGCCCTTTTTAATTAAAGGGTTTGGTTTTTTTATTTTAAAAATGAATGAGCCGTTGTATCTTGGTTTTCTGTTCCAGCATCATCAAAAATACGTAATTGTTTAATCCAATAAACGATTGCGCATGCACAGATGATCATAAAAATCCAGTTAATAGTGTTTGCACCAAACCATGTAATTAATTCTAAACGACGTAAAAAGTCAAGAGGAGCAAACAAAATGTTAACAAATAGGTATTGAATTCCTTCAAAAAAAGCTGTCATAATTTTAAAAATTATATGTTATTTATTGTTGTGTAATGCCTTGAAGATAAAATTCGGTAAACCAAATCTTTTTTCAACTTGTTAGGTTTTTCCTTTTAAACAAGTATTATCTTTACAATCACAAAAGTATAAAATATCCTTATGATAACAAGTGTTTTTAAAAAATCTACACCATTAAATTATTCATTGGTCGTAATTTTAATACTGGTTTTCTTTTTTATGTTCCAAATTAAAGACCCTTCTTGGGTTACTTCTTATTTTTTGGCTTTTCAAAAAGTGAGTTTGTTATGCTTTATTTTGGCTTCTTTTTTTATGATTAATTTCATTGTAAAAAAGAACGGACTCAGTAAAGACAATGGTTACGCGATACTTTTTTACTTGTTGTTTATTTTATTTTTTCCGACCATATTTAATAACTCAAATATTATCTATGCCAATTTTTTTATTTTATTGGCGCTTCGAAGATTGATTTCTCTTCAATCTCTAAAAGCATCAAAAGAAAAAATATTTGATGCTGCATTTTGGATTTTTATAGCTTCTTTATTTCAATTTTGGAGTATTCTCTTCTTAATATTGGTTTATATATCTATTGTTTTTCACGTTTCGAGAGATTATAGAAACTGGGTTTTGCCATTTATCGCACTTTTGGCAGTAACGATTTTGTTTTACATGACATCATTAATTTTAAACTTTGATGCTGTAGCTTTCATTCAAGAAAGAGCTGTATTCGATTTTAGAATTGATTACTTTAAGAATAATTACGAAAATGCCGCACTTTCAATATATACTGCTGTAGCTTTGTTTTTTGTTACTTCAATGTTAATGACATTGTCAAACAGACCGCAAATTGTACATTCTTCATACAAGAAAATAGTAGCTTGTTTTTTTATAGCAGTCTTTGTTTTCATCATTTCGCCAAACAAAAGCAATGACTTATTATTGTTTAGCATTGCACCATTAAGTATTATGGCAACGAGTCATGTAGAGTATATGCAGCAGAAACTGAATAACGAAATAGTTTATTACACTCTGATTGTGTGTAGTTTATTTACTTTTTTCTCTCAGTTATAATTTACTTCCGTAAGCAAGATCACCAGCGTCGCCAAGACCAGGAACAATGTAATTTTTCTCATTTAGTTTTTCGTCTAGAGACGCTACCCATAAATGACAGTTTTCAGGAAGATTTTCCTCTAGATGCGCTATTCCTTCGGGAGCAGCAATAACAACTACAATATGTATTTCTGCTGGAGTTGCGTTTTCAACTAATTTTTTATGAACAGCAACAATTGATTGTCCTGTAGCCAACATCGGGTCAAGAAGTAGAACAGTTTTATTATTTAAGTCTGAAATTGCCTGATATTCAACTCGAATTTCAAATTCGTCATCATTATTTGGGTGAAATCTGCAGGCAGAAACAAAGCTGTTTTCGGCATGATCAAAATAATTTAGAAAACCATTATGAAGTGGTAATCCAGCCCGTAAAATAGGACATAAAACTAAATCAGTGTCAATTTCTGTAGTCTTCTTAATTCCAAGAGGGGTTTGGATTTCGACTTTTTTATAAGGCAAAATTTTGCTCAGTTCATAAGCCATAATCTCACCAATACGCTCAATATTTCTACGAAAACGCATACTGTC
Organism: Flavobacterium nitrogenifigens; assembly: GCF_003254565.1. Taxonomy (GTDB): domain Bacteria; phylum Bacteroidota; class Bacteroidia; order Flavobacteriales; family Flavobacteriaceae; genus Flavobacterium; species Flavobacterium nitrogenifigens. The sequence continues at coordinate 43,770 of NZ_QJRI01000179.1, forward strand.
GTTTTGAACATTTACATTTCGGAGCTGGCCTAAAAAATGATTTAATACACTGTTGTTCTCAGAGATATAATGGATTTTCATAATATTTTTTATAAGAGCGATTGTTTTTTATGAATAGTTGAAAAATTAACCTTTTTTTTCAAAGTATAAAAGTATAAAAAGTATCTTTGTTTTATAAAAAAAATAAAAACATGTTTTCAAAATTAGCATATTCTGTTTTCGAACAAAGCATTAAAGATTATCACCAATTTGATAATGTAGATCAGCCGATCAATAATCCTTATCCAAAAGATAAGTTCGAGCATTTGTTATATCTAAAAAATTGGATTGACACGGTTCAATGGCATTTTGAAGATATTATTCGTGACCCGCAGATTGATCCTGTAGCGGCTTTAACATTAAAAAGAAGAATTGATGCCTCAAATCAGGAGCGTACTGATATGGTGGAATATATAGATAGTTACTTTTTACAAAAATACAGTAACGTAAAAGTAAAAGACGGAGCAAAAATCAATTCTGAAAGTCCAGCTTGGGCTTTTGACAGATTGTCTATTTTGGCTTTAAAAATTTATCATATGCATGAAGAAGCTAATCGTGCAGAAGCTTCTCAAGAACACAGAGATAAATGTCAGGAAAAATTAAATATCCTTTTAGAGCAAAGAACAGACTTATCTACAGCAATTGAAGAATTATTGACAGATATCGAAAACGGAGATAAATTCATGAAAGTGTACAAGCAAATGAAAATGTACAACGACGATGATTTGAACCCAGTGTTATATCAAAATAAAAAATAATAATTTGGCAGACTTGTCTAGCAAAATTAAGCATATAGCCGTCATGAGACTATCCGCAATGGGAGATGTCGCCATGACGGTTCCTGTTTTACGCGCTTTTGTAAAACAATATCCAACGGTAAAACTAACCGTGATTTCTCGTCCATTTTTCAAACCCTTTTTTGATGGAATTCCGAATTTGGAATTTTTTGCTTTTGATGAAAAAGAAAGACATAAAGGATTTCCTGGGCTTTTGCGCTTGTTTAAAGATGTAAAAAAACTGAAGATTGATGCTTTTGCCGATCTTCATAACGTTTTACGATCAAAGGTGGTGAGTTTACTTTTCGCTTTAAGCGGAAAAAAAAGAGCAACTGTTGATAAAGGAAGAGAAGGGAAAAAAGAATTAACGCGTGATGAAAACAAGATTTTCAAACAATTGCCTACGATGTTTGAAAGACATGTAAAAGTGTTTGAAGAACTTGGTTTTCCTTTAGATTTATCAAAGCCAACATTTCCTGAAAAAGCAGTTTTAAGTTCTGATATTGTACAAATTATCGGAAATGAAAATCAAAAACTTATAGGAATTGCACCTTTTGCTCAATACGATTCTAAGGTTTACCCTTTAGATTTAATGAAAGAAGTAATTGTAAAATTGGCTGAAAATTCATCCTACAAAATTTTGCTTTTTGGTGGAGGAAAGAAAGAAATCGAAATTTTGGATTCAATTTCTGAGCCTTTTGAAAATGTAATAAATATGGCTGGAAAAATCAAATTTCAGCAAGAATTACAATTGATCAGCAATCTTGATGTCATGCTTTCTATGGATTCTGGGAATGCGCATATCGCAGCAATGCTAGGCGTAAAAGTCATTACGCTTTGGGGCGCAACGCATCCTTATGCAGGATTTTTACCGTTCAATCAAAGTTTAGAAAATGCTTTAACTTCAGACCGAAATCAATATCCAAAGTTGCCAACATCAGTTTATGGAAATAAAATTGTTGAAGGTTATGAGGATGCTATGAGGACAATTTTGCCACAACAGGTTGTTGACAAAGTTGTGGAACAGCTTTGATAAAAGAAAAAAAATTTAAGAACATCTTCTTTTGCAAGCTTCGGATAAGCGAAATATTTATAGAAAAGAATGCGCCCACAAAAGAAAAGCTCCGGCGGAGCGACATGTTTTTTATAATAATGTCGCTCCGCCGGAGCTTTTCTTTTGCTTTATTGTGATCCTATAAATATTTTACCCCGCTGGGGCATTTGCTACAAAACAATATTTTAAGCAATATTTTTGTTTAGATCGTATCTTTCATTAGAATCAAGGAAAGAATATCCTATTGTTTTTTTTCTTTTTTTGTTTACTATAATGGAGACAAAGTTATTTTTGTCTTCGGTTGACAATAGAATGTGTTCAAATTTATTGGATGAATCTCTGTAAACTTTATAAATTAAGTCATGATCTTTAATTTTTTTAGATAAAACTTTAGCCGATTTAAGTTTACTTACATATGGCCAAATATTAAAAACATTCGAATCGGTCTTTTTTATTTCCACCATTTTTTCGGTCAAAGTTGAATTGTATTTCTCTCTTTCAAGCAACTTTGGGGCCTTTTTGTTTTTCATTTTTATAATAACTGCCAGAACACATAGTGAAGCAGTTACAGCCAGCATAATAAATAGATAGAGATGAAAGTGTTGTACGTGAGCTGTCATGATATTTAATGTTTTAAATGTTTGACAAATTTTATTTAGCTCTGTAAAATCTCAAAACTATGAGATTGAGATTGCCATAATTTTACCTCTAATTTAATGAAAAATCGGCAATATTTCGATAAATTTTTGCTTTTATTTCAATTACAGCCAAATCTTCTCATCACGGCAGCGACGATAAATATAGCTTTTTAGATTTGCGATGGTTTCTTGGTAATTGGGTGCGTCATAACCATATCGTTCATGTTCCATTTGTTCTCTTTCAATGGCATCACATCCTTTTATAACTTCTTTGATCATATCAAGTAAAGCAAGTTCTTTATTGTCCGTTTTTTGAAATTTAAGTTCAACAATATCATCCTGAAGTTCTTCACAGTAATCAACCAGTTTCATAACTTCAGGTTCGTCCAGAAGATATTCTTTGTTTCTAAAAATTTCTCGTACCGATTTCATAAACAATTAATTTTCAATTTTTAAATTCCAAATTCCAATTTAAAGGGATGTAAATGTAGTTTTATCTTTATCAAGGATTTAAACTTTAACAAAGATTAAAAATAAGAATCGGAGAAAAAAAAAATCCAAACCCCAATTGTAAAGTTGGAATTTGGAATTTTTTGATATTGGAATTTTATAGACTAAACGTCGTCGTAATCAACATAAATAGTTTCTGATGTTGGATGCGCTTGACATGTTAAAATTAAGCCTTCAGCAATTTCGCTGTCTGTTAAAATAGAATTTTTAGTCATTTCCGCGGTTCCTTTTGTAACGCGCCCTAAACAGCTGCTGCAGATTCCGCCTTGGCAAGAATATGGAGCATCAACGCCTTGTTTTAGTGCAGCATCAAGAATAGTTTGTTTTTTAGACATTTCAAAAGTAGTTTCTTCATCGTCTACCAAAACAGTAATTTTTGTGTGCCCTTCTTGAGAACCCTGAATTGCATGCTCTTCAGAAGAAGAGGTAAACAATTCAAATTTAATAGCAGATTCTTTTACATTTTTCTCTTTCAAAACATTAGAAACAGTGTTAATCATGTCTTCTGGTCCGCAAAGGAAAAACTTATCAAATTGAAGTTCTTTGTGTTTGTTGTTTAATACAAAATTCACAGCCGATTTTTCAATTCGTCCAAATAAAGCATTTTCAGCTTTTGCCTGGCTATACACATTATGTACAAAAAATCTGCCTACATATTGCAATTGCAGATCATGAAGTTCTTGGTGAAAGATTGTACTTTCAGGAGTTTTGTTTCCATAAACCAATACAAATGAGCTTTTTGGCTCATTTTTAAGAACCGATTTTATAATAGAAAGAACTGGAGTGATTCCGCTTCCTGCAGCAAATGCTGCGTAATTTTTTTGTCTTTCTGCATCTGGTTCAAAAGTAAATTTACCTTCTGGCTGACCTACTTCAAGAACATCTCCTGCTTTGAGTTTCGTATTAGCAAACTGAGAAAAAAGACCATTTTTTACTGCTTTTACAGCAATTCTTAATTCGCCGCTGTCAGGTGCAGAGCAAATAGAATAAGCACGTCTAATTTCTTGGTTGTCAAGAGTTAATTTTAAATTTATATATTGACCAGCTATAAATTTATAGTCAGATTTTAGTTCTTCAGGAACATTAAAAAGAATAGAAACAGCATCTGCAGTCTCGCGTTTAACCTCTTTAATTATAAGTTTTAAGAATGAAGGCATGATAGAATTTTTATGCAAAAGTAGCAAACCACTATTAAAATTTTAGCACGAAATTATTTTTTTTAACTTTTTTTGTAACGTTTTCCTACATTTGGTCTCTTACTACAAAAAAACTAAACTATAAACCATGATTAAGAAGTTTATTTATCTCGAATGGAAAGCCTTTATAAGATCAGCTTCGTTCGGTAAAAATCTGGCAATGAAAATAATAATAGGTTTTCTGATGATCTATTTTTCATTAATTTTTGTCGCAATGGGCGTTGGAGCATTTTATGTTCTTAAAGACATGAATTTGGAACCTTTGGTTACGATAAACAAATTTTTGATTTATTATTTCTTGTTTGATTTAGTAATTAGACTGTTACTTCAATCAATACCAGTTTTAAACATCAAACCATTATTAGTTTTGCCTTTTAAAAAGCCAGTAATTGTTCACTTTTCACTTGGAAAAACAGTTCTGTCTTTTTTTAATTGGGTTCACGCATTGTTTTTTGTTCCTTTTTCAGTTGTTTTAATTTTGGAAGGATATGATGTTGTGGGAATCTTTTTTTGGTATGTGGGGGCGATGTCTTTTATTTATATCAACAACTTTTTAAATATTATTTTAAGCAATATAGACAAATTATTTGTTGTGTTTGTTGCATTAATTGTGGCTTTGGCGGGAGCGCAATACTATCAATTATTTGACATTACAACATTTACGACTCCATTCTTTCAGAGTTTTTATGATATTGAAGGAGTATTTTTAATTCCTGTCATTATCTTAATTGGTTTATATGCTTTCACTTTCAAGTATTTTAAAAATAATTTATATCTCGACGCCGGACTTTCTGTAAAACATGATGAAGCCTCTACAGAAAATCTTTCTTGGTTAAACCAGTTTGGGACTTTAGGAACTTTCTTAAAAAATGATATCAAACTCATCAAAAGAAACAAAAGGTCAAAAACTACTATAGTAATGAGTGTGATCTTTTTATTCTACGGATTGATTTTTTTCGGAAATACGCATCAGCCGCCAGCTATGCAAATTTTTGCTGGAATATTTGTTTCAGGAGGATTTCTATTTGTCTTTGGACAGTTTGTACCAAGTTGGGACAGTTCGTATTATCAATTAATGATGACTCAGAATATTCCGTATAGAGGTTATATTACCTCAAAATGGTGGCTCATCGTTATTGCAACTTTCATTTCGACTATACTGGCCTCTTTTTATCTGCTTTATGGATGGGAAGTATATCTAACAATTGTAGTAGGTGCAATTTATAATATAGGGGTCAATTCTCATTTGGTTCTTTTGGGAGGAGCATTTACCAAAACGCCAATTGATTTAAGCAATGCAGGTGGGGCTTTTGGAGATAAAAAAGCATTCAATGTAAGCGCAATGCTTTTATCTCTCCCAAAAATATTTTTGCCATTATTGTTGTATTGGTTAGGATTACGCTTTGCAGATAAAACAGTGGCTTTAAGCTTGGTTGCGGGAGCTGGTATCTTGGGTTTTATTTTTAAAGAAAAAGTGTTTTCATTAATAGAAAGAAGATACAAAATTGAGAAATACAGTACAATAAGTGCTTATAAGCAAAAGAGTTAATTAGATAATTTGCCAATTTGAAAATGAGATAATTATCTCTATTTTAAATTTAAAATCTGAAATCAACAATTTAAAAATTATTATGATACAAGTAAATCAGCTTTCAAAAACATATAACGGAACCACAGTTTTAAATATTAATGATCTAGAAATTCCAAAGGGGCAAAGTTTTGGCTTGGTAGGAAATAACGGAGCAGGAAAAACAACTTTCTTCAGTTTGCTTTTAGACCTTATCCAACCATCAACAGGACATATAAAAAGTAATGATATTCAGGTAAATGCAAGTGAGAATTGGAAATCTTTTACAGGATCATTTTTAGATGAAAATTTCCTTATCGGATATTTGACTCCAGAAGAATATTTTTATTTTATTGGCGATTTACGCAATCAAAACAAAGCAGATATTGATGCACTGTTAGCAAAATATGAAGAGTTTTTTAATGGTGAAATTTTAAAGAATAAAAAATACCTTCGTGACTTGTCTAAAGGAAACCAGAAAAAAGTTGGAATTATTGCGACCTTAATTGGAAACCCAGAAGTTGTAATTTTGGATGAGCCTTTTGCAAATCTCGACCCAACTACAGTTAGCCGATTAAAAAAAATTATTAGAGAATTGGCCGATAATCCAAATGTAACTGTTTTGGTTTCAAGCCATGATTTACAGCATACAGTGGAGGTTTGCGATAGAATTGTTGCGCTTAACAAGGGAGAAATTGTAAAAGATATTCAGACCTCAAAAGAGACCTTACAAGAATTAGAATTATTTTTTGCGGTGTAAGAATTTCTATATTTCAAAAAGAAGCGTATTTTTACAAGTGATTATACTAAAATTGGTTTTTAGTAGTTATGTGTTTTAAACTCTTTTCTATTGAAAAAGAATACTCTTAAATATAGTTTTATTCCGATTTTTTTATTCTTTTTGATAGCTTGTTCTACCAAAAAAAATACCTTTTTGGCTCGAAGTTCTCACTCGATTGGGACAAAATATAATATTCTTTATAACGGAGGAATTGGCCTTGATAAAGGTTTAAAGTCTATTCAGGCCAATAACGAAGATAATTTTTGGAAACTGCTGCCTATTGAAAAAATGCAGTTTGATGAAAATTTTTCTGAAGGTGAAAAAGCTAAAAATCCTGACTTTGAAAAGGCAGAGACAAAAGCTACAAAAGCCATTCAGAAGCACTCCATGAATATAGGCGGAAGAGAAAGAAACTGGCAGATTGATGAGGCGTATCTTATGCTTGGAAAAGCAAGATATTATGATCAGCGTTTTATTCCGGCAATTGAAGCATTCAATTATATTTTATACAAATATCCAGAAAGCAATAACATTTATACCGCAAAAATCTGGCGTGAAAAAACCAATATGCGTTTAGGCAATGACGCAATTGCGCTTAAAAACATTAAAATCTTACTTAAAAAAACAGATTTAGATAAACAGACTTATGCTGATGCCAATGCGCTTTTGGCAGAAGCTTATCTGAATTTAGAACAAAAAGATAGCGCCGTTTCTAAACTTAAAGTTGCGGAGCAATTTACTAAGAGTAACGAAGAACGTGCAAGATATCGTTTTATTCTTGGCCAGATGTATCAGGCAGAAGGGCAGCGTGACAGCGCCATTTATTTTTATAATGCTGTAATTGATTTAAACAGAAAAGCAGATCGTAAGTATATGATGCACGCTTACGCGAAAAAAGCACAGATGTTCGATTATGAAAATGGTGATAAGAATATGTTTATTGAAGCTTACAATAAACTGGTAGAAAATAGAGAGAACCGTCCATACTATGACCTTTTGTTTTATGAAATGGGAGTTTTCTTCGAGAAAAATAAAGACCAAGAAAATGCATTATTGTTCTACAATAAGTCTTTAGGAAGAAAGTCAAAAGACCCATACTTGATGGCTTCTGCTTACAGAAACATTGGAAACATGTATTTTAAAAATACAGACTATACAATGGCAGCAAAGTATTATGATAGTACTTTGGTAAAGCTAGATCCTAAAACTCGAGAATTTGCCTTTATAGAAAAAAACAGAAAAAATCTTGATAATGTAATTAAATATGAAGCCATTGCGAAACGTAATGACAGTATTATTAAGGTATACAATCTGCCACCAAACGAAAAGAAAGATTATTTCGAAAATTATATAGCAGAACTTAAAAAGAAAGACGAAGCGAAAAGACTTTTAGAGGAAAAAGAAAAAGAGCGATTGGCCAATATTGATCGAAATTCCCAAGGAGAGTTTTCAGGAAATGGAGCTGTAAATCCTAATTCTTTAGGTAAACCAGTAGAACCAGAAGGAATTGGTATGCCTCCTGGCGGGAATGATAATGCAAGTACATTTTATTTTTACAATCCGACAACTGTTGCTTACGGAAAACTACAATTTAAAAAAATGTGGGGAAGCAGAACATTGGGCGGAAATTGGAGATTGGCAGGAGTAAAATCTGCAAACGATGCAGCAATGAACGACACCATTAATACGAAAGAAGTTGCCAATGCACTTAAGGACACTATTGTTCCAGAAAAATATACTGTAGCATATTATGTAGAACAGCTTCCAACTTCGCAAGCTGCTATGGATAGTATTGGTAAAGAACGTAATTTTTCATACTATCAATTAGGGCTTATATATAAGGAGAAGTTTAAAGAATACAATTTGGCTAGTGACAAACTAGAGCAGTTGCTTAAAAATAATCCTGAAGAAAAACTGGTATTGCCATCAATGTACAATTTGTACAAAATTTATCAGATTACAAATCCGGCAAAAGCAGAAGCTATAAAAGCAGAAATTTCTACGAAATATCCAGATTCGAGATACGCTCACATTTTAAATAATAAAGAAGACGATCCAAATTCTAGTCCCGATAAAGAATATCAAAAATGGTATAAACTTTTTGAAGAAGAAAAATTCGACGAAGTCCTAGCCAATATTGACAACTTGATTAATCAGTATTCAGGAGATGATATTGTATCGAAATATGAATTGCTAAAAGCCAATACTTTAGGAAAAGTAAATGGCCTAGATGCCTACAAAAAAGGACTTGAGAATGTGGCAGATAATTATCCTAACAGCGAAGAGGGTAAAAATGCCAGAGAAATTCTAGAGAAACAAGTTCCTGTTTTGGAGAAACTTAGTTTTACAACTACCGATACTAAAAACTGGAAAATATTATATCGTATTTCTAATAACGATACAAAAGCAGTCAAAAGAATTGAAGAAGCAATCCGAGTATTTTTATTAGTTGAAAATTACGAAAGATTGACAACATCTCTGGATAAATACAATAAAACAGAAAGTTTTGTAGTTATTCATGGTTTAAAATCTGAGGCTTATGCAAATGATATTGCAGGAGTTTTCAGAGACGATAAAAAATATAAAATCCCAGATCAAGCAATAATAATATCAAATGATAATTACAAGATCGTTCAGATCAAAAAGAATTTGGACGCGTACTTGGCCCCCAAAACCCCTTAAATCTTAACCGCCATGTTTGAAAAAGTAAAGAAAAACGGAACTGAACAATTAGGAAGAACAAATAGAATTGTAGAAGGAACATCAATAGTAGGAGACATAGTCTCAAAAGCCGATTTTAGATTAGACGGCGAATTGATTGGAAACTTTACTTCGCAAGGCAAAATAGTGATTGGGGCCAAAGGAGCCGTAAAAGGAGAAATAATTTGTAACAATGCTGATATTGAAGGAGAATTTCACGGAAAGATAAAAGTTCTGGAAACCCTTAATATTAAATCGACCGCCCAAATACACGGAGAAGTGGCAGTAGGAAAACTTTCAATAGAACCAGGAGCTGACTTCACAGCAACCTGTACCATGCTTGCCCATTCAAATCCTGTAATTATGCTAGAAGATGGAAAAGGAACCGAATAATGATAGAAGAAATAAATGGTTAGCATTTATTAATATTCCCTTTCAAATGGGAGTCATTATTTTTGTATTCTCTTATTTCGGGACTTGGCTTGACGAAAAACATCCGAGCCCGAAAGTTTATTATAATACCATTTTTGTATTGGTAGGTGTTGGAGTTGCATTATATAATGTAATCCGACAAGTAAATGATATCAATAAAACAAAGTAGTTTGTATATAAAATGCCTTGAGATAAAAGTTGCATCTTTGCACAAAAAATATTTCAAATGCTTTCAAAAAATTACAAACCGATTTTTTATTTGTTATGTCTTGCTTTAGGAACATATATTATTCATAAAGCAGTTTTTTTCTTTAGTGAAATTAATACGGAGAACTTTCATTACAGTTTAGAATTACTGTATTTTTCTTTCTTCGCAATTTCGTCTTTATTATACCTTATATTATTAGTAGTAAAAAAGAAGAATTTTGAAATTGTCGGAATGGCATTTTTATTCGGAACTTTTACACAAATGCTATTAGCCTATTTAGCCCTTCAGCCGATCTTAAAAAATAAAACTGGGGAAACCAATGTTGAAAAAGTCAGTTTTTTTATAACATTTGTGCTGTTTTTGTTATTTCAGACGCTTTTAACTGTCCGATTATTAAATGAAAAGCGTTAAAATAACAATTCTTTAAAACAAGGTTTAAAAATAATTTTTCATATCCTTTTGAATATTAATAAAAAATGTACCTTTGCACCAAATTTTAGAAACGTAAAAAAATAAGATTTTCCACGATATGGTGATTTCAAACAAACCACTCAGCTTTATTCTTGCAGCTTTTGTAGCTTCTCTACCTATTATGGGTTTTGCAAATCAAGAGAATGATTCGACGCATGTTCAAACTGAAACGACTCACGAAGAGAAAGTAGTTTCACATAATGCTCACGAAGAAGGAGAGCATGTTGCTCTTGATCCAAAGGCAAAAGTTGATGCATTTATTGATCACCACTTACAAGATTCTCATGACTTTGTTTTCTTTTCAGATGAAAAAGAAAACAAACACTACGGTTTTCCATTACCAGTTATTTTGATTGATGGAGGTTTAAAAGTTTTCTCTTCTTCAAAATTACACCACGGAGAAGAAGTTGCAGAAGTTGACGGTAGCTACTACAAATTAGTTCACGGTAAAATTTACAAAACAGATGCTGCCGGAACAATCAACTTTGATGAGCACGGTCATCCATCAAACGAAAAACCATTAGATTTTTCTATTACTAAAAATGTTGTTTCAATGCTTTTCGTATCAGTACTATTATTCTTTATGTTTACTGGTTTAGCAAAATCATATAAAAAAGGACCGATCCCAACAGGATTTGGTAGAGTTTTAGAACCATTAGTAATTTTCATCAGAGATGAAATTGCAGTTCCTAATATTGGAGAGAAAAAATACCGTAAATATATGGGTTACCTATTAACTGTATTTTTCTTTGTTTGGATTTTAAACTTATTAGGAATGACTCCGCTAGGTATCAACGTAACAGGAAATATTGCTATTACAGTTTGTTTAGCAGCCTTTACATTTATCATTACTCAATTTAGTGCAAACAAAGATTATTGGGGACACATCTTCTGGATGCCAGGAGTACCAGTTCCGATGAAAATTATTTTAGCTCCAATTGAGATTTTAGGAACACTAACAAAACCATTCGCATTATTAATTCGTTTGTACGCAAACATTACTGCGGGTCACGTAGTAATTATGAGTTTAATTGCAATGATTTTTGTTGGAAAAAATTTAGCAGCAGATTTACCAATCTCATTAGGATTAACTTTGTTTATCTCTGTTATTGAAATTTTGGTTGCATTTTTACAAGCGTTTATCTTCACAATGTTATCATCATTGTTTATTGGTATGGCTGTTCAAGATCATGATCACGCTCACCACCATGAAGACGAAACTGCGATTATTTAATTTTAGAAGTTTAATTTTATATATATAAATAGTTATGGGAACAATTCCAACTTTAGTAGGTGCTGGTTTAGTAGTAATCGGTGCAGGTTTAGGTTTAGGTAAAATCGGTGGATCTGCTATGGACGCTATTGCTCGTCAGCCAGAAGCTGCTGGTAAAATTCAAACTGCGATGATTATTATCGCGGCTTTATTAGAAGGTTTAGCATTCGCTGCTTTAATCTTAGGAAAATAATAAAGAGAGAAATAACAGCATCTTTAACGGTTGGTTAAAGATGTTGTTACTTTTAAAAAAGAAATTAAATATTTAATATAGTTATATAAAATGGATAAGTTAATTAACGATTTTTCATTCGGATTATTCTTCTGGCAGGCTTTAATCTTGGTAATATTAATTTTGCTTTTAGTAAAATTTGCTTGGAAACCAATTATGGAATCTATTACTGCAAGAGAAGAAGGTATTAAAAATGCATTGCTTTCTGCTGAAAACGCAAAGAGAGAAATGGAAAATTTACAAGCTGATAATCAAAGAATTTTGAATGAAGCTCGTGCAGAACGTGACGCGATGTTGAAAGAAGCTCGCGAGATGAAAGAGAAAATGATTGCTGATTCTAAAAACGAAGCTCAAGAAGCTGGTCAAAAAATGATTGATCAAGCTAAAGCGGCTATCGAAAGCGAAAAGAATGCTGCAATGGCAGAATTGAAATCTCAAGTTTCAACTCTATCTTTGAGTATTGCTGAGAAATTATTGAAAGAAGAATTATCTAATAAAGAATCTCAAACTAAATTAGTTGAGAAATTATTAGGTGACGTAAAGTTAAACTAAGATTATGGCAAGTACAAGAGCAGCAATTCGTTATGCAAAAGCAATTCTAGACTTAGCAAACTCTAAAGGTGTTGCCGAAGCTGTCAATAACGATATGAAATCAATTGCAAGTGCAATTGAGACAAATCAAGAATTGAGTACATTTATTCAAAATCCAACAACTACTGTTGAAGTTAAAGAAAGTGCTCTTTTAGAAGTTTTTGCAAATGTAAATGGAGTAACTAAAGGTTTGTTCCGTTTATTATTCGAAAACAAAAGATTTGAAATTCTAGATGCAATTGCATTAGAATACAATAAATTATTTGATGAAAACAATGGAGTTGAAGTAGCAAAAGTTACTACAGCTATCCCAATGGATGCTGCTTTAGAAGCTAAAGTTTTGGCAAAAGTTGCAACTTTATCAGATAAAAAAATTACAATAGAAAATGTAGTAGATCCTTCAATTATTGGTGGATTTATTTTGAGAATAGGAGATAATCAGTACAACGCTTCAGTTGCTAACAGATTACAAGTATTAAAAAGAGAGTTAAGTAATTAGTTTTATAACACAAAAAGTGTCTAAATTATAAATTAAGATGGCGGAAATCAAACCTGCTGAAATTTCAGCAATATTAAGAAAGCAAGTAGAAGGTTTTGAATCTGGTGCTACACTAGAGGAAGTAGGATCAGTACTTCAAGTTGGAGACGGTATTGCTCGTGTTTACGGGCTGTCTAATGTACAATATGGAGAGTTAGTGGAATTTGATAACGGTATGGAAGGTATCGTATTAAATCTTGAGGAGGATAATGTTGGGGTTGTATTATTAGGACCATCAACTGGTATTAAAGAAGGATCTACAGCAAAAAGAACTCAACGTATTGCTTCTCTTAAAGTTGGTGAGCAAATGGTAGGACGTGTGGTTAACACTCTTGGTTTTCCAATTGATGGAAAAGGACCAATCGGTGGTGACTTATACGAAATGCCTTTAGAAAGAAAAGCTCCTGGAGTTATTTTCCGTCAACCAGTAACTGAGCCATTACAAACAGGAGTAAAAGCAGTTGATGCTATGATTCCAGTTGGTCGTGGACAACGTGAGCTTGTAATCGGTGACCGTCAAACAGGAAAATCTACTGTTTGTATCGATACAATCTTAAATCAAAAAGAATTCTACGATGCAGGAAAACCTGTATTCTGTATATATGTTGCAATTGGACAAAAAGCTTCAACTGTAGCAGGAATCGCTAAAATGTTAGAAGAAAAAGGAGCAATGGCTTATACAGTTATCGTTGCTGCTAATGCTTCTGACCCAGCTCCAATGCAAGTTTATGCTCCATTCGCTGGTGCTGCAATTGGAGAGTACTTCAGAGATTCTGGTCGTCCAGCTCTTATCGTTTATGATGATTTGTCTAAACAAGCTGTTGCTTACCGTGAGGTTTCTCTTTTATTAAGAAGACCACCGGGACGTGAAGCTTATCCTGGAGACGTTTTCTACTTACACTCTCGTTTATTAGAGCGTGCTTGTAAAGTAATCGCTGATGATGGTATCGCTAAAAACATGAACGATTTACCGGATTCTATTAAGTCTATCGTAAAAGGTGGTGGTTCATTAACGGCGCTACCAATTATCGAAACTCAAGCTGGTGACGTTTCTGCATATATCCCAACAAACGTAATCTCTATTACAGATGGTCAGATTTTCCTTGATGGAGATTTGTTCAACTCTGGGGTTCGTCCTGCAATTAACGTAGGTATCTCTGTATCTCGTGTTGGAGGTAATGCTCAAATTAAATCAATGAAAAAAGTTTCTGGAACTTTAAAATTAGATCAAGCTCAATTCCGTGAATTAGAAGCTTTTGCTAAATTTGGTTCTGACTTAGATTCAGTTACTTTAAACGTAATTGAAAAAGGAAAAAGAAACGTTGAGATCTTGAAACAAGGTTTAAATGATCCTTATACAGTTGAAAACCAAGTAGCAATTATCTACGCTGGTTCTAAAAACTTATTAAGAAATGTTCCTGTTAATAAAGTAAAAGAATTCGAAGCTGATTTCTTAGCGTACTTAAACAGCAAACATAAAGATACACTTAACGCTTTGAAAGCTGGAAAATTAGATGACGCTATTACAGATGTTATCGAAAAAGCAGCAAAAGAAGTTTCAGCAAAATATAACTAATAAGATAATTGGTAAATTAGATAATTAGAAAATGTTAATCATTATTCTAATTATCTAATTTCAAAATTGTCACATTTTCTAATTAATAGATGGCAAATTTAAAGGAAATCCGTAATAGAATTACTTCCGTTTCATCGACGATGCAGATTACATCGGCTATGAAAATGGTTTCTGCTGCAAAGCTGAAGAAAGCACAAGATGCAATCACTGCAATGCGTCCTTATGCCGAGAAATTAACGGAGTTATTGCAAGATCTTTCTGCTACACTAGAAGGTGAAATAGGAGGAGATTACACTACACAACGTGAAGTAAAAAAAGTATTGTTAGTTGCTGTAACTTCAAACAGAGGTTTATGTGGTGCTTTCAATTCGAATATTATTAAAGAGATTAAAAACCGTACTGAGTTTTACGCAGGAAAGCAAGTTGACGTTTTTGCCATTGGTAAAAAAGGGGGGGATGCTTTAATCAAAACGCATAAAATCCACGGTCATCATAATGCAATTTTTGATAATTTGACATTTGAAAATGTTGCTGGAATTGCAGATGATTTAACACAAAAGTTTTTAACTGGAGAATACGACAGAATTGAGTTAGTTTACAATCAGTTTAAAAATGCTGCGACTCAGATTGTTCAAGTAGAGCAGTTTTTACCGTTAGCACCTATTAATACTGATACTGCTGCAGCTTCTGGAGATTATATTTTTGAACCAGGGAAAGAAGAGATTGTATTGGCTTTGATTCCAAAGTCTTTAAAAACACAATTATACAAAGGTATCCGCGATTCATTCGCTTCTGAGCACGGAGCACGTATGACTGCAATGCACAAAGCAACAGATAACGCAACAGCTTTAAGAAACCAATTGAAATTAACTTATAACAAAGCTCGTCAAGCTGCAATTACAAGTGAGATTTTGGAAATTGTTGGTGGAGCAGAAGCTTTAAACGGATAATCTATTCCATAATATATAAAAGAAAAGCCAGCGTTAGCTGGCTTTTCTTTTTATTGGAAGTTTTATTCTTTTTTAAAAATACTTTTATAAAATGGTGATTCTCAAATTATAGTTAAGTTGAGAATCACTACCATTTTATAAAAATAGACAGATAACTCTGTGTGCTTTGTCTTTCATGGGAACAAACTAGCTTTATTAATCCCAGTGCTCTGTTTTTTTAAGGGTTACAATACAGCAGAATCAATCCCTTGTGCTTTGTCTTTTATGGGAACAAACAAGCTTTATCAGTCCCAGTGCTCTGTTTTTATTAGGGTTACAATACAGCTGAATCAATCCCTTATGCTTTGTCTTTTATGGGAACAAACAAGCTTTATTAGTCCCAGTGCTTCTTTTTTTTAAAGGGTTGTATCTAGCTTTCTCATTCCCTTTGAAACAAATTTAATCAAAGACTGTAAAAAAAATGTTACATAATTTTTAACTAAATTTTATATATTTCACATGTTCTGTTAAAAAAATGTGTTATAATAAGTTAAAGATAAGTATTTTAAGATTACTTTGTACAATAATTCTTCTTTTTTTGTTAAAATTTTTTTTCAAAGTTTAATTCCTCTCGGCTTATCTTATATTTTAAGTATTTTTGAATTTCTATTCTTTTAAACAATGGCCTTACAAATAAAAGAGCTTACTACCATAGATGATATGGTGGCTCAAATAAGTACGATTCGATTTTTATATCCAAATATATCTCTTGAAAAATATAAATCATTTCTTTCTGAAATGCTTCCGCATAATTATATTCAGATTGCAGTTTTTGAAGATGATATTTGTCTTGGCTTAACAGGCTGTTGGTCGGCTACAAAACTTTGGACAGGAAAATATCTTGAGATTGACAATTTTGTTGTTAATCCGGAATACAGATCCAAAGGAATTGGTAAAATGCTTACCGATTATATAGATAAAAAAGCTACTGAGTTAAATTGCAGCAGTATCGTTTTGGATGCATTTACAGGAAATTTTGGAGCACATAGATTTTATTATAATCAAGGATACGCTCCAAGAGGATTTCATTTTGTGAAAATT
Source organism: Flavobacterium nitrogenifigens (assembly GCF_003254565.1). Classification (GTDB taxonomy): domain Bacteria; phylum Bacteroidota; class Bacteroidia; order Flavobacteriales; family Flavobacteriaceae; genus Flavobacterium; species Flavobacterium nitrogenifigens. The sequence goes on from NZ_QJRI01000179.1 coordinate 60,382, forward strand.
TTGGACGAAAAGAAATTGACTGTTTAAAAACAATTAGAAGTTTTCTTTATTGCACCAACAAAAACATCATTAAACAAAAGAAATGGTTATTTTTGTCTTACAAACATTATTAGAATTATATTTTGGGATTATATAAAAATCTATTCAAGCAAACGGCAATTTACGGACTGGCAACAGTTTTACCAAGAATGCTGAGTTTTTTATTAGTGAGATTGTATACAGGAATTTTGCCTACAGCAGAGTATGGTGAAGTTTCAATTGTATTGTCTTGGATGGTTTTCTTTAATGTGGTTCTTTCATACGGAATGGAAACTGCGTTTTTTAGATTTTACAGCGCCGAAGAGGATAAGAAAAATGTAATTGCAACATCTACCATTTCAATATTTTGGACTTCTATAATTTTTCTTTTCGCGGGCTTAATTTTTAGAAATACTTTGGCAAACTTAGCCGAAGTAGATGTTCAGTATATTACCTATACTATTTGGATTTTAGTTTTAGACGCATTAGTCTTAATCCCATTTTCTAAACTTAGAGCCAATCAGAGACCGATGGTTTATGCGGCTATTAAGATTGGAAATGTTGTGATAAATTTATTGTTGAATATCTTTTTCCTAATGTATCTTCCAAAATTAGCAGAAGCAAATCCAAATTCTGTTTGGGATAATTTATATGTACAAAACTTCCAGATTGCTTATATTTTTATTGCAAACCTTTTGGCAAGTTTGGCAACATTTATTGTGCTTTCTCCAAATTATCTTTCGCTTGGACGAAAGTTTGATCCTGTGCTTTGGAAAAAAATGATGAAATATGGACTTCCAATTTTGGTGGCTGGATTGGCTTTTGCTGTCAACGAGCACTTCGATAAAATTCTACTTGGCTATTTGCTTCCAGAAAACTTAGCAAAATCTGAAGTTGGAGCTTATTCTGCATGTTATAAATTAGGATTGTTTATGGTTCTTTTTGCAACAGCTTTTAGATTAGGAATCGAGCCGTTCTTTTTTAGTCATGCCAAAAACGAAAACGCACCACAAACCTATGCTGTTATTACCAAATATTTCGTGATTTTAGGCTCGTTGATTTTATTGGGTGTAATTGTTTTTGCAGACGTTTTAAAATACTTATTATTAGATAACAAATCGTATTGGGAAGCCATGAAAGTTGTGCCATTAATTATTTTGGCAAATTTCTTTTTGGGTATCTACAACAATTTATCGGTTTGGTACAAACTAACCGATAAAACTAAAATTGGAGCATACATTTCTATTGTAGGTGCTATTGTTACTTTGATTTTAAATTATCTTTTAATTCCAAAATACAGCTATTATGGTTCTGCAATTGCAACCATATCAGCTTACGGAAGTATGATGCTTATTTCTTATGTTTTAGGAAATAAATATTATCCGATTCCTTATGACATGAACAAGATTGGTGCTTATTTAGGCGTTTCAATAGTATTTTCAATTATTTCTTTTTACGGATTTAGAGAAAAATATTATGTTGGAATTCCGCTTCTTTTAATCTTTATATATATGGTCTATCATTTTGAAAAAGATACCATTAAAGGAATAATGAAAAAATAAGACGTTTTAAGAAAATTATATTCAAAAATGAAAATTCAAATTATCAATAAATCACAGCACGATTTACCAAATTATGAAACGATTGCTTCTGCAGGAATGGATTTGCGTGCCAATATTATAGAACCAATTACGTTAAAACCTTTAGAAAGAACAATTGTAAAAACAGGACTTTTTATTGAATTGCCAATTGGTTATGAAGCGCAGGTAAGACCGAGAAGTGGTCTGGCAGCAAAAAAAGGAGTGACTGTTTTAAATTCGCCAGGTACTGTTGATGCAGATTACAGAGGAGAAATCGGAGTAATTTTAGTAAATTTATCTAATGACGATTTTGTAATCGAAAATGGAGAGCGAATTGCACAGCTGATTATTGCAAAACACGAAAGAGCTGAATGGATAGAAGTTGAAACACTTTCTGAAACATCAAGAGGTGAAGGAGGCTTTGGAAGCACTGGAGTAAAATAATAGAAAAACGAAGACCAAACCCAATGAAGATTTTGATAGATCTTCGCATAAAATCAAATAAAGAATGAAAATAATTGTGCCAATGGCAGGCCGAGGATCAAGATTGAGGCCACATACATTGACGGTTCCAAAACCGTTAATTCCAGTTGCAGGAAAATCTATCGTACACCGTTTAGTTGAAGATATTGCTAAAATATTAAAAGAACCAATTGAAGAAGTTGCCTTTATTTTGGGAGATGAAGCGTTTTTTGGAGATGATGTTGTAGCGAGTTTAGAAGATTTGGCTAAAGGATTAGGAGCTAAAGCGTCAATCTATCGTCAAGATCAGCCTTTAGGAACTGGACACGCGATTATGTGTGCGAAGGATTCTCTTTCAGGACCTGCTGTAATTGCTTATGCAGATACTTTAATTAGAGCTGATTTCGAATTAGATCCAGAAGCAGATGCTGTAATCTGGGTAAAACAAGTTGAGCAGCCAGAAGCTTTTGGTGTAGTAAAATTGAACCAGAATAATGAAATTATAGAGTTGGTCGAAAAACCAAAAGAGTTTGTAAGCGATTTAGCTGTTATTGGAATTTATTATTTTAAAGAAGTTGGAATTCTGAAAAATGAACTTCAAAATGTTCTGGATAACAATATTCAGAATGGTGGAGAATACCAGATTAATGATGGTATCAAAGCTATGATGGCAAACGGAAAAGTTTTCAAAACTGGAAGTGTAGACGAATGGATGGACTGCGGTAACAAAGATGTTACGGTTGAAACCAATACAAGAATGCTAGGTTTTCTTCACAATGACGGAGAGCATTTAGTAGATTATGGTGTGACGTTAGAAAATTCAACTATTATTCCTCCTTGTTATATTGGACAAAATGTGGTTTTGAAAAACACTACGATTGGTCCAAATGTTTCTCTTGGAAATGGTTGTCATGTAACAGACAGTACAATCAAAAACAGTTTGATCCAGACGTATTCTCAAATTAAAAATGCTGCTTTAGATAATGCAATGATCGGAAACCATGTAAGTTACGATGGCAAATTTACAAGCATCAGTATTGGAGATTACGCTGTTTTGGAATAAAATAAAAATTAAGAAAGTTTCGTTTTGTTTAAAATGTAATTTTAGAAATGATAAAAAAAGGAGTTTTTACAATATTGGTTTTTGCTTTATTCAGCACATCATTTTCGGTTTTTGCGCAGACAGAACCCGAAGATATTGCTATGGCAACAGACGAATATCAAGACGCATTTTATGAATCATTGAAACAAAAAGGAATTGAAAATTATGATAAAGCTATTGTATCATTGGAGAAATGCATTAAGCTTAAACCCAATGATGCAGTTGCTTATTTTGAATTAGGGAAAAACTATTTTGCGCTAAAAGAATATCAAAATGCGCAGACTGCTTTTGAAAAAGCCACACAGCTTGACCCTAAAAACAAATGGTTCTGGCTCGGAATTTATGATGTAAGTTACGAGACAAAAAATTATCCTTTGGCAATTGACATTATTCAAAAAATAATTGTTTTTGACGAAGAATATAAAGACGATTTGATTTCGCTATACATGATTACCAATCAGTATGACAAGGCATTGACAGCGATTAATGAAATGAACGATAAGTTCGGAAAATCTTCGGATCGCGAAATTTATAAAGCTCAGATTTTATCTCAGGGAAAATATCAAAATGCTGAAATTGACAATTTAGTTCAGCAAATTAAAAAAGATCCGAAAGAAGAATCCAATTATTTGAATCTTATTTTATTGTATTCAAAAAACAATGAAAATGAGAAATCGCTTGAAGTAGCAAAACAGTTGGCTAAAGAAATTCCAAATTCAGAATGGGGACAGGTGAGTTTATTCAAAACCTACTTAGATGCCAATCAGGCAGATAAAGCTATAAAATCGATGAATGTGATTTTAGCAAGTTCAAAAATCGATTCAAAAATCAAACACAGAACTTTGAATGAATTTTTGATATATGTAAATAAAAATCCACAGTATTCTGCTGATTTAGAAAAAGCTATTTCTTACTTTGATAATGACAAAGATGTTGATGTTGCCAAAGAAATTGGAAAATTTTATCATAGTAAAGGACAGTTCGAAAATGCGATTAAATATTATGAAAAAGATTTAAAATCGAATTCAGATACAGATCTTGAAACCAATATGTTATTGCTTGAAGCCTATGCGCAGGCAAAACAATATGAGCCAATGACCAAAAGAGCCATGATGCTGATTGAAGTTTATCCGAGTCAGGCTCAATTTTACTATTATGCGGGTTTAGGAAGCAATCAGCAGAAACAATTTAAAAACGCAAAAACCGTCTTAGAAATGGGTCTTGATTATGTAGTGGATGACGTAAAATTAGAATCAAATTTTAATATTCAGTTAGGAGAGGCATACAATGGATTGGGAGATGCAAAGAAAAAAGAGGAATACTTTTTGAAGGCAAATGAAGTATTAAAAAAGAAAAAATAGAATTTAGATGAAAAAATATATATCAATACTAGTATTGTCTATTGCCGTAATTTCGTGCAAATCAAAAGCAGTAGCAGTGCAAGGAAATACAGGCCAGACAATTGTAGAGAAAGAAGACAAAAAAATAATCGAAAAACATTACAATAATAAGTTAGATTTTTCGACTTTGTACATAAAAGCGAGCGCAAGATATGCTGATGAAAAACAAAGCCAAAATGTTACTGCCGAAATTAGAATCGAAAAAGATAAACAGATTTTAATAAGCGTTCGTTTCTTAGGAATTACAATGGCTAAAGCTTTAATAACACCTTCTGCAGTAAGTTATTATGAAAAAATGAATGGGACTTATTACGAAGGAGATTTTACAAGTTTAAGTAAATGGCTTGGAACAGATTTAGATTATTCTAAGGTTCAAAATCTATTGGTTGGAGAAGCTTTTGACGATTTAAGAAAAGGGAAATATACGCAGACTATTGTAGATAATTTATTTAGACTTGACGAAGAGAAAGATGCCAATTTAAAAAAGACCTTTTTCTTAGATGGAGAAAAATATTTAATTCAGAAAGAAGAGATTTCGCAGCCGTCTGAAAATAGAACATTGCAAATTGCTTATTCAGACACTAAAACTTTTGATCAAGGAATACTGCCGACAAGTATAGAAATCAATGCCGTTCAGCCAAAAGGTAAAACAAGTATTAATTTAAATTACAACAATATTTCATTTAATGAAGAACTTTCTTTTCCGTATAGTGTTCCAAGCGGTTATAAAAAAGTTACAATTAAGTAAATTTGCAAAAATAAAAACAGAAACATGCCAAAATTTCTCCTAAGTCTAGTTTTAGTTTGTGCCACTACATTTGTATGGGCGCAGGATTCTCAGCAAGAAAAACTGGAACAACGTAAAGCTCAAATTCAGCAGGAAATCAGAGATAACGAAAAGATGTTGCAGTCTGTTCGAAAAAAAGAGAAATCTGCTGTGAATGAATATTTAATTCAGGCAAACAAAATTAAGCTAAAAGAGAAATTAATTAATACTACAGCAAAACAGGAAAGGCTGATTGGTAACGATATGTATATTAATCAGGTACAGGTAAATAAACTTAAAAAAGAGCTAAAAGTTCTAAAAGAAGATTATGCCGAGATGATTTTGAAATCGTATAAAAGCCGATCTGAACAGAGCCGTGCTATGTTCATTTTATCTTCCGAAAGTTTTTTACAAGCTTACAAAAGAGCACAATACTTGAAGCAATATACTGCTTTCAGAAAAAATCAAGGTCTTGAAATTCAGTCAAAAACGGCTCAATTAGTAGATTTTAATGCTAAACTAGACGGGCAAAGACAAGTAAAAAAGAAGATTATTGCCGAAAATCAGAAAGAAAAAGTTACGCTTGAAGCGGAGAAAAAAGAACAGCAGAAATTAGTTAATTCGCTTAAAAAAGATAAAAATAAAATTGCAGCAGATATTAGATCAAAACAAAGCGAGGCTAAAAGAATTGACAGACAAATTGATCGTTTAATTCGTGAAGCTATTGCCGAAGCTAATAGAAAAGCGGCAGCAGAAAGAGCAAAAGCAAATCCTGGTTCTAGCGAAGCAAAAGCACCCGTTTCTTCTTCGAAAATTGCATTGACACCAGAAGATAAAATTTTAGCTGCCGATTTTAAAGCTAATAGAGGAAGATTACCTTGGCCAGTAGAAAAAGGATTTATTTCTCTTGGTTATGGAGATCAGCCACACCCATTGCATCCGTCAATTACAGTTCATAATTCTGGAGTCGAAATTACTACAGAAGATGGCGCAAGTGCTAGAGCAGTATTTGCTGGAGAGGTTTCTAAGGTTATCGTTTTATCTCCTGTAAACAAAGCAGTTGTAATTCAGCATGGAGACTTTTTTACCGTCTATCAAAACTTAAGTTCTGTTTCTGTAAGTCAAGGTGATAAAGTGACAATTAAGCAAAACATCGGAAAAGTGAGAACAAGTGGTGATACAGGAAAAACCATTATTAAATTCCTGATCCTTCAAAATACATCAAATAATAATCCAGAAGGATGGCTACAAAGTAGATAAAATTTATCCTAAAGATTATGCCATAAAAAAACCTTTCCATAAGTTCAATGGAAAGGTTTTTTGATTTTAATTACTTACGTTATCAGGATTTTGAATTAGCGCAGGATTAGAATCTAAATCATATCGCGGAATTTTGAATAAGAAATTTTTAGAAGGTACAAACTGTAAAGGATTGTTTACGTACATATTGATTCCGTTGTCATTTCCGTATTTCACATGATCTGAAACATTTTTTCCAATTCTATTGGTTCTTAATTCATCAAAGTACAATAATCCTTCTCCAACAAATTCCCATCCTCTTTCTTTGTAAATGGCATCTGCAAATTGTTCTTTATTTAATCCGGGAGTTAGATCTGGCAGTTTTGCTCTATTTCTTATTCTGTTTACGTATGCATAGGCTGCTGCAGGACCATTAATTTCATTTTCTGCTTCGGCATAATCTAGCAATACATCGGCATAACGAATAACATAAGAGTTTGCCTGAGGTTTTTTTAATGTGGCAGAACTTTCTGTTCTGTCATAAAATTTCAGATTTCCTGGCGAAGCTGTTTTCCAACCTTTAGATCCTGGAAAGAAACCTTTATCGGCTGGAACAAATTCGATGGTTTGTAAAATATGACTCGGATTTCCTTTTTCAGTAACATTAACCGTCGTTAAAAAACTGCCTTCTTTTCTTGTATCGTCATTGCTATAAGAAAGATAATGCTGAATTGAAGGCCCAAATCTGTGATACATATAACAGCCCAATGTTGTCTCGGTTATATTGACGCCAAACATAACATGGTTATTGTTATATTCGTTTTCGACACCACCATACTGCATTTCAAAAACAGATTCAATTCCATTTTTATTATTGATATTCCACCAGTACCAAAGATCTTTAAAGTTAGACTGTAAATCATATTGACCAGACTGGATTACTTTTGTGGTGTACTCTTTAGACTTTTGAAAAAAGGTTTTATCGCCAGTCATACTTCCTCGGGTAAGATACAAATCTCCCAATAAAGCCTGTGCTGCTCCTTTTGAAGCTCTCCAAATATTGTCGCTTTGATAACCAGATTTTTGTGGTAAATTTTCTTCAGCATATTCAAGATCAGCAATAATGTAAGCATAAGTCTCCTCGGTTGTTTTTCTAGGTATTGCTAAATTCTTTAAGCCCTCGGTAAAAGTTTCGGGAATTGGAACACCTCCGTACATGCGCACTAAATTATAATATGTTGCTGCTCTTAAAAAACGAGCTTCAGCAAAATATCTCTTTTTAACAGCTTCATCCATTTCAACATCTGCTCCTCTGCCAATAACTAAATTTGCTCGGTTGATAATGTTGTATGCGTCATCCCAGTTTGTAATAACCATTTTATCAGCATTATTCATGTCTGACCAAACATTCCAAAGTTGTGCATCGTCTTTTGCATAGGCTGGAGAACCAAATTCAGTTAACACCTCCAAATACATGATATATTTGTAATTACCATTAAAACCATTTTGGTAACCATCATAAACACCAATTAGTGCAGTATTCAATTCGTCTGCATTTTTATAGTAATTACTTGGCGATAGGAAAGTATAAGGTTCTTCAGCCAAATCGGTACACTGTGAAAAAAACAGTAATGCACAACCCGAAAATATATATTGTAGAATTTTCATTTGTATAGATTTTTAAATTAAAATTTCGCAGTAAAACCAATCAGCATTGTTTTAACATAAGGAGAAGTTACATTTCCGCTTTCAGGATTATACCCTCTGTGATTTGCAATATTGATAAAGTTCTGCGCATTCACATATACATTTAATTGTTTTACCCAATCAACACTTTTGATTACGTTAGATAAATTATAAGCCAGTTTAATGTTTTTGACTACAAAATAATTCCAGTCTCCGTTTGTACGATTTGACAAATACACATCTTTTGCACCTGCTCTTGGGAAATTTCCAGAAGGATTTGTCGGACTCCACATTCTATCATAAGCATATTGTGTCGGAATATAATTTCTGTTTTGAATCTGATTTTCACCAAAAATCATATAATTGTTGTCTTCGTCAGAAGCCAAACCCGTTGCTCCTTGTCCGTAAATATCTAATGTTAAATTCTTATAACTTAGATTAGTCGATATTCCATAAAAGAAATCTGGAGAAGTTGTTCCGATATTTACGTAATCATCATTATTAATGATTTTGTCGTTGTTTTTGTCAACATACATTTCTTCTCCAAGTTGTGCGGTAGGACGTATTTGTCGATAAGCCGTTAACTGTTCCTGAGTTTTAATGATACCTGCAGATTCTCTTGCCCAAACACTATTTACAGGCTGGCCAACAATTAGATATTTAGCAATTCCAGCAGAAGAACTTCCAACATTTATGCGGCTTACATCTCCGTAAAGACTTACGATTTCGTTTTTATTTTTAGAGAAATTACCGCTTATATCCCATTTAAAATTCGAGTCTATAACTTTTACTCTTGCCGTAACTTCGAAACCAATATTTTTGACTTCGCCAATATTTTGAAGCATACTAGAATAACCAGAAGTCGTAGGAATAGGAACGTTGTATAAAAGATCTGAGGTTTGTCTCTGATAAAAATCTAAATTCAAATCAAATCTTTTCCATAAGCTTAAATCGATACCTGCGTTGTACTGAATATTGCGTTCCCATTTTAGGTCTGGATTTCCGATTGTCTCGACAAATCCAAAAATTGGATTGTTTTCGTATACATAATTTGCTTTAACAAGTTTAGACAAAGATTGATAATTGCCAATTTCCTGATTACCCGTAACACCATAACTCGCTCTTAATTTTAAAGTAGAAATTACGCTATTGTTCTTAAGAAAGTTTTCTTTGTCAACATTCCAGCCAAGTCCCAAAGAAGGGAAAAATCCCCATTTGTTGTTACTTCCAAAACGAGATGATCCATCATAACGCCCAGTTAAGGTTATCAGATATTTTTCGTTGTAGGTATAAGAAGTTCTTGCAGTCCATGAAATTAATTTGCTAGAATATTTGTTAGAAGAGTTGGTAATACTTGCTCTATCGGCATATGTAATATCATTTGCTCCTGTAGCATCATTTTGAAAACCAGAGCCCTTAACTCCCAAATCTTCATAAACATATTCTTGCCATGAATAAACGGCAGTGGCAGTAAGACTATGTTTATCTTTCCAAGTATTGGCATAACTTAAAATATTATCGGTTAGCTGAGAGCTTTGTCTTCTGTAATATTGTCCTCCAGTTCCTGTGTTTCCAGATCCAATTCCGGCAGTAGATTTTGAGGTGTAGTATTCATATTGTTTTTCATTAGAAATATCTACGCCATAATTGGTTTTAAAAGTTAAGTTTTTGGCAATTTTGAAATGCGCATACACATCGCCAAGAATACGATCTGTTGAAATTTCGTTTGTCATTTCTGATGCTTCCGAAACAGGATTCCAAGTACCTTCAAAATAAGAACTTACAGCAGGATCTTCTGTAGCATAATACCAGCTTCCATCGGGATTTTTTACAGGTATTGTTGGCCAACCATATCTGAAAATGTCTCCAGTAGGATTGTTTCGAATATCTCTTTGCGAACGTCCTACTTGCAGATGCGTTCCAACAGTAAGCCAAGGTTTGTATTCGTGATTTAAATTGGTTCTAAGAGTTAGTTTTTTAAAACCAGATGCTTCTACAATTCCGTCTTGCGAAAAAATATTTCCAGAAAGCAGATAAGTTGTGTTTTCTTTTCCTCCGCTAAAAGACAACGAGTAGTTTTGCATAAGCGCCATATTCTGGATAATTTCGTCTTGCCAATCTGTGTTAATGTTTGGGGCAGGATTGGTGGCAGAATAAACAGGTTTTCCAGTAGAATAGGTATAAGCATCATTTATAAAATTGACGAAGCTATCTCTACTTAATGTCTTAGGAAGTCGGGTAGGAGTAGAGATTCCTTGAGTGCCCACAATCTCCAGATTATTTTGTCCTTTTTTACCTCTTTTTGTAGTGATCAAGATAACGCCATTTGCACCTCTTGAACCGTAAATTGCGGCCGAAGAAGCATCTTTAAGAATCTCCATAGATTCGATGTCGTTAGAACTAATGTCGTTTAAGTTGCTGTTGACCAGTGGAAAACCATCAACTACAATTAAAGGATCGTTTCCTGCACTGACAGAGCCGTTTCCGCGAATTCTTATTTTAGGAGAAGAACCGGGAGAAGAATCGTTGTTTAGAACGGCAACACCAGCAGCACGTCCCTGAACCGCTTCTAACGGATTTGAACTGGTTACAGTATTAAGAACATCGCCTTTTATTTGAGCGATCGAACCTGTTAAATCGCTTTTTTTCATGGTTCCATAACCCACGACAACTACTTCTTTGAGTTCAGCAACTTCATCGCTTAACGTAATATCGATAATAGAAGATTGCTCAACCGTTTTTTCAATTGTTTTAGAACCTGTAGAACTAAAAATTAAAACGCTTCCTGTACTTGCGTTTATGGAATATTTTCCATCAAAGTCGGAAATAGTATTGGTTTGTGAGCCCTTTACGGCAATATTTGCTCCGGGAATTGGAACTCCGTTGGAATCCGTGATTGATCCAGTTACCATTTTGGTTTGTGCTAGTGTGGTCAGGTGCACAAAAATGGAAAAGATCAAAATTAACAAATGGCTAATTTTGTTTTTCATAAATATAGATTTCGGTTAGTTAAAGTTGTTTAAACTTATTTATAACCAAAACCCTTTGTATCCTGTTCTATCCTGTTAGTTTTGAATAGAATAAGTTTTTTTTTAAAGAATACTCGAATCTTTTTTGCTTTGAAATGCTGATTTACTGGTTTTTAAGTTAAGTAGTGCTAATTTTGTTTTTATCAGAAAAAATGTAAAATTTTAACAATAATAAAATTATTTAATAATTAAAACTTGATTGATTTTTTGATATTATATCTAAAAAAATATACAATTTATTATTATATATCGTATAAAAAGAAAAAGTGGCAGAGTATTCTTTCTGCCACTTTTAAAAATAAAATTATGTATGATTTTGTTTAGACATACTGTTCTAAGAAGTATTTTAAAACGTCGGTTGTAGTAACAATTCCTTTTAGTTCTCCGTTGTCAACAACTGGAAGAGCGTGAAACTCTTCTTTCACAAAAATTTCAGCCAAATCTCTTATTATGGTATCAGATGAAACCGTTTTGGGTTTAGAAGTCATAACTTGCGAAATAGTAAGCATTTCTAAAATAGCTTCATCTGCTCCGTCTTGTCCGTCAAATAATGCACCAAAAGTAAGACGGTTAATATCTGTGCGACTAATAATTCCCACAACCTCTTTACCATTCACAACCGGAATATGGCGAATTGAGTTGGCTTTTAGTTTTTCAACAACCTTTTTTAGATCGTCATTTTGATTTACTGTAATTACGCTTTTAGTCATTATGTGACTTAGTGGTTCTCTCTTTTTCATAATTTGATTAGTGTTAGATTTATATCAAATATGAAGCTTATTTCTGAGAAAAATAATGACTTTTATCAGTTCTGGAACCACGGATTAGAATAAATTTTGAGTGGGAAAAATGGTAAAATAGGTATGTAATTTTATTTAAATTTTGCTTTATGCAAAAACAATACTAAATTCATTCTTTTTAGTTGAGTGCAAATTGTGAGGATTGAATTTAAAAAGTAGTATTTTTGCAGTATGGAAACAAATAGACAGAAAAAAATAGGCGGTGTTCTTCAGAAAGATCTGGTTGACATTTTGCAAGGTGAAGTGAGAAAAAACGGAATTACAAACTTGGTAATTTCTGTATCCAAAGTTAGTGTCACTACAGATTTGTCTGTGGCAACAGTATATTTAAGTATTTTTCCGCAAGAAAAAGCCAAAGAAACATTAGAGGCAATTAAAACTAATACAACATTAATCAAACATGATCTAGCGCAACGTGTTCGTTTGCAATTACGTCGTGTTCCGAATTTAGTATTTTTCATAGACGATTCATTAGATTATATCGAGAAAATCGACAATGCACTTGCAGGAAAAGAGAACCCGATAGAAAACAGAGATCTTTTAGAAAAAAGAAGAAAGTCATAATTTGAATTTCCCTTTATACATAGCCAAACGTTATATTTTTAGCAGCAGTAAAAACAATGCTATTAATATCATCAATCGTATTGCCAGCATGGGAATCATTGTTGGAACGATGGCTTTGTTTGTGGTTTTATCTGTTTTTAGCGGATTAAAGGTTTTCAGCCTTTCGTTTACAAACGAAATTGATCCAGATTTAAAATTGACAAGTACCTACGGAAAATCTTTTTTATTTACTCCAGATCAAGAAAATCAGATTAAGAAAATCAATGGGGTTGCTTCTTACACCAAAATTATAGAAGAGCGTGTGCTGTTTTTATTCAAAGACAAACAGCAAGTCACGTATTTAAAAGGTGTTGACAGTTTATATCCAGTTGTCAACGATATCAAGAAAAAACTTTTTAATGGTCAATGGTTGAAACCAGATAGTTATCAGGTTGTAATTGGTTATGGGTTAGCTCAAAATTTCTCCATGGGAATTCTGGATTTTGAAAACCCTCTTCAGATTTTTGCTCCGAAACCAGGAAAAGGCGGAATCGAAAATCCAGAGGAAGCTTTCAATAAAACAGATGTATTGCCTGTTGGAATATATTCAATTAGCGAAGATTTAGATTCAAAATATGTATTTGCAGATTTAGGGTTAGTGCAGGAATTGTTAATGTACAAGCACAATCAAATCTCAGGACTAGAATTTAAATTAAAAGAAAACGCAGACGAAACAGCAATAAAGACTCAGCTTAATACTATTTTTAAAAATAAAATTACTTTAAAAAATAGAGCGCAGCTGAATGAATCTTTGTATAAAATGCTCAATACCGAAAACATTGCGGTTTATCTGATTTTCACATTAGTTATCATTGTAGCACTTTTTAATTTGATTGGCGCATTGATTATGATGATTTTAGAAAAAAAGGGCAATCTTAAAACCCTTTTCAATTTAGGCTCTGACATTGGAGATCTTCGAAAAATATTTTTGTTGCAAGGAACTTTACTAAGTGTTTTTGGTGGCTTGATCGGACTTGCTTTAGGTATCATTCTCGTGATATTACAGCAGAAATTTGAACTTATCATGATCACGCCAACTTTGGCCTATCCAGTTGTTTTTACAGTAGAAAATGTTCTAATTGTCATGACGACAATTATTTCTTTAGGATTTGTTGCGTCGTTAATTGCAAGTAGCCGAGTTAGCAAAAAATTGCTGGATTAATTTCTTCTTTAGAAATATTACTTATATTTACTCCCTTGAAAATCTACAGCATATGATTGTTTCTGCTTAATCCTATTTTATTTTTTTAGAATAATTAGGATACTTACGTTTACTTTTTTAGTTCAGATTAAGATACATCTGGACCAATTTTATCATTTATCCTAAAATATCATGACAGAAACATCTATAAAGAAAAGCTTCTTTTCTAAAATTTTTACCACTTTGAAACAAGCTTTAAAAGGCGACGAATCTTTTGACTATACTTCTGGAAGTATCAAAAAAGCTGTAATTCTATTGGCCATTCCGATGGTTTTAGAAATGATGATGGAATCGGTTTTTGCATTAGTCGATTTGTATTTCGTTGGACATTTAGAACACAGCAGTTTTGCCATTCAGACCGTTGGTTTAACCGAATCGGTATTGACTGTAATTTATTCTCTCGCCATCGGAATGAGTATGGCGGCAACCGCGGTTGTGGCACGAAGAATTGGAGAAAAAGATCCAGTGGCTGCAGCCAAAGCTGGAATGCAAGCCATTATAATTGCATTTGCAGTTAATAGTGTATTGAGCATTTTCGGAATTATTTATGCAAAAGATATTTTGATTTTAATGGGTTCTTCTGTAGAATCAGCCGAACATGGTTTCCGATTTACTCAAATTATGATTGGCTCTAGTTTATGCATTATGCTTTTGTTCTTAATAAACGGAATTTTCCGCGGAGCAGGAAATGCAGCCATCGCTATGAAAAGTCTTTGGATTGCAAACATTTGTAACATTATTTTATGTCCTGTTCTAATTAATGGTTTTGGACCAATTCCCGCTTTTGGATTAGTCGGAGCTGCTTTGGCAACGACTATCGGAAGAAGTATTGGAGTTATTTATCAAGTATATCATTTATTCTTTGGAAACGGAGTTCTAAAAATTAAAATACCCTATTTCGTTCCAGATTTTACTCAAATAAAAGCTTTAGTAAAAATCGCAGCGCCAGGAATTTTGCAATTTGTAATTGCTTCATGCAGTTGGATTTTCTTGGCACAATTAGTAGCTACAACAGGCGGTGATCACGGTTCTGCAGGTTATCAAACGGCATTGAGAATTATGATGTTTTTCATACTTCCAGCTTGGGGATTAAGTAATGCCGCCGCGACTTTGGTTGGTCAGAATTTAGGAGCCAAACAAATTGAGCGTGCCGAAAAATCGGTTTATACGACAGCCAGATATAATGTGATTTTCATGGCTTCGATTATGGTTATTACATTAGTTTTTGGACAATACATTATTTCGTTTTTCACGAATGATCTGCAGGTTAAAACCATTGCAATTGAGGCATTGCAAATTATGAGTATCGGATTTATTTTCTACGGAATCGGAATGGTTTTAATCAATACTTTCAATGGAGCAGGAGATACTTGGACACCAACAGGAATTAACTTCTTCGGATTTTGGTTGTTTCAAATTCCGCTTGCCTTTGTTTTGGCCAAGCATTTTAATCTGGGACCAACCGGAGTTTTTATTGCGATTCCTGTTGCTGAAACTGCAATCACTTTAACGGGGATCTTTTTTTATAAAAGAGGAAAGTGGAAGAGAGTTCAGGTTTAAAATAATTTGAACAATAATATTAAATTTTATTTGTAAGAAAATTGCATTAAATTTGTTCTTTTGTATTTGATCAAATTAGATATTTTTTTATGATTAAAATTAACTTAGAAGATACCTTTGAAGCTATTTATGTAAGTCCCAATTTTGACCAATATATTTTTGAATCTGTATTAAAGGATAGCACAATAACTCAACTTAAAGTTAAGTTTACAAATATTGCAGAATCCTTACTGCCGAATGTTTACAATTTGGCTTTTGGTCCATTTGATTCAAATGGAAAAATAAATGATTCTGTAAATCTAAAACATAAGGATAGTAATAAAGTGTTTTCAACAATCATTTTGTTTTCTATTACTTTTTTAAAAAACAATCCTCATATCTCAATTGGGATAGATGGTTCAGATGATTTACGAGCAAATCTATATCACAGAATGTTTAGATATAATTATAAAAATTTGAAAGACTTTTTGGTAATTATCGGAGTAGATTGGTATGTTCGATTGCTTCGTAATGGAACAATTGAATTAGATAATAATGGATTGGCATTTTTTAAGCCAAAACCAGAACCTTTTGATTTTCAAAGAAAAACGAATGATCTTTATAGATATTATATGTTTAATTTAAATCAATAATGTTTAAATTTGTTTTATGAAAGATTCTATTCAAAATAAGATTAATAAAATTCAGGAAATTGCTTTAGCTTCTGCTTCTGAGAAGAATATTAAAGTAAGCAGAGATTCTAAAGAATCAACTAATATTGATAATTTGACTAAATCAATTCGAAATAAAAAAGAAGCAGAATTATTTTTTTCAGAGTTAAAATCAGCTATAGATTTGGCTAAAAAAAATGCTGCAACAAATGTTTAAAATAATTTTAGACTACAATATATAAAAAAAGAGCCCTTCAAAAATTTGAAGGGCTTTTTCAATTCCTTTGTGAAGTTTCAAAACCTTGACAAAGATTATATTTTAAACAAACTCATATCCAGCATAAACCTCTTCGATTTCTTTCATGATAGCAAATAAATCTTCAGGAGCATCAGTTGTAACTAATTTTTGTTTGAATTCTTTAAACGAATGAATTCCTTTAAAATAGTTAGTGTAATGACGACGCATTTCTACAATTCCTAAACGTTCACCTTTCCAATCCATTGACCATTGCAAATGATTTCTAGCCGCTTCAACACGATCAATAACCGTTGGAGCAGGTAAGTGCTCGCCTGTTTTGAAATAGTGCTTGATTTCGTTAAAAATCCATGGATAACCAATAGCGGCACGGCCAATCATGATACCGTCAATTCCGTATTCGTTTTTATATTTTAATGCTTTTTCTGGACTGTCGATATCGCCATTTCCGAAAATAGGCATTGTAATTCTTGGGTTATTTTTTACACGCGCAATATGCGACCAGTCAGAATGGCCTTTGTACATTTGAGCACGAGTTCTAGCGTGGATTGTTAAAGCTTGAACTCCAATATCCTGCAGTCTTTCTGCGACTTCATCAATATTAATTGAGTTATCATCCCAGCCTAAACGTGTTTTTACCGTAACAGGTAAATCAGTTCCTTTGATAACCGCTTTCGTTAAACGTACCATCAAATCAACGTCTTTTAAAACTCCTGCTCCAGCACCACGGCAAACGACTTTTTTTACCGGACATCCAAAATTGATATCCACTAAATCAGGTTTTACAGTAGAAACAATTTTAGACGACATTTCCATCGCTTCTTCATCACCACCAAAAATCTGAATTCCAACAGGACGTTCGTAATCAAAAATATCCAGCTTCATGCGGCTTTTTATAGCGTCACGAATTAATCCTTCCGATGAAATAAATTCAGAATACATTAAGTCAGCTCCGTGCGTTTTGCATAATCTGCGAAACGGCGGATCGCTAACATCTTCCATCGGTGCTAGTAATAAAGGAAATTCGGGTAATTCTATGTTGCCAATCTTGACCATCTTCGTAATTTTTTGCAAAATTACAACATTTAGTTCAATTTGCACCAAATTGAGGTTCAAAGGTTCAGAGGAGCAAAGGTTCAAAGGCTTTTTATCAGGCAATTACAGAAACCTTTGTGCCTTTGTACCTTTGCCACTTTGTACCTAATACTAAGATCTATAATCAAAAAATCGAATTGGTTTTCGGCTCATTGGATTAAAAACCAACGGATTCAAAACTTCTTTTGAAGCAAATTCTATTTTTGGAGTCACTCTTAATTTGGCTCTAAAGTGATCTTTTATTTCTTGTAAAAATTCTGGAGTTTGATTTTTTACGGCAATTTTAATCAAGATTTCATCTGTCCCTAAATCGTTTGTAGAAATTTCGATCAAATGATTTTCGATATTATCAAAACTGCTCAAAACATCGTTCATCGCTGGCGGATAAAGCGTTGTGCCTTTATATTTGATCATTTGTTTTTTACGGCCAACAACTGGGCCAACACGCAGGGTGTTTCTTCCGCAAGCGCAAGGCTCGTCGTGAAACTGAACCATATCTCCAGTTTTGAAACGAAGCAAAGGCATCGCCTCAATTCCTAAAGTGGTAAAAGTAAGTTCTCCAGTTTCACCATTTTTTACAGGCTGATTATTTTCGTCTAAAACTTCTACAATGATCAATTCTGGATGATGATGTCCACCTTTTCCGTGTTCACATTCTGTAAATGCGGTGCTCATTTCGGTAGAAGCATAAGTCGAAAACAACTTAATATTCCATTTATCCGTAATTTTTTTCGATAGAATATTCATGGAGAAATCCTGTTCTCTCAAAGATTCTCCAATACAAATGGCACCTTTTATACTCGAATTATTGTAATCGATTCCGTGTATTTCGGCATATTCAATTAATTTCAAAAGGAAAGAAGGAACCGTAATTAAATAACTCGGATTGTATTTTAAAATAGAATCCCATTGCATTTCTGGAATTCCTGCACCAACACGAATTACACCAACTTTCAATTTTCGAAGACCAAGAAAATAGGCAAGACCTGCCATAAATTTTCTATCGATTGTGGTCATCAATTGTACAACGTCTCCTTCTGCAATTCCTGCGCAAGCAAATGAAATCGCTTCATTATAAGCTAAACGATCTAAGTCAGAATCGGTTAAACCAAAAGTTACAGGATCGCCTAAAGTCCCTGAAGTAGAAGCATAATCAATAATTTTATGTTGCGGAACACATAAAAAATCATCGTTATATTGCTGTAAATCTTCTTTGGTTGTAACAGGTAAATGTTGTAAATCTTCCAGCGTTTTTACTTTAGAAATATCAATATTCTGTCCTGCAAAAAGTCTTTTATAAAAAGGAGAATTCTCACTGATATAAGCTAAAAGCTCGGCTAATTTTTTTTCTTGAAAAATTTTAATCTCTTCTAAAGAATCTTTCTCTATTGCTGGAATCATTGTAATTTTCTTTTGACTTTTTTTAAATATTTTTCAATCTCTTCTTTTTGAGGAACTGTAGTGATTTCGTGAGTTAAAGCTTTTTCAAAATTAAGCTTTGCCTGAAGAAATTCTTTTTTTTGGTAAAAGTACAATCCTGTCTTATAATACACAACCCAATAATCAGGGTTTAGCGCTTGATAATGTTGAAGAAATTCTGAAGAAACAGTTTCTTTCTTTTTTAAAATAGAATCTATCTTATGATCTTCAATTTTGAAATTTTTAAAATTCTGAAAAGTGGCAGTTTCTAAGAAGGGATCTTTGGCAATATTCAGATTTTCTTTTTGAAAAGATTTTGTTGCATTGTGATTTTTACCAAAAATGGCATTTAAATCATAACAGACAAATTCACCCAATTGAAACGGATTTGCCGAAACCCAAACTAATTTTTCTTTTGGTTTAAAGATAATTCCATGATGCGCCAGCAATTGATTGAGCGCTTTCTCGTTTCCATATCCTAGAGAAATATCTTTTAAACCTTCTTTGTTTCGAAGAATTTCCGAAGCAATTTCAGGATTTACTTTTGGATTTTCAGATAGCAATTCTTGCATTCTTTCGTAACGGTATTCTGAATGGCTGTTGGCAATTTGTTCTAGATTTCTTTTATCGGTTGCAAATGCTTCACCTTGAAAATGATTGGAGCAAATTAATTGATTACTGTTTGAAACATCATAAACATCCATTTTATTTGGCGAAACTTCAATTAAAATGGCTTTATTATCATTTGCACTTCCAACCATAATCGATTCAGAAACAAAGACTTTTCTTTTTTTTGCAATGGCAACAGCTTCTTCTAAATTTTTGGCGTGCTGTAAAATTTCGCGAGTCAAAATCGAAATTGGAGTTTTCGCGCTAAGCGGAATTTTAGATTTTGATGCATTTATCGTTACAGTCAATCCTTCATAATTCATTCCAGAAACGGCTCCGATCATTCCGGGCCAAGTTAGCATCATAAACGGATATCCTTCTTTTGGTTTGATAAAGGCTACGATTTTATTTTCCGCGAAAGCATCATTTACATAAAAATCAAAATTTCGAGCTAGAATTAAATTCCCATCTTCTGACTTTTCATTCCAAGCCGCAAAAGAAGAACAGCCAACCAAAGCTAAATCCTGTAAAGCGTGTCCAATATCATGTGCAGCATGTAGATATAGACCACGCTGATATTGCGGCGCGATATTATCAAAGTCGTTCGAAGTATATTGCGAAACGCCATAAATTTCGGTTTGATACTCGTCGGGAACATTTAGATACAATTTTCGATTGTACCATTTCAGAAACTGACGAAGCATTTTCTGCTGGAATTTTGACGGAATTAAATCGGTAATTTTTGAGAAAAAAATGCGTTGCTGTTGGTGTAAAAGTGAATCGGTCAAAGCACCAGTCGAAAGACCTATTTCGAGAGGATCGCCTTCAACATACAATTCCCAAAGGCCTTGTTTATTTTTTAAAAGCGAATTTTTTCCAGAAATAAAAATACTATCAGATAATTTGGTAACTGCAGGTTTTGCATTATTTAAACCTGTAAGGTCTGGCGTGTGTTTTTTTGATTTTGAAGTACCGCAAGAAACCATCAAACTTAAAAAACCGATGAGGAAAATATAAAGAATTCGGTTTTTCATAATGAGACTATTCAGATGCTTTTTTAATTTTTTCGAGCAGATATTCTTTTCCTACAATTTCAGAACAGGTTATAACCGCTCCAACCGTAACTCCCAAGACACCGTGCATGTTGATACTTTGGCCTGTAAGATAAAGATTTTCTACCTTAGTTTTAGTAGGAATCATAGTTTTCATCGGATTATTTGAATCTTTAACATATCCGTACATATTTCCGCCGTCTCCACCAATGTAATCGCGATATGAAAGCGGAGTAGAACTATGAACCGATTTAATACATTCTTTTATTCCAGGGAATTTTTTTTCGATTTCTGCTAAGAATTTTGTTGCTTTTTTCGCTTTGAAATCCTCATAACTTTCTCCACGGTCATTTTCTTCAAAAGTGGTGTTGAAAGTATTTTCCCAAGCTTTAACATCATCATATTTCATATAAGTCAAAAACGTCATTCCGTCTGCCCATTCTTCATCTTTTTTTGAGGGACTCATAGAAGCCATAAAAGTTTTTGGCCATGAATTTTCATCATATTCATAAGCGGTCCAAACATCATCAGCATTTTTAAAATGATAATAATTGTGATTGATGTATTTAAAAGTTTTAGGCTTAAAGACGATATACAAGCTGAAAGCAGAAAGTACACTTTCCAGATTTTGAATTCTATTGAAAAATGGTTTTCTGAAATTTTCCTGACCCGCCATTTTCAAAGTCGTTTTTGGTTCGATGTTCGAAATAAAATACGTTCCAGAAACTTCGGTTCCGTCTTTTATTTGTACCGAATGTACCTTTTGGTTTTCGACTTCGATTTTTGTGACTTCTTTGTGTTTGAAAAACTCTCCACCATATTTTTTAAGCTGTTTCAGCAATTGTTTGGTAATCTGACTTCCGCCATTTACGCAACGCCATGAACTTTCGATATACGAATTTACGACAAGCGCATGAACGTAAAAAGGCGATTTATCCGGAATTCCAGCATATAGAAAATTGGATCCCGCCAGAACTGCTTTTAGTTTTTCATTTTCAGTAAAAGAATCGATGGTTTCTTTCGCGTTAAGCGCTAAAATTTCATCATCATATTTTCCTTCAGATTCTAGATTGTAAAGCGGGAATGTTTTGCAGACCGTTTTTATTTTCTGGCAGTATTGTTTGAGATTTTCTTTTTCCTCAGGAAAGCATTTTGTCAGTTGCTGAATGAAATTTTCGAAACCTTGCGCATGCGGATATTCGGTTTTATCATCATCAAAAGAAATAATATCAAAACCATTTTCGTCCATTTTCTTTAGATTCAAATGATCCATTATTCCGATATATTTGAAATACTGGTGAAGATTTTGGCCTTCGCCTAAGCCTCCGATATAATGAATTCCTGTATCAAAAATGGTTTTGTCTCTTACGAAAGTCTGTAGATTTCCGCCATATTGATTGTTTTTTTCGAGTACACAAACGCTGTAGCCTTCTTTTGCCAGAATAACAGCAGAAACCAATCCGCCTAAACCGGAGCCAATTACAACTACATCGTACTGTTTTTTCATCCTTTTTTCTTTAAAACAAGTAAAGCATTTTCTTCAGAAACAATTTCAAAATCTTCAAATTGATTTCTTAAACGGGAACAATTCACTAAAATTATAGAAGCAACATTCGGAATTGTTTTTTCGATTTCATCGTGATAACTTTCGTCAGAAATTAAAAGTATATCGTAATGATTTTTAGTCGCTGACTCTAGATTCTCGAGATAAAATATTTTTCTTTTTGTAACGATATAATTCGTTTTGGCAACCAGCAGTTTTTCTTCATCATTTATAAAAGAAGCAATTTTTCGCTGTGGTTCTTGTAGAGTAAGCAAAACATCCAGTTGTCCGTAATCATTTCCTAAATGAAGGATTTTTGCTTTCGGCGGAATGTGTTTGTTTAAATTATAATAGATTTCCAGATTCTGTTTCAAATCCTTTTTCACGCTATTTCCAACTTCGATTTCTTTATAATCGTAACTGTTAATTAGCATTGTTTTGAAATAATCTGGTCCTTCAAGTTCTTGTCTAATTTTGCGATATTCTGCTTTAAAGAACGAACTGATTTGTTTGGTTTTTTCGGCATAATTAGTTCCAAACGAAAGATCATCAGGAGCAATTCTTTCTAAAATAGTAACCGTCAATTTTCCGTGATGAATTACAAAATCGCCTTTCGGAATCAATTCTGAAGCTCCATGAATTACCACAGGAATAATGTCAATTTTAAATTCTTCGGCAAGGAAAAAAGCACCTTTGTGGAATCTTTTTATAACATTACTTTCTGATCGTGTTCCTTCTGGAAAAACCATTAAAGAATAACCTTGTTCTACTTTTTTGCGTAAATGTTCAACACCACCTTCAAGACCTTCAGAAACAGGATAAAAACCTGCTTTTCTTACAACACCGCCAAAAATAGGAGAGTTGTAAACCCAGTCGCTTACCAAGAAAATGATTTTCGGGCTTAACATTCCGATTGAAAGAATATCTAGAAATGAAGAATGATTGGCAATAATTATGGCTGGTTTCTCGAAAGTTTCATTGAAATTATTAATGACTTTTTTGCGAATAAAAGGATTTGAATACAATACCGATTTCATGAATTTTGAAATCACATATCGGAAAGCTTTCATTTTTGATTTTTTGCTGAAAGGCAAAATCGGCATAATGGTAAAACTGAAAATCGACATTACGATGCCGCCCAAACCATAATAAGCAAATGAAATTACACCATGAATAAATGTTCGTAATTGAAAAGGCGGATTTCCTTTTTTGGGACGATTCGATAAAAACAGCTTAAATAAAATCGGATAGAAGATAAACGTAATAATCAGCGCGGCAAAAACTCCAATTAATGAAACCAGCGAAATGGAAGTAAGCGCAGGATGTTTGGCAAAAATCATTGCGCCAATTCCTAAGATAGTTGTGATAACCGCCAGAATAATTGACGTTCTGTAAATGGCAATTTCGTTAACACCAT
Source organism: Flavobacterium nitrogenifigens (assembly GCF_003254565.1). Classification (GTDB taxonomy): domain Bacteria; phylum Bacteroidota; class Bacteroidia; order Flavobacteriales; family Flavobacteriaceae; genus Flavobacterium; species Flavobacterium nitrogenifigens. Next base: position 83,869 of record NZ_QJRI01000179.1, read on the forward strand.
TGGTGTATTCTTTTTGCAAGGCACTGGTCATGAAAATACTAAAATCGACTCCGTGACCAAAAATCAAGGTGCAGACAATCATACTGAAAATGTTCATCTGAATGCCAAAAATGCCCATAATTCCAGCCGTTACAATTCCAGTCAAGGCAATCGGAATACAGCTTATAATTACCAATTCGATTCTTCGGAAAAAGAAAAACAGAATTAGAATTACGGCTACAAAAGAATAGTTTACGAGAGAATTAAAATCGGTTTTTAAAGTGCTAAAAAACGTTTCGTTCATCTGCTGACGGTCAATGGCAATTATGTTTTCTTTTGCCGAAGCCGATTTTACAAAAGTATCTCTTTGTTCTGGTGATACTTTTACTAAAGTTGAAACGGTGTAAAAACCATTTTTCTCTGTGATGAATTCTTGTAATTGAAGCGCTTTGATTTTTAAAAACTCATTTGACGAAACAGGCTTAAAGTCAAAATCTAAATGATCAAAAAACAGATTGTATGTTGTGGGTTTAAAGCCAAGCTTAGAACCTTCGGCAATTAATTCTGATTTTATGAATTCTTTTTTCTGAGAAGTCCAAAACGAATTCCATTTTTTAATTTTTTCAATTTGAGCTTGTTGCGAAAGAACAATTCCGCCAACTGAACTAAAGTTTAGAATTTTGTTCTGCTGTTTTTCTGTAGATAAATCATCAAAAAGTTTACTGTTATGCTGTAAAGCTTCTTCCATGGTTTTTCCGTAAGAAGCGACATAAATCGTTTTGGAAGTTAAACTCGTGCTTTCTTCCAATTGTTTTTCGGCAGCTTTAATTTCTTTCGGAATAAAATTTAGTTGCGATAAATCGTTATTGAAACCAACATCATTATAAGTAAAACAGCAAATAATAGTAATGATAACGCAAAGTCCGATTAAGATTTTATTATTGTGAAAAGAAAAATGAGCCATTTTATCGATCACATTTTTCTTGTGCTCAGCTGGGTTTTCTGTTGGTTTGTACAAATGTGGAACAATCAAAAGAGAGAAAACTCCAGTTGCCATAACGATAACAGCAGCAAAAATTCCGAGGTCATTTAAAGCATCAGATTTCACAAAAAGCAGACATAAAAAAGCAACGGCAGTTGTAGAACTGCTCATAATAACTGGCATTGTAATGTCTTTGTACAATGTTTTTACATCGCTATTATGTTTGTAATGCGTGAGAATATGAATAGAATAATCAATTGTAATTCCTAATAAAATAGAACCAATTCCTAATGAAATTGCCGAAATCTGTTCTCTCACAAAGTATAAAAAGGCAACCGCAGACAGACCGCCAAAAACGGTCGGCAGAAAAATAATAAGCGGAATTAAGACTTTTCGATAAAATAAAATCAGAATCAGCATTAAAGTGAACATCGCGATTGATGTTGTCAAAATAATATCTCCTTTAATCTGATTGGCATTGGCAACGGCGATTAAAGCAGAACCAAAATAACTGATAGAAGTTTTTCCTTTAAATTGTGTATTGAGATTTTCTTGAATTGATTTTAGTTTTTCAGCAAAAATGGTATTCTTTTCGGTTTCGCTTGACGGAATATTCGAAGTGATAAAAAGCAGTAATTTCTTTTTATCCTTCGTCATTACAAAACCATTTTCTAGAGTAAAATCGTCTCCAATATTTAACTGCTGTAATTTTTTTAGAGCAATAAAAGAAATCCCAAACGGATCTTGTAGAATAAAATCTTTGGTTATAAATCCTGAAGGAGAGATGATTGATTTGTAATTTCCTTGAACGGTTGCTGCAATACTGTCTTTCTGCAATTTCTTTTCTATAGCGACATAATCTTTATCATCTAGAAAAAGCGGCAGATTATTGTAAACAAAATCAATAGTTTCTTGAATGTTTTCTTCGTCAATTTTCCCTTGAATTCCTGTTATGTATGGTTTGCAAGATTTAGAAACGCTGTCTGAAAAAACAGTTGCCATTTCTTTCAAATCATCGGCAGAACCATTTTTATCCAAACTGAAAATAACGGTGGTTTTATCGGCAAAGTTTAACTGTTTTAAGACTTTGGCAGTAACATCTGTTTTATCATTTGTTGGAATAAGTTTGGTGATATCTTCTTCAAACTTCAATCTTGAAGCAAAAAATCCAAAAACTAGAAGCATCAAAACAGCCAATACAACCGAAAGAGATTTTCTTCGGTTTACAAATAAATGAATGGCGTAGAAGTATTGATGCATGATTGTTTTATAAAGTTTTTTGCCACGAATTTCACAAATTTCCACGAATTAATTTGTGTTAATTGGTGAAATTCGTGGCGAAAATAAATAGATTTTTATTCGATGCGTTTCTTGGTAAAAGCCGTTAAAAGCAAATAACTTATAAGACCAACTGATAGCGCTGAAACGGTTGCTAAAATAAGACTTCCTACGATATATTGTGTAGCATTTTTTTGAATATCGTCGAGGGTAATTGAACTGTCTAAAACCAGTGGCGTGTCGCTGGTCACAAAAATACTCCCAACTTGTAGCGAAGCGTAAACAATAAACGGAATAAAAGGCGGAAAACTTACGTTTGAAGTAAGATAAGCAATGACTTTGTTGAGTCTGAACAAGGCAGCAAAAGTAAAAAGCAATATGGTTTGAAATCCCCAAAAAGGCGAAAGTCCGATAAAAATACCTAGAGCAATTGCAGCCGATTTTTTAAAATTAGAATCGTTGCTTTCTAAAATATCTTCTAGAAAGAATTTTTTAAAACCTTTTTTTTTTGCTCTTCTAAAAAAATCTCTTGGCTTTATATACAGCAAAGCATTGGTCACCAAAACCGTATTTAAAATACTGATTCGGGTAAAATCTTGAAACGGTCGAAAATGCGAAACCCTTTCAGCAGGATCGTATAAAACCTGAATCGGAATATTTTTTACCACAATTCCTTTCCAAGCGGCACGCACGATAACTTCAATTTCAAATTCAAATTTATTGGTATAAAAACGTTTTGGAAGCAAACGAAGCGGATACAATCTAAATCCAGATTGTGTGTCGTCTAGTTTAATTCCGGTTTCAAACTTGAACCAGAAATTAGAAAACTTGTTGCCAAAACTACTTTTCTTCGGAACATTTTCCTGAGTCATATTTCGGCTTCCAATCAAAAGAGCGTTCGGCTCATCTTGAATTGCTTCTAAAAAAACAGGAATATCTGCAGCAAAATGCTGACCATCAGAATCGATTGTAATGGCATATTCAAAATCCAATTCCAATGCTTTTCTAAATCCGTTTCTCAGCGCTCTTCCTTTTCCTAAATTTTTAGGATGATGAATTTGAGTCAGCTGCGAATATGATTTTAGAATTTCGCTCGTAGAATCAGTCGAACCGTCATTGACAATAATAACATTTGTGGTGAAATCTAAAATAGAATCCAATACTTTTTTCAGCGTTTTTTGATTATTGTACGTAGGTACAATAACGCAAAAGTTGGTCGAACTAAGTAATTCTTGCTGTGATTTCATGAGGTGTTTTTTGAGCTTACTTCACGAATTGCTTCTCTTTTTCAGAGAAACTTTTAGATTGTAAAACAAAGTCTTTAAGATAATCTTTCAAAGCCGCGCCTTGCGAAGCATAATACGCCGTTATGAATTTCTTATCGTCTTTAATGTTTTTCTTGTAGCCTGTAATACTAGGAACATCTTCCTGAACACTCAATCGGATCATTCGCATTTCTATATTACTTGGATCACTTTTTATGGTTGCCTCGAGCAATTTTGCGCCTTCTTTAAAACGATCCATTTTCTGGCTCAATTTCTTTTCAAATTTAGAATCCAATAAAATAGAAGCCGCTTTATATGCTACTAAAATTTTATCATCATTACTTGAAACTCCAGAAAGTTTGGCTACAAACTCTTTGGCATTGTTTTCTGATTTTGCTACGTCAGAATACATTTTCCGGATCGAAGCCAAATCTGGCGTTCCAGCAAAACTTACCCATAAAAGTAATGTCAGTAACAGTTTCATAATTATATTTTTTTGTACACATTGCTCAATTTAAGAGCAGTTGTGTCGTTAAAGTAAGTCGTGTTTTTCACTTTTACCAAACCGTCTTCAGTAGTCGTAATGTCAAGTTCCAATCGCAATTTTGGAGTAACCTCAGGGTTGATTAATGCCATAAATTTCACATTTGCCAAAGACTGAATCATCAGCGAACTTTTGGTAATAGATTCAGTCAGTTCTTTGATAATCTGAATCATACAAACACCAGGCATAATAGGATTTCCAGGGAAATGCCCTTTAAAAACCTCATGTTTTTCGTTGACTAAAATTGTAATAGTATATTTTGAATCAGATATTTTTTCTTCTGATAGTATTTTATAAAAATCTTGTAAAATCATATTTTTATTTTCCAAATGAATAGGAAACCCCTAACTGAAAATTAATATTTGTGTTATAGTCTCCAAATAAATAATAATTATTGGAGTCGTTTTGATAATAATCGCTGCTTAAAACATCAAGCAGACCTTTTTTAAATCGTGCTTCAAATGTCAAACCATAAGGTAGGGCATAGGCAACTCCTAAAACGAAACCAAGATCATTTTGCGCTTTTCTAACAGCAAGATTATCATTCAATAATATATCTAATGTTGGTCCAGCTTGAAACTGAATTCCTTGTGGCAGAGTAAACTTATTTATTACAGAAAGAGACAGATAATTTATATCAAGATCTAAATGTTCTACTTTATTTGTCTGTGTATTTTCATCAAAATAATTTCGCGCTACATTATTAGAACCTTGTCTGCTGTAATTAATCTCTGGCTGAAGGGCGTAAACTTTTGTAATTTTAATTTCTGTAAAACCACCGGCATAAAAATCAGTTTTATAATCGGCATGCATTTCAGAAATCGTCGAAAAACTAAATCCAGCTCTTAAACCTGGCTTAACGGTTACTTGGGCTTGTATGTTGAATACTGTAAAAAAGACAGCAATTAATAATACTACTTTTTTGCTCATGCTTTTTTATTTTGTTTTGAATGTATAGCTAATGCCAAGTTGGAAAACTTGGTTTAAAATTACTTGATCATAATAATAACCATCGTCAATTCCATCATAGCCATAAATATCAATTAATCCTTGTTTAAGTCGAGCTTCAAAAGTTAAACCATTTGGTAAAGTATAACCAAGACCTCCAACAAATGAAAGATCAAAATCTTCGGGATTCGTATTTACATAATTATCACTAACTTTTAAATCTAAAGAAGGACCTGCCAATAGATGAAAACCTCCGCCACCAAAATTAAATTTTGCAACCGCTCCCAGTGTTACATAATTCAACTCATACTTTTCGGTATAATAACGACCGTTTTCAAAATATCTTCCTTCATCACCTTGTCTTGAATAATTTATTTCTGGCTGAACAGAGAAAAATTTATTGAATTTAATATTTACCAATCCACCAAGATAAAAATCCGTTTTAGAACTGTTATCATCAATATTGGTCAATGTTGATATATTCAAACCTCCTCTAAGTCCAGGACTAACTTTTACCTGCGCTTCTGCTTGGATTCCGATTAATAAAACAAATGCAAGTACAACAAATTTTTTCATTTCTAATTGATTTAAAGTTTAGGGTTAGATTAAGCTTTTATTCTGATTTGAAATAATTCAGCTCAATTTTCAATTTAATATTCTGATGAATTATCTGAATCTTTTCAGCAAAAATATTGTTTTCTGAGCTGAAAAGCAGTGTAAATTTTTCTTTTGTTTTGGAAGCGTGAACGATCTTTTCTAATTTCTGATCTTTTTTGGAGATGAAAATATAATTGTCGCGCTTGCCATCTGCCGATTTATAAATGTCATTTGAAGAGTTTTCGAATTGCTCCTGAATCAAATATTCTTTCTTTAAAAGCAATCGAAAATCTTCTTTTAAAGTATTGATCAAAATTTTTCGATCTAATTCAGACACAATAGAATTGACTTTAAAATCGGTTTCTGAGATTTCAAAATCCATTAATTTATTTCCGAATTCCGTTGTAAAAACTATTCGGTGCGTAGTGTCGTTTATTTTCTTGGCAATGAAAATTCCAGACAATTCATTTCCGTAAACACTGATATTGGTTTTGTAAACATAATCGGTTTTTGAATCTGTGAAATACGGAACGGTATAAGACGTTTTATCTAATTTTTTAGGCGTATAATGTTTTGTGACCGAGCCACAAGAAATTAAAACAATTGCCAGGAAGCAATTAATTAGTAAAAACTGAATCGTCAATTTTTGCATTGATCACTTTATTTTTAAGTACAATTCGGGTATAATCTTCAGATGATTCTAACAATTTTACCTGAACAACTGTTGCTTCTTCTTTGTCAAAAGTCAGTTCAATTTGTTTGATGTATTTTTTAAGCGTCGCATCTTTCGGAACAAATTTAGCCAGATTCAGACCTTTCAATTTAAAATATGAAATGGTAAATTCTTTATCATCAAACATATTTCCGCTTACGCTACCCACAATCAATTTATTGATTCGGGCAAAGATCTTACTGTTTCCAATATCAACAGCACTTTTCTTTCCTTCATCGTTAATCAGGATTTTTCCGTTTTTGAAAGTAATGCTGTAATTATATGGTTTTTTATATTGCCACTGAAGCAAAGCAGGTTCTTTAAAAATCATTTTGCCTGAAGTCTCAATATCTTTCGATAAAAAGTCTAAATGCTTGTACTGAACAAAATCGGTACTTAAGGTTTTGATTTTTTTGGCTACAACATTTACATCTTGTTTAAAAGAAGCAATTTCGGCATCGGTCATTTTTTGTTCCTGTGCGAACAAACCGACTGAAATAAAAAGAATAAGTATAGATAATTTAGTTTTCATATTTTAAAATTGTGCTTAATGTTTTGCCACGAATTACACCAATTTTCACGAATTTTATTTAATAAAATCCGTTTCATCCGCGTCCAATTTCATAAGCATTAAGATTCAAAAGTTCTTCAATCGAAACAACCTTATAATTGTTTTGCTGTAAAAATTGCAAAAACTGTTCCAAGACCAAAACAGAATGCTCGCCCGTGTCGTGCAAAAGTACAATTCCGCCCGGAGAAACACGTTTTTTAATTCGATTCAAAATTAATTCGACATCTGTAGTTCCTCCATCAAGAGAACGAATATTCCAGCCAATTGTTTTATGTCCAGTTACTTTTAAAGCCCTTCTAATCGAAGGTGTCGTAACTCCATAAGGCGGACGAAAGAAGTTGATTTTTTTTGAAGTGAATTTTTCCAGTAACGCATCTGTTTTTTGAAGCTCCTCTCTTATTTTATCAGAATTATAAAAATCAAAAAACTTAGAATGAGAGTAAGAATGATTTCCAACTAAATGACCTTCATCAATCACTTTTTGGAGAATTTCTGGATGTGTTTCGATATTTTTTCCAATACAGAAAAAGGTCGCTTTGGCATTGTATTTTTTTAAAAGTTCCAAAACTTCTAAAGTATAAATGCTTGGGCCGTCGTCAAAAGTAAGCGCGATTTTTTTTTCTGTTTCTAACGGATTGCTGCAAAAAGCTTTTACATGATAATTGGATGAAATTCTGGAAGAACCAAAAGCATTTATTCCAATCCATAGTAAAGCAATTATAAGAAACCATAATTCATTAATTGCTAGACTTATTTTCAGAAGAAACAATAAAAGCAATAAAAAGATAAAAAACAGCGATATGTTTTTATGCGTTATCATTTTGACAGCAACGTAAAACTATGGTTTTTTCCGCTTAATTGATTGTATAATAAAATGGTTTTGTAAGCTGGTTTTGCAACCGAATTTACTTTTACGATTTCAGGAATTTCCTGAGTTTTCAAAATTTTAGCAGCCATCCAAAAAGCAAAAGCAGAAGCTGTGTCATATTCGCCACTCAAATGTTTGTAATATAAAACAGGAGTTTCGGCAAATGCATTTTTAGCAAGATTTCTATAATAATTTTCAAAATCGGCATTTCCGTCAAAACCTAAAACAAGAGCATCAATAGCTGAAATTTCTAAACTATTAGATTTTAAAAATGATCGAATTGCCGCTTCAATTTCATTTTCTTCCAAAGTGTTTACAATTGAAACATCTAGAAGTTCTGCATAAGTGTTTTCTTTTCTTTCGTTTTCTAAAACAAAAAAGCTAGCACCTTCACCGTAAACAGCTCCGTTTGTATTAGAAGTCAAAACATCGTACGGAGCAGTATTATCTGCCTTAATGCGACCGTTTAGTTTAAAAAGCGAAGTGGTATATTCGCCGTTTTCATCAACACCGCCAACTAAAATCGAATTGGCTTCGCCTTCTTCAATCTGCATTTTAGCATCAATAAGAGCCGATTCAAAAGAAACCGCACCATTAACATAGGTGAAATTATAACCTTTGCATTGCTGTAAAAGTGCAATTTGTGCTCCAACGGTATTGTGAGTAGACTGAATGAAAGAAGTCGGAGTCAAAAACTCTTCGTTATTGTCTAAAATGCTTTTCAGGAATTTTTCAGAATCTTCAATACAGCCTAAACCAGTTCCCGTGATAATGGCATCAACTTTTTCAATATTGGCATCTTTCATAGCCAGAGCCGAAGCTACGATTCCGTTTTTTACACCTTTTGCCATTCTTCGGCTAGCAGCAGGCGAAATATATTCTTTGTATACTGGCGGAACAATTGCCAGTACATTTTCTTCATGATTTACAACAGCTTCTTCCAAAAAAACAGTATCAAATGTTTTTTGAGTCGAAATACAGCCTACTCCATTTATATATGTCTTCGTCATTAGCTTTTTGAAAATATAAGAGTTGAACAGTTTCCACCAAAACCAAAAGAGTTGGATAAAACGTGCTCGATAGTTTTATTTTTTAAAGATGTCTGCGGTTTCAAATCAAATTCTTCCATCGGAACTTCAAAATTCAAATTTGGATAAACCACATTATTCTGAATTGCCAAAACACTGTAGACGGCTTCAATCGCAGCTGCAGCCGCTAATGTATGTCCTGTAAAAGGTTTTGTAGAACTGAAATCTGGAACTTTTTCGTTTTCATAGATGCGAAGTAAAGCTCTTCCCTCAGACAAATCGTTGTTTGGCGTTGCAGTTCCATGAACATTGATGTAATCAATTTCAGAAGGTTTTAAACCCGAAACATCAAACGCTTTTTTCATGGCCAAATACGCGCCTTCTCCGTTTTCTGAAGAAGCAGTTTGGTGATAAGCGTCGTTGGCATTTCCGTAACCCGAAACTCTTGCCAATACTTTTTTGTTTTGTTTTGCTACAATTTCATCCGATTCTAAAACTAAAAATGCGGCAGCCTCTCCAAGATTTAATCCTTTTCTGGTATTGTCAAAAGGTTTGTTGTAATCGTCAGATAAAATCATCAAAGTCTTAAATCCGTTGATGGTGAATTTTGCCAAAGCATCGGCTCCGCCCACAATTACGCGATCTAATTTTCCCGTTTTGATTAATCTAGCGCCTAACATAATCGAATTGGCTGCAGACGAACAAGCCGTAGAAATAGTCGTAACCATTCCTTTTAACCCTAATTCTTCAGCAATTTTTTCGGCAACATCGCCGCCATCGTGGCAAGTGATGTATTTGGTCAATTCTGGTTTTTCGAAATAATCGTAATAATGTCTTTCCGTCATGTCCATTCCGCCCACGCTTGTAGCCGAAATAAGTCCCGTTCTAAATTCATTTATATTGGTAATGCCAGCATTTTCAACAGCTTGTTTTGCTGCCAAAGTGCCAATCATAGCGGTTCTAGAGAAATTATTATCCTCATTTAATTTCAGTTCATTAACAAGATCTTCGTTGGTTTTTTTGATTTCACCAACTTTGATAACATCTGCATGAACAGTCGAAATATTTTGAATACGAGAAATACCGATTTTGTTTTCAATCAAAGAAAGGTAGTTTTCCTCAACCGAATTACCAATCGCAGAGATAATTCCCATTCCCGTTATTGCAACACCTCTTGCCATTTTAGATTTTAGATTTATGATTGTAGATTAACTTTGCGTCTTCGCTCCCGATAGCTATCGGGATTGCGAGCATATTTCTCAGCTAAGAAACAAAGCTTATAAATTTAATCTCGCAAAGTCGCAGAGTCGCTAAGTTTTAGCAATCTTTGACAAAATTTATTTCGATTATTTCGTTCTATTTGCGCTGATATATGCTGCCATAGTTTCGATAGACTGAAAAATAGATTTTCCTTCTTTCGGATCTACTAATTTAATTCCGTAATCTTTATCTAAAATCACGATCAATTCAAGTGCATCAATCGAGTCTAAACCTAAACCGTCTCCAAACAAAGGATCATTATCAGCAATATCTTCTACTGCAATATCTTCAAGGTTTAAAGTCGTTATGATTTTATTTTTTAATTCTTCTTTTAATGCTTCCATGATTATTTATTGTATAATGTATTGATAGTCTCGTTTGTATATTTTGCATTTTCCTCTGTACTAATTGTACATAAAAAAGCTTTATAATTGTCGTTAAAATATTCTACCCAACCGCATAAAACTACATCTGCTTTATTCGTATTCAGAAGAATATTCGAATAATTCGACATAAATTCGGTGTTAAAGGCATCAAATATAAAGAAAGAATTTTCACTTTTCAGCTGATGACGGATACTTATTTCGCCCAAACAAATATTTGGCAGCGTATAAACAAAGACCGCCGGACTCGGATAATAGTTTTCTTTGTCGGAAATAGATTCCTGATATTTTACATCGGTATCCAAACTCGACGATTTATTGGCCAAAACCAAAGCAATATTATTTTCCTGCTCTGTTGAGGTTATTGGACTCAAAAGCAATTCTGATCCTAAAAAAGCCAGTTTGCTCAAAGCATCCATTTTGAAAAACTTTGGATATTGCATTTCAAAATTACGATATGCTTGTTTCGAGAAATCAGCAAAATCGGTTGGTTCAATTTTGAATACAGAATTTCCATTCAAAACAATTTCGTTGTTTTGAATGGTGATGTAGGATTTTATGTAGGTTTTGTTTTGAGTCATTGTTTATTATGAAAATTCTATTACGAAATCCAAGTGTCAATAATTTTTGAAATATGCCATTTTCCAGATTTGTTTTCAATTGTAATTTCAAATCCTCTGCCACATTTTCCACCTCCACATGAAGCACTTGCTTCTAAAATTCCTGATGTTTTAGTTTTATTGAAATGAATTTTATGAATTTTAATAGTGCCAACTGGCATTTTGCTTTTTTTATCGTTTATGTCCCAATATATTTCCTCAGGAAATTTAGAGGTATGTTGAAAATCAAATTTTTTGTTTTTTTTGAATGGTGTCAAATCAAATTTTTCATCATTGACTCTATTACTTATTATAAAATCGTGAACACCAATTAAAATTTTGTTTTTGTCATTTTTAATAGAATCTTGTTCAATTTGATATCTTTTTAATTTATCATGATAGCCAATAGTATCTTTTTTATTCGTTTTGAAATCGATCTTTGGCATTGGTGGCGGATACATAATTCTTCGATCCATATAAATAGAATCTACAATTTCAAGAAATACGCTGTTTAAAACATCTTTTTCAAAATCAGATTCAGATACTTCTTTCTTTTTACATCCAAAAGAGGAGAAAAGAACAAGAGTTATAAATATAAATTTTGATAGTTTCATTTGTTTAATGCCGATTTTAATTCGTGAAAATTAGTGCAATTCGTGTTTTACCTTTTCAAAAACCACAGCCGTATTACAGCCTCCAAAACCAGAAGCTGTTTTCAGGAAATATTCAATATTCTTTTCTTCATTTTTCTCAATAACATTAACAACTTCACTAACCCCAATTTCATCAAAACCTTTCGATTCAAAAAGTTTATTTTGGTTGGCAGATTCTATTGCAATTACCGTTTCCAATAGTCCCGAAGCGCCAAGTGTATGACCGTAAAATCCTTTTAAACTATTAACAGGAACATTTTGTAAATCTAAACGAGTTAGAGCAATCGCTTCCATTTCGTCGTTGTAAGGAGTTGCAGTTCCGTGGGCTGAAATATAATCTAATTGGTTCGCTTCAATTTGCGCTTCTTTCAAAGCATTTTGAATACTTCTAAACAAACCTTCACCAGTTCTTGATGGCCCCGAAATATGATTGGCATCGTTTATCGAACTGTCTCCAATAACTTTTATTTTGGCGTTTTTGGCTTTCGCCGAAATTAAAATTGCTGCTGTCGCTTCTCCTAAACTTATTCCAGTTCTGTTTTTAGAATAGGGTTTGCAAGGCAGTTCACTCATCGCTTGGAAAGCATTAAAACCAGATAAAACAAATTCTGAAACTTCGTCGCCAGCCACCACAAAAATGTTGTCGTAAAGTTCAGATTGAATCATTCTTTTAGCAACAGAAACGGCTAAAATTCCTGAAACGCAGGCATTTGAAACTACGATAGGCTGTGTTTGAAACTTAAAGAAATCGGCAACGTTTTGTGCTAAAACATCTAAATGTGCGCTGTTGAAACTTTCTTCAGAATTGTCTTTTAAAGCGGTTACATTTCCTTTTGTGGTAGAAAGTATAAAAGCCGTTTTTGAGTTTAATTCTACGTTTGAATTTTTGATAATTGGCTCTAAAGCCAAGATCATCATTTTCTCTAAACGGGAATATTTGGTTTCAGTACTTATTTTTGCAAAAGCATTATTTATTTTTTCATTAGAAATAATCGAAGCATAAAACGGATTCGGCATCAAAGAAACATCGCTATGAAGCTGAATTCCAGAATCGCCACGAAGAATGGCGCTGATATTAGATTCAACATCAAAACCTAAAGGCGTGATGCAATTTGTTTCTGTAATGTATATTTCTCTTAACATTTTATGATTTTAATTTCGTGAAATTTTTGCTCGCAGATTTGGCAGATTAAGCAGATTCCGATTTTAATTTTTTCTAATTCGTGAATTCGTGGCTAAAACTTTATTTCAATAATCCCACTTTTCGTTTCCATTCTTCATAAAAAGGCGGATTTGTCAGCATTAAATTTCCTGCTGCATCTAAAAAAACCTGAGTAGTTTCTCCGGTGCAGGCCACTTCTCCTTTGTCATCAATAATTTTAAAACGGTAAATCATTTTAGCTGCAGGAGTATCTACAACCGTGGTTTCAATTGTTACCACATCTCCATAACGCAAAGACAGTTTATGTTCGCAAGTCGATTTTACAATTGGCGTGGTATAACCCGTTTTGGCAATATCCAGATACGTAAGTCCGTGCTGACGTCCAAACGCTTCGCGCCCATCTTCGAAATACGTGATATAATTGCCGTGCCAAACAATTCCAAGCGGATCTGTTTCGTTAAAACGAATCCTAATTTCATGTGTAACGGTTAGATCTGTAGCCTCTTTAAACTGCTCTTTTCTTTTTATCATAAAATAATGCGATGGAAGTGGTAATAATGAAAAACAAAAATAATAAACTTATTCTTGGTATGATTTCGACGAAAGAAACGTTTCTAAGCAATACATCGTAAAAAGCCTCTAATCCCCAGTTCATTGGAGATGATTTTGCGATATATTGCATGATTTTCGGCATGGCAAAAACAGGAACCCAAACACCGCCAATTGCCGCTAAAATGATAACACTTGTAGCGCCAAAAGGAGCCGATTGTTCTTGCGTACTTGCCACAGTTCCTAATAAAATTCCGAACCCGATGGCTGCAAAACCTGAAAATAATGCTACAATGCTTGTCAGCAAGAAATGACCTTCAATATTTAATGAAGGCAATCCGATGGATGGAAATAAGAATACCGCCACGGCAACCATCATGTAAAACTGAATCATGCAAATGATCGAGTAGGTGATGGTTTTCCCAATAATCACCACTAAATTAGAAACAGGATTGGTTCTTAATCGGACAAAAGTTCCTTGTGATTTTTCTTTTACAATATTGATAGATAATGGAATGACAATAAAAAAGATTGCAAAAAGTGTCCAAGCGGGAACATTATGCTGAACGGAATTTGGACGAACTTCTTTGTTGTTGATTCTCGGAATTATTTCTTTGAAAGTGATAAAATTCTTTTGCTCAAAATCGATTGTTTCTTCGCCTAATTGTTTTTGAAAAGTGCTGTAAATTGATTTGGTTTCAATCTGTGAAATCATTTTATCAATCGAACTCATAACCGCATTTTTGAAACTCATCTGAACCGCTGGATCAAAATACAGTTTTACTTCTTTTTCTTTAATAACGCGCTGAGGTTCGGCCGCCGTTGTACTGTCGGTCAATCCTAAATTGCTCACAATTTTCTCTACATTCTGATTTACTTTTTCCTGCAAATCTGAACTTAGGTTTTCTGGAATTACAATCGCCAATTGAAATTTTCCTTTGTACACATTTTCTTTGGCAATTTCTTCGGTAATCGGTTTATGGTCAAGTTGGGTTACAACGGTAAAATATTTGCTTTTTTCTAAATTTTCAAAAACGGTTTTAGAAACAGATCCGTGGTCTTTATCGACCAAAAGAATCTGAAGTTTAGAATCGGTTACGGCTTTAAAAGTGCTGTCTTGAATTAAGGTTACGGCAATTACCAAAACCAAAGGCATGATAAATAAAATAATCAATCCGCCTAAATCTCTTTTTAGCAAAAGGAATTCTTTTACTACCGACATCCAAATTTTATATATCATCTCTCAATGCTTTACCAGTTAATGAAATAAAAACATCTTCGAGATTTCGAGCATCTTTTGTAGATTCAATTAATGCTGACGGAGTAGCTTGTGCGTAAATCTGTCCTTGATCTAAAATCGCAATTTGAGAACAGAAATCTTCGGCTTCAGCCAAATGATGAGACGTATAAATGATGGTCGTTCCGTTTTGGTTCAGCACTTTCAAATAATCGATAATGGCAGTTTTAGAATGCACATCGACACCAACTGTTGGTTCATCCAAAAACAAAACTTTCGGATTATGGAGAATTCCCGCGATCAGGTTTACACGGCGTTTCATTCCGCCCGAGAAAGTCTGAACTTGTTTATCGGCAAATTTCAATAAACCCAAAAGATCGAGAGTTTCGATTACTTTATCTTTTAAATCAGATCCTTTTAAACCGTACATACTTCCAAAATAAAGCAGATTTTCTCTGGCGGTCAAAGTCGGATACAAAGCATATTCTTGAGGAACAACGCCTATGATTTTTTTAATTTTTGAAGCATGATGCTGATAGTCTAAACCATCAATCGTAAAATGTCCAGAAGTTGGTTTTACCAATCCGCAGAGCATGGAAATCAAAGTGGTTTTTCCAGCGCCGTTTGGGCCAAGCAAACCAAAAATTTGGCCTTCATTTATATTTAGCGAAACATTGTTCAAAGAATACATTTCTGCATTTTTGTACTTTTTCGAAAGGGATTCTATTTGAATGATAGATTGCAAAATAGTGTTTTAGCTGATCGCTTTTTTTAATTTTTTGAAAAAGATTTCTTCTCTATTGGCAATGTCCAAAAGTTCATCGGCAATAGTGTTGTAGGCGTCTTCTTTGGCACTTCTGTTTTTGTAAATACGTGAAGCTTCAACAGCAAAATCACGCCATGAATCTCCAATTTGTGTCATTTCTTTAGAAAGTGTTTTTAATTCTTCATTAGCCAAAATAACTGAAGCTTCCTGTAAAAATGCCGCATAAATAAAACGGAAACCGCCTCCTCCAGTTCCAATTTCTTCCTGCATGCGAACCATTTGCGCCAAGTAATGATTGGCTTTTCTAACGCCATGTTTTGCAGGCCATTTACGAATCTGGCGAGAAACCATTTTAATGCCGCGAACACCAACAATTGGCATTGGCGCGAGCATATCTCGACACGTATTTTTGATTCCTTTTATGATGGCGCTTTTTAAATCGACATCTTTTGGAATCTGAATTGGATAGTACATTTGTCCGCGAGGCGCAAAAGCTCCTTTAGCAAAACGTACTTTATTCATGTCTTCGTATGTTAAAGTTGTAACGGTTTCCATTACAGGATCGCTCACTAAATACTCGGTTTCGGTTTTTCCGTAAACGACTAAATTGTGCGCGTTGAAATGAAAACGATATTCGTCTGGAAAATAACTTAAATTGTATACGCCAACTTGTAATCCGGTTGGGATATTATTTTTTAAATTTTCGTCTAATGCTTTATTGGCATTTGCTATAGAAGAAAATTTTTGTCTTTTTATTTTTAAATTTAATCGGTTGGCTACTTTATTGAAAATCTGTCCAGGCAAAGTTCTATAGCTGATTGCTGGTGCATGATTTACTTTTATAAAAGGCAGATATACAAAAAATAATCCTGAGCCAATCCCAAAAACCATCGGTTCGCTAATGTTTAGTCCGCTATTTTTTAGCAGATTTGACGCTACTCCATTCTCGCAATGAGCAGATTGATGATGTGTGAAAGTTAATTCCATTTATTTGGTAATGCTGTTTTTTAATTCTTCGATTGATACTCCAAAAGTATCAGCATATTTTTTCAGGATTTTATCGTTTAGTTTGGCGAAAACACTTGGCTTAAAATGTCTTTTTACACGCCATTTCCAAAACCCTACGTAGCTGCATAAGATGTTAAGATCCATTTTATTGGCCTCCATAAAATACACAATCGGACTTGCTTCGCCATTTAAGACCTGCTGTTTGGCATCGGCAATTCGTTCGTTTATTTCATCAATAGAATTTGAAAGGGCAATTGTTTTAGGTTCCCAGCCTGTACTTAATGTTGTGGTATAATTGCCGTTTTCATCTGTTGCGTACAAAAGCTCTTTTACGTTGTTTTTTGTTAAGTTGCTTTGATCCTGAGGGACTTTATCTTTTTCCATTTTGCTAAATTAATTTATTAGAAACATACAGATTGAAACTATACATAAACTAATTATTAAAAATCCAAGATTTGCGAAAGCTAAAATTCGGTTTTTCTTCACGAATAAATAAATCATTTCTATTAATAATCCTAGATAAAACATTTGTGTTATTAGAAATGCCATAACGAATAATCCCAATCCTCCGTCAACATGCCTATGTTCAGTTTCGTCGCAATATTTATGTGGGTCGTAAGTAAAAGACCAAAATGCGAAAACCAAAGCAAGTAAAAGAATCAGAATTCCGATTCGAATTACTAGATGTAAAATAATTTTCTTTGTATTATTCAACCGAAACTGTTTTCTGAATAAACAAATTAATTTCGCATTCTAAGAGTATCTGCTCTCCAAGTAAGCTTTTACAGCTCATCGTACATAAAGTATAATCGTCTCCAGTGAATTTAGAAACCAAATCGGCTTTGGTTATAATGCTATCACCGACTTTGGGTAGTGCATGAATTTTTACATTTTTCAAAGCACTGATAAATCCGATTACATTAACGTTTTCATTTTCCAGTCCGTTGTCATCAAAAAAGTATTTTTTTCCAACAATTGCTGAACAAGTTTGAGCAGTGTTTTCGATTAAACCTGCTTCAATAAAAATATTGTTTTGAACGAAAATATTGTCTTCTTCAACAAGAAAAACAGTTTCTACTGAACTTGAATCAATATTCAAAATCAAATCCACCATAAGCATTGGTGCTCGGTGCGGTAAGTAATTTTGTATGTCAACAGCAGTAGCTTTCATTATTGCTTTTATTTTGCCAAAACCGTTTTCATTTGTCCTCTGGCAATTTCTTCATTGTTTAAAGTCGTCACAATATCTACTAAAGTAATTCCAGCAAATTCCTGCAGAATAGTAACTTCAGACTGAATGTTGTCGTTTACGTTCGGAAGCTTTTTAATCTCAATTTCTTTAATAGAACCAATGTAGCCAGTTGGTGCAATTTCGTTTCTTAAAAAATATTGATATCCTGTATGTAATGCCACAGATTGTGCCATATGTTCTATTAATCCCGCTTCCAGAAAAGTATTTTCAGCAACAAAAATATTATTACTTTGAATTTCTAAACTAGCAACCAAAGAAGTTTCAGAATAAGAATGCATAGCATCTACCATCACAAAAGGAAACTTTTGCGGTAATAAATTTTCTACCATTTCTTTTTCTAGAAGTGCCATTGTTTCCATTAGCAAACTGTTAAATACGCATATGCGAAAGAAAACCTTCCGCTTTCTGGAACAGATAATAAAATTTTATCTCCTTTTTTCAAATTCCCTGAATTCAATAATTCTTCAAGAGCTAGGTAAATAGAAGCAGAGCCAACATTTCCAACTCGAGAAAGATTCATGAACCATTTGTCATCGCTCATTCCGATACCTTTTTCATTTAATCCTTTTTTCAGTCCTTCAACAAAAAAGTTAGAAG
This sequence comes from Flavobacterium nitrogenifigens, assembly GCF_003254565.1. GTDB lineage: Bacteria > Bacteroidota > Bacteroidia > Flavobacteriales > Flavobacteriaceae > Flavobacterium > Flavobacterium nitrogenifigens. Next base: position 102,107 of record NZ_QJRI01000179.1, read on the forward strand.
AAACGTGAGGAATGAAATACGTAATATCTTCCGATTTAATATTGTTTTTATCCATGGCGTCTTTCATGCTCTGAGCACCTTTTGACAGGATAAATTCATCTAATAATTTAACGTCTTGTTTTATTGAGAAAACAGATTCGTTTAGCCATTGTTCTGGTGAATAATCGCTCCAGCCTTTAATTTCTCCGTTTTCCAATTTATCACCTCCAGCATACATGCAGGTTTCTAATTCGTATGCATACGAAAAAGCTTCCATCCATTCGATTTTTAGCGAAATCGGTCCTCTTGGTTTGTTTTCCAAAAGAAAAGCTCCAGCACCATCAGATAACATCCAACGTAAGAAATCTTTTTTGAAAGCAATAATTGGTTGTTCTTCAAGGCTTTTTAAATTATCGGCCTCGTGATTGTATTTTTGAGCATTCAGCCAAGTAGAAACTTTTTCTGATCCTGTGCAGATTGCATTTTTTGAATTTCCAGATTTTATAGAAAGAAAACCAAATTTAAGTGAGTTCATTCCGGCACAGCAAACTCCTGTTGAAGAGTTTAATTCTACCGATTTATTTTTTAAAAGACCGTGAACCATCGCAGCATGCGAAGGTAGAAATATGTCTGGAGTCGAAGTTCCGCATGAAAGCACTTCTACATCTTGAGGCGTAAAATTTTCGTCGAATAATGGTAAAATGGCATTTTTGGTTAATTCGGCATTACTGTGAGTGCTTTTTCCTTCTTTATCAACTGCGTAATATCGGCTTGTAATTTTATTGTTGCGCAAAATAATGCGTCTTGCTTTAGAAGCAGTATCATTGATAAGGCCTAAATAGGCTTCCATTTCGTCATTTGAAACGGCTTCGTTTGGCAAATATTTTGCAGCTTTTGTAATATATACTTCAAACATAATTTAAATTTCGTCTTCTAAACTCCCTGATAATATTGAGTTTCCTTTTTTATAGATTTTAACTTAAGCGGATAGGTAATAAGGTGCAATATATACACTATTGGTGAGATTAACCATATCGCAAGGAATAAATAAACATTAAATACTTTAAGCAGCTGTTTTCGTTTTTTTTGATTTTTATAAATGATATTTGACCATTTGTTGAAAATTTTGTTGGCCGTTTTGTCAACAGTCACCAAATACGAACTTATTTTTACAGCGCCGGCATCGACCAATTTTGGTTGTAATTGTGCTAAATTATTTTGCTGTAAAGAATCCAGCATGATTTCTCCAAACTGACTCGATTCTTCTATATCTTTTTCTGAAACTCCCGGAAGCGGAAAAATACCTAAATATTTTTTCTTAACCCCAGAAAACATCCATTCTACAATTGTAATTACACTGATTAAATTTCCAACGCGGTCTACCAAAGCTACATTTCCAACCAAATTGGCATTGGTTTTTCTCAGCAGAACTTTGATTTTTTCCTGAGCCATAATCCACATATTTCTTGAGCCGCTTATGGTGATAACAGGTGTGTTGTTCAAAATTTTCTTGGCATCTTCGCTTTTCAAGAACGAGTTAATCGGAATAGAAGGCGATAAATACCAAACCTGATAATGAAATAAAACTAGATCAAATTTTGTGTTTAAAATTTCTTCGGGAACAGGATTTAATGCGGTCGGAATCTGTAAAAATGATTCTGGAAACGCATCAAAAAATGATTCTTTGTTCCAAGGAAACGGAAACGGTTTTTCTAATTGTATTTCGTGAAATGTGAGATTTATTTCGTCTGAATTTAGAAATGGTTTTGCAATATTTTTTGCAATAGATTCCAGCTGTCCAGATTGCGTGTAATAAATTACGAGAACATTTTTCATTTAGGTTTTTTGGCTTTGGTGGTCAGCAAAAATAAGTAAATTTATTTAAACGAATTTTCTTATTTTGACCAAGGTTTTTTTATTAGCCACGACCCGAGCAATAGCGAACTGGCGAAGCAATTCACGAATTGTTTAAATACTGCTGATATTAATGATTTTATTTAAATTAACCACAATTCGTTATACGAATTATTATTCGTGTAAAGGATATGATTTTTGGAAAACTAACTATTGTAATTTTTTATTAGCCACGAATTCACGAATTATTTAAAATACTGTATTGAAGATGATTCTGCTGAAATTATAACGGTACTTAATTTCACGAATTATGGCTTAAGTAAAGGATACTATTTTAAGAAAAAATTAGTGAAATTAGCGACAAAAGTATTCGAGCTAAAATAATTAGAGAAAATTCGTGAATTCGTGGCAAAAAAACTAAGATTTTATATCGTTCCAAAAATCAAAATAATTGAACCATTGTAAAGGGTATTGATGAAGAATGCTTTCTACGCTTTTTACATATTCTTTCAAAAGTGCTTTTTCGTCTCGGTGTTTTACTTCGGCTTCTCTTGCGTATAAATGGTAATGCAAGTTTGGCTCTTTCATTACATAAACAAAAACTACAGGAACTTTTAATCGTGAAGCAATTAAAAATGGACCAGCAGGGAAATTGGCTTCTTTGCCCAAAAGTGTTTCAGAAAGCGATTTGGTTCCTTCAAAATAACGATCACCTGTAAAGCAGATTAATTCGTTATTGGCCAAAGCAGCATTGATCTCAAAAATATGAGAGAGATCTTCTTTGATGATGATAAATTTTACGGTTGGTTTTTGAGAAACACTTTCTAGATAATTCTTAATGGCAGAATGTTCTAAATCTGTCGTAACAAGATTGATTTGGAAATTAAGATCAATATCTCCTAAAAAATGTTCTGCAATTTCAAAATTACCAACGTGCGCACTAATAAGGACACCACCTTTTTTCTCGGCAAGTAATTTTTTAAGCGTTTCTATTCCGTCAAATTCATAAGTAAATTTGTTTCGCATTCCTGCCGAAATAGAAACTTTATCAATAATGGTCTGTCCAAAAGTATAATAGCTTTTGAAAACCATTTTTTTGGATTTGAAATAGGAGTATTGAAGTCTTTCTTTAAAATAATAGAAAATGGCTCTGTTGCTTTTTCTTAGAAATAAAAAATAATAAGACGCAACAAAATAAAGTAAGGCATAAGCAGCTTTGACACCCGCTTTTTGAATTAAAAAAACGAATATTTTATAACCTAATACAGTTCCTTTGGATTTACCATCCCATTGACTCATTTAAGCTGATTTGGCTTTGATTTTAGTTTCGATTAAGTCATAAAAACTTTGAAAATCAGAAATTCCAACAAAATCTGCCTCAACTAGTTTTACACCAAAGTTTGCCTCTATTGAAACGACTAAGTCAACATAATCCAGACTGTCTAACCCAAGTGTATCTTTTAAATTAGCATTTGGTTCAATGTCGTCATTATCAACTTCAAATTCATCAACTAAAAAACCATTAATTTTTGCTATAATCTCTTCTTTATTCATTGTTCAATTTAAACTTTTTAACCACCAACGCAGAGTTGGTTCCTCCGAAACCGAAAGAATTGGACAAAAATATGTCAAATTTTTTGTTTAACGTAGTTTTAACTAAATTTAATTTTGACGCATCTTCATCTGGGTTTTCCAAATTGATGTTTGGCGCGATAAAATCGTGCTGCATCATTAAGATCGAATAAATGATTTCACTGGCTCCTGCCATCCAGCATTCGTGGCCAGTCATTGATTTTGTAGAACTTACTGGAGGATTTTTTTCTCCAAAAACTTCAAAAATGGCTTTGGCTTCATTAGCGTCTCCAACTGGTGTTGAGGTCGCGTGAGCATTTATATATTCAATATCTGAAGCTTCTAATTTTGCATCGTCAAGTGCACGTTTCATTGCAGTTGCTGGCCCTTCAACGTTTGGAGTTGAGATATGCCCACCATTTGATGAAAATCCGTAACCGCCAATTTCTGCAATTATATTGGCACCGCGAGCAATGGCAGATTCGTAACTTTCTAAAATTAAAGTTGCACCACCGCCACTCGGAATTAATCCGTCGCGACCAATATCAAAAGGTCTTGAAGCTTTTGTCGGATCTCCTTCTCGGTTAGAAAAAACTCCTAATCCATCAAAACTGCTCATCGCATATTTGTTGATTTCCTGCGCTCCGCCAGTTATAACAATGTCTTGAAAACCACTTTTAATTAAAAAATAAGCCAAACCAATTGAGTGAGAACCGCTGGCGCAAGCCGCACTAACGGTAAGATTGATGCCACGCAGTTTAAAAATCGTAGAAAGATTCATCGTTACTGTAGAATTCATCGACTTAAAAATAGCCCCAGAACCAATAAGGGCGGTGTCTTTTTTCTCGCGTACAATATCTGTTGCGTCAATGATGGCTTTAGAAACGCTGTCGTTTCCGTACATAATGCCAACTTCGTGTTCGTCAAAAAAGGCATCATCAATGTTGGCATTTTTTAATGCTTCTATAGTAGCCATATAAGCATACTCGGTTTCTTCACCGATGCTCATGCGTTGTCTTCTAGTCAATAAATTTTTAAGATCGGCTTTCGGAACCATTCCTGTCAAGGCCGACTGGAAACCAAATTCTTTACGTTCAGAATCAAACTGAATACCAGATTTTCCTTCGTATAACGAATTTTTTACTTCGTCTAAAGAAGTTCCGATACAAGAATAAATTCCCATTCCAGTAATTACAACTCGTCTATTCATCGTCTTTCAAAAGTAATTTTTTATCCTTAAAGTGTAATTTTTAAAACAAAGGCACAAAGTTTTTATTTTTTAATCTCGCAAAGTCGCAGAGTCGCAAAGTTTCTTTTTTAAAGTCTTTTTTAATAAAACTTTGCGACTTTGCGAGCAATTTTTTGTTAAGTAAAAAACTTAAAAATAAACTTCGCAAACATAGTATTCTTTAAGAATATATTCCGCCGTTAATATTGATAATTTCTCCTGTAATATAGCTTGCTTTTTTAGAAATCAAAAAGCTTACCAAATCTGCAACCTCTTCTGCTTCGCCAAAACGGTTTACCGGAATTAGCTTTAATAATTCTTTTTCATCTAATTGACTCGTCATATCGGTTCTGATAAAACCTGGAGCAACAGCATTTACAGTAATGTTTCTTTTGGCAACTTCTTGTGCGAGAGCTTTAGTCGCTGCTACAATGGCGCCTTTTGCAGCCGAATAATTGGTTTGTCCTGCAGTTCCTTTTACTCCAGAAACCGAAACCATATTTACAATTCTACCATATTTATTGCGCAACATTTTTTGAATAAAAAACTGAGTAACATTAAAGAAACCGTTTACACTCGTATTCATAACGCCGTTCCAGTCTTCTGGTGTCATCCACATAAAAAGACCATCTTTTGTGATTCCGGCATTGTTTACAATTGCTTCAACCAATTTTTCAGGATTTGCTTCCTGCCAAGCAGTTAAAACATTTTGTACATTTTCAAAATTAGAAACATCAAAACCTAAGATTTCGCCTGTTGCGCCTAATTTTTGTACTTCTTGTAATGTTTCTTCGGCAGCTGTTTTATTCGAATGATAATTAATCAGAATATGATAATCGGATTCTACGGCCAGTTTTTTACAAATCGCACTTCCAATTCCTCTTGAACCGCCTGTTACTAATACACATTTCATTAAAATATAGGTTTTATTTTTATTCGTCATCAATGAAACCGCTTTATAAACTGCGATTTCATTTATGCAAATTTCTAATTTATTTGGGAATAAATATTATTTCTTTTTCTTTGGTGCTGGTTTCGCAGCTGGTTTTTTTGCAGTTGGCGCTTTAGTTTCCTCTTTTGGTTTTTCGGCAGAAGCTGCTGCAGGCTGAGGTTTTTCTGCACTTTTAGAGAATAGTTCTGCATTTTCAAACCATTGGTTGGCTAAAACTGTTCCGTCAGGTTTAAGAAATCCCCATTTTCCTTCGTTTTTTACTCTAGCAACACCACCAATAAATCCTTTGTCTTGTTGCGTAAACATCGCAATAATAGCATTTGTTGTGATACCATATTGAGTTGGGATTACTAGTTTTCCAGATTCATTAATGAATCCCCAGTTACTTTCTTTTACTGGAGCTAAACCGTTTGTGCTGAAAACTTCTGCATCGCTGTAAGTTGGTTCAATCACAAATTTTCCCTCTGGATTAATGAATCCCCATTTTTTTCCGACAAGAACAGGAGCAAGGTTTTTTGAGAACGCTTTTCCTTTATCATAAATAGGAAGAATGGCCCAGTTTCCTTTTAAATCGATGTATCCAATTTTTCCGTTTTTCTTAGCAAAAGTCAAATCTTGAGTTTCAAAATCCCAGATTTTTTCGGCTCCGTCAACTGGAATAAATTTTCCGCCGCTTACCAATCCGAAAGTTTTGTCTTTTCTTGCCCAAGTTGTGCCTTTAAAATAATTACCAACTTCGGCATACACTGGTTCAACCAATTCTTTTCCGTTAGTGTCAATAATTCCCCAGTTTTTGTTCAGTTCCACTCTGGCATAACCATTTTCAAAAGGTTTGATCTGATCGTATTTTGGTTCTAAAACAACAGTCATTTTGTTGTTAATCAAACCCACTTTATTGTTTTGTCTGATAAAAGCAACGCCATCATTAAAATCAAATAATTTTTCTGAAGCTGGAGCTTGTTGAATTTCTCCTTTTGTATTAATATAAACCCAGTCTTTGTCTTTTTGTACAATTGCAATTCCGCTGTTAAAATCTTTAGCATCTTTAAAATCAGCAGGAATTACCCAAGTTCCTTTTGCATCGATAAATCCCCATTTTCCGCCATTTTCTACAGCAGCTAATCCTTCAGAAAAACTTCTGGCAGATTTATATTGAGGTTCGATTTTAAAGGATCCGTCTTTAGAAAGATATCCAATTTTAGAGCTCTTCTTAACTAATGCCAGTTCTTGACTATTAACAGATTGAATACTTGCCAGCAGCAAAAAAATAAGTGTCTTTTTCATGATTTTAAAAATTCAATGTTTAATGATTAAAAAACTAAAACTCTTTGGGGGGCATATGTGGTATGTCAATCTCTAACTGTTGATCAAATAATCTTTTACTTTTTGAACAAAAGGATACATTACTTGATCTTCCTTAAATTCCGGAATTATATTTCTAATATCGTCGTACCATTTTTTAGTCGTAGACGAAATTTGATCTTTTTGTTTCAAATAATCAATTGCCTGAACAATTGTGATTAATTCGATCGCTAAAACTTCAAAAGAATTCTCAATTACTTTTGATGTAATAACCGCCGCATTTGTTCCCATACTTACAATGTCTTGATTGTCATTGTTGTTTGGAATACTGTGCACATACATTGGGTTAGATAACATTTGGTTTTCGGCAGTTGTTGAAGTTGCTACGAACTGAACGCCCTGCATTCCGAAATTAAATCCTAATGTTCCTAAGTTTACAAATGGAGGAAGAATTTCATTGATTTTAGAATTCAATAAATAATTCAATTGACGTTCTGCCAGCATCGTTAATTTGGTAATAACGATTTTCAGTTTGTCCATTTCAAGCGAAATATAATCTCCGTGGAAATTTCCGCCGTGATAAACGTGTTTGTTTTTTACGTCTATAATGGGGTTGTCGTTTGCCGAGTTAAATTCGTCTTCTAGAATAGAAGCGACATTATTTATAGTTTCTAAAACGGGTCCCAAAATTTGAGGAACACAACGTAATGAATAATATTCCTGAACTTTTTCTTTGAAGATTTCTTCTGTATTTTCTCCAGAATATAAGTGGTCTTCTCTTTTACGGATCAAAGTACTGTCAGAAAGATTTTGTCTCATTCTTTCAGCAACCTCTTGTTGTCCTTTATGACGTTTTGTTTGGTTTAATTCTTCAGAGAAGTGATCGTCGTAAGCTTGAACCAATTCGTTAATTGCACAAGAAGCTTTTAATGACCAGTCTAATAATTTTTTAGCATAATGAACATTTACAACTCCAATTCCTGTCATTACAGAAGTTCCGTTGATTAACGCCAAACCTTCTCTAATTTCTACTTGAATCGGTTTTAAACCTTCAATTTCGAAAACTTCTGCAGTTGAACGTCTTACACCTTTATAAAAAACTTCGCCCTCGCCAATTAACACTAAAGCTAAATGTGATAGCTGCACTAAGTCTCCGCTGGCACCTACGCCACCATGTTCAAAAATTAAAGGCGTAATATCTCGATTGATTAATTCTGCCATTAAATGAATAACAGAAGAATGAACTCCTGAATTTCCTAAAGAAAGTGTATTTAATCTTGCCAAAATCGCTGCTTTTACGCACTCAGCGTTTAAAGGTTTTCCAGTTCCAGAAGAATGGCTTCTGATTAAATTATATTGCAATTGAATTTGGTCTGACTCCTTAATTCTATATTGAGCCATTGGACCAAATCCTGTATTTACGCCGTATATTACTTTGTTTCCTGAGAATTCTTTTAAGAAATTAAAACTTTCGTTTACTCGATTTTGAACCACATCGCTTATGGAAACTTTGTTTTTTCCAAAGATTATGGCTTCAAATTCTGCTAAACTTAGATATTCATTTATTGTATTCATCAAATCGATTTTGGTTGCGCTAATTTAATTTTATTTATCAAAATAAATGTAGTTATTTTGATGATGGCAAATGTAGGTTAATTAATGATAATAATTCTAATATGACAAAGGAGTTTGTTGATGTTTTAGTGATTGGTGCAGGACCGTCTGGATGTGTTTCAGCATCGTATCTTTTTAAAAACAATGTAAAGGTAAAAGTTGTAGAAAAAACGAAGTTCCCGAGACTTGTAGTAGGCGAAAGTCTTATTCCGCGTGTAATGGATCATTTTGCTGAAGCAGAATTGTTTGACGCCCTTGATGCGATGAACTTCGAAAAGAAATTAGGAGCTCGTTTTATCAGAGGAGAAGAAATCTGCAATTTTGATTTCAGCGTAAAATTTGGAGAAGGATGGGACTGGACTTGGCAAGTTCCGAGAGCTGATTTTGACAATACAATGGCTCAAGAAGTCATAAGAAAAGGGATTGATTTAGAATTTGAAACCGAAGTTTTGGAAGTTTCTTTTGAAGGGAAAAATTCAAAAACTATCGTAAAAGATAAAGACGGAAATCTAAAAGAAATTCACGCTAAATTTATCATCGACTCCAGCGGATACGGACGTGTTTTACCAAGACTTTTAGATTTGGATACGCCTTCAAAATTAGATCCGCATTCTTCGATTTTTACGCATGTTAAAGATATTAATAGAGAAGAAGGCGTAGAGGGAACTCAAATTTCGTTTGACATTTTAGAAACTCAGGTTTGGCTTTGGGTAATTCCGTTTTCTAACGGAAACACAAGTTTGGGTGTTGTTGGTCCGACTGATTTTATTAATTCACTTTCTGAAAATAAAGATAATGCTGAGGCTTTGCGAAATGCCATTCAGAAATCGGATTATTATATTAAAAGATTTGCTGGAACAGAGTTTTTGTTTGAGCCAGTTAAATTAGAAAATTATTCAAGAGCCGTAAAAAGAATGTATGGCGACGGTTTTGCTTTAACAGGAAACAGTTCTGAATTCTTAGATCCAGTTTTCTCTTCTGGAGTCGCTTTTGCAACCGAATCTGGAATGCTGGCAGCAAAATTATATTTGAAAGAATCACAAGGAATTCCGGTAGATTGGGAAGTGGAATTCACCCAATACATGAAACGCGGAATTGCCGTTTTCACGACTTATGTTCAAGAATGGTATACGGGAAATTTACAGACGCTGTTTTTCCATCAGCCTGAAAATCCAGAAGTAAAAGAAAAAATATGCGCGGTTTTAGCTGGTTATGTTTGGAACGAAGAAAATTCGTTTGTCAAGAAACATGATCACGTAATTGCGAATATGGCGTATTTATTGAATATGCAAAAAGAACAAAGCCCTGAATAATCAGGGCTTTTTTTATAAAAAACAATTCATTTTGTAGATTCATTCCGTAGGAATGTTTCGTTGGTAGAATTAAATTGTAATTATGATTATATACGTTCCGTAGGAACGTTTGATTGATATTTTATTTCGATAAATCAGATGTCCCTACAGGACATAATGTAAAACGACAATATTTTTTCTACCAATCAGATATTCCTAACGGAATATTATTTCCTTTTTATTTATATGCTTTTTTTGCAATAAGTTTAGACATTGTTTTTGCAGTTTTTGCAAATCCTTCTCCAATTCGGGTTTCATTATTAAAATTGCTTCCCCACTGGTCTCCAGGAGCCTCTTCACTTGTAATTTCTAACAAAACATTTGATTTGTTGGCTGTTTCAACAAACTTTAAATTGGTTGTTACTTTTGCTGGCTGTTTCATGATTCCAGCATCCCAGCCTGGGTAAATCCAAACTGTCTGTACAATTAAAGTATAAGGAGTATTTAATCCTTCCTGAAAGTTTAATTCTTTCTTTTCCTTAGTCAAAACAATGTTTGCAATTTCTAAGAATTTTGGAGTCCATATTTGGTCTTTTGCCACAATCCATCTTTTTTCCCAAAGATTTCCGTTTCCTTTTGCTTTTTTGTCTAAATCAGCTTTGTGTTCTTCAACATATTGTGCTTCAGGCTTATTTTCTTTCATCATAGTAAAATTACTATAATCAAATACGGTATTGATTTCTTTTTGATCCTTTAAAAAGTTAAAATTGCCTTGAACAATATTAATGTCTTGAGCAAATACAGCTCCTGAAATAAAGGAGAATACGATAATTAGTTTTTTCATTTTTTTAGTTAATTGATTATTTTTTTGCTGGCTAAAATAATTAAAAGGATTTAAATCATAATCATTAATAAGTAATATTTTTCTTTCTTTTTTTATTGACTTTGCTCTAAAAAAAAGACTGCCATAATTGACAGTCTTTTATACTTTATTGAATATATAAATTTTACAATCCAAAAATCTTATCCATTAAAATCCATTTTTGTCCTGGTTTTGCCCACGGCAAAGCTTGCTGGAACTTCCACATTAAAGTTTCCCATTCCTGAACTTTTTCGTTTGCCGCATCGGCCTGATCTTTCTTTTCGAAAGTAAAATCGGCATCAGCTTCGATGATCATGAATAATCGGTTTCCTGTGCAATAAATATCCAGCACTTCAATTCCAGAATCTTGAATGCTTTTCTTGATTTCTGGCCAAACATTTTCATGCAGTTCTTTATATTCTGCAATTAAATTGGTGTCGTCTTTTAAGTCTAAAGCCAGATAGAATTTTTGTGTTGCCATAATCTAAAATTTATCCTTGGTAAGCTACAGCAGTTTGTTTGCTTGTACCTAAGCCTTCAATTCCTAATTCGATTACGTCGCCAGCTTTAATGTAAATTGGATCTGGTTTAATTCCTAATCCTACTCCCGGAGGTGTTCCTGTACTGATAACGTCACCAGGAAGCAATGTCATAAACTGACTTAAATAATGTACTAAAAATGGAATTTTGAAAATCAAGTTTGAAGTATTACTGTTTTGGAATGTTTTTCCGTTTACAGTCAACCACATTTTTAGGTTGTTTACATCGCCAATTTCGTCTGGAGTTGCCATAATTGGTCCAAGAGGAGCGAAAGTGTCAGAACCTTTTCCTTTTGCCCATTGTCCGCCGCGCTCGATTTGGAAGGCTCTTTCGCTGTAGTCATTTAAAAGGCAATATCCAGCGATGTAGTTTGGTGCATCTTCTTCAGAAACGTAGCTTGCTTTTTTACCTACAACAAATGCTAATTCTACTTCCCAGTCTGTTTTTTCGCTGTTTTTTGGGATAATCAAATTATCATTTGGTCCGCATAAAGAAGTCGTAGATTTGAAGAAAATAATTGGTTCTTCTGGAATTGCAGCGCCAGTTTCTTCACAGTGATCTACATAATTTAATCCGATGCAGATAATTTTTGAAGGACGCGCCACTGGCGAACCTAAACGTACTGAATCGCTAACTTCTGGTAATGCAGGATTATTTTTTAAGGCTTCTTCTAATTTCGCTAAACCGTCATTTTCAAAAAAAGCTTCGTTGTAATCTGTTACAATAGACGAAACATCGTATCTTTTATCATTTAGTAAAACACCTGGTCTTTCCTTTCCTTCTTCTCCGAATCTAATAAGTTTCATATTTTAATTTTTTTAGTAATGTGTATTGTTTTTTTTTGCCACGAATTCACGAATTTATATATATACGGTGGCTTTATTTTTTTCAACATATAGAATCATAGTTTTACTTTATCTAAAAAAGGCATTTCATTTATCTAAATTCACATAGTTCTATGTGTTCAAATCTAGATTTGTTTTTTACTCTTTTTATGGATTTAAAAATCTATGTTTCTATGTGTTTAAATTTTTTAGCCACGAATTCACGAATTAAAATGATTTTAAAAATCTGTGAAATCTGTATTAAATAAAAATAGCCACGAATTATGACTGAAAAAATTCGTGAATTCGTGGCTATTTCCTTTTTTTAGTTGTTCAATTTGATAAATCCACCATCAATTGGGTAATCTGAACCTGTGATGAAAGACGATTCGTCGCTGCATAAAAATAAGGCTAAAGTTGCGATTTCGTCTGGTTTTCCCATACGACCAATTGGTTGTGATTGAGATAGTTTTTCGAAAATTTCTTCTTCTTTTCCAGGATAATTTTTAGCAATAAATCCGTCTACGAAAGGCGTGTGAACTCTCGCTGGAGAAATAGAATTACATCTGATTTTATCATTCAAATAATCTTTAGCAACCGATAAAGTCATGGCCATAACAGCTCCTTTTGCTGTAGAATAAGCAAAACGATCCGGAATTCCAACCCAGCAAGCAATTGAAGCTAAGTTCAAAATTACACCTCCGCCAGAGTTTCTTAGCGCTGGAATAGAAGCGTGAAGACAGTTGTAAACCCCTTTTACGTTTACATTCATGATTCTGTCAAAATCAGATTCTGAAGTGGTGTCTACTTTTCCAACGTGAGCAATACCAGCGTTGTTTACCAGAATATTGATATTTCCGATTTTTTGGAAAGTTGAATTTACTTGTTCGTGGTTTGAAACGTCGCAAGCGTGAGCAAAAACATTTCCTCCATTTGATTTAATTTCTTCTACTGTTTCTTTTGCACTTTCTTCTGTCAATTCTAAAATGTGAACTTCAGCTCCTTGTTTCGCAAATAAAACCGAAATCGCTCTTCCAATTCCGCTTCCTCCGCCCGTGATAATTGCTTTTTTATTTTGTAATGAAAACATACTATATGTGTTTAATAATTTATTTTTAATTGAAATTTGATTATAAAGATACGCCGCGTTTCCACGGAATAAAATCGTCTTGATTCAATTGAACCGCTTTCGGAATAATTTCGCCGCTTGCCGCTTTGATGCAGTATTCTAAAATTTCCTCGCCCATTTCTTCAATAGATTTTTCACCACTGATAATTGGTCCGCAGTCAATATCTATAATATCTTTCATTCTGGTTGCTAGAACTGAGTTTGTTGCCACTTTAATTACAGGGCAAACAGGGTTTCCTGTCGGCGTTCCCAATCCCGTTGTAAACAAAATTAAAGTCGCTCCAGAAGCCGCTTTTCCAGTTGTAGCTTCTACATCATTTCCTGGAGTACAAACCAAACTTAAACCTGGTTTTGTAACCAATTCGGTATAATCTAAAACATCAACTACAGGAGAAGTGCCACCTTTTTTCGCTGCTCCCGCACTTTTTATGGCATCTGTAATTAATCCATCTTTAATATTTCCCGGTGAAGGATTCATATGAAAACCAGAACCCACTTTATGCGCTAGTTCATCATAAGATTCCATTAGATCTATGAATTTTTTAGCGTTATCTTCCGTAATACATCTGTCAATTAAATTCTGTTCTGCACCGCATAATTCTGGGAATTCAGCCAAAAGAATTTTTCCGCCTAAAGCTACGACTAAATCCGAAGTATAACCCACAGCAGGATTTGCAGAAACACCGCTGAAACCGTCGCTTCCGCCACATTTTACGCCAATACACAAATCGCTTAACGGCGCATCGGTTCTTTCGTATTTATTGATTTCAATTAAACCTTCAAACGTTTTTTTGATGGCATTTGTAATTAAAACTTCTTCGCTTTCTGTTTGTTGCTGTTCAAAAATAAACAGGGGTTTGTCAAACTCTGGATTTTGTCTTTTTACATCGTTTACAAAATCCTGAATTTGTAAATGCTGGCATCCTAAACTCAAAAGCGTAATTCCGCCCACGTTTGGATGATTGGCATAAGAAGCTAATAAAGCACTCAAAGTAGAAGCATCCTGACGCGTTCCGCCGCAACCGCCTTGGTGATTTAAGAATTTGATTCCGTCTACATTTTCAAAAACGCGTTTGTTTTTTGGTGTCGGATTTAATTCAATATTGATATCGTTAATGTCATTTCCGTTCAAATAACCTTCCAGTAATTCGTGCGTAAATTGATTGTATTTGTCTGTTACAGCATAACCCAATTGTTTGTGTAATGCTTCTTTGATAACATCTAAATTTCTGTTTTCACAAAAAACAGTTGGTATGAAAAGCCAGTAATTAGCCGTTCCAACACGTCCGTCTTTTCTTTTATAACCTTTAAAAGTTCTGTTTTCAAATTTAGAAACATCTGGTGCATTCCATTCGTAAGAAGCGTTTCTGTAAGCGTAAGGATCTGCGGCGTGTTTAAGGTTTTCAGTCGTCATTAAACTTCCTTTAGCCAAATCGTTTTGCACTTTTCCAACCAAAACACCGTACATATTTACTTCTTCTCCCTGCTTCATGTCCTGCATGTAGAATTTGTGTTTGGCTTTGATGAGGTCTTGTAAAACGTAAGTTTCATTTTCAAAATGAATCGAATCGCCTTTTTGAAGATCGGTTAAGGCAACCAATACATTATCGTCTGGATGCAGTTTTACAACCAGTTTTTTTGTGTTATTGTCAGACATTGTGTTGTTTGTTTTTTCTTTTTTTTTTGATGTCACTGCTTTCGTTTTAAAACAATTTAATCCTCTGATTTTGTATAGAATTCGGGCAGTTAACGAAAAATAAAATTAGCCTTTTTACACATTGCTTAATAGTCTAATATTATCCGTATCTAATCTTTAATTATCTTTGTGGTATGAAATTGGAACAAACCAAAATAGCGTCTTATCTCAACACCAAAGTTTCGGTGCTGAATCGTATTGAACCTTTTTTTCAAGCACCTTTTCATTCTCATCCAGAATTGGAATTGGTTTATGTAAAAGAGAGTTTTGGCAAGCGAATTATCGGAAATTCGGTAATGCCTTTTGAACCTGGCGATATGGTTTTTTTAGGTTCTGATATTCCGCATGTGTGGCTGAATGATGAAAAATATTATCAGGGAATTGAAGATTTGAGAGCCAATTCAATTGTGGTATATTTTCATAAAGATATTTTCGGACCGACTTTTTACGAATTAAAAGAAACCCAAAAAATCAACGAACTTTTTTTTCAAGCAGGAAAAGGAATTTCGATTATTGGAAAAACGAATAAGCAGATTGCGAAAAAACTGGAGAAATTAGTTGCTAAAAAAGACTTCGAAGTGATTGTCGGACTTTTTGAGATTTTGTCTATTCTTTCAGAAAGTCAGGATACGATTTATATCAATGATGAAATTTATTCTTTGATGCAGAAGGATTCAAAAGTAGATCGTCTTTCGGAGGTTTTTCAATATGTCAATAAGAATTATAAAAAGAATATTTCTTTGGAAGAAATTGCCGCTGTCGCGAATATGACACGAACGTCTTTCTGCAGAATGTTCAGGGTAAAAACGAAGAAGAATTTTGTGGATTATCTGCACGAAATCCGAGTTTCTAATGCTTGTAAATTGTTATTAGAAACCGATAAAAGCATGTCTGAGATTGCGTATGAATGCGGTTATAAAACGGCTTCGAACTTTAATAAACTATTTAAAAAGGTTAAAGGAATTACGCCTTCTGATTTTAAAAATAATGCTAAAGTTAGTTTTGCCACAGATTGATTATAAAGATTAAAAAGGATTTTTAGAGGAACGTGCTCAATCTGCATGAAAATTAAAAAGTTGCCACGAATTACACTAATTTCCACGAATTAATTTTCTAAATGAAAAATTCGGGTTAATTCGTGTAATTCGTGGCAAAAAAAAATATTTTTTAAATGGATCGATCTAAATGCGTGTAACCTCCATCAACATAAATAATCTGTCCAGTAGTATGGCTTGATTTTTCAGACAATAAGAAAACCACCATATTTGCGATTTCTTCAGCGGTTGTCATTCTGTTTTCTAACGGGATATTTTTGGTGATTGCAGCCAATTTTTCTTCTTTGTTTTCAAAAGTATTGATCCAGGTTTCGTAAAGCGGCGTGTAACATTCTGCTACGATTACGGCATTTACGCGAATGCTATATTTTAACAATTCAACGGCCCATTCTCTCGTTAAAGCATTTCTACCTCCGTTTGAAGCAGCGTACGCTGAGGTTCCGCCTTGACCCGTTTCGGCAGTTTTAGAACCGATGTTTACGATTGCTCCTTTTGATTCTTTTAAATACGGAAGCGCGTGCTGGGCCATTAAATAATAATGCACTAGATTTTTGTGAAGCGAAGCGGCGAAATCTTCATAATTTCCGTTTTCTAATCCAACGCCGTCATTAACTCCAGCATTGTTTACCAATCCGTCAATTCTTCCGAATTTTGCGATTACGGCTTCAACGGCTTTTTTGCAGTCTTCAGGTTTTGTCAAATCAGCGGCAACTTGATGCGCTTCTTTTCCAATGGCTTTTAATTCTTCTACGGCTTTGATGTTATCATTTTCGTTACGTCCAACGATATACGGAATGGCATTTTCTTCGGCTAAAACCTTAACGATTCCTAAACCAATTCCTTTTGCGCCTCCCGTAACGATAATGATTTTTTGGGTTAATGATAACTGCATGCTTTTATTTATTATAATTTATTGTTAGTTTATTTTTTAAACACATAGAATCATAGCTCATCTTTGTCTAAAAAAGGCATTTCATTTATCTAAATTCACATAGGTTATGTGTTCAAATCTAGATTTGTTTTTTACTCTTTTTTATAGGTTAAAAAATCTATGTTTCTATGTATTAAAATATTTTTTAAAAATTTACAGCTGTTGTTCATGACAAACAACAGCTGTAAAAAGAGAGAATTGAACTGATAATTTATTACCAGAACTTAACATAAAGCGCAACAATAATCAATAACGTAATAACGATTAAGACTGTTGTTTGCGGTTTAACTTTAAACATTCCAGGTTCTGTCTCGAATGCTTTAGGGTTTACTTTTGGTCCAGCGAAACTTATCAGAATCATGGCAATCATTGTAAATAAGAATGATAATCCCATACAGATGTGGAACGGAATTTCGAAAGCTCCTTTTCCATTAGAGTATGCTGTGTATAAAAGTGTGTCGTTTCCAAATAAAGCTGGAGCATATTCGTTGAATAAAACAGATAATAAGAATCCTAATATTACACCAACGATTGCAGCTGTTCCAGTAGTTCTTTTCCAGAACATACCTAAGAAGAACATAGCAAAAACTCCAGGGCTGATGAATCCAGTGTATTTTTGGATATATGTAAATCCTCCAACTCCTCCGATTCCTAAGATGTCATTCCATGTAAATAAAACTGCTAAAAGCATGGCAACAAAAACGGCAATACGCCCGATGTTTACCTGCTGTTTTTCGCCAGCATCTTTCTGGATGTATTTTTTATGAACATCTAATGTGTAGATTGTAGAGATACTGTTTACTTTTCCAGCCAAAGACGCTACGATTGCAGCTGTTAGGGCAGCAACAGAAAGTCCTTTTAAACCTGTTGGAAGGAAAGTTAATACAGCAGAATAAGCACCATCTTTTCCTCCAACTAATTGAGGCAAATGTCCGTTTGTGTATAAAACATAAGCAGCAATACCAGGAAGCATTACGATAAGTGGCATTAATAATTTTAACATACCAGCAAATAAGATTCCTGTACGTGCAGTCTGTAAGTCAGCACCAAGTGCTCTTTGCGTAATATATTGGTTACATCCCCAGTAGTTCAGGTTGATGATCCAGATACCAGCAGCGTAAGATAACAATCCTGGGAAAGTTAAATATTTATCGATTTCTAATTGAGAAGATGATGCAGTTGGTTTTGGAATAATCATTTTAAAATGCTCAGGCGCTTCTTTCATTAAAACTTTGAAACCGGCAATTGCATTTTCGCCAACACCAAAATATTGTCCAACAGTTGTCAAAGCGATATAAGAAGTTACCAAACCTCCAATGATTAAAACCGCAACCTGAATAACGTCTGTATAGGCTACAACTTTCATTCCTCCAAGAGAAATAAATAAAGCAAAAATAGCCAATCCTAACATGATCACGTGAAGGTATTCTCCTCCAGCAAGACCATTAATGGCAACTGCTCCTAAGTATAAAATAGAAGTAAGGTTCACAAAAACATATAAAAACAGCCAGAATACTGCCATGATAAGCGCAGTAGATTCGTTGTAACGTGTTTTTAAGAATTGTGGCATAGTATAAATCTTGTTTTTAAGATAAACAGGAATAAACCATACAGCCACAATGATAAGAGCAACGGCAGCAAGCCATTCGTAAGCAGCAACAGCGATTCCTAAGAAGAAACCTTCACCACTCATTCCGATGAATTGTTCTGCAGAGATATTAGAAGCAATAAGAGAGGCTCCAATTGCCCACCAAGTTAAATTTCCTTCTGCCAAAAAGTAAGCTTTAGCATCATGTTCGTCCTGTTTACGTTTGCGGTAAACGGTGTAACCGTAGACAGAAACTACGATAAAATAAATAATAAAAACCGCATAGTCTGCGAAAGCGAGGTTTTGGTTCATTGTTAGTAGTATTTTAAATAATTATTATAGGTTGTTTGTTTATGTGGTTTTAAAATCAGTTTTTGTGTTGTTAAATCTTGTTAAAAATGAAAGATGTGTTTTATTTCTGTTATTTTTTTGCGAAAATAAAAGCAGAAGCCAAATGTAAAATAAAAAATTAGAAATCAACCACTAGTAAATGTGTTTTTTACATTTATAAAGTGAGAATTGTGTTAAATTTTTACTTTTTGGCTTTAAAGCAACATTAAGCGATTACGCTTTTACCAGACTTTTGTAATGTACATCTGAAAGCTGTCTTAAAATTTCAGCACTTTTTTCAGGTGTAATGTCACGTTGCGATTCGCCTAACATTTCGTATCCGACCATAAACTTCTTTACAGTTGCCGATCTTAACAACGGCGGGTAAAAGTGCATGTGAAAATGCCATTCTGGATGCAGTAAACCATCTGTTGGAGATTGGTGAATTCCTGAAGAATATGGAAATGAAGTATTAAATAAATTGTCGTACTTCGTTGTTAACTGTTTTAAGATTTTCGCGAAAGCGGTACTTTCTTCAACAGTAAAGTTGGTGATTTTGTTTACAGCTCTTTTGCTTACAATCATCGTTTCGTAAGGCCAGATTGCCCAAAACGGAACTAATGCCACAAAATGATCATTTTCGATTACGATTCTTTCTCCGGCTTTCAACTCAGCTTTTACATAATCTTCTAATAATGTTTTGTCATTTTTATCAAAGTATGATTTTAAACTGTTTTGCGTTTTTTCAACTTGAGTTGGCAATGATGACTGCGCCCAGATTTGTCCGTGCGGGTGCGGGTTGCTGCATCCCATTACACTTCCTTTGTTTTCAAAAATCTGAACGTGGTTGATGTATTTGATATTTCCTAAATCGGTATATTCTTTTTGCCAAGTTCTAATGATGTTTTCAATATCAGCAATTTCCATCTCTGGAAGGGTTAGATCGTGTCTTGGCGAAAAGCAAACCACTCTCGAAATTCCCTGTTCTGGTTTTGCCTTAAAAAAAGTATGTTTAATATCGTCTTCAAAAATAATTTCGTCCTGTTTCATGGCAGCAAAATCATTTTCAAAAACAAAACTGTTTTCGTATTGCGGATTATTCATTCCGTTGGCACGAACATTTCCTGGACACAAGTAACAAGTTGGGTCATATTTAGGAAGTTCTTCGGTTGAAATAGTTTCATTTTGTCCTTGCCAAGGGCGTTTTGCACGATGTGGTGAAACCAATACCCATTCGTTAATTAAAGGGTTAAATCGTCTGTGTGGATCTTCGTTAATGTCAAAATTTTTCATTGTACAGTGTGTGGTTTTAAAGTAGCGTTGTTCCGTTTGAGATTTTTACATCATAGAATTTTAATTCAATTCCAAATGTATCTAAATAAAGCTTTGAAAACTTACGCTTAACCTCATTTTCATGCCCTTTTTTAACTAAATTAATAGTACAGCCGCCAAAACCGCCTCCCATAAGTCGAGAACCAATAATGGCATCGTCTTCTTTTGCCGTATCAACAAGCATGTCCAATTCTTCGCAGCTTACTTCATATTCTTGCGATAAACCGTAATGTGTTTCAAAAAGCAATTCTCCTAAAAGTTCAATATTTCCTTGATCTAAAGCTTCGCACGCTTTGATAACACGGTTAATTTCTTTTACAACAAAATGAACTCTGCTGAAAACTTTTTCAGTCATTTTATCTTTAAGACTCAATACCTGTTCTTCTGTAGCGTTTCTAAAAGTTTTTACTTCTGGAAAATGATTTTTTATGATGGATAAGCCTTCTTCGCATTCAATTCTTCTTGTATTGTATTCTGAGGTGAAAAGCGAATGTTTTACATTAGAATCAAATAAAATCAGAGAATAATCTTTGAAATCGGCATTGTGATATTCAAAATCCAAAGTGTTGCAGTCTAGCTGAATTACTTTGTTTTCAAGACCATGAACACTCGAGAACTGATCCATAATTCCGCAGTTGATACCAACCCAGTGTTCTGCTTTTTGTCCTAATAACGAAATGTCTTTTTTCTCAATTTTTAAATCGAAAAGAGATTTGATTCCGAAAATCATTCCGCATTCTAAAGCTGCAGAAGAAGACAATCCAGAACCAACCGGAATATTACTGCTGAAAACACAGTTAAAACCATCAAAAGAAAATCCGTTGTCTTGCAATTGTTTGATTACACCTCGAATATAATTCGTCCAAACGACATCACTCAGTTTTATTTCGTGAGTCAAATCGATTTCAAATTCTTCGTTTAAATCAATAGCAATTACTTTAGAAGTTTTAGTGTTGTTTTTTGCAAAAGCAAAGCAAATCACTTTGTCAATTGCAGCAGGTAAAACGTAACCGTCATTGTAGTCAATATGTTCTCCGATAATGTTAATTCTGCCTGGAGAAAGTACCGTTTTTTGAGGAGAAGATCCGAAAGATTTCTCAAAAAAAGCAACGGTATTTTGTATTAAAATATCATTCATTATAGTTGTAGTAATTGTGGTATTGTATAAATAGTTAGTTTATGGTTTCAAATTTGTAAAGTGTTTTCTGCGTGTATTCTTCCCCTTTTTTCAAAACAGCATTTGGAAAATGAGCCTGATTTGGCGCATCTGGAAAATTCTGTGTTTCAAAACAAATTCCGCTTTGAGCGTTGTAATCCACATTTTCTTTTCCTTTCAGTTTTCCGAAACAATTTCCGCCAACATATATATGTACGCTTGGCTGATCGGTGTAAACATTCATTCTCAATTTATTTTTTAAACTGATTAATTGTGCTACGATTTCGGTTTTAGAATTTACCACAAAAGAATTGTCAATTGGAAACGGACAGTTTTTTGCTGTTCTAAAATCAAAATCATGATCGTTCAAATCGGTAAAATTTCCTGTTGGAATATTATCTGGATTTGTTTCCAGCATTTTAGCCGATTTGATAAACATTTGCTGTTCTAGAACATTTCCGTCATGACCATCAAGGTTAAAATAACTGTGATGCGTCAAATTGATAATAGTATCTTCTGTTGAGGTTGCCTTATATTCTAATTTTAATTCGTTTTCTTCTGTCAAAGTATATGTTAAATAAACAGTCATTTCTCCAGGGAAATTTTCGTCTAAATGTGCGCTCAAAAGACCAAAAGTTATAGAAGGATTTTCTCCACTTTTTGCATCAGTTACACTCCAAGCTTTTCTTCCAAATCCCATTTCTCCACCGTGAAGCGTATTGCCATTATTGTTCCCATCAAGCTGAAATTTTGTGCCATTAAGACTGAAAGAGGCATTATGAATGCGTCCAGCATAACGTCCAACGGTTGTTCCAAAATAGGGAGCGCTTGGTAAATTATATGATTCTAAATACGATTCTAAATTGTCAAACCCTAATACAACATCTGTTAATTTTCCGTTTACCGGAATTTGGATAGAAGTTACCGTTGCACCATAATTGATGATTTGAACTTTCATTCCGTTTTTGTTAACTAGATCAAAAGAATAAATTTCTTCCTTATTGGGCATTAAACCAAACAATTTGCAATTGTGAATCTCTTTTAAATGCGATATGTGTTTTATTTCCATATAATTTTTACCAAAAATGAAATCCAAAAGTAGAAACATTTTCTATATTTGCATACCAGTACCTACCAGTTTTTAATTATTATAGTCAAAATGACTTTATCATGAACATCATTTCAATCCAAAATAATATTGGTCTGCCAAAATATAGGCAGATAATTCTTTCAATCGAAAAAGCGATTGAAGAGGGGAATTTAATTAAGGGAGATAGGCTCCCGTCTGTTAATAAAGTCTGTCTGGCTTTTTCCTTATCGCGAGATACGGTTTTACTAGCATATGACGAATTGAAGAAAAGAGGAATTATTTACGCCATTCCTGGCAAGGGCTATTATGTTAAAAGCGTTGAAATCACTATAACTCAGAAGATTTTTCTGCTTTTTGATGAATTGAATATTTTTAAAGAAGATATTTATAATTCGTTTTTAAAAAACATCGGGAAAAATGTTCAGGTTGATATTTTCTTTCATCATTTTAATGTTCAAGTTTTCAAAAAACTGATAAATGACAGCAACGGAAATTATACAAGGTATATTATTATGCCAACGAACTTAAGCGACATTACAGACTCGATAAAAACCCTACCAGTAAACGATGTGATTATATTGGATCAGACCAATCCTGAGCTAAAAATGTTTCCAGCGATTTACCAAAACCATCAAAAAGATATTTACG
This sequence comes from Flavobacterium nitrogenifigens, assembly GCF_003254565.1. Classification (GTDB taxonomy): domain Bacteria; phylum Bacteroidota; class Bacteroidia; order Flavobacteriales; family Flavobacteriaceae; genus Flavobacterium; species Flavobacterium nitrogenifigens. The sequence continues at coordinate 125,081 of NZ_QJRI01000179.1, forward strand.
AAGGTTTAATGAAAGGCAAATCTCGATTGTCAAAATACAAAAAACTGATTTTAATTTTCCCTGGTTTTAGAGAGCCGGCCGGAATGAAATTAGGGTTCGAATCGTTTTGTCAGGCTTATAGTTTTGATTATGAAATTATTTCAGATTTCAGCAATCAATCTATTGCTCTAGGAGATTTATACATTATTCCTCACGATCGTGATTTGCTTTTGGTGATAGAAAACGCAATGAGCAGAAATTTAAGATTAGGAGAGGATTTTGGCATTATATCTTATAATGAGACTCCATTGAAGAAAATTGCCGCAAACGGAATTACGACGATTTCAACCAATTTTGAATTAATGGGAAAAATTCTAGCCGATATGGTCCTGCAGGGAATAAAAGAGCAGATCGAAAACAAATCTGCTCTTATAGTAAGGAATTCTTTATAAATTTCTCCCGCAGATTTAGCAGATTTTTTTTTTGATAATTGATCAGCCAAATCTCTTAAATCTGCGAGAGAATAAATATATTCTTAAAGATTGAGCACAAAATTATTTAGTAGCTTTTCTTCATATTTCTCTTTATTAAAGGTGTATAAATAAGAACCTTTTCTAGAAGACTGCATGTCTTTTTCGTCTAATTTATTTAAAATTTCAAGCGAATTAATTTTACTGATGAAATTTCGTTTGTCGAGTTCTTTGCTCAAAATAGCTTCGTACAATTCTAAAAGCTGACGCATGGTGAATTTCTCAGGAAGCAATTCGAAACCAATTGGTTTGATCGAAGTTTTGTAGCGAAGTCTTTTAATAGCATTTTCAACCATTTCGTTGTGGTCAAAAATTAAATTTGGCGCGTCATTAATAGGAAACCATTCTGCGTGATAATTTTTAATTAGTTCTGCATTGTGGTTTTCAATATTAATTAAAGCAAAATAAGAAACCGAAATGGTTCTTTCTACCGGGTCACGATCAATTTCGCTGTAAGCATGTAACTGCTCCATATAAATATCGTTCAGACCTGTATATGTATTTAATATTCTGGTTGCGGCAGCGTCTAAAACTTCATCACGTTTTAGAAATCCTCCGATCAAGGACCATTTTCCTTTTTCTGGTTCAAAATCTCTTTGAATCAAAAGAATCTTCAGACCATCATTGTCAAATCCGAAAATGATGCAGTCCACTGCTAGTAAAACTTTATCAGCAGAGCTATAACTGTTTAGCATATATAATTAATTTGGATGGGTAAATATATAAACTTCTTAAATCGTATCATAATTTATTAATGTAGATTTTACACTTACATAATTAACTACTCAAAAGTAGCCTTAAAAAAGTTGATTTTTGCATAAAAATAACATACAAATTTCTTTTTTAAGATTTTTTTAAGAAAAAAACAGGACAGTCAAGGATAGTTTTTCACAAAAATATGTTCTGTTTAATCAGAAAAGGCTATAAATAAACAATCTTTTACCTACAAATTAATCTTTTTTTTCAATTCAAAACACTAAAAAACAGTTTATTTCTACCTTTTTTTATTCAAGCCTTTTTTTGATTAAAAAACGACTTTTTGATTAAAAGTGTATTTTTTACACAACTAAAATTAAAAAAACACCTCTTTTTTTGAAAAAACTTTGAATTTTTAAATGTCAATTGAACACTTAATTTGCGATATGTGTTTTTTTTGAGCTTTTTTTTTGTGATATTAATTTGTTTACGTGGTTTTTTTTTAGTTAAATTTACAAATGTAAGATTAACACTTATTAACTAAAAACGACTAACCAATCTTAACTAAACCATTATGATTACAAAACAAAAATTACTTTTGTATTGCAATTTTCTATTGCCTAAAACAAATTGGATTTTAGCAGTATTGATGCTATTATTGTCTGTAAATCAAATGTCTGCTCAAGGCAAAACGATAACAGGAGTTGTTACATCGACGCAGGATAACCTGCCTCTTCCAGGTGTAAACATCGTAATAAAAGGAACCAAAACAGTTGCTACGACTGGATTTGACGGAGAGTACTCAATTAAGGCATCGCCAAACGATGTATTAGTTTTTTCATTTATAGGATTTCAGAATAAAGAGATAGCTGTAGGAAGCCAGTCTAAAATAGATGTGGCTCTGGGCGAAGACACCAATAAACTTAATGAGGTAGTTGTTATTGGTTACGGAACTCAAAAGAAATCGGATTTAACGGGTTCTGTAAGTGTCGTTAACTTAGAATCTGCTAAAAAAGTAGTGACTTACGATGCCGCTAAAATGCTTCAAGGGCAGGTGCCAGGTGTTACGGTACAATCTTCAGGAGAACCAGGAGGTTTTGTAAATGTGAAGATTAGAGGTATAACTTCATTTAGCAATAACAATCCGCTTTTTGTAATCGACGGAATTATGGTCGATTCACCTTATGATTTTGCCCCAGGAGAAATAGAATCAATGCAGGTTTTAAAAGATGCGTCATCGGCTGCCATTTATGGTGTGCGTGGAGCAAATGGTGTTGTAATTATTACAACCAAAAAAGGAAGGCAAGGTAAAATGGATATTAAATTTAAATCTATTGTAGGTCTTCAAAATGTTGCTAAAAAATGGGATGTTACAGATCGCCTTGGCTATCAGAAAATTACTAGTGAAGCCGAAAGAAACAGAGATTTAAGAGCTGGTGTTCCTGTAAGCATTGCTCCTGGAAATGACCCAAATAGTTCCTCCTATATTTCAAATGTAAATACAGATTGGCAAAAAGAATCTTTTCAGACAGGTGTGGTGCAAAATCAAGCGCTTACGTTTACTGGAGGTGCAGAAAGTATAGCTTATAGTTTTAATGTTGATTATTTTAAAAATACAAGTTACATCAAGACACCTCAAGATTATGAGAGATTATCTACCAACTTAAATTTAAATGGTAAAAAAGGAAAATTTAAATACGGCGCAAAAATTGCCTATACACAATCTGATAAAGAAATTTTTAATGAATATAATGCAGGTCAGACTATTGTAAGTGATATTTTAGGGGCTATCCCAACTATGCCAGTTTATGACTCAAATAGACTTGGAGGTTATGGAGGTACAGATAATTTGACTCAAAGAGCGATTTCAATGAATCCAATTGGTTATAATAATCTGATTGATAATAACGGAAAAAGACATCGTTTCATTGGAGATGTTTGGGGAGAAGTTGAAATTGTAAAAGGTCTTAAATATAAATTGGATGTAAGTTACGATAGAACAGATTGGGAAAACAGAAAGTTTATTCCGCCAAGTGATTTAGGTTGGTATTATGTTACAACAAATGACGAAGCATCGCTGGATGTTGAAACAGGAAATGAGCTAAGAACGTTTTTGAACAATTTGCTAACTTATGAAGTGACTCTTGGCAAGCATAAAATTGACGCTCTTGCAGGTTGGATTCAGGAAAAAAGAGACTATCATAGATATAATATGAGAGGTGTAGGTTTTACTCCAAACGATATTCCGATGCTGCAATATGCTGATGCCAGAAATGCCAGCGAATATAAATTTACAATTACAGGAATATCCTATATCAGCAGATTAAACTATTCTTATGATGACAGATATTTATTGCAGGCTAATTTTAGACAAGATAAAACCTCTCTTTTCAGCGAAAAAAATAATTCGGCAAACTTTTACTCTTTTTCAGGAGGATGGAAAATCAGTAACGAGAAATTTTGGACATTACCAGAATGGATAAGTAATATTAAACTTAGAGGAGGTTACGGTACATTGGGTAACAATACCATTTCGCAATATTTCTTTGCGTCAACAGTAAACAGTTTTGCTGGGTATGATTTTAATAATGAGCTTGCTCCTGGAACAACAGTGGTTGCAGCATTAGATCCTAATGTAAAATGGGAGAAATCGACAAACTCAAATGTGGGTATCGAATTAGGTTTCTTAAACAATGATTTACAGTTTACAGCAGAATATTTCATTAAAAAATCGAATGATTTATTGTTAGGAGTTCCGCTTCCATACTCTACAGGAGCTTTTCCTGCAAGTGTGACTACAAATGCAGGATCTATGAAAAACTCAGGGGTTGAATTTACAGCATCTTACAGCAATCATCATCATAAATTTAAATATGATATTTCTGGAAATTTCGGAACACTTAAAAATGAGGTTACTAAAATGGGTGTAAATGGAAATCCTATTTATGGAGCAGTTTCTAAAACAGAAGTAGGAAGATCTGTTGGCGAAATGTTTGCTTGGGAAGCAATTGGAATTTTCCAGAATGCGGCAGAAGTTGCGGCTTCTCCTACACAAACAGGTGCAGCTCCTGGAGACGTGAAATTTAGAGATGTAAACGGAGACGGAGCTATAACAGACGCTGATAGAACTTTCCAAGGTGTAACAATCCCTAAATATGGTTTCGGATTAAATTTCAGTGCGTCTTATTCAAACTTTGATTTCTCAATGTTTTGGCAGGGAGCAGGTGGTAACAAAGTATTTAATGCGATGTATCGTAATTTAATGATCGGACAATACACAAATCATCATACAGACGAATTAAATTATTGGACGCCAACTAATACCAATACCAATATTCCAGCTCCAGTTATTGGAGATCCAAACGGAAATAGCAGAGATTCAAACAGATTTATTGAAAGCGGTGACTATGTGAAACTGCAAACAATGGAAATCGGTTACAACATTCCGATTAAAGATAAATTTATTGAAAAAGCTAAGGTTTACCTAAATGGTCAAAACCTGTTGATTATCTCTAAATATAAAGGTTATGATCCTGACTTCAATAGTGACGGACTACTTTCAAGAGGCTATGACGCAGGATCTTTTCCAAATCCAAGAACAATTTCTTTAGGAGTAGAAGTGAGCTTCTAAAAACAGGTTTAACCATTAAAACGTATTAAAATGAAATCTAAAATATTTAGCTATATAACCGTTTTTCTTTCACTAGCCTTGGTAACAACAAGCTGTGTAGATAACGAAGATCTGACCCAATTGGATCCAAATAATGATTCGGTCGATAATTTTTGGAAAACAGATGAAGATGCACTGCAAGGCGTAAATGCCGCTTACGGAAGTTTACTGACAGATGGAACGTACATGAGAAGCACGCCATTATTGCTCGACGTAAAAGCAGATGATTCTAGAACAAACAGCCCTTGGGGTTCAATGTATAATGTGGGGCACTTCAATTCGAATGTGGCAGATCCTGCAATTTACGGGTGGGCTTACGAAACGTATTATCAAGGTATTTACCGTGCCAATCAAGTATTGACCAATGTGCCGGGAATTGAATTTGAAGACAAAGCGTTAAAAAACAGAATTATAGGACAAGCCTATTTCTTAAGAGGACTGTTTTTTTTCCATGCAGTAAACATGTTTAAGAATGTGCCTCTTCCAACAGAATTAGCGGTTTATTATCCTCAAAAAACGCAAGATGAAGGCTGGGCGCAAGTTATTGCAGATTTTAAAGCGGCAGCAGAATTACTTCCAAATTCTTATGTTGGCATTTCAGGATTAGATGCTGGACAAAAAGGACGCGCAACTAAAGGTGCAGCGTTAGGATATTTAGGAAAAGCCTATTTGTTTACGAAAGATTTCACAAATGCTAAAACAACTTTTAAGCAAGTAATAGATTTAGGGGTTTATTCTCTAGTAACGAATTACAGAGACAACTTTACAACTGCAAATGAAAACAATTCAGAATCTCTTTTTGAAGTTCAATTTAGCAGAGATGCTGGAGGAGTTGATTTAGGTTGGGGAGGCGCGCCTGCTTCTGGCTGGGGGAAAACATCGGCAAGAGCGATTACCTATGCGCCACGTGCTTTTGGATGGACAGATGTACAGCCATCATGGGCATTGTTTAATGAATTTCATGATGAAAAAACAAAAACAGGAGAGCTTGATCCTCGTTTAGACGCTACTATTTTCTATAATAAACCAGGCGGAATGCAATTGTATGGAAAAGATTTTGCAACATTCTACGCTTCAAGTCCAGCCGATTTAAATGATATATTCTGTAGAAAATACCAAAACTCTGACGGACAATTTGCTGACGAATACGATTGGCGTTCAGGAATCAATGAGCGTTTATTAAGATATGCTGATATTCTTTTGATGTATGCAGAATGTTTAAACGAAACAGGAGATACTCAAGGGGCTTACACTTACATTCAGATGGTAAGAAACAGGGTAAATCTTCCAGATTTGGCAACTGCAAAACCAGGATTGTCTCAAACACAAATGAGAGAACAAATTGGACATGAAAGATTTTTAGAATTCCCGCTAGAAGGACACCGTTTTGATGATATTCGTCGTTGGGGATGGCTTCAAGATCCAGCAAAATTGGCTTGGTTAAAAGCAAGAGATGCTGAGTTTAATACTTATACAGCAGGAAGAGAATATTTCCCAATTCCGCAATTAGAAATGGATAACAATCCAGGAACTATTCAAAACGAGAGTTATTAAAGTTTTTCAGTCTCAGTTTTCGGTCTCAGTCTCACTGTATACTGTGACTGAAAACTGCGACTATGATTATCCCTTAGAATTTGGAATACAAGAGAAGTAATTTTTAACAGTAACTAAAATTAGAACAATGAAAACAATTACAAGTTTGGTTTTATTAGCGATATTATTTGGGAGTTGTCAAAATGAAGAGATTGTCCCAACACAAGAAGGAACAACAGCAGTTGTAAATGCAAAGGATTCAGAGGTTACCAATTCAACAGCTAAAACAGTCAGTGGAAATGTGCCATCGCACGATCCGAGTACAATTGTAAAAAGCGGAGTTAATTATTATGTTTTTACGACAGGAGATAATATTCCAATGACGTATTCAAGAGATTTGGCTAACTGGACATGGGGAACATCCGTATTCTCATCAACGCCAAGCTGGATTACAGGATATGTTCCAGGATTTGTTAAAACGTTCTGGGCGCCAGATGTTGCTTGGTTTAATAACAGATGGAATATGTATTATTCTTGCTCCACATTTGGTTCTGCCACATCAGCAATCGGATTGGTAACAACTTCAGCCATTTCGCAAAGCGCAGGAACAACATGGACAGACAGAGGAGTTGTTGTTTCTTCTTCATCAGCATCAGATGTTAATGCAATCGATCCGTCAATTTTAGTAGACGGAAGCAATGTCTATATGGCTTATGGTTCATGGCATGCAGGCATTGGAGTTATCCAAATTAATCCTTCAACAGGGAAAACAACGGGAAGCAGAACGATTGTTGCTGGAGGAAACAGCGCATCTTGGGAAGCTCCTTGTTTAATTAAAGAAGGAAGCTATTATTATATGTTTGTAAACCGAGGCACTTGCTGCAATGGCGTAAACAGTACCTATTATATTGTAGTTGGACGTTCTACAAGTCCGTTTGGACCTTTCGTTGATAAAAACGGAGTGGCATTAACCAATGGTGGCGGAACAACAGTTTTAGCTACACAAGGAAATTATATTGGTCCAGGACATTTATCTAGAATTACAGGAACTCAAAAGGGAGCTGTTCATTATTATGACGGAGCCGACAGCGGAAATCCAAAACTTGAAATTGTATACTTTACTTGGTCATCAGGATGGCCGACACTTTCTTATTAAAAATTAAAATTAAGAGGAAAGTTTTCGGACTTTCCTCTACAATAAAAACCATTATGAAAAAAGCACTTTTAATCACATTTCTTATTTCGCTTTGCAGTCAGCTGAATTTCGCGCAGACGACAATTACTATTAAAAATTCTGCTGATGCACCTACAATTGACAAAAATATCTACGGCCATTTTGCAGAGCATTTGGGCCGTTGTATTTACGGAGGATTTTTTGTGGGAGACACTTCGAAAATTCCAAATACAAAAGGAGTAAGAAATGATATTATTGCGGCTTTAAAAGATTTAAAAATTCCAAATTTAAGATGGCCAGGAGGTTGTTTTGCTGATACATATCACTGGAAAGACGGAATTGGACCACAAGAACAAAGACCAACAATTGTAAACAAATGGTGGGGCGGAGTAACCGAAGACAATAGTTTCGGAACACACGATTTTTTGAATATGTGTGAACTTTTAGGAGCAGAACCGTATTTATCTGGAAATGTAGGAAGCGGAACGGTTCAAGAATTGGCAGATTGGGTTCAGTACACGAACTTCAGCGGTAAAAGTCCGATGAGTGATTTGCGTACTAAAAACGGAAGAAAAGAACCTTGGAAAGTAAAATACTGGGGAATTGGAAATGAAGCTTGGGGATGCGGAGGAAATATGACTGCAGAATACTATGCAGGAGAATACAGAAAATATGCGACTTTCATGTCTGACTGGGAAAATACTGGAGGAATTACTCGTATTGCTTCAGGATCAAACAGTGCAGATTATAATTGGACAGAAGTTTTAATGAAAGGAATTCCGCTAAATATGTTAGGCGGAGTTGGAGTTCACCATTATGCGGTAATTGACTGGGGTAAAAAAGGAGACGATAGAAATTTTACTGAAGAAGGCTATTTCAAAACCATGCAATCAGCTCTAAAAATGGAAGAATTGGTTACCAAGCATTCGGCAATTATGGACAAATACGATCCTGAGAAAAAGGTAGCCATGATTGTTGACGAATGGGGAGGTTGGTATGAAGTTGAAAAAGGAACAAATCCAGGGTTTTTATATCAGCAAAATACTATGCGTGATGCGGTTTTAGCTGGTGCTACACTTAATATTTTCAACAACCATTCAGACCGTGTTCGTATGGCAAACTTAGCACAATGTGTTAATGTTTTACAAGCCGTAATCCTTACAGATAAAGCCAAAATGATTGTGACGCCAACCTATCATGTAATGAAAATGTACAGCGTGCATCAAGATGCTAAGTTGTTGCCAGTAAGTTTCGAATCGCCATCATACACTTTTAATGGAGAAAAACTTCCAGCAGTTTCAGCATCAGCATCAAAAGATAAAAGCGGAGCGGTTCATATTTCATTAGTGAATGTGGATGCAAAAAACAAAAACAAAATCGAAATTGATGTAAAAGATTTAGGCGTGAAAAACTTCACAGGAACGGTTATTACATCGGATAAATTACAAGATTACAATTCATTCGAAAATCCAAATAAAATTGTCCCAACAGCTTTTAAAGGTTTCGAAAACAAAAAAGGAAAACTTGAAATCACTATTCCTCCTTTCTCAGTAGTTGTTTTAGAAGGAAAATAAAATAGAGGCAAATGAAAAAAGAAAACTTCATTTTAAAAACCATTTCTTTCATCGGATTTTTTGCAGCAGCAGCAATTCTAATGACAAGCTGTTCCAAAGATGATCCGGCATTAGATCCAGAACCGCCAGTTGTAGTTGAACCGCCTGTGGTTACGCCAACATTTAAAGGGCCAACTTATGCAGATAATTATACCGCATTTGCAAGCTGGGCAAGCAGATCGCAATGGAATTTAGCCAACGTGCACGATCCATCAGTTGAGAAATCAGGAGAATACTATTATATGTATCAAACTGATGCTTCATACGGAAATGCACATGATGGAAACGGACATTTTTTCTACAGAAGATCTAAAGATTTAATCAATTGGGAATTTATGGGCCCTTCAATGACGCAGGCTCCGGCTTGGGTAAAAGATTCTTTAAATAATAAAAGAGCCAGAATGAATCCGGCGCTACCTCCAATAACAAATCCGAGTTACGGATTTTGGGCACCATGCGTTAGAAAAGTGGGGAATGTTTTCAGAATGTATTATAGCATTGTAGTAACCAATCCAATTACAGGAACAGATACCAATACTTCTTGGACCGAACGCGCTTTTATCGGTTTGGCTGAAACAACAGATTTAGCTTCTAATAATTGGGTTGACAAAGGAATGGTTGTCTGCTCTGAACCTGACGGCGTAAAAAGTTATGTCAGAAATGGAGGGAACGATTGGGATGCTTATTTTAAATTCAATGCCATTGATCCGAGTTTTATTGAAACTCCCGAAGGCGAACAATATCTAATTTACGGTTCATGGCATTCTGGAATTGCAGCTTTAAAACTAAATCCGACAACAGGAAAACCAGATAAATTAAAAACAATTGACGATTACGGAGTTCGAATTGCAGGTCGCGGAAATGTAAATACAAACCGTTGGCAGGCGCTCGAAGGGCCAGAAATTATCTATAATCCAGAGACACAATATTATTATTTGTTTTTGGCTTATGACGAATTATCGGTTGCGTACAATACACGTGTAGCGCGTTCCAAAAACATTCTCGGACCGTACGTAACCAATACAGGAATGAGCATTACAAACGGGGCAGAATGTTATCCGTTGTTAACGCACCCATATCAATTTAAAAATCATACAGGCTGGGTTGGATTTGCGCATTGTGCTGTTTTTCAAAATCCGACAACCAAGCAATGGTTTTATGCTTCACAAGCACGTTTGCCAGAAGGTGTTGCAGGAATCAATGTTTCAAATGCAGTAATGATGGGACATGTGCATGGAATTCAATGGACAGAAGACGGTTGGCCTGTAATAGAACCAGAACGTTATGCGGGTGTGCCAACAACGACTTTTGCAGAAGGAAATCTAGTTGGAACTTGGGAACAAATTACCATGAATTATCAATACAAAACCATGCAGAAAGCGGTTACGATTTTTTTAACTGCCGATAAAAAAGTTGGTGGAGACATAACAGGAACGTGGTCGTATGATCCAGCTAAAAAAATAGCAACCATAAACGGAGTGAAATGCAATGTAGTTGACGCTTGGGATTGGGAATCGGCAACCAGAAAAGTGACTTTAAGTTATACCGGAATCAATAGTGCGGGATTATCAGTTTGGGGTAAAAAGATTAATTAGAAAATTAGAAAATTACAAAAATTAAAGAATAGCTACTCCCGATAGCTATCGGGATAAAGGATTAAGAAGATTAAAAAAAACCAGCTCAATCTGGGAGAGAAAAATAGCCACGACCCGAGCGATAGCGAATAGGCGAAGCAATTCACGAATTATGATTTGTAAAAATTCGTGAATTCGTGGCAAAAAAAATAAAGTAACAAATGAAAAACCTATTTATCAACCTTTCTGTTTTGTTTTTATCGATTGCTGGAACTGCACAATCGGTAAAATTCAACAATCCTATTATTACAGATAAATATACAGGAGACCCTGCCGCATTGGTATATAAAGACAAAGTGTATTTGTATGCAGGCCATGATGAAGCACCAAACGATTTTAATTTTTATAAAATGAATGAATGGCTGGTGTATTCTTCTTCTGATATGAAAAAATGGGAATCACATCCAGTTCCGTTGAAAGTAACCGATTTTAAATGGGCAAAAAGCGATGCATGGGCTTCGCAGGTAATAGAAAGAAACGGAAAATTTTATTGGTATGTAACAGTTGAACATGGTACTGTTCCTGGAAAATCGATTGGAGTTGCTGTTGCAGATAATCCGCTTGGGCCTTTTAAAGACGCATTAGGAAAAGCGTTAATTACCAACGATATGACCAAGTTTAGCGATATAAGCTGGGACGATATTGATCCGACCGTTTTTATCGATACAGATGGACAAGCCTATTTATTTTGGGGAAATACCGCCTGTCATTATGCCAAATTAAAAGAAAATATGACGGAAATAGAAGGTGAAATTCATCACATAAAACTGTCAAATTTTACCGAAGCACCGTGGATTCATAAACATAAAGACTGGTATTATTTGTCATACGCTTATGAGTTTCCTGAAAAAATTGCCTACGCCATGAGCAAATCAATTACAGGGCCTTGGGAATTTAAAGGGATTTTGAATGAATTAGCAGGAAACAGTAATACGAATCATCAATCTATAATTGATTTTAAAGGACAATCGTATTTCATTTATCACAACGGAGCATCAAAACCAAATGGAGGAAGTTTTAGAAGATCGGTCTGTGTAGATAAATTATTTTATAACAAAGATGGAACGATGAAACGCGTCGTAATGACATCTGAAGGTATACAATAGTGTTCAGTCGCAGTCGCAGTTTTCAGTTTGGACTGCTTATATGTTCTAGAAAAGTTTTCGTTGAGGTTTGAACTTAAATTTACTTAAATCACCTATATGGTTTACAAAAACATAAAATATGCAATTTCGGCTTTTTTGATGTTCACAGTTTCCGTGGTTATGGCGCAGGAAATTGTCGTACACGATCCTGTTGTCATCAAACAAAAAGACACTTATTATTTATACTGCACAGGCAACGGAATAAGTGTTTTTAGTTCAAAAGATTTAAAAAAATGGAATAAAGAGCCACAAGTCTTCGCAGAAAAACCAGTTTGGGCAGATGGTGTTGCGGCTGATTTTAAAAATCATATTTGGGCACCGGATATTTCATTTCACAACAATACGTATTATCTATATTATTCGGTTTCGGCTTTCGCCAAAAATACTTCGGCGATTGGCGTTGCGACCAATACGACTTTAGATCCAAAAGATAAAAACTACAAATGGGTCGATCAGGGAATTGTCATTCAATCGCAGCCAAACAGAGATATGTGGAACGCAATTGATCCGAATTTGGTTTTTGATGAAAACAATACGCCTTGGCTTTCTTTCGGTTCTTTTTGGGAAGGATTGAAATTGGTAAAATTAAATCCCGATTTAAAATCAATTGCTCAGCCTCAAGAATGGCATACGATTGCAAAACGCAAAAGAACCTTCGAATTAGCAGATTCAGACCCGGGAGATGGCGCACTTGAAGCTCCTTTTATCTTTAAGAAAAACGGTTATTATTATCAATTTCTCTCTTGGGATTTATGCTGTCGCGGAGAAAAAAGCACTTACAAAGTGGTTGTTGGAAGATCTAAAAATGTAACAGGACCTTATTTGGATAAAGAAGGAAAACAACTCGATCAAGGCGGAGGAAGTATAGTAGTTCAAGGCGACGAAAACTATTTTGGAGTAGGACATAACAGCGCTTATACTTTTGACGGAAAAGATTATATGTTTTATCATGCTTATGAAAAGAAAACCAACGGAACACCAAGATTAGTGGTTAGAGAAATGCAATGGGACGCAGATTTATGGCCTGTTTTAAAATAGAATACAAAAGTAATGATGAAATACAACTTACCAATTTTAACGATTTTCATGTCACTTCTAGTTTTGGTTTCCTGTAAAGAGACTAAAAACAATGTGGTGCAGAATAAAACATCGGTCTTAAAAGCGGGTTACGAAATCGAACCGGTTAACATTCAAAATGTAAAACTAACCGATTCCTTCTGGCTTCCAATTATTAAAAGAGTGCAGGAAGTAACGATAGAATACGCTATTAAAAAATGTGACGAAGAAGGTCGTTTTGAAAACTTTTTAATTGCCGGAAAACAAAAAACAGGAACAACAAGAGGAGATATGCCTTTTGATGATACCGATGTTTACAAAATTATAGAAGGAGCATCAAACACTTTAATTAGCGCACCAAATCCGAAATTGGAAAGAGTTTTGGATTCTATGATTGCCATTGTAAAAATTGGTCAAGAGCCAGATGGATATATTACAACTTGGAGAACCATAAACCCTGCAAAACCACCAGCGCCTTGGGTTCCTGTAATCGAAGGAAAACGTTGGGAATCTTTGCAGATCAGCCACGAATTATATAATCCTGGACATTTAATTGAAGCTGCTATCGTGCATTATGAAGCCACAGGAAAAACTAATTTCCTAGACATTGCCATAAAAGCGGCCGATATGTTGGTAAGAACTTTTGGCGATAATCCAGGACAGATAAAAGGAGTTCCAGGACATCAGATTGTAGAAACTGGATTATTGAAATTATATCAAATTACAGGAAAAGAAGATTACCTGAAATTGGCAAAATACTATTTGGACAATCGTGGAAATCCGAACAATCATAAATTATACGGAGAATATGCTCAGGATCACATGCCGGTTATAGAACAAAAAGAAGCTGTCGGGCATGCTGTTCGTGCCGTTTATATGTACGCAGGAATGACAGATATTGTGGCACTGACTAAGGATAAAGCCTATGAAAATGCTGTAAATACGATATGGAATAATATGGTAAACAAAAAAATGTACATCACAGGCGGAATAGGATCGAGACATGATGGTGAAGCTTTTGGCGTAAACTATGAATTACCAAATTTAACGGCTTACAACGAAACCTGTGCAGCAATCGGAGATGTATATTGGAATCATAGATTGCACAGTTTATATGGAAAATCACAATATTTTGATGTGATCGAAAGAACGATGTACAACGGATTAATTTCGGGTATTTCGCTTGACGGAAAACAATTTTTCTATCCAAATGCCTTGGAAGCAGATGGTGTTTATAAATCAAACAGAGGTTCTTGTACGCGTCAAGGTTGGTTTGATTGTTCTTGTTGTCCGACAAATTTAATTCGTTTTATTCCATCAATTCCAGGATTGATTTATTCGAAAACAAAAAACGATCTGTATGTGAATTTATATGCTTCAAACAATGCTTCTTTCACTTTAGGAAAAACAGATTTACAGATTTCACAACAGACTTCTTATCCTTGGAACGGAAAAGTCGGAATCTCAGTTAATCCCAAAAAAGAAAGCAAATTCACGATTAAACTTAGAATTCCAGGCTGGGCAAGAAATGAAGTTTTGCCAGGAGATTTATATACGTATAAAAAAGCTTCAACTCAAAAACCAACCATTACTGTAAACGGAGAAGTATTGGCAATTCAGCCTGAAAACGGCTATTTCAATGTGACCAGAAATTGGAAAAAAGGAGACAAAATCGCTCTTAATTTCCCGATGGAAGTTCAGGAAGTAGAAACCAATTCAAAAGTAGAAACCAATAAAAACAAAGTCTCTTTAGAATATGGTCCGCTAGTGTATGCAGTTGAAGAAATGGACAACAAAACCAATTTTGATAAGATCAATATTTCGGCTTCAGACACTTTCAAAGTGAGAAAAGAAGCCAACTTACTGCAAGGTGTAAATGTGATTGAAAATTCAAAATTCAAAGCCATTCCATATTACTCTTGGTCAAATCGTGGAGTTGGGAAAATGAAAGTGTGGATTGATTTTAAAGATTGAATTCCTCACAAATAAATTAAACTAAAACAAACCAGTATAACATGCAAACAAACATATTAAGAAATTGGGCACTTTCGGCCATTGTTTTTGTAAGTGTTTCTTCTTGTACAGATAAAAAAGCAGAAAAAGAGTTGCCTAAAAAAGAAGTGACTGCTACAACAACCTTAACTAACAAACCTATTGTGTTGCAAAGAGCAGATCCTTTTATCTACAAGCATACAGACGGGTATTACTATTTTACAGGATCGGTACCAACTTATGACGCTATAGAGTTAAGACGTGCAAAGTCTATTGATGAGCTTCAAAATGCTGAAACCTTTAGAGTATGGGAAAAGCATAAAAGCGGACCAATGAGCCGTCATGTGTGGGCTCCTGAAATTCATTATTTAGATGGAAAATGGTACGTGTATTTTGCAGCAAGCGAAGAAAATGATATTTGGAAATTAAGACCTTATGTTTTGGAATGTACAGGTCAGGATCCTTTGCATGACAAGTGGATCGAACTTGGGCAAATGCAGGCAGCTGATGCAGATCCAAAAAGCTTTACCGATTTTTCTCTGGACGGAACTGTATTTGAACATAAAAACAAACGCTATTTCTGTTGGGCAGAAAAAACAGGCGGACAGTTCGCCGCTTCTAATTTGTATTTGGCCGAAATGGAATCTCCAATAAAACTAAAAACTGTTCAATTTATGCTAACGACTCCAGATTATGATTGGGAACGCATAGGTTTTTGGGTAAACGAAGGTCCTGCAGTTCTTAAACACAAAGGGAAAATTTACATTACTTTTTCAGCAAGTGCTACTGGTTCTTGTTACAGTATGGGAATGATGGAAGCAGATGAAAACGCTGATTTACTAGATAGAAATTCTTGGAAAAAATCCAGATATCCAGTTTTAAAAACTGATAAAGCAAAAAATATTTATGGACCAGGGCATAACTCATTTACAGTAGATGAAAACGGAGAACCATTGGTAATTTATCATGCAAGAGATTACGAAAAAGCTGTTGGTGATCCAAAAGTTGTGCCGGTGACAGATAAAAGACCGTTGAAAGAAATTATTGCAGATCCGCTGTATGATCCTAATCGTCATGCACGAATGATGAAATTAAAATTTGATAAAAACGGTACGCCAATATTCGAATTTAACTAAAAACGTCAAATAATAATGACGAAAATTAGTCCGAAAGTAAGTCAGTTTAAAGTAAATGGAAGCAAAGTTCAATACAATTTTCCAGCTTACTCTGTGACCATCTTGAAGATTAAGATGAAATAATCGCAACATTATAAATGTAACATTAACATTTATCTTTTGTTTTGACCTTAAATCCTTGTTTTGATGCATTTTTTGTAAAAATTAAGGAGCAGAATTTTATTAAGTGTTTTTTATACACTTATAAATTATTTATAATTATATTTGTCAATATTTTAAAAATAAAATACGAATGAAAAATTATGTAATAGGATTGGACTACGGAACAGATTCTGTTCGCGCGGTGCTAATTGATACTGAGAATGGACAGGAGCTGGCATCGAATGTTTCTCATTACAAAAGATGGAAAAACAAACAATATTGTGACGCCTCTATAAACCAATTCCGTCAGCATCCTTTGGATCATATTGAAGGATTGGAAACTACGATTCAAAACGTTGTAAAAGAAAGTAAAGTGGATCCATCATTGGTTCGCGGAATTTGTATCGATACAACAGGATCTTCTCCAGTTCCGGTTACAAAAGATGGAACGCCATTAGCATTGACAAAAGGCTTTGAAGAAAATCCAAATGCAATGATGGTTTTATGGAAAGACCATACTTCTATAAATGAAGCAAACGAAATTAACGAACTGGCAGTAAGCTGGGGCGGGGAAGATGTAACAAAATACGTTGGAGGAATTTATTCTTCCGAATGGTTTTGGGCAAAAATCCTTCATATCGCAAGACAAGACGAAGCGGTTAGAAATGCAGCGCATACATGGATGGAGCATTGCGATTTAATGACCTATTTATTAATTGAAGATAAAGATTTAAAAACCTTCAAAAGAAGCCGTTGTGCAGCAGGACATAAAGCAATGTGGCACACAGACTGGAACGGATTACCGCCAGTTGAATTCTTAGAAAAGTTGCATCCATATTTAGCACAGCTTCGCGGAAATTTATATGATGAAACCTATACTTCAGATTTAGTTGCTGGAAAATTAAGCCAAGAATGGGCAGACCGTTTAGGGCTTTCTACAGAAACAGTTGTGGCTGTTGGTACTTTCGACGCGCATTCTGGTGCAGTTGGAGCTAAAATCGAAGAAAATACTTTGGTTCGTGTTATGGGAACTTCGACTTGCGATATTCTAGTTGGTTCTTACGAAGAAGTAGGAACAAAAACCGTTCGCGGAATCTGCGGACAAGTTGATGGTTCAGTTATTCCTGGATTTATTGGTTTAGAGGCAGGACAATCTGCTTTTGGAGATTTATTGGCTTGGTACAAAGAACTTTTAATGTGGCCGACAGAACATTTATTGGGTTCTTCATCTGTTTTAAATGAGGCTCAAAAAGAACAGTTAAGAGAAGAATTCAGCGATAAATTAATTGTTGAATTGACAAAAGAAGCAGAGAAAATCCCAGTTTCAGAAAGTCTTCCAATTGCTTTAGACTGGATTAACGGTAGAAGAACTCCAGATGCGAATCAGGAAGTAAAAAGCGCGATTTCGAATCTTTCTTTAGGAACAAAAGCACCACATATCTTTAAAGCTTTAGTAAACGCAATCTGTTTTGGAGCGAAGAAAATTGTAGATCGTTTTGAAGAAGAAGGAGTAAAAATCGACAGCGTAATCGGAATTGGCGGTGTTGCTCGTAAATCGCCTTTTATTATGCAGACTTTGGCCAATGTTTTAAACAAGCCAATTAAAGTTGCAGCTTCAGACCAGACTCCTGCTTTAGGAGCGGCAATTTATGCAGCCGTTGCAGCAGGAATTTATCCAAATGTAATCGAAGCAAGCCAAAAAATAGGAAGTGATTTTGACGGAGAATATTTCCCTCAATTAGATAAAGTTGCCGCTTATAACAAACTGCTTATTGCTTACGAACAATTAAGTGCTTTCGCAGATCCAACTATTAAAATTTCTCAAAATGAGTTCTCTTTATAAAGATTTAAAACAAGAATGTTACGAAGCCAATATGCAGTTAAATGCATTGAATTTGGTGGTGTATACATTCGGAAATGTAAGCGCTGTGGATAGAAAAAATGGTGTTTTTGCCATTAAACCAAGCGGTGTTCCTTACGAAGATTTAAAACCTGAAGATATCGTAATTGTCGATTTTGATAATAATGTTATTGAAGGTACAATGCGTCCGTCATCTGACACCAAAACGCATGCTTATTTATACAAACATTGGCCAAATATTGGTGGCGTTGCACATACTCACGCAACATATTCTGTGGCTTGGGCACAATCGCAGCAAGATATTCCGATTTTCGGAACAACGCATGCCGATCATTTAACAGCAGATATTCCGTGTGCGCCCCCGATGGCAGATCATTTAATAGAAGGAAACTACGAACACAATACCGGAATTCAGATTTTGGATTGCTTCAAAGAAAAAAATCTTTCTTATGAAGAAGTAGAAATGATTTTAATTGGAAATCACGGCCCATTTGCATGGGGAAAAAATGCTGCAAAAGCGGTTTACAACAGTAAAGTCTTAGAAGTTGTGGCAGAAATGGCCTACCTGACTTTACAAATAAACCCAAACGCACCAAGATTAAAAGATTCATTAATAAAGAAACATTACAACCGTAAACACGGAAAAGATTCGTATTACGGACAGTAATAGTTTTGTTTCAGGTTTCAGGTTTATTGTGTTTCAAGTTGTTGGAACGTTCAACTTGGAATCTGAAACAAACAAAAACAAAAATAATAACATAACAATGAGATTTTCCGCATTTCAGAACCTGAAACCTGAAACAAAGAAAACTTGAAACAAAATAAAAAAATGATTGATATATCTCAAAAAGAAGTATGGTTTGTAGTAGGAAGCCAGGAATTATATGGTGAAGAAACGCTTAGAAAAGTAGCAGAACATTCACAGATTATTGCAAAAGGATTAGATGCTTCATCATCAATTCCGGTAAAAGTGGTTTACAAAGATGTAGTGAAATCTCCTTCGCAGATTTTAGATGTGTGTTTGGCAGCAAACTCTGCTAAAAACTGTATTGGAATTATTGCTTGGATGCATACTTTTTCTCCAGCAAAAATGTGGATAGGCGGATTAAACATCCTTAAAAAACCATTGTGCCATTTACATACACAATATAACGCTGAAATTCCGTGGGGAAGCATCGATATGGATTTCATGAACTTGAACCAATCAGCTCACGGAGATCGTGAATTCGGTTTCATTATGTCTCGTTTACGTAAAAAACGTAAAGTAGTTGTAGGACATTGGGAAGATCAAAGAGTTCAAAAACAATTAGGAATTTGGTCAAGAGTTGTTCTTGGATGGGACGAACTTCAAAACCTAAAAGTAGCTCGTATTGGAGACAATATGCGTGAAGTTGCCGTTACAGAAGGGGATAAAGTCGAAGCTCAAATTCGTTTCGGAATGTCTGTAAACGGATACGATTCTTCAGACGTTACAAAGCATATCGAGAAAGTAACAGACAAACAATTAGCTGATTTATTAGCAGTTTATGAGTCTTCTTATAACTTAACAGATTCTTTAAAAGAAGGTGGAGCACAAAGAAGTTCATTAGTTGAAGCGGCAAAAATCGAATTAGGATTAAGAGCTTTCCTTGAAGAAGGAGGATTCGGTGCTTTCACAGATACATTTGAAAACCTTGGAGTTTGGAAACAATTGCCAGGAATCGCAACACAAAGATTAATGGCCGACGGTTATGGTTTTGGTGGAGAAGGAGACTGGAAAACAGCCGCGATGGTTAGAGCTTTAAAAGTAATGTGTGTTGGTTTAGAAGGCGGAACTTCTTTTATGGAAGATTACACATATCATTTCACACCACAAAAATCTTATGTTTTAGGTTCTCACATGTTGGAAATCTGTCCATCAATCGCTGACGGAAAACCTTCTTGCGAAGTGCATCCATTAGGAATTGGCGGAAAAGAAGATCCAGCTCGTTTGGTGTTTAATTCGCCTGCAGGAGATGCAATTAATGTTTCTTTGGTTGATATGGGAACTCGTTTCCGTTTAATTGTGAACGAAGTGGAAGCAGTGAAACCAATGGCAGAATTACCAAAATTACCTGTAGCACGTGTTCTTTGGGATTGCAAGCCAAATTTAGAAGTTGCAGCAACAGCTTGGATTTTGGCTGGTGGAGCGCACCACACGGTTTACAGCCAGTCAATTACTACAGAATATATGGAAGATTTCGCAGATATTGCAGGAATCGAATTATTGGTAATTGATGAAAAAACAACTGTAAGAGAGTTTAAAGATAAAATCAATGCTAACGAAGCATACTTTCATTTGTTTCAACACGGCCTGTAAGGCGGTAAAATGTAATTTGTAAGATGTAAAATGTGAAAAAATTTAAAAAGGTAATTTTTACATTTTTAAAATGATTAAATTTCAGGTCTAACATTTTACATCTAAACATTTAACTTTTTACAAACCCAAAAAATATCATTTATGAATGTATTAAAACGATCTCTTTTTATATTAAGCTTGCTTGGAACTGCAATAGTTTTAGTTCAATGTAAAAGTGATAAAAAAGCAGATACAGAAAAAGTGGCTACTGAAGGAAAAAATTTAGTAACGATTGAAAAATCGGAATACGGAGCAACAGCAAAAGGCGAAAAAGTCGAAAGTTATAAACTGAAAAACCAAAATGGGATGGAAGTGGATATCATCACTTTTGGTGGAAGAATTACAGATTTGAAAGTGCCAAATAAAGAAGGGGTTTCAGAAAATGTAGTAATCGGATTTAGTTCTTTAGCTCAATATGAAAAAGAAAATCCGTTTTTCGGAGCTTTAATCGGAAGATATGGAAATCGAATTGCAAAAGGTAAATTTTCATTAGACGGAAAAGAGTATCAATTAGCGATTAACAACGCACCAAATGCTTTACACGGTGGTCCGCAAGGATTTTTTAATGTGGTTTGGAAAGCAGATGAGGTTAAATCTGGCGATACAGCATCTTTAAAATTATCTTATGTAAGCAAAGATATGGAAGAAGGTTATCCTGGAACTTTAAAAGTTTTTGTGACTTATACATTGACAAATGACAATCAGTTAGAAGTTTTGTATGAAGCAACAACAGACAAAAAAACGGTTGTTAACTTGACGCAGCATTCATATTTCAATTTATCTGGAGATTTTACCAAAACCATCTTAGATCACGAATTGACTTTAAATGCAGATAAATTGGTTCCAGTTGATGCTGATTTAATTCCGACAGGAAAATTAGAAGATGTTGCTGGTACACCTTTCGATTTCAGAACGCCAAAATTAATTGGGGCAGCTATCAATGCTAAAAATGATCAATTAGAAAAAGGAAAAGGTTATGATCACTGTTGGGTGTTGAATAACCCTGAAAAAGGAAAAACAATTATTGCAAAAGTATACCACGCAGCAAGCGGAAGAATTATGGAAATGACAACAGACGAACCTGGAATTCAGTTCTATTCTGGAAATTTCCTTGATGGAACTTTGCCAATGCCAAACGGAGGAACTTTTGCACACAGAACAGGACTTTGTTTAGAAACTGAACATTATCCAGATTCTCCAAACCAGAAAAATTTCCCAACAACAGTTTTAAATCCGGGAGAAAATTATAAAACGAAAACTACTTTTAAGTTTTCAGTTAAAAAATAGTTTTAGAATCTGTTTATTAATTTAGTAATTTTCTAAAAACCTCGAAAGTTTGTGCTTTCGAGGTTTTTTTTATTTGTTTTCTGCCACGAATTCACGAATTTTAGATTGTGACAATTTGTGAAATTACACTTTAGCTATATTTCAATTTATATAAATTCGTGAGTTCGATTCAAAAAACAGGATGAAATTGATGAAAAAATATTTTTTTGGTATAATGATATTTATATTGCTGACTTCACTTGTACCATTTCAAAGCGATTCTGAAACTGGATTTTCAGAGGTTTGTTTAGAAAACAGTAAAAGCTTTAAAGAAATTGATCATCATGCGGTTGTTCTTAATGAACAAAAGAGAAAATTTATAAGTCTTGTAGAATTCAGCAAGATTTTGGATCAAGTTTCTAAATATGATTTAGATAAAAAAAACAAATACAGGATTGAAAAAAGTAAAAGTGGCAAGATCGAAAAATGTAAATGGGAATCTTTGTCAAAAAAAGAAAATCTAATAAGTATAGAAAAACAAATCTTTAATACAGAAATAGAATGTCCTCTTGGTGATAAAATAATAAAAGGGAATTTTAAAATTGTTGATTATTTGATCGTAAGAAGGGTTTTTCCAAAAAAAATATACTTGCGAATTGGTGAAAATGAAATACAGAAATTATCGATTGATAAGGTGAATTATTTTCCGTATTTCGAGGGGAGACTTCTTTGCCTAGATGAAGCCGAAGCTGAATTTGATAAATTAAAATAAATTTATATAAGGCATTTTGGATCTCGAAAAGTCGCCACGAAAAACAATAAACTTTGCGTCTTCGCGACTTTGCGATATTAATTTAAAGTAGAGCTAGTAAAAATTAAAACTTAGCAAAATGAAGCATTTATTTAAAACTCAATTAAACTGGACTTCAAAAAAAGAAGATTCTTCTATAAAAAAATACAGCAAAACCCATCAAATAAAAATTGAAGGAAAACCAATTTTAGATGTTTCAGCAGCAAAAGCCTTTAAAGGTGATCCAGAATTATACAATCCAGAAGATTTATTGTTAAGCAGTTTGGTTTCCTGCCATATGATGTCGTATTTATATGTCTGTTCCCAAAACGGAATAGAAGTTTTAGAATATTCAGATAGTGCAGAAGCAACTTTAGAAGTAAATCAAGATGGAAGCGGTCGTTTTGTTGAGGCAAGATTATATCCGAAAGTAAAAATTTCAAATTCAGATCAAATTGAATTGGCTTTAGAGTTGCATCAGAAAGCAAATCAATTGTGTTTTATTGCTAATTCATGCAATTTTTCAATTTTGCATCATGCAGTTTGTGAAGCAGTATAAATAAAAAAAACCTCTTCCGTATAAGAAGAGGTTTTTATGTACCCGGAGCCGGAGTCGAACCGGCACGGTTTCCCACAGGTGTTTGAGACCAGCGCGTCTACCAATTCCGCCATCCGGGCGTAGCAGACGAAAAAATAAATGATAAATCAGTTATTTTAACGCAATAGAATGAAGTCATAAATGGCGTCATTCCTTTAACACGGTGCAAATGTAAAAAATAATTTTAAACGAACTACTAAAAATACTTAAATTTTTGCTTTCAGTGTTCAATAAATTTTATAAATTTGCAGCTCGTTAAAACGAAGCACACACAACTAACTACATCCGAGACATTTATACGCTTTCGACTTTATTGAAATATAAAGTTGATTTTTTTTAAAAGTAACGGAATAAAACAACAAATTACAATGTCGCACCTAGAACCAGAAGCTAAAATTTTTGCTTGTTCACAAAGTGTTTATCTTGCAGAAAAAATTGCAAAAGATTACGGAATTCCGTTAGGAAAAGTAACGATGTCAACGTATAGTGATGGAGAATTTCAGCCGTCATACGAAGAATCAATAAGAGGTTTACGAGTATTCATCGTATGTTCAACTTTTCCAAGTGCAGATAATCTGATGGAATTGTTGTTAATGATTGATGCGGCAAAACGTGCATCAGCAAGACATATTACAGCTGTTATGCCTTATTTTGGTTGGGCAAGACAAGATAGAAAAGACAAACCAAGAGTTCCAATTGGAGCTAAATTAGTAGCAAACCTACTAACAGCTGCAGGAGCAACAAGAATCATGACTATGGATTTGCACGCAGATCAGATTCAAGGATTCTTCGAAAAACCAGTAGATCATTTATTTGCATCTACGATCTTTTTACCATACGTAGAAAGTTTAAATTTAGAAAATCTGACAATTGCATCTCCAGATATGGGAGGTTCAAAAAGAGCATATGCTTACTCTAAGTTTCTAGAATCAGATGTAGTAATCTGTTACAAACAAAGAAAAGCAGCCAACGTTATCGACACTATGGAACTAATTGGTGAAGTAAAAGGACGTAACGTAATCTTAGTAGACGACATGATCGATACAGGAGGGACTTTAGCGAAAGCGGCAGACCTTATGATCGAAAAAGGAGCGCTAAGTGTAAGAGCAATTTGTACGCATGCTATTTTATCTGGTGGAGCATACGAAAAAATCGAAAACTCAAAACTAACAGAATTAATCGTAACAGATTCTATTCCGTTAAAGAAAGAGTCAAAAAAGATAAAAGTGGTAAGCTGCGCGCCTTTATTTGCTGAGGTAATGCAAATGGTTCACCACAACAATTCCATCAGTGGAAAATTCATTATGTAAAAGCAGTAAGCTGTAGGCTTTAGGTCGTAAGCTTATTTACTTTGCATAAAAGCTTAAGGCGTATTGCCTAAAGCCATAGCAAACAAGAATATTTATTTAATAACTATATTTTTTTACAATGAAATCGATTACAATTAAAGGATCAGAAAGAGAAAGCGTGGGCAAAGTGTCAACTAAAGCCTTACGTAATGCTGGACAGGTACCTTGCGTTTTATACGGAGGAAACCAGGCAGTACACTTCTCAGCAGACGTTACTGCATTCAAAAACTTGGTTTACACTCCAAACGCTCACACTGTTGTGATCGAACTTGGAAAAGGAAAATCATTCAATGCAATTTTGCAAGATATCCAAGTTCACCCAGTATCTGACAAAATTTTACACATTGACTTCTTCCAATTATTTGATGATAAAGAAATCACAATGGAAGTTCCTGTGAAAATCGTTGGTACATCTAAAGGTGTTCTTGCGGGAGGTGTTTTACGTTTGAACCAACGTAAATTAAAAGTTAAAGCTTTACCAGCAAATCTTCCTGATTTCGTTGAAGCTGACATCACTCCACTTGAAATGGGTAACAAATTATACGTTACTAAAGTTGGAAAACCAGAGTACAAAATTATGCACCCAGACAACACTGTTGTTTGTCAAGTGAGAATCTCTCGTGCTGCTATGAAAGCTGCTCAAGAGGCTGCAAAAGCTGCAAAAGCTCCTGCAAAAGGAAAGAAAAAATAATTTTTTTCAACTCATACAAAAAGCCTCAATCTTACGATTGGGGCTTTTTTTTAGCTTCTAAGTTTCTAAGGTGCTGAGATGCTAAGTTTTTTTTTTAAAGAAATTCTCTAATTGTCACATTCTCAAATTTTCTAATTATTTTTTAGAAGCAGCAACTTTCCGTTTTCATAAGACGTGACGTTCCTGCCATCCGCTGTATCTTTTCCTGGCTAAAGAAGCCAGAAAAAGGATGCCGCTCCTGTCAGGGCTAGCGAGAAAATATCTTTTTCATAAGGTTCTAAGTTGCTAAGAGTCTGATATACTAAGTTTTTTCATAGTTGTCAGGCCGAACGAAGTCGAAGTCTTTGTGTTCTTTGCAAATCTCAGTAAAAGCTATTTCTTAGCGTTCTTAGCGCAAAACCCTTGCGATCTTTGCAGTTAAATCACAGCCAGCAAGTAATTGTCTAATTGTCGCATTCTCAAATTATCTAATTAACAAATTGTCACATTCTCTAATTAATCTTACTTTTGCAGTCATGATAAAATGGATAACAAAACTGTTTTCATCAACACCAAAAGAAGAGAACATAGAAGATAATATGAAGAAATATTTAATAGTAGGTTTAGGAAATATAGGAGCGGAATACGTAAATACGAGACACAATATCGGATTTAAAGTCCTGGATTTTTTAGCCAAAAAAGAAGGACTTTCATTCGAAACCGTAAAATTGGGTGCTTTGGCTGAGTATAAATTTAAAGGAAGGACTTTTTTTCTTTTAAAACCAAATACTTACATGAATTTAAGCGGTAAAGCGGTAAAATATTGGATGGATAAGGAGAATATACCGCTTGAGAATATTTTGGTCATTACAGACGATTTAAACCTGTCATTTGGCACTATTAGGATCAAACCAAAAGGGAGCGACGGCGGACATAACGGTTTGAAAAATATAAATTTAATTTTAAATACACAAAACTATACCCGTTTCAGATTTGGTATCAGTGATCAATTTAAAAAAGGACAGCAGGTAGATTATGTTTTAGGAGAATGGACTGCTGAAGAAGAAGCAAAACTTCCAGAACGTTTAGAAACTTCAGCAGAAATTATTAGAACTTTTGGAACAGCTGGTTTAGAAAATACAATGACTACATTTAATGGAAAATGAAGATTTTCAGGTGTTTATATTGTAAAAATGTAAATTATCAGCGAATTTAATTCAATTATAACGAAATAGTATTTTCAATTCCAAAGTTAAATGTCTAAATTTGGAATAAATTATTATAAACCATAAAAATCATAATACCATGGCTTTTGAATTACCGCAATTACCTTATGCATACGATGCATTAGAACCACATATCGATGCACGTACAATGGAAATCCATCATACAAAGCACCACAACGCTTATACTACAAATCTTAACGCAGCTATCGCTGGAACAGATTTAGAAGGAAAAACAATCGAGAACATCTTAATCAACTTAGACAAATCTAACGCTGCAGTTCGTAACAATGGTGGAGGTTTCTACAACCACAATTTATTCTGGACTGTAATGTCTCCAAACGGAGGAGGATTGCCAACAGGAGATTTATTAGCTGCAATTGAGTCTTCTTTTGGATCATTCGAAGAATTTAAAGCAAAATTTGCTAAAGCTGGTGCTACACAATTTGGTTCTGGATGGGCTTGGTTAACAGTTCAAAAAGGAGGGAAATTAGAAGTTGTAGGTACTCCAAATCAAGATAATCCATTAATGCCAGAAGCTGCTGGTCACGGTGGAACTCCAATCTTAGGAATGGACGTTTGGGAGCACGCTTACTACTTAAACTACCAAAACAGAAGACCAGATTATATTGAAGCTTTCTTCAGTGTAATTAACTGGACAGAAGTGGCTAGAAGATTTGCTTTAGACAAATAAGAGAATAGAGTAAAGAATAAAGAGAAAAGACGAGTGCCAAAAGGTGCTCGTCTTTTTTTATCTATACCTTTCTTGTATAATCTTTGTTCTATTTTCTTTCATCTATTCTCTTAAAAAAAAAGAAAAATAAAAAAGGCGGAAAGAAGTTCCGCCTTTTTTGCCCCAAATCTACCATAAACTTAACCTACTAATGTTATGGTTGTGTAAAGGTATGGCAGATATTTTTTTGAAGGAAACATATCAGACGAAAGGCAAGTATATCCGTTTAAAGGCTTGTATGGTCTATTTTGTAATATGTCTAGATGTAATTCAATAAAAAAGGCGGAATTTCTTCCACCTTTTTTGCCCCAAATCTACCATAAACTAACCTACTAATGTTATGGTTCAGTAAATGTATGGCAGTTATTTTTATAAAGGAAAATTTTTAGATGAAAAGCAATTAAACTCGACAAAACGTATTTAACTTACTGTTTTTCAGTATTTTATGTGTTAAATAAAAAAGGCGGAAGAAATTCCGCCTTTTTTGCCCCAAATCTACCATAAACTAACCTACTAACGTTATGGTCTAATAAATTTACGGCAGTTATTTTTATGATTAAAAATTTTTAGATGAAAGGTAAGTAAATCCGATTAAGAGATATATAATCGACTGTTTATAAATTGTTTGAGTTTATTCCAATAAAAAAGGTGGAATTGCTTCCACCCTTTTTGCCCCAAATCTACCATAAACTTAACCTACTAATGTTATGGTATTCCAAAAGTATCATAGCTTTTCAACTTCACCAAAGAAATAGGATGAACGGCAAAAAAAACCGATGAAATGCACTATTTAACCTTTTATTAGTATTTTATTAATACGCTCGAGCGTCTTTTCCTTCATAAAAATTCATGAATGCACGATTCACGACTCTGTTTCCACCTGGAGTTGGATAATCTCCTGTGAAATACCAGTCACCTAAATTTTTAGGACATGCTTTATGCAAATCTTCTACTTTCTGGAAGATGATTTTTACTTCAGCATTAATTTCTGGTGAGCTTAACATTTCTGCAATTTTATCTGAAATCTCTTCATCTGTAAATTGATCGTATATTGCTGTAACATAGTTAACAACGTCTTTGTCTGCGAAATTTTCTTGTGCCTTACATTTAGCATAAACTTCGTCTACGATGTGGTACAAGTTTCTTTCTTTCAATAAAGCAAGTGCTGCTCTAAAGGCAACTAAACCTTCTAATTTTGCCATATCGATTCCGTAACAGTCTGGATAACGAATTTGTGGTGCAGATGAAACGATTACGATACGTTTTGGTTTCAAACGATCCATCATTTTAATGATGCTCATTTTTAATGTAGTACCACGAACAATACTGTCGTCGATAATAACCAAATTATCTTCTGGCTTAATTACGCCATAAGTAACATCGTAAACGTGAGCTACTAAATCATCACGGCTGCTATCTTCAGTAATAAAAGTTCTAAGTTTAGCATCTTTAATGGCTACTTTCTCTGTACGAATCTTTACAGCTAAAAGTTCCTGAAGTGTTTCTGTTGTTAATGTATTTCTATTTTCTAGAATATAATTGTTTTTTCTCTGATTTAAGAAATCCTGAGCAGCTTCAACTAAACCATAAAATGATGTTTCGGCTGTATTTGGAATATAAGAGAAAACAGTGTTGTCTGTATCACTGTCAATTGCTTTAAGTACAGCAGGTAAAATTAATTTTCCTAAATCTTTACGTTCTTGGTAGATTTCAGCATCACTTCCTCTTGAGAAATAGATTCTTTCAAAAGAACAAGCTTTTTTAACGGTTGGTTCCAAGATCTGATTCATAGAAACATTTCCGTTTTTCTTGATGATCAAAGCGTGACCTGGGTCGATTTCCTGAACGCTTTCAAAAGGAACATTAAATACCGTTTGAATAACTGGTCTTTCAGAAGCTACAACCACAACTTCGTCATCTTGGTAATAATAAGCTGGACGAATTCCTGCTGGATCTCTAAATACAAAAGCATCACCATGACCTAATAAACCAGCCATTGCGTAACCACCGTCTAAGTTTTTAGCCGAACGAGCTAATATTTTTGCAATATCCAAACGCTCTGCAATTACTGGAGAAGCATCTCTTTTTGAGTAACCTTCAGCTTTACAGTCTTGGTACAATTGCATAACTTCCTTGTCTAAGAAGTGGCCAATTTTTTCCATTACGGTAACGGTATCAGCCATTTCTTTTGGATGCTGTCCTAATTCAACAAGATTTTCGAAAAGTTCTTTAACATTGGTCATGTTGAAGTTTCCTGCCAAAATCAAGTTACGGTGCATCCAGTTGCTTTGACGCAAAAATGGGTGAACACTTTCGATGCTGTTTTTTCCAAAAGTTCCGTAACGAACGTGACCTAAAAACAATTCTCCAACATAAGGAATATTTGCTTTTAGCTCTTTCATGTCGTCTCCAAGTTCTGGATGCGCTTTTAGTTCTTCGCTAACACGCTCATTGATTTGTTTGAAAACATCTTGGATAGGTTGTGAATGATTCGAACGAACTCTGCTGATATAGCGTTGTCCAGGTTCTACATCAAATTTAATGCTTGCAAAACCAGCTCCGTCTTGTCCACGGTTGTGCTGTTTTTCCATCATTAGATACATCTTCTGGATTCCGTAGAACGCAGTTCCGTATTTTTCTTTATAATATTCAAGCGGTTTTAGTAGTCTAACTAAGGCTATACCACATTCGTGTTTTAAAGCGTCGCTCATTGTTTTTTGTTATTTGTGTGTTGTTGTAAGTTGTGTGTATTAACGTAATAAAAAAAGCCCCGTTTTATCGAGGCTCTTAGGCATTATATTTCTATGTCAAACTGAGTTAACGACTTAAATTGCTGTAATCGAATCGCTACTTCGGCTTTACTTAATGATTCCATCCTTTCAGTTCCAAATTTTTCAACGCAGAACGAAGCTAAATTTGAACCGTAAATAATTGCATTCTTCAAGTTGTTAAACGAAATGTTTTCGCTTTGTGCAATAAATCCAGAGAATCCACCTGCGAAAGTGTCTCCTGCTCCAGTTGGATCAAAAACATCTTCTAATGGTAAAGCTGGTGCAAAGAAAACTTCTCTGTTGTGGAATAAAAGTGCTCCATGTTCTCCTTTTTTGATCACCACATATTTTGGTCCCATGTCTTGGATTTTAGCAGCAGCTTTTACTAATGAATATTCACCAGAAAGTTGTCTCGCTTCTTCGTCATTGATTGTAATAACATCTACACGTTTAATAACGTCTAATAATTCTGGAAGAGCGCAGTCCATCCAAAAGTTCATAGTGTCTAAAACTACTAATTTTGGTTTTTTCTCCATTTGGTCCAGAACACTGCTTTGTACTAATGGATGTAAGTTTCCTAACATCACAACATCAGCATCTTTGTAGTTTTGAGGAACTTTTGGCTGAAAATCAGCTAAAACGTTCAACTCTGTTACAAGAGTGTCTCTAGAATTTAAATCGTTGTGGTATAAACCGCTCCAGAAAAAAGTCTTTCCTCCTTTTACAATTTCGATACCAGAGATATCAATATTTTTTGAAGTTAAAAGATCTAAGTGTTCTTGAGGGAAATCGTCGCCAACTACAGAAACAATGGCCGATTGCAAGTTAAAAAATGACGCTGATAATCCGATGTAGGTTGCAGCACCACCTAATATTTTATCTGTTTTTCCGAAAGGAGTTTCAATCGCGTCGAAAGCAACTGTTCCAACAATCAATAGTTTATTCATTTTATGAATTTCGAATTAGGGTGCAAAGATACTTCATAAGTTACAATCTTGCAATGGTTTAGGTTCTCAAAATTTTCTTAAAAAAATGACATCAATTTCGGAGTGAAAATACTGTAAATGAATTGGTTAAAAACTGTTTTTAATGAAGCTTAAAATAGATTTTTCAGAATTAATCTGCAAGTTTTTTGAAAATAATTGCGAATATTTTACAGGTTATATTTCTATCTTATTTTTTTAAATGAAGAAGATTTTCTTTTTCCACTTAAAACGCCAAGAATTGTAATATGATAATTTTTAATTTTAAATACAATTAACCAAGTTTTATAAGTTGCTTCTCTTTAAATTTTGGATTTTGTTGGAAGATTTTCACACTCGGAATAAATTAAGGGATTCTCAATGATTTTATTCATCGTTTTGTTAATTCCATTACCAATTTTAATAGCGTTTAAAGGTTGGTGTTTTTCGAAAGCGATGTAATCAACAATCTCTTCTAAGTTTTGGAAATAATTCTCGGAAATATCTAACGTATATTGTTTTGTATCTTCAGTTTTTTTTCTTCCCATTTCTCATTAAACTTTTCTAAAGACATTGTTTTGGATTTTTCAGCATTTTCAATCCACTTAACAAAGTCTTCTTTGGACAAATTACTTTCAATTTGATCAACTTCATTCTCGAAATCAATCGATACTTTCAATGATTTTCCAACATAGTTTTTTGGAATTTCAAATGAAAGATTGACAATTTTGTCCTTAGGAGTAATGGTTTTTTGTATCATTTTTCAAAAATTTAATGAACCTTACAAAAATACGATAAATAAATTTACCATCAGTGATATAAGTTTTTTTAACAATTTTACAAGAAGCACTTCCTGTCAAAATAATTTTCTAGAAATCTCAAGATATATTGTAGTTATAGTTAATGCTATTGTTTTTTAATCCAATTGATCGCATCGTTCATAGGCTCTTCAGATTTTGAAAAAGCGGTATTGTGTCCCAGATTTGGAAACAATTTATATTCATAATGTTTTCCTTTAGATTTTAATTTATCAAGATATTCGATGGATAAATTCGCAGGAACTTGAATGTCTTTGCTTCCAAAAATCCAAAATCCTGGAATTGATAATTTAGAAAGTGCATCATTAGGATTTGTATCAATGAACTCATATTTGTCCGGATCATTGAATACATGTTTTCTAGCCTCTTCTTCAGAGTGCGTGTCCCAGAATTTTTGATCACCATTTGTATAAAATTGGAATCTCAATTGTTCTTTAACCGTGATAAGAGCTCCACTAAAGATGGTCATAAATTTGACTTTCTTATTTTTTTCTGCAGCTAACGGAATAATCCATCCAGCTTGGCTGCCACCTATTAAACCTATTGATGTTTTGTAATTTGATAAATGTTTGGCTAAAGTATTTACGGCAGCACTTGCATCTAAAGACAAAAGGGTTAGATTGGCAAAATCAACATTGTTTGTTCCTACTTCAGGTCCTGCATACACGCCGCCTGATTCTCCGACTCCACGTTTATCATACGTTAAAACTGCAATTCCATTGTTGGCAAGAGTTGTAGCAAAGTCCATCATTCTTTTTTCTTGTCCAGATCCATGAACAATTACAACGGCAGCTTGTATGTTGTTAGGCGTAAAAATAGTTCCCGCAAGTGAAATTCCTTCGCTAACAAATTTTATTTCCTTAGTCGAAAAGTTTGACGGAATTGCCGATGCATAACTAGTGACAAATAACAACAACATTAAAAAGGAATATATGTATGTTTTCTTTGGTCTTTGAGTGTGTTTAAAAATCGTTGTTTTATGTTTCATTTTTAAATTTATAGTTGATACTTTTTATCAAAATAATTTTTTAAAATTCCAACCTGAACCAAAATCATAATTGGAACAATTAAAATGGCGTATAAGATGTTTTTGGAAAGATGAATTCCAGAAAACGCTGTTGATATTCTATCAGAGTATAATTTTCCAACTTCATCAATTTTGAAATCAGTTTCAGAAACTGAGAAAAAGGAAACATAAATTACTAATACAGCTACAGCCAATCCGATCGAAATCCAGATTGGTTTCGAAATCAAAGGTTTGTATGTTTTCAGTTTTTTCTCTTCTAAAAGATGAACTTCAACCATTATTTTAGAAGTGAAATCTATTGATGGTGACTGCAGTTTTTCATCGGCCATCATTTTTTCAATAAGTTGTTCTATATTTTTATCGCTCTCTTTCATAACATTCTATTATTTCTGGTTCTAACTGCTGTCTCAAAATTACGGCTAATTTTTGTCGACACCTAAACAGTTTTACTTTAGCATTGTTAGCCGATATATTCATGATTTTTCCAATTTCTTCTAAATTTTGATCATCAAAATAAAATAAGGTCAAAAGGAAGTTTTCGTCACTTGGTAATAAATTTAAACATTTCTGAATGGTTTGCTTTCGTTCTTTTTCTTCTAAAGCGCTCAATGCATTATCCATTGTTTTGATTAAATGAGAAGAGAAATCATCTATAGAAATATTCAAATCGTCTTTTTTGTTTTTCTTCAAACGGTCTAGACAAGTATTGTAGGCAATTTTATAAATCCAAGTCGAAAATTTAGATTCTCCTTTAAATTTTGTCAAAGAATTATAAATTTTTATAAAAGTGTCTTGAGCAACTTCTTCTGCTTCTTCACGGTTTTTAACCATTTTAAGTG
This sequence comes from Flavobacterium nitrogenifigens, assembly GCF_003254565.1. Classification (GTDB taxonomy): domain Bacteria; phylum Bacteroidota; class Bacteroidia; order Flavobacteriales; family Flavobacteriaceae; genus Flavobacterium; species Flavobacterium nitrogenifigens. The sequence goes on from NZ_QJRI01000179.1 coordinate 158,664, forward strand.
CTAAAGTAAAGATCATATCTTTATAACGATCCACAAGAACGGAAAAGGCATTCGTCTCGCCCTGCAGAATTTTATCGATATAATGTTGATCATGTATTGTGCTCATATTATATAGGACGACAGTTTGTTTATTTAGGTTACAAGAAAAGTGAAAATAAATTCCAATTTCCAATTCTTGGGAAAATTCCAAATTCTAATCTTTAATATATAATAAAGTATAGGAGTTGAACTTTGTCAAAATTTTTTACAATCAAAATTAATTGATTATCAGTTGGTTTTGGAGTTTGGATTTTAAAATTTGAAATTTTTCACTAAAAGTTGTAACCTCATTTTAAAAGCCCTCGTCATATGAGGTATATCAATCAATTAAAAACATAAAATATCATGGACGAAAAAATTTTAATTCCAATCAGTCTTTTCTTAATGATCTTCGGGATTGTTTATCTTATTTATTCAACAAGAAACAGAGAGCGTTTAGCTCTTATCGAAAAAGGTGTTGACGCAAGTATCTTTTTACAAGGAAAGGGAAATGGAGTTCCAGCGTGGAAAATCTTTGTAGTAAATCTAGCATTCTTATTAATAGGTAGTGGTGTCGGAATTTTTCTTGCGTTGTTAATTACAACTTACACATCTTTAAACGACGGAGCAGTTTATCCTTCAATTATTTTCATCATGGCGGGAATCGGACTTTTGACAGGATTTAAAACGGCAAAAGATTTAGATAAAGAATAATTAGTAAAAGTTTAAGTTAAAAAAAAATGCATCAAACAATTGATGCATTTTTTTTTATTCTTTAGATCCGATGGTTTCGTAATAGACATCAACCGAAAGTTTCGGCTGCATGGATGCCATAACAGCCAATTGATCGCAACGCTCATTTTGCGGATGATTGTTGTGACCTTTGATCCATTTAAAATCGACTTGGTGTTTGCGGTAAACAATTAGAAAACGTTTCCATAAATCAGGATTTTTTTTATCCTTGTATCCTTTTTTCTCCCAACCAAAAACCCATTTTTTTTCAACAGAATCAACCACGTATTTAGAATCCGAAACTACAAGGACTTTCATGTTTGGCTTTTTCAGTTTTTCTAATCCGACAATTACAGCCAAAAGTTCCATTCTGTTATTTGTCGTCAAGCGAAAGCCTTCGTAGAATTCTTTTTTATGCGGAGTGCCCACCAGTTCCATTACCACGCCGTAACCACCATTTCCTGGATTTCCTTTTGCCGCGCCATCTGTATATATATGTACTTCGTGATTCATTTATTTATTTTAGATTGTAGATTTTAGATTGCAGATTTAATGCTTTGTCTAAAATTGGTCCCGATAGCTATCGGGATGGAATTTAAATTTTGGAATTTTCGTCAAGAATTCTGTGGATAATCTCCGGAAAATGTTTCTGCTCCAGCTCATGAATCTTCTCTGCAACTGTTTCTGGAGTGTCTTCATCCGTTAAGGCTACATTTGCTTGAAAGATAATAGCGCCTTCATCATAGTTTTCGTTAACATAGTGAATAGATATTCCGGTTTCTTTTTCCTTATTATTAACTATAGCTCTATGTATGTGCATTCCGTACATTCCTTTTCCTCCATAACTAGGTAAAAGTGCCGGATGTATGTTTATTATTTTGTTTGGATATTGTTCAATTATGTTTTCTGGGAATTTGAGTAAAAAACCAGCAAGAACGATCAAATCCGGGTCGATTTTCTGTATTTTTTGTAACACTTTTCTTTCTAAAAGTTCATTTTTTTCGAAAATTTCGACTGGAATTTGATGATTTTTTGCTCTTTCAATCACTTTTGCCGAAGCATTATTTGTAAAGACCGAAACAACCTTTGCAATTTCGGTGTTCGAAAAATATTTTATAATGTTCTCTGCGTTAGTTCCTGATCCTGAGGCAAAAACGATAATTTTTTTCATAAAGCTGTGTGTTTTAAGAGTGCAAAAAACGGAATAAAAATCGAAAATAAATAGCTTTAAAAGACCTTTCTTGAAATTAATTTTATAAATTAGTGTCACATTTATAAACTAAATAGTTGTTTTAAAATAAAGTTTTTTATTTTTGCCAACAAATTAAATTCTAAAATTAAAGATTATGTCAGACATTGCATCAAGAGTAAAAGCGATTATCGTAGACAAATTAGGTGTTGACGAAAACGAAGTTGTAACAGAAGCAAGCTTCACTAATGATTTAGGAGCTGACTCATTAGACACTGTTGAGCTTATTATGGAATTCGAAAAAGAATTTGATATTCAAATTCCAGACGATCAAGCAGAAAACATTGCTACTGTTGGTCAAGCTATTTCTTATATCGAAGAAGCAAAAAAATAATAATACCACACCCGAATTTTAAAAATTCCAAAATTTGAATGTCCAAATTCCAAAATTGGGATTTGTTTTTTGAAAAATTGGATTTTCTAAAAATCGGGTGTTATTATTTTTTTTAAATTTTAAATTTCGATTGATTTTCAATCAAAAAGATATATTTATATTGTAATTCCCATGGCTCTTAAATAACTATAAGTTAAGAAAGCATGGGTTTTATTTGTTTAAAGTACAAAATACATATTTATGGCATTAAGGCGAGTTGTTGTAACAGGATTAGGTGCACTTACTCCTATTGGGAATAATATCCAAGAATATTGGAATGCACTTGTGAATGGGGTTAGCGGAGCCGCTCCGATCACATATTATGATACCGAGAAACACAAAACGAAATTTGCCTGCGAAGTAAAAAACTTCAATATTGAAGATTACATGGATCGCAAGGAATCTCGTAGATTAGATAAGTTTGCACAATACGCAATTGCTGCCAGTGACGAAGCTATTAAGGATGCAGGAATCACAAATGATAACGTAAACAAACAAAGAGTTGGTGTTATTTGGGGAGCAGGAATTGGAGGTTTAGAGACTTTCCAAGATGAAGTATTGTATTATGCAAAAGGTGATGGAACTCCAAAGTTCAATCCTTTCTTTATTCCTAAAATGATTGCCGATATTGCTCCTGCACATATTTCTATGCGTAACGGGTATATGGGACCAAATTATACAACGGTTTCTGCTTGTGCATCTTCTGCAAACGCATTAATCGATGCTTTCAACTACATTCGTTTAGGAATGTGTGATGTTATTGTTTCTGGTGGTTCTGAAGCTGCTGTTACAATTGCAGGTATGGGAGGATTTAGCTCAATGCACGCTTTATCTACAAGAAACGAAAGTCCAGAAACAGCTTCAAGACCTTTTGATGCAACCAGAGATGGTTTCGTTTTAGGAGAAGGAGCAGGAGCTTTGGTTCTTGAAGATTACGAACATGCTAAAGCTAGAGGTGCAAAAATCTACTGCGAAATTGGCGGTGGAGGTATGTCATCTGATGCTTACCACTTAACTGCACCACATCCAGAAGGAATTGGAGTTATTGCAGTAATGGAAAATACATTGAGAGATGCTGGAATGAGCCCTGATCAAGTTGATCATATCAATACTCACGGAACTTCTACTCCATTAGGAGACGTTGCTGAATTAAAAGCGATTAGCAAAGTTTTTGGTGATCATGCTAAAAATATCAACATCAACTCTACAAAATCGATGACAGGACACTTATTGGGTGCAGCTGGAGCTATTGAAGCTATTGCTTCTATCTTGGCAATGCAGCACGGAATTGTTCCACCAACGATTAATCATACCGTTGTTGACGAAAACATTGACCCATCTTTAAACCTTACTCTAAACAAACCTCAAAAAAGAGAAGTAAATGTTGCTATGAGTAATACATTTGGTTTTGGTGGACACAATGCTTGCGTATTGTTTAAAAAACTAGCTGATTAATTTTCTGTATATGAATATTATCAAAAAAATATTTTCTAAATCCCGTTCTCTAGAAGACGGGATTTTTTTTGACACTATTCAGAAAATTCTTGGTTTTCCGCCTACAAATGTTGATTTTTATCGGAGAGCTTTTACGCATCGCTCTTCTAATAAATTAGATCAGAATGGGCATCCTATAAATTATGAACGCTTAGAATTTTTAGGAGACGCTATGTTAAGTGCCGTTATTGCTGCACATTTATTTAATAAAGCTCCAAATGGAGATGAAGGTTATTTGACCAAAATGCGTTCGAAAATTGTGAGCCGAGAACATTTGAACGAATTAGGTAAAGACTTAAATTTAGTGCAGTTTGTAGAGAGCAAGGTGCCAATTCAGCACTTTGGAGAAAACATTCATGGTAATATTTTTGAGTCCCTTGTAGGAGCTATTTATTTAGATAAAGGTTATACTTTTTGCGAGAAATTCATCCAAAAGAGAGTAGTTACGCCTTATGTAGATATTGCGCGATTAGAAGGAAAAGTGATAAGCTATAAAAGCCTAGTTATCGAATGGTGTCAGAAAGAAAAAAGAGTTTTTCATTATGACATTTTTGAAGATAACGGAATAGATGGCCAACGCTTATTTGGTGTTAAATTGAGTATTGACGATAAAGTTGTCGCAAGAGCGCGAGCAACTTCTAAAAAGAAAGCAGAAGAAAAAGCATCACAGAGAGCTTATTTTGCATTTCAAGAAAAAATTGACAAGAAATAGCTGCAAAAATGATGTAACTCTCACAAGGCTACATCGTTTTCGTTTATAATTTAACAAAACAAGCATGTCATAACTGTTGATGCTCCGTTTAGAAATAGTATATTTACAACTTGATTTTTCAAGACATGGCTATTCATAAATTGGATTTTGACGAATTTGACGAAATTGATTATTATTTAATGGCAATTCATACTTCATTAGAAGATTATAGATTAGCCTATTTTATCAATAAAATCCTTCCGATCAACTTAAGTAAGAGCAAAAACGAGATCCATGCTCAAACTAAGGAAGGTGAAGCAAATTTTTCCAGATTCTATTATTATGATGAAGAAAAAGCTGTTTCCTGGAATTTAATTCAGAATAAAAATGAAATCATTTCTGTGAGTACGAATGATTTCCAGAATTTGTTTTCTAATGAAACAAGTGAGGTTTCGACAACAATTCATTTACTTCCTGAATTTAAAAAAGTCGATTTTTTCCTGAAAATTGATAATAGCGAAGAGGCGCTTAATTTTTCAGAAATTCAACAAAAATTAAACACAATAGAAAGTATTGCGGCTATTTATGCCGTTGATACAGACAAAATAAAATCAAAAAACAATCTAATTTTTTAAAAAAAATGTTAACAAACAAGAAAACCAAAATTGTTGCTACACTCGGCCCCGCTTGTGGTACAAGAGAGATCATTAAAGATATGATCGATGCAGGTGTTAATGTGTTTAGAATCAATTTTTCGCATGCAGATTACGAGGGAGTAAAAGAAAAAATCGATATCATTAGAGGATTAAACGAAGAGTTTGGTTATACAACAGCAATCCTTGGAGATTTGCAAGGACCAAAACTTAGAGTTGGTGTAATGGAAGAAGGTACTGTTGTACACGATGGAGATGAAATCACTTTTACAACTGCTGAAGATATTATAGGAACATCAAAAAGAGTGTTCATGAAATATCAGAATTTCCCAAATGATGTTAATCCAGGAGAGCGTATCTTGCTTGATGATGGTAAACTTATTTTTGAAATTGTTTCTACAGATAAAAAAACTGAGGTTGTTGCTAAAGTTATTCAAGGAGGAGAATTAAAATCTAAAAAAGGAGTTAATCTTCCAAATACAAAAATTTCTTTACCAGCTTTAACAGAAAAAGATATTGCAGATGCTATTTTTGCAATTGAACAAAAAGTTGACTGGATCGCACTTTCATTCGTGAAAACTCCACGCGATTTACAAGACTTACAAGAATTAATTGCTAAGCATTCAGAAGTTAAAATTCCGATTGTTGCTAAAATCGAAATGCCAGAAGCTCTTGAGAATATGGATAAGATTGTAGCATATTGCGATGGTTTAATGGTTGCTCGTGGAGATCTTGGTGTTGAGCTTCCTGCTCACGAAGTTCCATTGGTGCAAAAAGATTTGATCAGAAGAGCTAAAACGGCTAGAATTCCGGTTATCGTTGCGACACAAATGATGGAAACAATGATTACAAGTTTAACTCCAACAAGAGCAGAGGTAAACGACGTTGCTAACTCAGTAATGGATGGTGCAGATGCTGTAATGTTGTCTGGAGAAACTGCTACAGGAAACTACCCAGTACAAGTTATTCAAAGAATGGCACAAATTTGCGAGGCTGTTGAGAATTCACCACTTATTCAAGTTCCTCAAAATACGCCACAAATTAAAACAAAACGTTTCGTTACTAAAACAGTTTGTCACCAAGCAGCTTTATTAGCAAATGAGATTGAAGCTAAAGCAATTTGTACTTTGACAAATAGTGGTTACACAGCTTTCCAAATTTCAGCTTGGAGACCTTCAACAGCTCATATTTTAGTATTTACTTCAAACAGAAGAATCTTAACTCAATTAAATTTATTATGGGGGGTTAAATCTTTCTACTATGATAATGAAGAGAGTACAGACGATACTGTAACAGATGTAAATCAAATTGCAGTTGACAAAGGTTATGCACAAAAAGGAGATTACTTAATCAACCTTGCTGCAATGCCAATTAAAGATAGAGGAATGGTTAACACGATGAGAGTTTCTGAAATCGAATAATTTGTTCTTTACTAAATTTCAAAGCCGCTTAATTTTTTAAGCGGCTTTTTGTTTTTATGATGTTTTGCAAAACTCAAATAGCTCTTCTCATTTTGCCTTTAGAAATTTTTAATAGATTATTTTTTTGATAATTTGTTAAAATTTTGCACGAATAAAATGAATTTTTTGTTTCATTTCGCCATTTTGTTAAAAAATAGCAGCTCAAAAAAAGATTTTCGTGTTTTATTTCTTTCTTTTTCTCTTTTTTAGGCAAAAACATAACTGCTTAATTTTCTGACAGTTTGTTGTGTTTCATTTTTTAAAATGAAACATTTTGGTGCAAATTCTCCAATTATCTTGTTTCATATTATAATATGCAACAAGCTCATGCCGAATAAACACGATTGTTCGCTCTTTTATTAGTTAAATTTGAGATACTTAAGAAAAAGTTAAAAATATCATGTTTCAGATTTTAATATAAAAATGAATTTGAAACATATTAAAAAGATGCAACCTAGCTTTAGAAGTGTTTTTTTGAAAGCTTACCGTTTTCCTTTTTTTTTTTGGGGATTTTCAAAACTCATACAATAAGAATACTAACGAATTTTTTTATCATGAAACAAATTAAATTTAAATGCACGCTTGCATATGCTTTTAGGATATTAGCAGTGTTATTTTTTTCGGGAATTTCTGTTACCGCACAGAGCAAAAAACCGAATATATTGGTGCTTTGGGGTGATGATATTGGGACGACTAATATAAGTGCTTATAGTGATGGAGTTATGGGATATACAACCCCTAACATTGACCGTTTAGCTAATGAAGGATTACGTTTTCTTCATTATTATGGAGAGCAAAGCTGTACTGCTGGTCGAGCTGCTTTTTTAACAGGACAGCACGGTCTTCGTACGGGTCTTACAAAAGTAGGCTTTCCTGGAGCTCCTATGGGAATGAGCCAGTTGGATCCTTCTGTGGGAGGAATCATGAAAAGCTTAGGATATGTAACTGGACAATTTGGTAAAAACCACGTTGGAGATAGAAATGAAAGTTTACCAACAGTTAATGGTTTTGACGAATTTTTTGGAAATCTGTACCACTTAAATGCAGAAGAAGAACCAGAATTGCCAGATTATCCAAAAGATCCAGAGTATTTGAAAAAATTTGGGCCAAGAGGAGTCTTAAAATGTACCGCAACAAATGTTGATGACGCGACAACTGATCCTCGTTTTGGTAGAGTTGGAAAACAAAAAATTGAAGATACTGGAGCACTTACTAAAAAAAGAATGGAAACCGTTGATGACGAAACATCAGCAGCAGCAATCGATTTTATTAAGAGACAAAGTGCAGCAGGAAAACCATTTTTCTGCTGGTTCAACGCTACTCGTATGCACTTGCGTACGCACGTGAGAAAAGAACACAGAGGAAGATATACGCATGGAGACAGTGAATATATTGATGGAATGATTGAGCATGATGAAACTATAGGCAGCATTTTAAAAGCTTTAGATGATTTAGGAATTGCTGATAATACTATTGTAGTGTATTCTACAGATAATGGGCCTCACATGAATACATGGCCAGATGCGGCAATGACACCTTATCGTTCAGAAAAAAACACGAACTGGGAAGGAGCTTTCCGTGTACCATGTATTGTTCGTTGGCCAGGACATATTAAACCAGGAACTGTAACTACAGAATTAATGAGCCATAATGATTGGATTCCAACTTTTGCTTCAATTGCGGGAGAGCCAGATATCGTAAATAAACTTCTAAAAGGTTACTCTGCAAATGGAAAAACGTACAAAGTACATTTGGATGGTTATGATCAAAGTAAATTTTTAGAAGGCAAAACACCAAAAAGCGCAAGAGATAAATTCTTTTATACAGATGATGATGGCCTTTTAGTTGGTTTAAGAGAAGGAGATTATAAATATGTTTTTGCTGAGCAGCGTTTAGAAGGTACAATGGGAGTGTGGGCAGAGCCGTTTACAAAACTTCGTTTGCAAAAAATATTCAATTTATATCAAGATCCTTATGAAAGAGCAGACATAACTTCTAATTCATTTTGGGAATGGCAGTTGAATCACGTGCAGATGATGTATGGAGCAATTCAAGATGTAGTCGTATTTGCAGAAACATTTAAAGAATATCCTCCAAGATCAATTCCGCCAAGCTTCTCTGCTTACACTATTATGGAAGAAGCGATGAAAGATATTAAGGCAAAACAGTATATAGAGAAAAATGTGATGCCTAAATTAAAAGACGAGGAGCAAGAAACAAAAAAGAAAAAATAAATAAGAATAAAAGAGATTCAGATTTTTCAGCCTGAATCTCTTTTACTAACATAAAAGCATCATGAAAAAAAGTATATCTATATTATCGTTGGTGGTTCTGTTTTTCTTGTCCTGTAAAAAATCGGATACTGTAACATCTCCAACAGAAAATAAACAAACAGAAACTACTGCAACAAGTGGTGATCCTTTGCCTAGTTGGAATGACGGAGCATTAAAAAAGGACATTATTGCTTACGTTGAAAAAGTAACAAAAGAAGGAAGTCCAGATTTTATTCCAGTAGAAGACAGAATTGCGACTTTTGATAATGACGGAACACTTTGGGCCGAAAAACCATATGTACAAGAATTATTTGCTTTCTACAGAGTAAAAAAAATGGTGGAAGCCAATCCAGCTTTAGCACAAAAACAGCCTTTTAAAGCTGTAGTCGAAAAAGACAAAGCTTTTTTTGAAAAAGGTGGAGATAAAGCATTAATTGAATTAGTTGCCGCAACTCACACCGGAATGACCGAAGACGAGTTTGAAGCTTCAACAAAAGAGTTTTTTGCTGGTGCCCAATATCCGGGTAAAAATGTTCCGCTAAAACAAATCAGATACCAACCTCAATTGGAGCTTTTAAATTATTTGCGTGCAAATGGTTTCAAAACTTTCATTGTTACTGGTGGAACGATCGAATTAGTAAGAGCGATATCGGCTGATTTTTACGGGATTCCAAAAGATCAGGTGGTAGGAACTTCTTTCAAATATAAATTTGATGATGCTAAAAATGCTGTTTTAAGAGAACCAGCTTTAGATCATTTTAATGATAAGGAAGGAAAACCTGTTGGCATACAACTACACATTGGTCAAAGACCTGTTTTTGCCTGCGGAAATGAAGGCGGAGCTGGAGATCTTGCTATGTTGAGATATTCTTCTGGAAGTAAATACCCATCTTTTCAATTAATTGTAAATCACAATGACTCAATTAGAGAATACAATTATCAGGAAAAAGATAATCTTTCTTTAAATACTGCCGCAAAATACAAATATCATGTAATAAGCATGAAAGACGATTGGAAAAAAATATTCCCCGACAAATAATTAGATTTCGTGTCCTAGAATTTTAGAATTAAAGATTGTGTAATTTATTCCAGAACAACTTATGAAAGCAAATTTTAGATTAATCAAACCAGCCAATCTTCTGAAGACTTTTGGCTTGCTTTTTTGCTTCTTTATGGCCAGTATTGGTTATGCGCAAAAAAGCCCAAACATTATTATTTTATTATCAGATGATACCGGATGGGGAGATTTAGGTCCTTATGGCGGTGGTGAAGCCAGAGGAGCTGCAACTCCAAATATTGATCGAATGGCAAATGAAGGTATGCAGTTTTGGTCTTTTTATGGACAGCCAAGCTGTACGCCAGGAAGAGCAGCATTAATTACTGGAAGAATTCCTAATCGAAGCGGGATGACAACAGTTGCATTTCCTGGAGATGGCGGTGGTCTGCCAAAAGCAGAATGGACTCTTGCGTCTTTATTAAAAAGAAAAAACTACAACACCTTTTTTGCAGGAAAATGGCATTTGGGTGAAGAGGATTATTCTATGCCAACTGCACAAGGGTTTGATGTAATGAAAAATGTAACACTTTACCATTTAAATGCTTATACTTATGCTGACCCGGACTGGAATCAGGATATGCCGAAAAATCTTAGAGAAAGATGGGCAAAAGGTACAAAAGGAGCTTTAGACGGCGAGGCAGGAAAACCTTATAGAGAGGTTAGAAAACTTGATGGAAAAGCAATTCCTTATATTGATCAATATACAGAAGAGGAATCTTTAAAATGGCTTAAAGAAAATGCAAAAAAAGACAAACCATTCTTCATGGAAATCTCTTTTGCAAAAAATCATCAGCCAAACCTACCGCATCCTGATTTTGCAGGTAAATCTGCAGGCCAAAACAAATACGCCGATTGTATTGTAGAATTAGATACAAGAATAGGACGTATTATGGATGAAGTTCGAAATTTGGGAATTGCCGAAAATACTTTAATCATCTATACAGTTGATAATGGTACATGGCAAGATGTTTATCCTGATTGCGGATATACACCATTTAGAGGAACAAAAGGAACTGTTCGTGAAGGAGGAAGCAGAATTCCAACTTTGGCATGGTGGCCTGGAAAAATTAAACCAAATAGTAAAAATAGCGACATCTTAGGAACGTTGGATTTTATGGCAACATTTGCGGCTTTATCTGGCCAAGAATTGCCAACTGTTGACCGAGAAGGCAAGCCAACTATTTTTGATAGTTATGATATGTCACCTGTTTTATTTGGTACAGGAAAATCAAAAAGAGATATGTGGTTTTATTTTACTGAAGATGAATTGACTCCAGGCGCTGTGAGAATCGGAAAATTTAAAGCGGTCTTTAATCTAAGAGGAGATGGAGGAATGTATACTGGAGGACTGGCTGTAGATACAAACTTAGGTTGGAAAGGTCCTCAAAGTTATGTTTCTATTGCTCCTCAAATATTTGATTTATGGGCCGATCCGCAAGAACGTTATGATTTATTCATGAATAACTTTACCGAAAAAACGTGGTTTATGCCTAACATACAAGACGTAATTGCTGAGTTTGTAAAAACGTATGAAAAATATCCGCCACATAAAGTGCAGAGTAACTTATATCCTGGACCGACAAAAATTGATGAGTTCATAATGTTTAAGCATGTTCAGGAAAAACTGAAAGCCTTAACAACTGAAAAAAGAAGCGGTGGGGGGTGATAATTGATAAAATTTCAAAGGTTAAAAAAACAAACAGCTTTTAAAACTTTTAAAAGCTGTTTGTTTTGATTTGTAAATAATTAAAAATCAAAAAAGAAAAAATTATGAGAGTATCTTCCATTTCAATTAAATTATTATTTGCTACGCTTTTTTTTCTTTTAAATTTTGCTGCGTTTGCTCAGGAAGAACCTGCAAAACCGGGAAATAGTGCGCAAGAACTTGCCGATAAAATGGCAAATCCCGTGGCAAGTTTAATTAGCGTCCCGTTGCAAAATAATCTTACTTATGGAATTGGCCCTTATAATGGAATAAAATATCAGATCAATATACAGCCAGTTGTTCCTTTTAAGTTGAGTGAGAATTTAAATTTAATTACTCGTTATATTCTTCCAGTTGTAGATCAACAAGATGTTACGGGAGAAAACACACATGAATTTGGTTTGAGTGATGCAACAGTGACGGCATTTTTTGCTCCTAAAACTAAAGGACTTATCTTAGGAGTTGGTCCAGCCTTTTTAGTGCCAACTGCGACAGAAAAATTTTTAGGAACAGAAAAATTCGGAATTGGACCAAGTGTTTTGGTCATGCATCAAGGAAAAGGACTTTCTATTGGTTTCTTAGCCAATCAAATTTGGTCTGTCGCAGGAAATGCAGATAGAGCCGATTTTAACCAGTTTTACACACAATTATTTCTAACACACAGTTATAAAAGCGGAGCAAGTTTAGGAATCACTTCAGAAATTACTCAAAACTGGCAAGGAAATACTACACTTATAACCGTTAGTCCAAATGTTGGTGCAATTACAAAATTAGGAGGACAAACCATGCAATTTGCCGTTATGCCTTTAATTCCGGTTGTTGGACATCAATCGATAAAACCAGACTGGGGATTAAGAGCGGTGGTGGCATTTATATTCCCGCAATAATTTTTCATGAGAATTTAGAAAAGATCATTTTAATTTTTTTAATACGAGATAAAATGAAGACTAAAATAATTTCACTTTTTATTATTGCGTTATTTATTTCTTGCAATAAAACTTCGACAGAAAAAACAGAAGCAGTTTCTACAGAAACAGTTTCAAGTGTTTTTAAACCAGCTAATTTAAATGAGCAAATAATTTATAATCGAGCAATTGAAGCTGTTGTTTGGGGAATGCCAGCAGTCAATTTTGAACTGCTTAATGAAAGTTTAACTGCTGCAAAAGGTAATTTTAATGAGATCATTTATTGGTCAGGATTAATAAATTCAAAAAATCAAACATTAACACCAAATCCTGATGTTGTTTATATAAATCCTCTATATGACACTAGAAAAGGACCTGTTGTGTTAGAAATTCCAGCTGCTGAAGGCGCGTCTTCTTTAACGGGAAGTCTTGATGATGGCTGGCAAACCGCAATTGAAGATATTGGTCCGGCGGGTGTCGATAAAGGAAAGGGTGGAAAATATTTGATTTTGCCACCAGATTATAAAGATAAAATACCAGCAGGATATATTCCAATGCCTTCATCAACCTATACAGGTTTTGCAATTCTTAGATCTAATCTTACCAACGGAAGTCCAGCCGATCTAAAAAGGGCAATTGATTATGGAAAACGTATTAAAATTTATCCATATTCTCAGGCATCAAATCCACCAGCTACAAAATTTACCGATTTGCTTGAAGTCGATTTTAGCAATACAATTCCATATAATTTTCATTTTTTCGAACTCTTAAATCAGTTTGTACAGCGTGAACCGTGGCTGACTCGAGATTTAGTTATGGTTGATTTTTTAAAATCAATTGGAATTGAAAAAGGAAAAACTTTTCAGGCAGATGCCCGAACAAAAGAGATTCTGGAAATAGTCGTAAAAGATGCCGGAAAATGGATTGACAGTAAATATGAGGCAATTTTTACTCCCCCTTTTTATGACGGTACAAACTGGGCATTACCCGCTTCTCAAGATGTTGTAAAAGCAATAATGTCCAATTATACAGCTCCAAACATTTATCCTGTAAGCGAACGAGCAATAAGCTACTCAATAGCTTATTTCAGTGCTAAACATTTAGGCACAGGGCAGTTTTATTTAATGACAATTAAAGACGATAAAGGTCAGGAATTTGATGGTTCAAAATTGTATCAATTGCATCTTCCAGCAAATGTTCCTGTAAAATTATATTGGTCTGTGACAGCTTACGATCGTGAAACGCATGCTTTAATAAAAGGCATGAAGTATTTCAGCCGCGCTTCAACCACTCCTGGAATTCAAAAAAATAGCGATGGTTCTGTCGATATTTATTTTGGAGCAAAAGCACCTGCAGGAAAAGAATCAAACTGGGTTCCAACGGATCCAAAAGGGAAATTTGAATTATTGGCTCGTTTTTATGGCCCAGAAAAAGGGTTTTTTGATAAAACTTGGAAAATGGGTGATTTAACAGAAGTGAAGTAAAACCATAAGTTATGACCGAAGATTCAAAACATATAGCCGAAACCACATTTAATCCGATCGCATCAAAGGCAGAGCGTTATGAAAAAGGAGCTTCGATTAGAAAGAAAATACCTTTGGAGAAACATCAGGAATGGAACTCTTTTAAAAACCGCAAAGATCCAGTAGATATTTTAATTCAGACTAGTGAAGGAAGGGTTGAAAGTCTGCTGCCCATTCGGTACAGAAGAATGATGGAGTCTCCTTTTGCGTTTTACAGAGGGGCGGCTGCTGTCATGGCTGCCGATTTGGCTCACACTCCTGTGTCTGGAATAAATCTGCAGCTTTGTGGTGATTGCCATTTGATGAATTTTGGCGGATTTGCAACTCCAGAACGTAAGTTGGTTTTTGATATTAATGATTTTGATGAAACTTTTCCTGGCCCTTGGGAATGGGATGTAAAACGATTGGCGGCAAGTTTTGTTATTGCAGGAAGATGGAGAAAATTTTCCAGTAAAAATTGCAAAGAATTTGCTTGGAAGGTCGCAGATAGCTACAAAAGGCATATGCTGGATTATAGTAAACTATCGGCGCTTCAAATCTGGTATGCCGACATTGATTTGGCAGAGCTGATCGAATTGGGCGGCGACAAAGAATTTAAAGAATTTGACCAGAAAAGAATTAAAAAGGCATCAGAGTACACCGCTCACGAAAAAGAGTTTGCAAAGATGACCTATTTTGATGGTGCCAGAGCCCGTATTAAAGACGATCCGCCATTGATATTTCACCCAAACGGAGAACTTGAAAAACAAGTGGCTAAAGAGGGCGAAATTATCCATAATAGATATTTAGAATCGCTTTCAGAAGAAAAACAGATTTTGTTAAGCCGATATATGCTTCATGATATTGTTATAAAAGTAGTTGGCGTAGGAAGTGTTGGAACATTGTGCGGCATCAGTCTGCTAATGTCGGCAACTGGAGAACCCATTTTTTTACAGTTTAAAGAAGCCCGAAAAAGTGTTTTGGAAGGGAATGTAAAAATTAAAGGGAAATATAGCCACCAAGGGGAACGAATTGTAATGGGACAAAAACTAATGCAATCGGCATCAGACATGTTTCTGGGCTGGACAGATGATAGTAAAAACAAGTACTTCTATATCCGTCAGCTAAGAGATGCCAAAGTAAAACCAGTTCTTGAAGTAATGAAACCTAAGAATATGGCAGAATATGCCAAAGCTTGCGGATGGGCACTTGCAAGAGCACATGCCCGTTCAGGAGATCCTTCTGTAATTTCGGGCTATATTGGAGATACAGACGAATTTGCTGATGCTGTTTCAGAATTTTCGGTTTTATATGCCAATCAGAACGAATTGGATTACAATAAAATGCTAGACGCAATAAAAAAAGGGAAGCTGCCTATATCTACAGAAATCTAATTCTTAATTGAAAATTGTAAAATAAAGTAGGTTCGTAGTCGTACAAAGTAAAAAAAACTTTAAAAAATCTTAAATTTTTGAACAAAATAGATGATAAAACAACAAAGTAAGATTTTATTTATTTAATACTGTTAATTAAATAAAATAATTTATCTTTGAGAGTGATCTATGTAATTGTTTAGTAATGGTTTGCACCATATTAGCGATTATTGACACCTATTTAGCCCCATCGTTCAAGATTTTTACGATTTTAATACATTCGAGTTAAACTGATTTAATTATTAATTTAATAAATACCACAACATGAATATTAAAAGAACAAGTCTTCGTATAATCCCAGTTTTATTTTTGGGTTTATTTTACAGCTGCTCTCCAACTGTAAAAGTTACTACTGATTATGATCATGCTGCGAACTTCAGCGAATACAAAACTTTTGCGGTTTATGACTTAAAAGCGCAGCAAGGCCAGGTAAATCAGTTAAATGTTGATCGTGTTGCAAAAGCAATTCGAAACGAGATGCTGGCAAAAGGATTTACAGAATCTAGCAATCCAGATTTAAAAGTAAATGCTGTTTCTATTCTAAAAAACAAAACATCTGTTAGTGCCAATACAGACTTTTATGGCTATGGAGGAATGTATCGTCCATACGGATATTGGGGAGGTGGTGCTATGATGGGTGGTGCCAATACAACATTTAATACTTATGATTATGTTGATGGCTCATTGGTAATAGATATCGTATCTACAAAAACAGACAAACTGGTTTGGCAGGGAATCGGAAATGCTGAAATTGATAGCAGACCAGATAACCCTGAACAATTCATCAATGATGCAATCAAAAAAATATTAACTGGTTTTCCTCCTGGAGCAGCAGTTAAAAAATAATTCAAAATGAAGATTTTGTACTTGTCACACCTTGGCAAGTACAATCTTTATTCCTCATGCATACGCCCCCATCGTATTCTATTTTTAAGATTTTAAGAGAATTAACGTTATTAAATTAAGCTTAAAAAAATGATCGATATTTTACTTTCCCTATTCTTTTTTATTGCCACTATTGCAGGGCTTGCCACTGCTATTATGGTTTTATTTTCAAAAAAAAATTACTCGAAAAGTTTCTTTTTGGGAATGTTTCTGCTGAGTCTGGCGGTAGTAAGTATCTACAATTTTTATCTTTCGGCCAATTTATTTAAAAATTTCCCAGATCTATTTACTATTACCAAAGCATTTATATTTTTGACCGCACCGTGCTCTTTTTTGTACGTTAGAAACATCTTATCAGTAAACAAAAGTTTAAGAAAATACGATTGGCTTCATTTTGTGCCTTTTGCTATTTATTTCTTTTTGACATTGGTTGTTTATATTGGAAGCTATACCAATATAAAAGCGGTCCATTATATTGCCGCCTTAATCAAAAATCCATTTTCAGTTTTAACCTTGACGATTTGGCTTTTCTATGTCTTTTTTCAAACCATGTTGATTTTAAACTATGATCTGAAAAAATTTAAAGGGAACCAATTTCACCATAGTAAAGTAATAAACTGGATTAGAGTGTACAATCTCATGATTTTGTTTTTGTTTTCGGCACTTTTTGTTCATCATTTTTTATTGCAAAAAGTAGATGCAACAGATCTTTCCTGTTATGTGCTTATTTCCTCTGTATTGTTTTTTACAGTTGGCTGGCTTTATTTCAGACCCCAAATTTTTCATGACGAGGAAGAGACATTCGATTTTGTCGTCGATAATACATTAGTAGTAAAAACAAAAGAAACAAAAAATACGCTTCCAATTGCAAACGAAATAACTCTCGAAAAAAGAGAAGAATACCTTTTAAAATTAGATTATGAGCTAAACTCTAAAAATCTGTTTTTAAAGAAAGATTTTGTAATCAGAGATTTGTCTGACGAAACAGGAATATCTGTACACCATCTGTCCAATTTGATTAATTCTGAATTTGGACTTCATTTTCAAGATTATGTTAATCTCAAAAGAATTGAATATTTCAAAGACAAAATAAACGATCCAGAGTGGAAAGATTTATCTCTAGAAGGCATGGCTTGGGGATCTGGTTTTAAATCGCGAACAACCTGTTTCAGGGCATTTATTAAACACACTGGAAAATCTCCTTCAGAATATTTTAAAACAATCAGAATAAATCCGGATCGTACAGGATCCTATTACTTCAAGTAAAATTATTAATGGTTATTGCATAGTCTAATTTAAAATATCTGCCATGAAATTAGAAATTGATTATTCGAAGAAAAAAGTACAGTCAGTTTTTGCAATAATGATGTTGTTGATTTCTTTTTATTGTAATGCACAATTAAAAGGAGGACATATTCTTGGCGCAATGGGGCTTCAATCGGGAACTCAAGCTCCAGAAAAGACGCTGAGTGTTTATATTCCAGGTTACATTTATGCCGCATCTTCATTAAGAGATGCCGACGGAGATAAAGTTGGAGATCCCAACCTTACCATGTTTATTACAGGAGTTGGTGCCAATTATGTAAGCGATTTTAAAATTTTAGGTGCCAATTATGGAGCTTCCATTTTATTGGCAGGCGCTTCCAATACAATTCAAGGAAGTTACGTCGATTCTAAAAGTGATTTTGCTTTTACAGATATGTACATACAGCCTGTTCAATTAGGCTGGCATAACAAAAGAGCAGATTTTGTTTTCAGTTATCAAATGTATCTGCCAACAGGAAAATATGAAGTTGGCGGAAGCAATAATAGCGGTTTAGGAATGTTCATGAATGAGTTTTCGGCAGGGACAACTTTGTACTTTAATGATAAAAAAACCTTCCATTTTTCTGCTTTGGCCGCTTATGAAATCAACGGAAAAAAGAAAGACACCGATATTAAAACAGGAGACATTTTGAGCATTGAAGGTGGTTTAGGAAAAACCTTTTATTGTATGAATGCCGAAAAAACTGCACCAAAAGGCATATTCAATGCGGGTCTGATTTATTACCTGCAATACAAAGTGTCAGACGATAAAATTCCGGTAGGGAATGCATTCATAATCGAACCAGATAAAGACAGAGTTGGCGGACTAGGAGCTGAGGTTAATTACCTGCATCTTGGCTGTATGACTTCGGCAGGTTTTAGATGGATTGGCGAAGTAAACGCGGTAAATAGATTTCAAGGAAATACTTTCTTTATTACGTTGGCGCACGTGTTCAGTTTTAAGAAAAAATAATTGCTGATTTTTTTTTAAACAAAGTGAAAATTTAAATCTAAAACGATAATTATCTATGGTAAACAAAAAAATAATACGGAAAAAAGTCCTGTTCCTCCTTTGGATATTAGTATCGTTTAATGTTCTAAATGCACAAAAACATCATACAGTTTTAAAAGATTCTTTAGACGGAGCTTTCGATTTAAGTGATTTTCTTATCTATGCCAACGGATTCATAGTTGTGCCCACCATTATAACAGAACCAGCTGTAGGGGGATTTGGAGGTGCGGTTGCACCAATCTTCTTAAAAAAACGAGCACCCGTTATTGATGAAAATGGTAAAAAAAGATTTATAAATCCAGACATTACGGGAGGAATAGGAATGTATACAGCCAATAAAAGCTGGATGGCAGGAGCTTTTCGTTCGGCAACATTGGTAAAACCTAAGATATTGTATCGTGCTTTTGCAGCTTATGGAGACATGAATTTATCATTTTATGCTAATAATCTGCCCAATCAGTCCGATCAGGAATTTAAACTCAATTTTAAATCAACCATTTTTTATACACAATGGCTCAAACAATTTAATAATGCAAAATGGAGTGCGGGGCCACAGTATTTATTTTTAAATTCAAAAATAAACCTGCCCGATTTTAATCTTCCGCCACCATTTGTAGATCCAAAAGATATTAAAAGCACGATAAGTCAACTAGGACTTGCGCTCCAGTTTGACGGACGTGATAACATATTTACGCCAGATAAAGGAATAAGAATCCAAAGCGATTTTTTCTGGTCAGATAAAGCATTGGGGAGCGATTATCAGGCATGGCGTATTAATTTATCGGCAATTGGATATTATCCGTTGGCGAAAACTCTAATTGGCGGACTAAGGATTGAAGGAGAGCAGGCGTTGGGGAGTCCGCCTTTTTATTTAAAACCAGGAATTAATTTGCGAGGAATTCCCGCAGCCAGATATATGGGGAATACCAGTATTGTATCTGAACTCGAATTTAGATGGGATTTGTACCGAAGATGGAGTCTTATGGGATATGGCGGTCTCGCAAGCGCCTTTAACGATTGGGATCAAGCCTTTGCAAAACCCATTGTTTACAGCTATGGAACAGGTTTTAGATACCTCATTGCCAGAAAATTTAAACTCCGAATGGGAGTAGATGTGGCTAAAGGAAATGAAGAATGGGCATACTATATCGTTTTTGGGAGCAACTGGCTGAGATAGCTAAAAAAGCAAAAACTTGTAAGAAGTTAATTTATAAATAATAAACTAAAAAAGCCTTAATAATATAGTATTGAGGCTTTTTTGTATTAAATGCCTTAATAATTCTAGCCGTTAAGAAAATATTAACAACTAAACATTACACAAATTGTATAATATTTAATTGTTTTGTAACAAATTGGAAACATTTGAGACTAATTTTATTAAATCTTAAACATAACTTATGAATACATTTTCATTCAAATCAGTGTTTGCTGCTTCAATATTCTTAGCTGGAACTGCAGGCTGTTTTGCGCAAGACATTTTAGTAAATTCACTTAAACTAAATGCTAGCGACAAAAGTAAAGAGAACTTCAAATTTACAGAAGTAATCAACCTAGGAACTACATCGGTAAAATCTCAAGGATCATCTGGAACTTGCTGGAGCTACTCAACAAATTCATTCTTAGAGTCAGAAATGATTCGTTTAGGAAAACAGCCTGTTGAGTTATCTCAAATTTATTCTGCAAGAAACGTATATGTAGAAAAAGGGATTAACTATGTTCGTATGCACGGAGCAATTACGCTTGGTGACGGAGGTGCTCTTCACGATGTAATTAATATGTACAAAAAATACGGAACTGTGCCAAGAGAAGTTTACACAGGTTTAAACTACGGAACAGACAAAAACAAATTTGCTGAAATGAGCGCTCTTATTGAAGGTGTTTTGGCAGCAGTGGTGAAAAACCCGAACGGAGAATTGACTCCAAACTGGCAAAAAGCGTATTCTGCTGTTATTGATTCTTATTTAGGAAAAGTGCCAGATAACTTTACATATAAAGGAAAAAGCTATACGCCACAATCTTTTGCTAAAGAAGTAGTAGGAATTAACCCAGACGAGTATGTAGAAATGTCATCTTTTACAAATGCTCCATACTACCAAAAAACAACTATGATGGTGCCAGACAACTGGTCATTGGATCAAGTTTACAACGTAAAATTGAACGATATGACAGACGTTATCGACAATGCGCTTAAAAAAGGATACACTGTAGCTTGGGCAACAGATGTTAGCGAGAAAAGCTTTAGCTGGAAAAACGGTGTGGCTTATGTAGCGTCTAAAAAATTCGACGATATGACGGCTGAAGAAAAAGCAGACATGTTTAACGGACCAAAAGCAGAACCAGAAATTACTCCAGAAATGCGTCAGGAAGCGTTTGATAACTACGCAACAACAGACGATCACGGAATGCACATTATAGGTCTTGCAAAAGATCAAACTGGAAAAGAATATTATATCGTAAAAAATTCTTGGGGAGAAACAAACGACTACAAAGGTTTCTTGTTTGTAACTAAGAACTTCGTAAAATATAAAACAACTGCATTACTAGTAAACAAAGGAGGAATTCCTGCTGATATTGCTAAGAAATTAGGGGTTTAATTACTCTGAGAGTTCGACAAAATAGAAAACGCCGTAATCCAAAGATTACGGCGTTTTTTTTTGATTAAAAGAAAATTCATTCCATAGGAATGTCTCGTCGGTAGAAATAAATTTTAATTGCAATTATACGTTCCGTAGGAACGTTTGATTGGTTAAACAGGTTTATTTTGGAAAAACAAGGGGGCCCAAAGGACACTATGTAAAGCGATATTATTTTTTTACCGGCTAGACATTTCTATGGAATGTTAAGTGTCAATATAAATACATGTGTTTAAATAAATAGGAATGTATTCTGGATAAATTTGCAGAATTTAATTAATGGTACTTTCAAAATAGGTAAAAAGAAGTACTTTATCGGCTTTCTAAGTAATTCATGGCTAGAATAAAACCTAACTAAAAGAAAATCAGTATCTTTAGTCTGAGTTTTTTAATAGGAGCATTAATTTTATTTAAAAAAAATCATGAAAAAGTATGAAGCAATTTTATGTACACTTGCGTTCGTATTTTCTCTCGGCTGTTTTGCTCAGAGCACAAACAGTGTCTCTGCTTCTCCAGCACCAGGAAAAACGACATTATTGACGGATAGTCTCCCTACAAATGATATGGTAATACAATCATATTATGTAGAAGAAAGAATAAATAAACTTTTTGGAGGTAGAATTATTACCTACCAAGTTTCAAAATTGGACTTGGTCGATACTTACGATCTTGGACCTAACAATACTAGAACAGTAATTCCAAATTACGTAAAAAGAAAACCAAAAGTTGCTCCAAATGCAATCGAAGCAAAAACGCTTGTAGCAAGTTCGAGTGCTTCGCTTGCGCCTGTTAAGGTAGAAGTTGTAACTCCTGCACCCTCAACTTCAAAATATGTAACTGTAAATATGGTGGATACTTACGAAAAAGTGATCGATAAAGGATATAAATCTATCGAGATGCTTAAAAAAGTAGCCGACCGATTTTATTTTGAAGGTAATCTAACTGCAGCAGCAGGCTATTACACACAGTTATTTGATCAAGCTAAAGATTTGGATGTTATTTACTATTACAGATACGCACAGTCCTTAAAAGCAATAAATGAAGATGAAAAAGCAAATACTTTAATGAAAAGGTTTAAAAGTGAAACTTTGACTATGAAATAGATTTTTTCAAAGGTTCAAAGCTGCAGAGAGGCAAAGGCTCAAAGTTTTTAAGGGTAATTTGAGATAAATCTAAAGATTAAGTTCGCAAAGCTTTGTGTTTGTAAAGTTCTGCGAATTTTTTTTGTTTTACTTACAGTTTGTCTTTCTTTATTGTGTGAAGTTTTTTTTACCACAGAGGGTGCTAAGGTTTACGCAAAGTTCGCTAAGATTATTTTGAGTTAAATCTAAAGATTAAGTTCGCAAAGTTTTATGTAGATAAGGCTTTGCGATTTTTTTGTTTTACCTACAGTTTGTCTTTCTTTATTATGTGAAGTTTTTTTACCGCAGAGGCGCTAAGGTTTATGCAAAGTTCGCTAAGGTTATTTTGTAGATAAATCTAAAGATTAAGTTCGCAAAGTTTTATGTTTATAAAGCTCTGCGAATTTTTTTGTTTTACCTACAGTTTGTCATCCTGAGGAACGAAGGATCGCACTCGCATATCGACAAAGATTGGCGACCTTTGCGATCTCTTTTATAGATTCCTATTAAGTCTCGGATAAAAAAAACTCTTAGCGATCTCTGCGTTAAATCTTTGCGAACTTCGCGTAAAAACCTTGCGCTTTGCGGTTAAATAAGCAATCCTATAATATTGGAATTTTTAAACTTTAGAATTTGGGCAAAAAAAAGACCATAATTTCTGATAGTCTTTTTTGCTCCCCCTCTTGGGCTCGAACCAACCCCGATGGCTATCGGGGCTCTGATTAATAGGTTATTTGTATTTTTCTTTCAGTTTTAAAATAATATCGGGATACTTGATTAAGTTTTCAATATAAGTTTTGCTCTTCATGTTTTTGATATGCTTTTCTATTGAAAGTGCTTGGGTTTTGTTGGTACAGTCAAAACTAAGAAACAAAGTCCAGTCATTTGCATTTGCAGTAAATTTGTTGGAAGGTGAATTTTTGTGAAATTCTAATCTTAAGTCAAAATTAGTTGTATAGCCAATATAATAGCGATTAAGCTTTAGGGAGTGTAGAATATATACAATATGATTCATGGTATAGGGATAAAAAAAAATACCACTTACAAATTGTAAGTGGTATTTAATAAGCTCCCCCTCTTGGGCTCGAACCAAGGACCCTCTGATTAACAGTCAGATGCTCTAACCAACTGAGCTAAGGAGGAATCACCTTAAAAGGTTAATATGTTTGCTAAAAAAAGTTGCTCCCCCTCTTGGGCTCGAACCAAGGACCCTCTGATTAACAGTCAGATGCTCTAACCAACTGAGCTAAGGAGGAAAGTGTTGCTCTTTTTAGCGAGTGCAAATATAAAACTATTTTTAGTTTCTCAAAAACATTTTCACTCTTTTTTTGACTTTTTTTTACTTGCCTACAATGGCTTTGTAAATGTCGTTACCATTAGCAAATAGTAGTAGTGAAATAAGTAAAACAAAACCAACCATTTGCGCATTCTCTAGGAATTTATCGCTCGGTTTTTTGCCGCTTACAATTTCATACAATAAAAACATTACATGACCACCATCAAGAGCCGGAATTGGCAATAAATTCATAACTCCAAGCATAATTGACAATAAAGCTGTGATTGACCAGAATACTTCCCAGCTCCAAGAACTAGGGAAAATGTTATAAATCGCCGCAAAACCACCTACTTGTTTGTAAGCTTTTGTTTCTGGATTAAAAATCATTTTCAATTGTTTTCCATAACCTACTAATTGATCTTTTCCTTTTTGAAGACCAACTGGAATAGATTCGAAGAAACCGTATTCTTTAGTGCTTATTTTATAGTATCCTAATTTCTCTAATGATTTCATGTCTAAACCACCAGCAAGAACATCTAAAGTTCCCTTTGTAGAAACTTTCAAAGTTAGAGGCGTTTCTTTTAAATCGCGTAAAACAACTGCAGAAATCTGTTTTCCTTTATTAGCGGCTAAGATTGATTTAGCTTCATCAAAATATTTAACTTTTTGCCCGTTAAGCGAAAGAATCAAATCTTTTGGTTTTAAATTCTGATTAGCAGATTCTTCTGTAACTTTTCCAATTGCAAAAGGTGTACGGATACCAATAAGAAGACCTTTTTCTGTTTTAGAAAGCTGATCAACAAAATCAGTTGGCATTGTAATCGTTTGCTGTTGCCCGTTTCTTTCAATCAAAACGTGTTTTGCCATGATCACATTCATGTTCATGTCGCTGTCAAAATTTTCTACAGTTTTACCATCAATAGAAATAATTTTGTCACCAGTTTTAAAACCCGCTTTAAGCATAGCAGGATTTTCAATCAGAACACCATCTTTTAAGTCAGCATTAGCAATATAAGTATCTCCGTAAGCAAACGCCATTCCTATATAGATAATAAAAGCCAAAATAAAGTTTACTGTAACACCACCAAGCATAATAATTAAACGCTGCCAAGCTGGTTTGGTACGAAATTCCCAAGGCTGAGGCGGAAGTGCCATTTGCTCTTTGTCCATACTTTCATCAATCATTCCAGAAATTTTCACATATCCTCCCAACGGAAGCCATCCGATACCATATTCTGTTTCCCCGATTTTCTTTTTGAATAGTGAATATTTAACATCAAAAAATAAGTAAAATTTTTCGACTCTAGTTTTAAACAATTTAGCAGGGATAAAATGCCCTAATTCATGAAGAATAATAAGTAAAGATAAACTCAATAGAAATTGAGAGAGTTTGATAACTATATCCATTTTTTGTTTTTAATTCGTATTTAACGCACAAAAGTAGCGTTTTCTATTTTAATATAAGTGTGCAAGATAGTGTTTAAGATTTTAAATGTTTGTTAATTAATAAACATTTAGATTTCTCGTTTTAACAAGATGCTGTAACTTTACTTTTTGAACACTGCCTTACTCAATTGGTAGTATAAACTCATTAAAAGTTACAGTATATGGCAACGAAATTATTTTCCCCCCTTACTATAAAAAATATCACTTTAAAAAATAGAATTGCGATTTCGCCAATGTGCCAGTATTCTGCAATTGACGGATTTGCAAACGATTGGCATCTAGTTCATTTAGGAAGCCGTGCCAGCGGAGGCGCCGGACTTATTATTCAAGAAGCGACAGCGGTTTCTCCAGAAGCGAGAATTTCTCCTTCTGATCTTGGAATCTGGAAAGATGAACACATCGAAAAACTAAAACAAATCAACGCCTTTATAGTTTCTCAAAATTCTATTCCAGGAATTCAGTTAGCGCATGCGGGAAGAAAAGCGAGTGTTTCGGCTCCGTGGTTGGGAAACAAAAAATTAGATTTCGCTCAAGGCGGATGGCAAACCGTGGCACCAAGTGCGATTCCGTATCATGAAGGCGAACCATTTCTTCCAGAGGAATTAGACAAGAATGGAATTCAGAAAGTGATCTCCGATTTCAAAACCGCGACAAAAAGAGTAGTAGAAGCAGGATATCAGGTTGTAGAAATTCACGCTGCTCATGGTTATTTACTGCATCAGTTTTTATCGCCTCTAACAAATGTAAGAACCGATGAATATGGAGGAAGTTTCGAAAATAGAATCCGTTTTACTTTAGAAGTTGTAGAAGCAGTTCAATCAGAATGGCCTTCAGATTTGCCTTTGTTTGTTAGAATTTCGGCAACAGATTGGGCAGAAAACGGATGGAATCCAGAAGAATCTGTACAGCTTTCTAAAATATTAAAAGAAAAAGGAGTAGATTTAATCGATGTTTCGTCAGGCGGATTGGTTTCGCATCAGAAAATCACATTAGGGCCAGGTTATCAAGTTCCTTTTGCAGAAAAAGTGAAAGCAGAAGCGAATATTGCTACAGGTGCAGTCGGATTAATTACAGAAGCAGAACAAGCAGAAGAAATTTTAAATTTGGATCAAGCTGATTTGATTTTATTCGCTAGAGAATCATTGAGAAACCCAAACTTGCCTTTGGATTTTGCCGCAGCATTAAACGACGATATTCAATGGCCAAAACAATACGAAAGAGCTAAACTTTAAATATTTTTATTAGCCACGAATTGCACGAATTTTCACGAATTAAAAATTTTTATTCATGCCGATTTGTGTTAATTCGTGCAATTCGTGGCAAACAAAAAAACTATACCAATGCAAAAGATAAAAACAGCATTATTATCATACGGAATGTCGGGGAAAGTTTTTCACGCTCCGTTTTTAGATATTCACGAAGGATTTGAACTTTTAGGTTCCTGGGAAAGAAGCAAAAAATTAATTCAGGAAGATTATCCACACGTAAAAAGTTATGCTTCGCTAGACGAATTATTAAGTGACGATGTCGATTTGGTAATTGTAAATACGCCAGTTGGAACGCATTACGAATATGCTAAAAAAGTGCTTTTGGCAGGAAAACATGCTGTTGTAGAAAAAGCTTTTACGACAACTGCCGCAGAAGCAAAAGAATTGGCAAAAATTGCCAAAGAAAAAGGTTTAAAATTGGCCGTTTTTCAGAACAGAAGATGGGACAGCGATTTTAAAACTGTAAAAAAAGTAATTGATGATGGCGTTTTAGGAGATTTGGTAGAAGCTGAATTTCATTTTGATAGATATAATCCGTTATTGAGCCCAAAAACGCATAAAGAAACCGCTAATGATGGAGCTGGAGTTTTAAAAGATTTAGGACCACATATAATAGACCAAGCTATAAGTTTGTTTGGCTGTCCAAAAGCAGTTTTTGGAGACATTCGCGTAACCAGAGAAAACTCTGTTGTAGACGACTGGATCGATTTGACTTTGTTTTATTCTAATTTCAGAGTCCGTTTAAAAGCAGGATTTTTTGTAAGAGAAGCGAACCCAGCGTATACACTTCACGGAAAAAAGGGTTCTTTCTTAAAACCTCGTGGAGATGTTCAGGAAGACGAATTGAAAATAGGTAAAAAACCAAACCTAGATTCTTGGGGAACAGAAGATGAAAGCTTGCAAGGACTTTTGCACACCGAAATAGACGGTAAAATTGTAAGAGAAAAAATCCCAACGCTTCAAGGCAATTATTTTAGTTTCTTCGATGGCGTTTACGACTCGATTGCAAACGATACAAAAGAACCTGTTACTGCAGACGAAGGTGTAAAAGTGATGCAAGTGATAGAAGCAGCAATTGCGAGTAATGCACAACAAAAAGTAATAGGCATATCATAATTCATTCCGTAGGAATGTCTCGTCGGTAGTAATGCAGGTTATAGAATCTGCAATTGCGAGTAATGCCCAGCAAAAAGTAATAGGTATATCGTAACACATTCCGTAGTAATGTCTGATCGGTAGTAATGCATAGCAAAAGGTGATAAGCATATCATAAAAACATTCCGTAGGAAGGTCTCATCGGTAGAAAATAATAATATTCAGGCACATTTACGTTCTGTAGGGACGTTTGATTTCGGGCAATTTTTTAATAATCTAATGTTTCAAACGTTCCTACGGAACGTAAAATATTGACAACGATATTTTTTTCTACCGATGAAATGTTCCTACGGAACAAAGAAATATAAATAGGGGCTGTTTCAAATATTGAAACAGCCCCTATTTATTTACTTTTAAAAAATGAAACAAATTATAATTCTACTAAACCCTAAAAATTGTAATTTTAATAATGAGAATTCAATTGAAAACCTCTGAATTTATAAACAATAACGTTGTATATTGTGGATAACCTTAGGCTTTATGCGCTTTGACGCGTGTTTTTAGTATTTTTGACAACATTCCAATAAAAATTCAATATGCTGATAAATATTAATCCATTATCGCTTTTTCAGACCAAAGCAAAAATCAAGAAAGTATTTAGAGAAGCCAAAGCTTCGTATTTAAATCGTATTCGTTTTGCTGTTGGAATGTTTTATTTCGGAATGGGTTTGAGTTTTGCCACATGGGCCAGTAGAATTCCAGATATCAAATCTGCTTTGCATTTAACAGAAGGCGATTTGGGTTCTATACTTTTTGCACTTCCAGTTGGACAGCTAATTGTTATGCCCTTTTCAGGAAAAATGGTAACCAAATTTGGTAGTCATCGTATTCTGATTTTTTCTTTAATAATGTATGTTTTGTGTTTAATCAATTTAGGTTTGGCAACAACAGCATTACAATTATCCCTCGGATTATTTTTGTTTGGTCTCTTCGGAAACTTAGCCAATATCGCCGTAAACACACAAGGCGTTTATACCGAAGTTTTGTTCAAAAAAACAATCATGTCTTCTTTTCACGGAATGTGGAGTTTTGCAGGATTTACAGGCGCATTGGTTGGTTTAGGAATGCTGGCTTTAAATTTAAGTCCGCTGCATCATTTTATAATTGTAGCTGGAATTGTTTTATTGATGGTAGCTTTTAATTTTAAATTTTTGGTTAGAGCCAAAGAAAAAAAGAAACCAAAAGAAGAAGGTAAAAAATTATTTGTAAAACCAGATACCGCTTTACTTTGGTTAGGCGTTATAGGGTTCTGCAGTATGGCAAGCGAAGGCGTTATGTTCGATTGGAGCGGTGTTTACTTTAAAGATATTGTAAAAGCGCCAGGACCGTTGGTGGTTTTGGGGTATACTTCTTTTATGATTATGATGGCCAGCGGAAGATTTCTTGGCGACGGATTAATTAACAAATTTGGTCGCGAACGCGTTATGCAAATTAGTGGAGTTATGATTTCGGCAGGACTTTTTACAGCTGTTTTTCTTCCTTATATCATTCCGTGTACTATAGCTTTTATGTTTGTAGGTTTAGGCGTTGCAACAATTGTTCCTACCGTTTACAGCATTGCAGGTAAAAACCCGACTGTTCCAGCAGGAGAAGCTTTAACGATTGTTTCTAGCGTAAGTTTCCTTGGTTTCTTAATGGGACCGCCAGTAATTGGGCATATTGCACAAAGTTTCGGTCTGCAGTTTTCTTTTGCTTTTATCGGAATTTTTGGAGTTCTAATTGCCTTTATGGTTTCTAAAATTAGAACGTCAGCATAACGCTTTTTTGATTAGTATTTATTAGAATTGAATAAATTTGTAAGAATTTATTTGTTTTTTAAATATTTTGTCTACATTTGAATTTAAGCAATAGCTTGAGTTTTTAAAATGCTCTTTTTCCAAAAACCAATTTTATCTTTTGAATTAAGGATTATCATCCGAGTAAATTTTAAAGTTAATAATAGGTTTTAATGGTAAAAAATTACGCAGTCTTCTTTATTTTTTGGTTTTTTAATATTGCTTTCTCTCAAAAGGAAATTACGGTAACAGGAATTGTTATTGATGCCCGAACGCAGAATCCGCTAGAGAATGTAGTGGTGACAATACAGAATACGGCTGTGATGCAGCTTACTTCAAAATTAGGGAAATTCGAACTTCATATTTTTCCTCAAAAAGAGCAATTGCTTTTACTCAGAAGCCAAGGATACAAAGATTTTCTTTTAAAAGTTCAGTCTAATCTAGAGCAGAATATTAATCTCGGAATATTACAATTAGAAGATACTTATTCAGATGAAGTTCCAGCGGCATTAATTACGCTCTCAGATAATGATTTTTCAGATGATAACAGTTCCTCTGAAATGACATCTGGACTTTTGCAATCTTCAAGAGATGCTTTTATGCAGGCATCGGCATTCAATTGGGGACAGGCTAGATTTAGGATGCGTGGTTTAGACAGTGAAAATGCCATCACGATGCTTAATGGAATGCCAATGAATAAAATCTACGATGGCAGACCACAATGGAGCAATTGGGGCGGTTTGAACAATGTACTTCGAAATCAGGAATTTTCAGTTGGAACAGCAGCTTCCAATTATACTTTTGGTGCGGTTTTAGGGACACAACAGATTTTTACACGTGCTTCTTTGTATAGAAAAGGAACATCACTAACGTTTTCTGGAAGCAATACCACTTATTTATGGCGTGCAATCGGCACTTATGCTTCAGGAATGAATGCTTCGGGCTGGGCTTTTGTGGTTTCGGCTGGAAAACGTTGGGCAGATGAAGGGTATTTTGAAGGCACAAACTTCGATGCCGACTCTTTTTTCCTTAGTGTCGAAAAGAAATTAAACAACAGAAATTCAATTAATTTTACAGGATTTTATACTCCAAATTCACGCGGGAAGAATTCTGCTAATACGGCTGAGGTTACTCATTTAATGGATGAAAAATACAATTCATACTGGGGATTTCAGAATGGTAAAAAACGCAATGCAAGAGTAAAAAATGTAGAAGAGCCTTTGTTTATGCTCAATCATTATTTTAAAATTGATGAGAAAACCAATCTGAATTCTGCAATTATGTATCAATTTGGAAAAGTCGGAAACAGCAATATCGATTACCAAAATGCAGATAGTCCCGATCCAGTTTATTACAGGAAAATGCCAAGTTATTTTAGTTCACTTTATGCTAAAGATCAAGGAGAATTTTCGGGCGAATTTACTCCAGACTATGAGAATGCAGAAAAAAGTAAAATATCATTTTTAGCCAATCCGCAGATCAATTGGAACGAAATGTATTTTGCAAATCAAAAAGTGGGAGAAAGCGGTTACATGCCTGTGCAGAGCCATTATGTGCTTTATGAAGACCGAACAGATGATAGGACTTTGGCAGTAAACTCAAATCTGAATACCCAGATAACTCCCAATATTTCTTTTGATGGCGGATTTACTTTTAAGAAATTAAAATCGCATAATTTTCAGTATTTATTAGATCTTCTTGGAGGAGCATATTTTGAAGATATAGATCCGTTTTACAAAGGAAATCTTTCTCAGTCTGATTTACAGCATCCAAATCGTCAAGTCGTAAAAGGAGATATCTACGGATATAATTATAATTTACAGGCTAATACTTTAGATGTTTTCGCTCAGTTTAAATTTAGTTATAACAAAACAGAATTCTTCTTGACACAATCGTATTCCATGTCAGATTATCAAAGAGAGGGGTTATATCAAAACGGATTGTATCCGGCAAATTCTTTAGGTAAAAGCGAGAAAGTAAATTTTGAAAATTTCGGTTTCAAAGGTGGATTTACTTATAAGATTTCAGGAAAACAATTGTTGTTTTTTAATGGAGCACATTTTACAAGAGCGCCTTCATTGCGAAATACTTTTTCAAATTCACGTTTAAATAATAATGTTGTGGATGGAATCGAGAGTGAAAATATTACTAGTGCTGAGGCTAATTATGTGTACCGTTCAGCAAAACTCAAATTGCGATTAACGGCATATTATACTGCAATCAAAAATACTTCAAAAACTTCTTATTTCTATGCAGAAGGAATTTTTGATAAAGGTTCTGGTTATGATCCAACAAATGCCTTTGTCAGCCAGACTTTGACCAATTTGGATAAGAAAAATGCGGGAGCAGAATTAAGTTTTGAATATCAAATTTGGCCAACATTAAAAACAACTTTATCTGCAGCATTTGGGAATTATATCTACACCAGCAATCCGAACGTAATGATTGTAAACGATGCTAATAGAGCAAAAGAAGGAGCGCAAACGACTTTTGATTTTGGGCAAGCCTATTTGAAGAACTACAAACAGCCCGGAACTCCACAGCAGGCGTATTCATTTGGTTTAGAATACCGTGACCCGAAGTTTTGGTGGATTGGCGGGAATATTAATTATTTGGCAGAAAGTTATATTGATGTTTCGTCAATTTCTCGGACTTCTCAATTTTATATCAATCCAGCCAATGGTTTTCCTTTTCCTGAGGCAACTTCAGAAAGCGGAAATGAATTGCTAAAACAAGAAAAATTTCAACCTGTCATGTTGCTGAATTTTAACGGAGGAAAATCTTGGCGCATTCATAAAAAATACGTGGGACTTTTTGCCAGCGTAAATAATGTTTTGGATTTAATGTATAAAACAGGAGGTTATGAACAGGCAAGAAATGCCAATTTTAGAGCACTAAATCAAGATGCTTCAAGCGGAACACCATCTTTTGGCCCGAGATATTATTATGGCTATGGCCGAACTTATTTTCTAAATCTTACAATCGGTTTATAAACTGAAAACCTATTTCTCATGAAAAATCTAATTATATTTTTTGCATTATGCCTAATTAGCTGCAGTAAAGAAGTCGAAACCCCAGAATTAGCTTGTATTCAGTCCAATCTAATTGTGAATAAAAGTGTAGAAAAAGTTTATGAACTTTCGGGTACAACAGCGAAGCAATATTTGTACGATGACATTATAGAAGCTTACGTAGTTTCTAGTGATGAAGGAGGTAATTTTTTCAAAACGATTTCACTGCAGACCAAAGAAACCCAGGGAATCCCTGCGATTGGTTTTAGTGTTCCAGTTGATGCAACAAATACGTACATAGATTATCGTGTAGGAAATAAAGTATTTGTAAAACTTAAAAATCAATTTACAGATTTGTATTATGGTGGTTTAAGAATCGGGAGTTTGTATGTGAGCAACGCAGGAGAACCAACAATTGGAAGAATTTCTCAAAACGAATATAAAAATGTATTAAACGCTTCATGCACAAATATAGACGAGAATCAATTGCTTAAATCGGTTTCTATGGAAGAAGCGCTTTCAGATTCTAAATTAAATACTTTGATAGAATTAAACGATGTGGAATTTACCGAAGCAGCATTAGGGCGTCATTATTTTGAAGAATCCAATAATGTTGGAGGTTCTACCAATTGGTATTTGAGAGATAAATCAGGAAATCAGATCATTTTTAGAACCAGCAGTTATGCAAAATTTGCTGATCATGATGTGCCTGAAGGAAGTGGAAAAGTCAAAGGCATTCTAACAAAATTTGGTACAGATTATCAATTTATGGTTAGATATGAAAGCGATATTGTGATGAATGGAAAAAGAAATACTCCGTTTTTTGCAGAAGATTTTCAGTCGGTTAAAAACAACGTCAATTTTGCATTGCCAGGCTGGAGTAATATTGTAGAAAAAGCTACAAAACTCTGGAAGAGCATGGTATATTCTGGAAATGGTTATGCTGAATTTAACACTACAAGTACAACGGCAGCCGAGAATGTGGCTTGGCTTGTGTCGCCTAAAATAAATTTATCAGGATATAAAAATGCGGTGCTTTCTTTTAGAAGTGCGCAACACGATTTGAAAGTCGATTCTCCGTTAAATACACTCGAAGTTTATATTTCGACTAATTTTGATGGAGCAAGTGTAACCAAAGCAAAATGGACAAAATTGGAAGCAAAAGTTCCGACACTCTCAACTCCTACACGTGAGTTTATAAGCTCTGGAGGAATTGATCTTTCTGCTTATTCAGGAAACATAAATATTGCCTTTAAGTACATCGGATCGGGAAAAGACAAAACATTAAATGGTGCATTTATGGTTGATGATATTAAGATATTTGGAGAAAAGTAAGCGGTATTTTGTAAAAAGGAAATTAATGAGCTGAATTTTAGAGTATTATTGAAAATTTTGTAGTTTTTGTACTTCAAAGTATTAAAATCTAATTGAATTTTGTACTTTGGTCATCCCAAATCAATACAAATACCACATGAAAACCTACTTTATTGCCATCTTAATGATGGTGTTTCCTTTCTTGATGCATAGTCAAGACAACGTTAAGCTAAAGCAGATCAACATTGTAAAAACAAATTACCAAAACTCTAAAGACGGAGAAATTGTTAACAAGACACTAGTTTTTAAAGACGGTAAGCTTCAAACTATTACTACTTCAGATGTTGTGCAGCATTTCTATTACAACAAAAACGGATTGCTGGATATGACTGTAAAAGATAAAGTAGGAAGCGACTGGAAAGAAGTAATCAATTATACTTATAATCCTGATAACAATATTACCAAATTTGTGAAAAAGTATCAAGAAGGGCCAAATTACATTACAAAAACTGTTTCATTTGTTTATGAAGGAGCAAGAGTGAAAGTAACAACAAAAAAGAGTACCAATCATCAGAATCTGGTAGATGATATTGAATATCTTGTTGAAAACGGAATTATTGTGAGACGTACTTCTCGCGATAGAAACAAGGCCATCATTGGGAAATTGGAATATGTGTATGTAAACGATAATGTTTCAAGACACAGAGGATTGGTTGGAGATAAAATCTCAAAATCATATACTTATGATGATAAAAAATCGGTTGATCAGTTAATTGTTCAAAGTCTTTTTGGAGATAATTATAAAGTAATTGTACCAATGATTTCTTATCATGAAGAAGAATTTGAGTTTGAATCGATTTCTTATAATAATGAAATGAATTTCAGCCCATCATCAACAGCTTTAGTTGCGGTGAGCAGAAAATACAAATACAACAAATTAAATTACCCGATTTCTTGTTCTCAAATAGAAGAAAACGGAA
This sequence comes from Flavobacterium nitrogenifigens, assembly GCF_003254565.1. Lineage (GTDB taxonomy): Bacteria > Bacteroidota > Bacteroidia > Flavobacteriales > Flavobacteriaceae > Flavobacterium > Flavobacterium nitrogenifigens. The sequence goes on from NZ_QJRI01000179.1 coordinate 193,390, forward strand.
TTGTGAAAACGGAAAAAACCTTTATTTACGAATAAAAGTTTTAAACTTAGACCATTTATTGAGTAAGTGGAACCTTGTTGAGTTTATCTTGACGGGTTCCATTTTTTTTTGAAGCCTATTCTCTAAATATAAATGTAAAAACAAAATTGTATAATTGATTGTAGCCGACAAATGATTAAATTTGCACCTTATTCAAGACTATGTTAGAAAAAGAAGTTATAAATTTTGAGAGAACAGTAATTGTTGGTATTGTTACTCAGAATCAAAGTGAAGAAAAACTAAATGAATATTTAGACGAATTGGAGTTTTTGACTTTTACCGCAGGAGGTGAAGTTATTAAACGCTTTTCGCAAAAAATGGAACGCCCTAATCCGAAAACTTTTGTGGGGACGGGGAAAATAGATGACATCAATCTTTTTGTAAAAGAAAATAAAATATCGACTGTAATTTTTGATGATGAATTAACGCCCTCACAGCAGAAAAACATTTCAAGAATTATTGACTGTAAAATTCTAGATAGAACCAACTTAATTCTAGACATTTTTGCGCAGAGAGCCGAAACTTCATACGCTAGAACGCAAGTAGAATTGGCACAATGCCAGTATTTATTGCCAAGACTTTCTGGTTTATGGACACACCTTGAGCGTCAAAAAGGAGGTATTGGTATGCGTGGTCCAGGAGAAACAGAGATTGAAACCGATAGACGTATTGTGCGTGACCGAATTTCGCTGTTGAAAGATAAAATCAAAACGATCGACAAACAAATGAGCATTCAGCGAAGCAATCGCGGTGCAATGGTTCGTGTTGCTTTGGTTGGATATACCAATGTCGGAAAATCGACTTTGATGAATGCAGTTGGTAAAAGTGATGTTTTTGTTGAGAATAAATTGTTTGCAACCTTAGATACAACGGTTAGAAAAGTGGTTATTAAAAATCTTCCTTTCTTACTTTCTGATACAGTTGGATTTATTCGAAAACTGCCAACACAATTGGTTGATTCTTTTAAAAGTACTTTAGATGAGGTTCGTGAAGCCGATTTATTGCTTCATGTAGTCGATATTTCACATCCAGATTTTGAAGATCATATTGAATCTGTAAATAAGACTTTGCAAGAGATTAAAAGCAACGATAAACCAACTATTATGGTTTTTAATAAAATCGATGCTTACAAACATCTTACGATTGACGAAGATGATTTGATCACCGAAAGAACAAGAAAATATTGGACGCTTGACGAGTGGAAACAGACTTGGATGAGTAATGTGGGTCAGGATAAAGCATTGTTTATTTCTGCCAGAAACAAAGAGAATTTCGAAGAATTTAGAGAAACAGTTTATGAAGCGGTTCGCCAGATTCATATAACGCGTTTTCCTTATAACAATTTCTTATATCCTGATTATAAGGATGCAGTTGAAAAGGATGAAGATCAGGAATAGTTAATTAACCGAAAAGTGCGCTAAGATTATTTTAAAGTATCTTCAAAAAATACAAAGTTCGCAAAGCTATATTTAGATTTAGCTTTGCGAACTTTGTATTTATGTAAAAGCGTAACTTATGAAGATCTTAGCGCCCTTTGCGGTAAAATATTAGCGTTTTCAATTTTCAGATTAAAATCCAAAATTAATTCCTAAACCAAATACTTCTCTTGTTTGGAAACCTTGAAAAGCATTATCGTCATAGATTGTTTGGAAAGAAAAGTTTGCTGATAGAAATTTATTCACCTTCATGACAATGTTTAAGGAATAATTAATATCAACGTTTTGTGGGTCTTCTAAATAATTTGAATATAAATTTAGAGTGTTTTCGGCAGTTACATTGGTCATAATGGCCAATTTGTAATAGACAGAAGCATAAAATCCGAGTTCATAACGCATGCTTTTGTTAGCATCGACACCAAAATAATATCCATCAGGATAAGGCAAACCTGTGGCAGGATCGATGGCTGTGGTATAGGCTTTGTCTACAAATGTGAATTTTGAGGTTAGCGGTGCAAAATTTATTTTAAGATTCTCATCTTTAGACCAATAAATACCTGGGCCGGTAGTTAGATAACCTGGAGACATGAATTTGGTGTTTTCAGTTCTGATTTCTTTTCCGTTTGGATCCTGTCCGTAAATATATCCGGTTGTAAATTGTGTTCTAAAGTTTAAGAAATAAGAGTAATACCATTCTCCGAATGCTCTTTTTCCGACAATGGAATTGAATTCGAATCTATCGTCTGTTTTCTTTTCAAAATCGGCATTTTTAGTTTGAAGCAAACCATAATATGCAAGAACTTTATTGTCCCAAGTTAAATCGTCTTTTTTGTAATTGAAGTCGTAATTGATTCCTAGCGTTCCAGAAAAACTATCTTCACCTCCAGCAATCCAATTGTTGAAACTGGATTGGTTTAATAAAAGAGATACAGTTCCTTTTGCCTTCCAGCCGTCTTTTTCAATTGTATCATTAATTTTTTTGACAGCTTTTTCGGTGTTTTGTGCTAGTTCTTTTTCGGTGTTTTGGGCTTGTAAAAATGTGAAATTTACTAAAATGAAAAGTAATACGGTTATCTTTCTCATGGTTTTTAGTTTAGAGTGTATAATCAAATATACTAAAAACCAATGGAAAGTTAAGGTTTACAGCAGTGTTATTGCAGGTTATTTCTTAGATTCTTTGTATAGAGGCACTGCAGAACATGCTTCGCCATACATAATACTGCGGGCAAATGGCTGTAAATAATTTGTAGCCAAAATGTAAGCGCGCATTGGTACTGGTTTTCTAGAACAGCCTTTTACAATGACTGGTTTGCCTTTGTAAACAGAGTAATCTATTTTGCTTAAAAGTTCTTCATAAAGGCTTGCATCAAGATCTTCTATAGTTCCGTTCACAACTTTTTTTGCAAAAGGTGCCAGATGGACACCAACCAAAATTAATGCCCAAGCTGGAATAATAGCATCTGTACTGCAGTATACAGCCACATATTGATCTTGATATTGTGACCAATCATGATTTTTAAGGTGTTCTCTAAAGTCTTTTTCTTTCAATAAAAATCCTTCCAAAAGCCATTGCGAGATGTCAATCTGCACACGCATTCCTTTTGGATAATAATCCTCTAAATCAAAAACTTCTAAAGCACTATTGGCAACTTTATTGATGATTTCTTCCATTTCTTTTGAGTTTTCAGTCTCAGTCTCAGTCGCAGTTGATCACTGTGACTGAGACTGAAAACTGTATACATTTCTAAAGTGTTTTTTAGTCACAGTTAATTACTGAAAACTGTGACTGAAAACTGAACACTTTATTAAAGCATTCCTAATTCTAATTTAGCTTCTTCGCTCATTAAATCTTTGCTCCAAGGTGGGTCGAAAGTAATTTCAACATCAACATCTTTAATGTTTTCAATGGCTTTTACTTTTTCTTCTACTTCTCTTGGTAAACTTTCTGCAACTGGGCAGTTTGGAGATGTAAGTGTCATAAGGATTTTTACTTCGTAATCTGTGTTTACCATTACGTCGTAAATTAATCCTAATTCATAAATATCTACAGGAATCTCCGGATCGTAAATGCCTTTTAAAACTCTTACGATTGATTCTCCTAATTCGTTTGTGTCTATTTCTTGTTCCATTTTGTTATTTGTTTTTTCGCCACGAATTTCGCAAATTTCCCGAATTTAAAAATTAGTGTCAATTTGTGAAATTCGTGGCAAAAGAAATTTAATTTTTGTTTTTAGCATCAAAAGCCAAAGCGTACATTTTGATGTTTTTTATCATCGAAACCAAACCGTTTGCACGGGTTGCAGATAAATGTTCTTTTAAGCCAATTTCGTCTATAAAATCGGTATCAGCTTCAAGAATATCTTTTGCTTTTTGATTGGAGAAAGCACGAATTAAAATCGCAATAATTCCTTTTGTCAAAATAGCATCACTATCTGCCGTAAAAACAATTTTATCATCGTTTTGTTCACCTTGCAACCAAACTTTAGACTGACAGCCTTTGATTAAATTATCGTCGGTTTTGTATTCTTCTTTAATTAATGGAAGACTTTTTCCTAGTTCGATGATGTATTCATAACGCTGCATCCAATCATCGAACATTGAGAACTCATCTATTATTTCGTCTTGTATCTCTTTTATTGTCATAATTATTCTTTAGAAAAATCAACTAATAAGTTTACTAGTTTTTCGATTTCTTTTGGCGGAAAACCATTGTCGAAACCTGGAGTTTCATATGTTTTCCCATCTTTAGTTATTTTTAAATTTCCTATTGCAGCACCATCATAAGTACGTTTGTCTGTTGGTGCTTTTAACGTAGAAAGACTTTCTAAATTTACTTTTGAATAAGCATCAACAATTTTATTCCATTTTGCATCATCAATATTGCTTTTAACAGCTTCGGCGTTACGTTCTTTAACAACAGAAACCGATTTATTTTGGACTACAATACTCTTGTAATAACCTCTTGACATTGCAGAATATTCAATTTGTGTAGATTTCATGTCTGCTTTTTTTTGACTGCAGCATCCCGTAGCAATAAAAAGTGTTAGGAGCAATAATGATACTATTCGCATATTTAGTTTTTTTTAGCTTAACATAGTTTGTGCTTTCTTAACTGCTTCAACCATTTGATCAATTTCTTCTTTAGTATTATAGAAAGAAAAAGAAGCACGAATTGTTCCTGGAATACAGAAGAAATTCATAATTGGCTGTGCACAATGATGTCCTGTTCTAACAGCAATTCCTAATTTATCTATAATAGAACCAACATCATACGGATGAATTCCATCAATATTAAACGAAACTACAGAAGCTTTATTTTTTGTATTTCCGTAAATTCTAATACCTTCAATTTCGTTAAGACGTTTCGTAGCGTGTTCTAACAATTCATTTTCGTATTCATGAATTTTATCAAAACCGATCTCGTTTAAATAATCAATGGCAGTTCCTAAAACAATTCCACCAGCGATGTTTGGCGTTCCTGCTTCAAATTTATGAGGCAAATCTGCGTAAGTTGTTTTCTCGAAAGTAACCTCTTTGATCATTTCGCCTCCGCCTTGATAAGGAGGAAGTTTGTTTAGCCATTCTTCTTTTCCATAAAGAATTCCAGTTCCCGTTGGACCACACATTTTATGACCCGAAAAAGCATAAAAATCACAGTCTAATTCCTGAACGTTCGGTTTTAAATGCGGAACCGCCTGTGCACCGTCAATTAAAACTGCAGCGCCAAATGAATGCGCTTTATCAATAATATATTTGATTGGATTGATTACACCCAATGCGTTTGAAATATGATTTACGGTAACAATTTTCGTTTTATCTGAAAGCAATTTGTCAAATTCGGCAATGATTAATTCTCCATTGTCATCGATTGGAATAACTTTTAAAACAGCACCAGTTTTTTCACATAACATTTGCCAAGGCACGATGTTACTATGATGTTCCAATGAAGAAACCACAACTTCGTCTCCAGGTTTTAAAATCGAAGCAAAACCATTTGCCACTAAATTAATTCCGTGAGTGGTTCCCGAAGTAAAAAGCACTTCATGAGCATGTTTTGCGTTAATGTGATCTTTTACTTTTCCGCGAGCAACCTCGTAAGCATCAGTAGCTAACTGGCTTAAAGTGTGAACGCCACGGTGAATGTTGGCATTGATTTCGTTATAATATTTTACTTCAGCATCAATTACAACTTGTGGTTTTTGCGAAGTAGCTCCGTTATCGAAATATACTAATGGCTTTCCGTTTACAGTTTGAGAAAGTATAGGGAAATCAGCTCTTATTTTTTGAATATCTAGCATGTCTTATTTAGAAAAAATCTATTTACAAAAGTACTAAAACTAAATTTGTTTATACAGGAATTCTATAATTTCCTTTTATGATACGATTGTCAGATGTTGTAAATGCTGATTCCGTAAAAATAGTTTTGTTTTTCTGCATTATCCGAAACAGATTTATAATTTGAGTTCTAAAATCGTGAACATAAATTATTTATATTGCATTAAAAATATCTAACATCATTATGAAAAAAATTCTAAAAGTACTTGCGCTTGCTTTGGTTCTTGCTTTTTTGTATTTCGGCTTTACTACTTATCCGAAGCTTGATTTGATTTCTGGATTTTCTGCCAAAAGTGTTGCATCTGGGCATTTTATGGATCATCGATCACTGGATTTAATTCAGAAAACAGATAATGATATTCATTTATTAGATCTTGCAACAAACAAAATAGATGATGCTGGAAAATTTGCAACATCGGCAGTTTATGGTTTGAAAGAAAGGAAAGCGATATACAGAGATGGTTTAGGCGCTTTATTAATTAATGATGATTATGATGTTTCGAAACCATATTTGCTTCCAAAAAGAACAAAATTGGTTAATAATCTTCCTTTTCCTTATGGGAATAATGAACCAAAAGATACTGCTTTCGCGAATGTGGATTACGCAAAATTGAAAAAAGCAATTGATGATTCTTTTGATAAAGATGGAGGAAAAGCAAAACGTACGCGCGCTGTTGTAGTTTTATATAAAGACAAATTAATCGGTGAAAAATACGATACAGGTTTTAATAAAGACAGTAAAATTTTGGGTTGGTCAATGACAAAAAGTATCACAAGTTCTGCTTTTGGAGTTTTGGCAAAACAAGGAAAGATTGATATTTATAAACCTGCTCCAGTTGCAGAATGGCAAAATGATGAGCGTAAAAATATTACCATAAATGATTTGCTTCACATGAATTCTGGTTTGGAATGGGAAGAGAATTATAGCACGATTTGCGATGCGACACAAATGCTTTTCCAGTCTGAAGATATGGGAAAAGTTCAAATGGACAAACCAGCGAAGTACAAACCAAACACGCATTGGTATTATTCTTCTGGAACGACCAATTTATTGTCGAGAATTTTAAGAAGCCAATTTAAAACACAACAAGAATATCTTGATTTTTGGTACAGCGCCGTAATCGACAAAATCGGAATGAACTCGATGATTGTCGAGCAAGATATGAGCGGAACTTTCGTAGGTTCTTCTTACGGATGGGCAACACCTCGTGATTGGTCAAAATTTGGATTGTTATATCTAAGAAAAGGAAACTGGAACGGAGAACAAATTCTAGACGAAAGCTGGGTAAAATATACAGCAACACCAACGGATACTTCAGAAGGGAAATATGGAGCGCAATTTTGGCTAAACGCCGGAGGGAAATTCCCAGATGTTCCGCGTGATATGTTTTATTGCAGTGGATATCAAGGCCAAATGGTTGCGATTATTCCATCAAAAGATATGGTAATCGTGAGAATGGGAGTGAGGGAAGAAGAACCTGGATTTGATTTTAATGGGTTTTTGAAAGGGATAATTGATAGTGTGAAGAAATAATAAATGGCAATTTTAAAAAGAATAGAAAATGATGAGCTTTATTTATATATGAATGGAGTTCTCATTTATAAACGCTGGTTAAGTACTGGAAATTCCAAAATATTTGACATAATGGCTTATGACAAATATACTTTAATGAGTTATAAAGATTTACAATATGAGAATTCAAATGAATTGTTTTCAGTAAAAGCAAAGATTAAACTTAAAGAAACTAATGGAGGAGGAAGGAAAACAGGTATTGCTAGTGGTTATAGACCCGATCATGTTTTTGAGTATGGAAATGATGGAAAAGTAAATCAAGCCTTTATGGGAGATATTATCTTTGAAAATCAATCGACTATTGAACCAGGAGAAGAAAAAATAGTTACAGTCAGATTTTTACTTAATCAGCCACTTGAAAAATATCTTAATAAAGGACAAGTTTGGTGGATTCATGAAGGGCCAAATTTGATTGGAAATGCAGAGATTTTATAAGTATTATAGATATTTAACCGCAAAGAGCGCAAGGTATAAAAGCGCAAAGTTCGCAAAGTTTAAAACTAAACCTTGCGAACTTTGCGTAAATCTTTGCGAACCTTGCGGTTAAACAATTCTACAAATCAAATCCTAAATTCACACCTAATTTCATGGCAATGATTTTAGTAATTCTTTGTTTTAATTCTGGTATTTTAATGCTTTCGATAACGGCATTTGAGAATGCGTACATCAATAAAGCTTTAGCTTCTTTTTTCGGGATTCCGCGTGATTGCATGTAAAACATTGCTGTTTCATCAAGCTGTCCAACAGTACATCCGTGAGAACATTTTACATCGTCAGCGAAAATCTCTAATTGCGGTTTTGCATTGATTGTAGCTTTGTCGCTCAATAAAATATTGTTGCTCTTTTGGAAAGCATTTGTTTTTTGAGCTTCTTTTTCTACCAAAACTTTTCCGTTGAAAACTCCTGTCGAACGATCAGAGAAAATTCCTTTATAATCTTGGAAACTTTCACAGTTTGGCTGTGCGTGGTTTACCAAAGTATAATGGTCAACGTGTTGTTTGTCATTTAAGATAGAAATTCCGTTTAACGTACTTGTCAATCTTTCTCCAAAATGGTAAAAGTTTAAGTTGTTACGAGTTAAATTTCCACCAAAAGAGAAAGTGTGTACATATGCATGACTTTCTTGCTGTTGAGAAACGTAAGTGTTGTCAATTAAATTGGCTTCACTATTATCGTTTTGAATTTTGTAATAGTCAACAATCGCACGTTTTTGAGCAAAAATCTCGGTAACAGAGTTTGTTAAAACTGGATTTTCATTCAAACTTTGGTGACGCTCAATAATTTGTACATGTGAATTTTCACCCACAATAACCAAGTTTCTTGGTTGAACCATTAAAGCAGATTCTGCACCAGTTGAGAAGTACATGATCTCAATTGGTTTGTCTGCTACTTTTTTCTTTGGGATATTGATAAAAGCACCTTCCATTGCAAAAGCAGTGTTCAATGAAGTCAAGCTGTCATCTTTGCTTGCAATTTGATTGAAGTAGGTATCAATAACCATTTTGTATTTTGGTTTTGTTAATGCCGATGACATCAAACAAACATCGATTCCGTCGTGCGTTGTAGAAGACAAATGCGAACTGAAAACACCATCGATAAATACTAATTTGTAAGTATCAATTTCGTGTAAAAAGTATTTTTTTACCTGATTAAATTCGATTGCATTTTCCTGCTTTGGAAAAACCGTAAAGTCATTTTTTAAGATGGCATTTAGCGATGTATATTTCCAAGCTTCTTCTTTTTTGGTTGGGAAACCTTTATTTTCGAAGTTTTTTAAAGCATTTGTGCGTATGTCATGTAAATCTGAATGTACATCGACACGCTCTTCAAAAGCCATAAAAGACGATACTAATTTTTCTTTTAAATCCATTGTTCTTTTTAGTCTTAAAGTCGAAAGTCGAAAGTCAAAAGACTTTGGATTGTCGACTGTTTTTGCCAAAAGGTTAAAAATTTAAAGCATAAAGTTTAAGACTTTATGACTTTCGACTTTATGACTTTGGGCTCAAATATTTAATGAAACCGCTTAATAATTTCGATATTTCTGTAATCGATTCTAAAAGCATTTCAAATTCTTCTTTTAAAATATATTCTAAATCAAATGCTAAATATAATTGAGATCTTACTTCTCCTGCCGATGCTTTGGCTACATATAAAAAGTAAACAAACTCTTTATCAGTATTTCTCTCAAAACCTTCTGCTATATTTGATGATATAGAAAGTGATGCACGTCTTATTTGTCTAACAAAATCAAAGTCCTTTTTGAAATTAGAATTTTCAGTAATCAAATATATTTTCTTATTGAAGATTCGAGATTTTTGCCAAGAATTTATTTCCTCAAAAGATTTGAACTTACTCATATTGTATTTTCGACTTTATGACTTTTGACTTTCGACTTTCAGACTGACTAATTCTCTGCTTTGATCCAGTCGTATCCTTTTTCTTCTAATTCGTAAGCCAACTCTTTTCCTCCAGATTTTACGATTCTTCCGTTGTAAAGAACGTGAACGAAATCAGGAACGATATAATCTAACAAACGTTGGTAGTGCGTAATAACAATAATTGCGTTTTTGTCGCTCTTTAATTTGTTTACACCATTAGCCACGATTCTTAAAGCATCGATATCAAGACCAGAATCTGTTTCGTCAAGGATCGCTAATTTTGGCTCTAACATTGCCATTTGGAAGATTTCGTTTCTTTTTTTCTCTCCTCCAGAAAAACCTTCATTAAGAGAACGAGAAAGAAATTTACGGTCGATTTCTAATAATTCAGATTTCTCACGAATAACTTTCAACATTTCGTTTGCCGGCATTTCTTCTTGTCCGTTTGCTTTACGAGTTTCGTTGATAGCAGTTTTCATAAAGTTAGTAACGCTAACTCCAGGAATTTCTACTGGATATTGAAAAGAAAGGAAAACACCTTTATGTGCTCTTTCCTCTGGAGCTAAATCAGCAAGATCTTCTCCGTCAAGAATTACCTCTCCGTCTGTAACTTCATAGTTTTCGTTTCCTGCAATAACAGCAGAAAGTGTACTTTTTCCAGAACCGTTTGGTCCCATTATCGCGTGAACTTCTCCAGCTTTAACTTCTATATTAATTCCCTTAAGGATTTCTTTATCACCAATCGCGGCGTGAAGGTTTTTTATTGATAACATTGTTCTTTATTTTATATAAATGTCAATTCTATTTTTGTTGTTTGGTTTAGGATATTGGCATTAAAATGCGCGTGTCCTAAATATTCCATGCCTAAATAATCGGCTGATTTTTGAAACGGAATATAAAAACTTTCGTCAGTTTCATTATCGTGAGAATTTGATATCACCCCGATTTTTTTCCCTCTTAGTTTTCTTCCAGTTTCTTTTTCAATTCGGATTAAATCTGAAATCCTGTCGAAAAAGACTTTCATAATTCCGCTCATATTATACCAATAAATGGGCGTTGCAAAAATTAAAGTATCATACTGTTCGATAATTCTTCTTATTAAAGGCAAAAAATCATCGCCTAAATTTTTGCTTTCGTAATCATAATACGAAATATTATAATCACTTAAATTAACTACATCAATGTTGTGTTCTTTCGAAAGTTGATCCACAATTTTTACTGTGTTTCCGTTTTTTCTAGAAGAACCTAAAATGATGACTGTTTTATTCTCCATCTTTAAATTAACCTACAGATCCTTCTAAAGAAATCTCTAATAATTTTTGAGCTTCAACGGCAAATTCCATCGGAAGTTTGTTCAAGACGTCTTTACTGAAACCATTTACAATTAAGGCAATCGCTTTTTCAGTCGGAATACCTCTTTGGTTGCAATAGAAAACCTGATCTTCTCCAATTTTACTTGTAGTTGCTTCGTGTTCGATTTTTGCAGATGGATTTTTACTTTCGATGTATGGGAAAGTATGCGCACCGCAATTGTTACCCATTAACAATGAGTCACATTGAGAAAAGTTTCTGGCATTCTCTGCTCTTGGTGAGATTTGCACTAAACCACGGTAGCTATTTTGTGATTTTCCAGCCGAAATACCTTTAGAAATAATAGTCGATTTGGTATTTTTTCCTAAATGGATCATTTTTGTTCCAGTATCAGCTTGTTGGAAATTATTGGTTACAGCAATAGAATAAAATTCTCCTACTGAATTATCTCCTTTTAATACACAAGAAGGATATTTCCAAGTTACAGCAGAACCTGTTTCAACTTGTGTCCAAGAAATTTTAGCGTTTGTTTCGCATAAACCTCTTTTAGTTACGAAGTTGTAAACTCCACCTTTTCCTTCTTTATTTCCAGGGAACCAGTTTTGAACTGTAGAATATTTAATTTCAGCATCGTCCAAAGCGATTAATTCAACCACAGCAGCGTGCAATTGGTTTTCATCACGACTTGGAGCAGTACATCCTTCAAGGTAAGAAACATAACTTCCTTCATCTGCAATAACTAGAGTTCTTTCGAATTGTCCAGTTCCTGCTTGATTGATTCTGAAATAAGTTGAAAGTTCCATTGGGCACTTAACGCCTTTTGGAATATAACAGAAACTTCCGTCAGAGAAAACCGCTGAGTTTAATGCTGCATAGAAGTTGTCTTTTTGAGGTACAACAGTTCCTAAATATTTTTTTACTAATTCAGGATGTTCTTTAATAGCTTCAGAAATTGGACAGAAAATAATTCCTTTTTCTGCCAAAGTTTTCTTGAAAGTTGTTGCTACCGAAACAGAATCGACTACAATATCCATAGCGACATTGTTCATCTTTTTTTGTTCATCGATAGAAATTCCAAGTTTTTTGTACATCTCTAATAATTCTGGATCAACATCGTCTAGAGTTTTATTAGGATCTACTTGTTTTGGAGCTGAATAATATGAAATTGCCTGAAAATCTGGTTTTTCATAACGTACGTTTGCCCATTCCGGCTCGATCATTTCTTTCCATGCACGGAAAGCCTCGATGCGCCATTCGGTCATCCATTCAGGTTCTTCTTTTTTAAGAGAAATAGCTCTTACAATTTCTTCGTTTAAGCCAATAGGGAAAGTCTCAGATTCTATATTGGTATAAAATCCGTACTCATATTCTTTAGTTTCCAGTTCGATCTTTAAATCGTCTTCGGTGTATTTGCTCATTATATTTTTAATGTTGTCTTAAAGTTTTTAAAGTCCAAAGTTTAAAAGTCAGTCAAAGTCTTTGCAGACATTATGACTTTCGGCTTTTGACTATAAAGAGAATGATTCTCCGCAACCGCAAGTTCTGCTTGCATTTGGATTATTGAAAACGAAACCTTTTCCGTTTAATCCGCCAGAAAATTCTAAAATTGTTCCAGCTAAATAAAGGAATGATTTTTTTTCAACAGCAATTTGTATGTCGTTGTCAACGAATATTTTGTCGTCTTCTCCTTTGGTTTTGTCAAATTTTAAATCGTAAGACAAACCAGAGCATCCACCGCTTTTTACACCTACTCTTACATAGTCGTGTGCGGCGTCAAAACCATCATCAGTCATCAAATCGATGATTTTCTTTTTGGCAGTATCAGAAACTTTTATCATTGTTCTTAGATGTTTGTTTTTAATGAACATTTTTGATCTGTAATGAATTTAGTACAGATTTAAAACGCTAATTTTCAATGTTAAATAGAAATTATCGGCAAAGATACGACTTAAAAACCTTTTTCCATAGCGGTTCACATTATTATAACAAATGTGAAAATAGATAATACTTATTTTGATAAAATCGACTTTGAAATAGTTCTAAAATTTCAAAAGGAACTCCTTTTTAGAATTAAGCTGCAAATATCGCTCCTAAATGTTAAAAAACAAGTATTTCTACTGATTATAACCATTTTTTATTCAATAATTTTGCAGAAAATTAGGAGTAATTATGAAAAAACAAAATGAAATAAAGTGGTTTAAACCCTTGTTTGCTATAATTTTTGTTTTAGGAGTAGGTGCTGTAGTCTTGGTTTTTAGCAGTGAACCTGATAAGAATAATAGTGGAGCCAAAAAGGAAAGTATTGCCAATATAATCTCATTTGAAAGTAAAGAAACAAGTGAGCAGAAGAATATTTTGGACTCTTTAAATGCATTAAAAAAGGCATATGATCAGGCTATTTTAGAAAAAACAGCTTTATCTAAAGAGTTAGAATTAGAGCGTAAAAATGTTGAGAATTTAGTAGCTATTATTAAAGCTTCTAATAATCCATCGGCGGAGCAGATTAAAGTTTATCGCAATCAGCTTTCAGATTTAAATGCATCATTAGGAAGCAGAGTTCAGGAAATTAAAAAACTGAAATCTCAGAATAAAAATTTATTGACAGAAATTGAAAGCCAGAATGTGGTCATGTACAATCAAAAGATAGAAAATGACACTTTAGTTTCTAAACAAAAAAAGTTAGAATCGACTTTAAAAGATGCTTCAAAATTGTATTTAAGCAATTTTAAAGCAATTGCACTTCGTGAAAAAAATTCTGGAGTTGAACTGGAAACAACAAAAGCAAAGAATACCAAAAAATTAAAAATTAGCTTTACCGTTAACGGAAATGCTGTTGCAAAGACAGGAAGAAAAGTTTTTTATGTTCAAGTTTTAGATCAGAAAAACACGGTTCTGGGCGATAATAAGCTGATTGAGTTTGGTAATGATAAAGCGCTTGTTTACAGTTTTATAGTAAGCACCGATTTTCAGGGTAAATCGGTAAATGCATACGGAATTTTGAATGCTGACCAGTTTAAAAAAGGAACCTATTTTGTGAATTACTTTGATAAGCAGGAAATAATGGGAAGCACTTCGATTACATTAGAATAATCAGAAAATTTGTTTTTAGCTTTAAATTTTAGCAAAAGGAGTTTGAATTTTCTAGCTTTGTTCTTTTTTAGAAAATCATTCTCATGAAACTTTACCCAATAGAATCCGGAAATTTTAAATTAGACGGAGGTGCAATGTTTGGCGTTGTTCCTAAAACCATTTGGAATAAAACCAATCCTGCCGATGCCAATAATCTTATCGATATTGCTGCACGCTGTTTATTGATCGAAGACGGTAATCGTCTTATTTTGATTGACACCGGAATGGGTGACAAACAATCTGAAAAGTTTTTCGGATATTACTCGCTTTGGGGATCACATTCTTTAGATAAGTCTTTGGCAAAATATGGTTTTAATAGAGATGATATTACAGATGTTTTTATGACACATCTCCATTTTGACCATTGCGGAGGAAGTGTGCAATGGAATGCTGATAAAACAGGTTACGAGCCAGCTTTTAAAAACGCAAAATTTTGGACAAACGAAAACCATTGGGAATGGGCAACAAAACCCAATGCTCGAGAAAAAGCTTCTTTCTTGTCTGAAAATATAATCCCAATGCAGGAAAGCGGACAGCTGAATTTTATTGAAAGACCTGAATCTGATTTTGGTTTTTCGGCAGCACTTGGTTTTGATATTTATTATGTTGACGGGCATACTGAAAAACAAATGATTCCTTACATCAAATATCAAGATAAAACGATTGTTTTTTGCGCCGATTTATTAGCAACAGCAGGACATATTCCGCTTCCGTATGTAATGGGTTATGACACAAGACCTTTGCTAACAATGCCAGAGAAATCTAAATTTTTGAATTTGGCAGCAGATAATAATCATTATTTGTTTTTAGAACACGATGCGCACAATCAAATTATTACTGTTGAACATACCGAAAAAGGTGTTCGATTGAAAGATGTTTTTACTTGCGAAGAGATTCTTTAAACAGAATTAAATAATCCCATTTCAAAATATTGAAGATGGGATTATTTAATTGAACTAAATTGTATGGTTTATTCTAGGATTATTTTTTTCGCAGAAGCGGCATCGCCATTTATTAAATACACATAATAAACTCCTCTTACCAAACCTGATAAATCAATTGTATTATCTGTGCTCGCATTATTGAGAGTAAAAGATTTTACTAGTTGACCTAAAGAATTGTAAACTGTTGCTTTGTCTAATGCAATATTATTGATGTTTATTTCTCCTTTAGTTGGATTTGGGTACATTATAGCGTGTACGAAAATAGAATCGTCAAGACCCAATGTGGCACAATCTGTAGCATATTTTGCTTCAGTGTTTTTTATTGTTGCCCAGTTTAGATTAGAATAAGTAGGGTTATCGACTTTAATACAAGTTAAATTAGGATTGTTTTTAAAATCGGAGTATTTTGTATTTAAAATAGTATTATTTCCATTTTTAAGATTTAACGAAATTAATTGGTTAGAGGAACAAGAAAAATTGGTTAATTTGGAATTGTTAGAAACATCAAGAATTTTTAACAAGTTTGAAGAACAATTTAAATTAGTTAAGGCTATAAAATCTTGAATTCCTGTTAAATCGGCAATAAAGCTTGAAGATACATCTAGTGATGTAATTCCTGAAATACTAGAGGTCGCTACTATTCCATTTTTTCCATCAGTATCAATTTTTAGCGCAATCAATTTATCTTCAAAATTGCTGTCAGGTATCATGGTGTAAGTTGGACAGTTTGAAGAATATTTTGCAATAGGATCACTATAAAGTTTAAATTCATAGCCTTTTGAGCGCTCATCTAATTGAATACAAGTTAGATTTGGATTATCTCTCATGTAGGCATAAGAAAGCCCCAACCATGCACCGTTATTACCATTTTTTAGGTTAAGACTTAGAAGTTTATTAAGACCACAAGATAGTTGTCTTAAATCATAATTTTTTGAAATATCTAAAATTACTATTTTATTAGAACCGCAATCTAAATAATGTAGTTCAAGATTTTTAGAAACATCTAAAGCGGTTAATCGATTGCTGTGACAATCAAATTCATTCAAGAGAGTATTTTTTGTAATATCCAATGTAGCTATATAATTATAACTACAGTTTAAATAGCTTAAAAGAATATTTTTACTAACATTTAAATTTGTTATCTGATTATGAGAGCAATTAAGAGATGTCAGTGCTTTAAAATCTTCTATTCCGGTTAAATCTTGAATGTGTAGTTCACTGACATTGATTCTCTCAACTTTTACGATTTTTTCTGTTAAGACTGCTCCATTTACTTCATCGTCAAGACCAAGTGAAACTAATTTTTGTTCAAAATTCCGGTCAGGAATCAAGGTATATTTTACTCCACAAAAAGGAACATAATTTGCCGTATCATCTTTTTTAGTTGGCCAGTTTGCATTAGAATAATAGAGGTTATCAACTACTATACAATCTAAATCGGGATTTATTGTAAAATCGATATAGGTTAACAAAGTATTTTTTAGGTTATGTAAATTCAAATAAGTTAGACTATTGTTGTTACAGCTGAACTCTGTCAGCTTTGGATTTTTGGAAACATCTAAAATAGTTATTTTATTATATGCACATGAAAGAATTGCTAGATTCGGACTGTTTAGATCTAAAGATGTTAATTGATTTCTTTCACATTCTAATTGAGTTAGATTAACATTTTTTGAAACATTTAATAGCGTTAATTTATTGTAAGCACAATTCACTTTCGTTAAAGCAATATTTTTAGAAAGATCTAAGCTCGTAATTTCATTTTGCTTGCAATATAAAGTGATAAGTGATGTACTTCTAGAAACATCTAGACTTTTTATTTGGTTTTCTTCACAAGAGATAGAAGTTAAGGCAACATTTTTGTCAAGGTTTAGACCTATTAATTTGTTTTTATCACAGTTTAAAGTCTTTAAAACGGTGTTTTTAGAAAGATCTAAATCAACTAAATTATTTGAATAACATTTTAAATCGACTAATCTCACAAAGTCTTGAATGCCTGTAAGGTTGTTTATAGAACTTGAAGAAACATCTAATGTTGTTAAGTTAGCAATTCTAGAAGTAAGTACTTTTCCGTCGGGAGTCCCAGAGTCGATTCCGAGTTTGATTAGTTTGTTTTCAAAATTCAAATCAGGAATTAAAGTAGATTGGGCATAAAAAGAAAAGCTGGTTAATAAAAGTAAAAATAAATGTAATTTTGTTTTCATAAGAAAAGACATATGTTTTAAAATGCAAGTATAATTTATTTAAACATATTTTACCTACAAAAAATGAATTATTTTTCAATAGACAACTAAAAATTATTAATTAAAAAAATCCCGTTTTCACAACTTTGAAAACGGGATTTTATAATTTAACTAATTGACATTATTCTACTATAACTTTTTTAGCAGAAGCGGCATCTCCATTGATTAGATACACATAATAAACTCCTCTAGGCAAGCCAGATAAATCTAACGTGTTCTCTTTATTTGCGTTGTTTAGAGTAAAAGATTTTACCAATTGCCCTAAATAATTGTAAACTGTTGCTTTGTCTAATGCAATATTATTAATCGTTATTTCACCTTTTGTTGGGTTTGGATATACAATGGCTTGACTAAATTCAGATTTGTCAATACCTAGACTTTTACAAGTATTAGAATAGCTTGTGGTAGTTTCTTTGATATGCGACCAATTTGCATTAGAAAAATCAACATCATCAACCTGAATACAGCTCAATTTAAGGTTTTTCAAGAAGCTTGTTGTATCGCCATATCCTGCTTTTTTCCCAGTCTGTGAAGGCAATATAAAATTTCTGTTGTTGCCATTTTGAACATTTAGTGATGTTAAAGGGTTGAATTCAACAAAAATAAGTTCTAAAAGAGGATTGTGACTTAAATCTAAAGTGGTTAATTGATTATGGCTTAAGTTTAAATATCTTAAAAGAGGATTTTGACTAAGATCAATCTCTGTTAATTGGTTGTTATTAAGATATAGCCACACCAATTTTGGATTTGCAGTAACGTCGATTTCAGAAATGTTTGTGAGGATACAATTTAATTGATTCAAATTAGGAAGATTTGATACATTTAAAGTTGTCAAATTATTTCTTCCGCAATAAATAGTTTCTAATTCTGGGTTTTCTGAAAAGTCTATACTTGTCAATAAATTTTGATCGGCAACTAAAATATGAAGTTTTTTATTTTGCGATAAATCAATCGCTGGAACTAGATTGTTACTGAATGATAAATTGTATAATTCGGTATTTGCAGTAACATCTAAACTTGATAAATTATTAAAGTCTAAACCTAATCTTGTTAGATGTTTATTATGGCTAACATCTATACTACTGATCGTGTTATCAATACATTCTAGAGCAATTAAAGCTGTAAAATCTTCGATTCCAGTTAAATCAGAAATATTTGAACTTTGTACATTTAATGAAGTTACTTTACGTACACTTTCTGTTTTAACTTTACCATTTTTACCATCAGTATCAATTTCTAAAGCGATTAATGCGTCTTCAAAATTTGAATCTGGTATTAAAGTGTATTGCGTACAATCTTCGTTGTAATTTGCTGTAGCATCTTTAAGAGAAGTCCAATTTGTATTAGAATAAGTAACATCATCAACTTCAATACAGCTTAAGCTTGGATTTGAAGTAAAATTAGAACTAAGATCTAAATTTAAATTGTTGCCGTTCTTAATGCTTAATTTTTCTAAAGTATTGTTGGTACAATCTAAAAGAGTCAAAGAAGTATTTTTAGAAAGATTTAATGTTACTAGTAAATTTCCTGAACAATTTAAACTGTTTAAAGCAGTGAAACCGCTAATACCCGTTAAGTCTTTAATAGAACTTGAAGAAACATCTAAAGAGGTTACGCCTGAAATGCTACTGTTTAAAACAGTTCCGTTTTGTCCATCGGTGTCAATTCCTATATCAATTAATTTCGTTTCAAAGGCAAGATCTGGTATAGGCGTAACTAGAGAACAGTCAAAAGTTGAATATGATGCAGTTGCTTCTTTAAATGCAGACCAATTTTGATTCGCATAAAGTGCATTATCAACAACAATACAAGTTAATAGCGGATTTTTTGTAAAATCAATCTCGTTTATATTTAAAGAAACAGAACCATTGTTTCCATTTTTCAGGTTTACTGTTGTCAGCAATTTATTGTTGGCGCAAAGCAATGAAGTTAAAGCAGTATTATTTGAAAAATCTAAACTTGTAAATTGGTTAGATTGGCACCAAAGTGCACTTAACTTAGTGTTGTGTGAAAAATCAACATTACCTAACTGGTTTGATGTACAAAAAAAGTACATTAATTCAGTATTTTTCGAAAGATCTATAGTTGTAAAGCTATTATAATTAATATTTAAGGTTTGAAGATTAATATTAGCAGAAAGATCTAAAGCACTCAAATTATTATAAGAAAGATCAAGGTAAGTTAGGGCGGTGTTTTTAGAAAGGTCTATAGAAGAAATTGTATTTGACATACAGTTTAAAGATGTTAACGATTTAAAATCTTCTATTCCAGTCAAATCACTAATATTACTGTAGTAAAGGTCTAAAGTTTCTACAGAAGCAATGTCTGAGGTCAAAACTAGTCCATCAACAGTTCCAGAATCGATTCCTAAAGAAATTAATTTGTTCTCAAAGTTAATGTCTGGAATTTGAGTGTATTGAGGGATATTTACTACAGAGACATTATCAATCAAAATTTCTGAAGTTGCTGTTCCTTCTACTCTAATAATAACTCCGATGTTTTTAGTTGCAGTAGCTACATAATCAAACTCAATTTTTCTCCATTCTGAATTTGATGAAGTATTGTCAATAGAACTTGTAATTGGTGTCTGCGAAACATCAGAATCTATTAAGCCTAATTCAAGAGAAGTAATAGATCCAGAAACCAATTTATGGTAACCAGTAACTCTATAAGTTTTACCAGTCTCTACTGGGAAATAAGCGTTAGTAAACATATAATTAAGAGTACCACTTGTTATTTCTATTTTGGTACTCGAATTTCCATTCTGATGATCGGAATCTTTATAGATAAGTCCACTAAAAAATCGTCCCCAATCATCTGGCTGAGAGGAAGATGTCCAATTTTCAAAATCTCCGTTGGAAACTAAATTGGTTTGTGCATAAAAAGTAAAATTTGCTAATAAAAGCATTAAAAGTAATTTTGTTTTCATAGACTAATACAGTTTTTGGATTTGCAATGATACAATATTCGTTTCATTATTCTTTACGGAAAGACGTAACGAAACAAATAGAATCAGTACTTTACAAAAAACTCCCATTTTCATTTGTTGAAAATGGGAGTTTTTGATTTAACTAATTGTAATTTTTGAAGTTTAGTTTGTCTTAAATTTCCAAATCTGACCTACAGTTTCACCGCCTTTATTGTCTTTGACAACAATTCTCCAATAATACTGCGTTGTAGGCTGAAGTGCAACCTCAATTGATTTTGCACTTATGTTCTCACTTACTTTTGCCGTTGGCGGATTTGCCGTTCCAAAATATACATCATAAGTCAAAATATCTGCAGTATCAACATCAGAAGCGTTCCAAGTTAAAGTTGCAGTTGACGTGCTCAAGGCTGCATTGATTGCTGGAGCGATCAATTCTGGAGCAAAAGGCAAATGATTCACCACAGCTGTGCCAGCCGTATAAAACTTAAATGTTGAAGAATAAGCACTAGACAATCCTTTAGCATCTGTCGCTTTAACTCTCCAATAATAAGCTGTATTTTTCTCTAAAGCTAAAGCACTGGTAGAAAGAGATGAATTATCAAGCGTATTGACGATTTGAGCAAATCCGTTATCTTTTGCAATTTGAATCTGATAAACGATTGCATCTTTTTGTTCATCAGTTGAAGCATTCCACTGAAAAGAAACATTATTGTCTAAACATAATTTATTGTCTGCAGGTATACTCAATACAGGTACTGTAGGAGCTGTGTTTACTGCCGGAGGAGTAACTGGATCATCTCCGCCTCCGCTTCCACAGGCCGCAAATACTAAACAGATTATTGATAAGTATATAGAATTCTTCATTTCTTAATTTTTTATGATTTTAATGTATTCTGGAGTCTCTAAGTTAATTTTAGCGGCATAAATTCCGGAAGGCAATTTTTCAAGATTTAAAAGAGCTCTTCCGCTTTCAATATTATAAGTTCCGTGTGAAACTAACTGGCCGCCGAAATTGTACAAATCAATAGCAACTTCCGTTTTTGAGCTAGGAATTTCAATTTCGATACTGCCAGAAGTAGGGTTTGGATAAGCTGAAAGCATTGTCCCTAATTCATAAGAAGTAACTTTTTTAGCAAAAACACCTTCACAAGCCTTTGCGGTTGCCACTTCTACCAATCCAGCTTTATCTAGAGAAACTGTAAAATTGTTGTCTGTTGTCTGGAATTGTTCTGTACCATCAACAAATACGGTAAAAGGAGCTGTTCCTTCAGTAATTTCAACATTTACATTCTTAGCGCTTATATTAGATTTTCCTGTAATAGTAGCTCCTTTTTGGATGGTTACATTGAAATTTTGTTCGAAAATCATTTCAGGAATAGTAATCTTAATTTTGTAAACCCCAGGAGTTAATGCAGAAATTTTTAAAGCATTATTTGTAAACGTGTAAGACTTGTCGTTTATCGTTGCATTGTAAGCAAACGAAGCTTTTCCAACAATGCTGATTTCTCCGTTATTTTCACCAAGACAAGATTCACCTTTAGTTTCTACAGTAAAATTGCTTGGAGCTAGAACTAATTCGCCAGTACATTCGATGTTATAGGTTGCTATTTCATCTTTACTAGTATTCCAATTAGTATTGGCATAAATTACATCATCTACAAGAATGCAATTTAGTTTTGAGTTTTGACGCATACTAACAACACTTATCAAGCTATTTTTTCCGTTTTTTAAATTTAAACTTGTCAATTGATTACTGTCTAAGTTTAAAGTGTTTATTGCAGAATTTTTAGTTATGTCAAAAGAGGTCAACATATTATTATAAAGAAAAACTGTGCTTAAAACTTTATTTGTAGAAATATCAAGAGTTGCGAGTTTATTATATTGCAAATGCAATGAAGTTAACGAGGTATTATTGCTAAGATTTAGACTCTCTAAATTATTTTTGCTTGCAAATATTGATACTAATAAAGGGTTTTTAGAAATATCAACCGTTGTAAATTGGTTCTCGGCAATGTCTATAGCTTTTAAACTTGCGTTGTTTGAAAGGTCTATTGATGTTAGAAGGTTTTTTGAAACCGTTAAATTGGTTAAATTAAGATTTTCAGTAATATTTAAATTAGTTAATTTATTATTGTAAACAGATACAGTTTCCAACGCTTTATTTTTTGAAAGATCTAATGCTGAAAGCTGATTGTTGCTTCCCGTTAAACGAGTTAAATTAGTATTTGCTGAAAGATCTATTGATGTTAAATCATTCCTAGAAAAATCTACTGATTTTAATTGACTGTTTTTTGATAAGTTCAAAGAAGTTAATTTATTATTTGAACAGTCTAAAGTTTGTAAGTTTATGTTCTTAGAAACATCTAAATTCGTCAATGCGGCAGAATAACAATATAAAGTTTCTAATGCTGTACAATCCTCAATACCTGTTAAATCAGATACTTTCAGATTAGTGTCGCTAACATTCAAATAGGTAACTTTTAAAAGACTTTTGGTAAGTACTTTTCCATTTTCACCATCTGTGTCAATGTTTTTAGCAATTAATATTTTTTCAAAATTTGGATCAGGTATCAAAGTGTACTTCCCGTTTACAGGACATGCTTCAGAAGAGTATGTTGCAGTTGCATCTTTTGCAATCCAATTATCATTTGAGAATGCAGCATCGTCTACTTGAATACAAAGCAAGTTTGGATTTTCTGTGAAATTTCCAAAAATTACTCTTTCCATATTAGCATTGTTCCCGTTTTTCAAGTTTAAGTTGTATAACTCATTACTTGCACAGTCGATTTCTTTCAGTATTGTGTTTTTAGAAACATCTAAACTTTCCAATTTATTAATACTAGCACTTAATACTGTTAGTTTGGTGTTTCTTGAAACATTCAAAACAGTAAGAGCATTAGTGCTACAGTTTAAATTAGTTAATTCTAATTGATTAGATACATCCAATGTTGTAATTGTATTATTGCTACAGTTTAAATTGCTCAATAAGTAATTATTGGAAAGATTTAAAGCTGTGATTTTATTTGCATTACAGTTTAAGGTCGCTAATTTGTAGTTTGCAGAGACATCTACAGAAGACAATTGGTTTTTGCTTACATTTAAATTGGCCAACAATTTATTATTAGTAATATTAATTGTCGTCAATTTGTTATCTGCAGCTTCCAATGAATTTAATGCAGTAAAATCTTGTAATCCTGTCAAATCAGTAATATTACTCTTTGATACGTTTAGAGAAGTTACTGTATCAATGCTATAAGTTGCTACTTTTCCGTTTGGACCATCTTTGTCAATTCCAAGAGCGATTAATTTATTTTCAAAATTTACATCAGGAATTAATGTAAAAGGTTCTCCATTTGGACATGTTGCTGATGAAAAATTAGCAGTTACATCTTTTAATGTACTCCATTTTTCGTTTGAAAAAGCCACATCATCAACCTCAATACAAGTTAAATAAGGGTTTCTTTTGAAGTCTGAGTAGGTAGTATTTATTAAACTATTAGCTCCGTTTTTCAAATTCAAATTGTATATCTTATTATCATTTACGTATAATTGGGTCAGTTTGTTGTTTTTAGACAAATCTAAAGTTCTGATCTGATTTTGAGCACATTGTAATGCAACTAAAAGTGGGTTGTTTGAAACATCCAAAGATGTTAGTAAATTGTCATAAATAGATAAATAATTCAATTTTGTGTTTTGAGACAAATCGATAGTTTTCAAACTATTGTTGCCTAAATACAACCTGTTTAAGATCGTATTTTTAGAAACTTCTAAAGAAGTTAATTGATTGTCTCGACCATCTAATGAGCTTAAACTTGTGTTTTTTGAAATGTCAAGGTCTGCTACTTGATTTCCTTGTATATTTAAAGAGCCTAATTTTGTGTTCTTAGAAATATCAAGAGTAGTTAATTTATTATAATTTAAGCTCAAACCCCATAAAGAAGTATTGTTCGATACATTAATTTCAGTTAGCTGGTTATTATCAAGATTTAGAAGAATTAATGCAGTATTACTGGAAAGGTCAACGGTTTTAATATTATTATTGTTTGCATTAAGTGAGGTCAAAGCTCTAAAATCTTGGATACCCGTTAGATCTGAAACTTTATTGTTTGCGTCATTTAAGGTTAAATCTGTTAATGTTAAAATGCTCAAAGTACGTACTTTTCCATTTTCTCCATCTTTATCTATACCTTGAGCTATTAGTATTCTTTCAAAATTTAAGTCAGGTATTAATGTTTGCTGCTCGTTTAACGGACATGCTTGAGATGAATAACTTGCATTTGCGTCTTTTGCAATCCAATTTGCTTCAGCAAATGTTGCATCATCAACCTCGATACATACTAAATGTGGATTTTCGGTGAAATTACCGAAAATCATACGCTGCATGTTTGCGTTATTGCCATTTTTCAAGTTAAGATTGTGCAGGTTATTAGAAGCACACTCAACCTCTTTTAAACTCTTATTTGCAGAAAGATCTAAGCTTACTATTTTGTTAAAACTTGCGCTTAAGTTGGTTAGTCTAGCATTATAAGATACATCTAATGAAAAAATAGTATTGTTGCTGCATTTTAGTTCTGTTAAGAACGTATTGTTGGAAACATTTAATACTGTCAAATTGTTTTTAGAACAATCTAATGAAGTTAAAGAAACAAAATCCTGAATTCCCGTTAGGTCTTTAATGTTACTGTCGGATACATTTAAAGAAGTAAGATTAAGTATCTCAGAAGTTAAAACTTTACCATTTTTACCATCTTTGTCAATTCCTTTTAGAATTAATGCCTCTTCAAAATTTGGATCAGGGATTGCCGTATATGCAAGTACTACATCACATGAAGAAGAATAAGTCGCAGAGGCATCTTTTAATGTTGCCCAATTTGTATTAGAGTACTCAACATCATCTACTTCAATACAGCTTAATTTTGTATTTCTAAAACCTCTGTAGTTTAACGTATTTGTTATGAAATTTTTATTATTACCATTTTTAAGGTTTAAATAAGATAAATCGTTATTATAACCGCAACTAAATTTTGTCAGTAAAGTATTTTTTGAAATATCTAACGATTTAAAATCGTTTTGATCACAGTTAAGAGTCACTAACTGTAGGTTTTTAGAAATGTCTAGTAATTTTAGATAATTAAGTTCAACATCTAAATTTTGTAATGCCGGATTGTTTGTAATATCCAAAGTTTTGATTTTGGTATTGTAGCAGTAAAGGCTTTCTAGCGCAGTGTTTTTAGAAACATTAATTACTGTTAAAGGATTTTCGCCACAACCTAATGTTTTTAATGCTGTATTTTGAGTAACATTAAGATCAGTAATTGCATTTGATGAAACTATTAATTTTTCTAAAGCCAAATTTGAACTCAAATCAAGTTTAGTAAGCTTATTATTGCTTAAATTTAATTCTGTAAGATTTACATTCTGTGATACATCAATTTCAGATAAGCTTTTAGTTCGGCAAGTAAAAGATGTAAGTTGAGTAAAAGGAGTAATATTAAATTTAGTTATTGTACTCGCGTTCGCGAATGCTGTAAGTTCTAAATTTTTTAAGTTTTTAAAAGATTCTAAACCTGTTAAATCGGTTACATTCTCAATGTTAAGATGTAGGTTATCGGTAGCTAAAACTTTAGATTTTAGAATTTTACCGTCTACTACACCGTCCAAACCATTAGTCATTAAAGCTTTTTCGAATTCGGGATCTGGTATTATAATGTATTCAGGAGTTTGGCAGGTTAATGAGTAATCAACATTGCTGGCTTTAAATGATTCCCAGTTAGCAGTAGAATATGCTATATCATCAACTAGAATACAATATAAGCTTGGAGTATAGTTTAAGTTTATTTTTTGTATCAGAGTGTTTTGTCCATTCTGAAGATTTAAGGTTTCAAGTCTGCTATTTTGTTGAGATTGTATAGTATTTAAAAGCGTATTTTTACTTAAATCCAAAGAGGTCAAAAGATTTCCATTTACATACAGATATTGTAATTTTGTATTAGAAGAAAGATTTAAACTGCTTAGTTGGTTACTACTGCAATATAAAAACATTAAGTCTGGAATAGCAGAAACATCTAAACTAGAGATCTTGTTGTCAGCGCAATATAAATTGATTAGTTTAGTGTTTTTGGAGACGTTTAAACTTGTTATACTATAATTTGAATCACATCTTAAGGTTGTTAATTCTACATTTTTAGACAAATCCAATGTTGTCAATTTATTTGACATTGTATATAACTGAGTTAAAGAAACGAAGTCTTCAATCCCTGTTAAATCAGTAATATTACTGCTTGAAACATCCAATGATGTTATTGTATTAATATTGCTTGTTTGTACTTTACCATCAGGCGCTCCAGAATCAATGCCTAAGGAAATTAATTTATTTTCAAAGTTTATATCAGGAATTTTTGTGTATTGTTCTGTTCCAGCTACATATACCTGAACATGGTCGATCAAGACAGTAAAAGGAGCATTATCAAAACTAAAAGTAGAAATTGATAAATCATATGAAAGATTTGCATCAGGAGTAAAAGTTGCTTCTTTTTCATTCCATAAATTGTTGGTAGCAATAGTACTTGAAGATAAAGTGCTAGAACTTCCGTTTTTTGAGATATTTAATGAAATAGGATGGCTTCCATTATAATTGTTGTCTGCGTACAGGTACTTAAATTTGATCGTATAAGTAACACCCGCCTGTAATGGTACTTGCGCAGTAATTTTAGGAGAAGCACTTATATATGATAATTCGGCACTAAAAGTCCCTTCATAATTGGCAGTTCTTCGAGAGACACTATTTTCCGTGGCCCAGTCTTGAAGTGTAAATCCCGCCCAAGAATTAAGCCCACCATTTGGGACTAAATTAATTTGCGCAGAAATAGAAAAAGTTGCCAGTAACAGCAATAAGAGTAGTTTTGTCTTCATAGAATAAGTTTAGAATTAGGTCGCGCAAGTATAAGTTAATAAAATGGGCAAACCTTACGTAAACCCGTAAAGACTATATTATTTGTTAATTTTTTTTCAATTCCAAAACAAATAATTGCATATAAGTATATTTTTGGTCTGGCAGGGCTATGTTGTAATGGTTTGATAAATAAATGTTTGCGAAAATTATACTTTTCAGTATTTTTCGTCAAAATTTCATAACACAGTGTTAACAGTTAGTTTTTTGTAACAAAAAAGCATAATTTAGACCCATCTTTTAACTTTACTTATATTTATAGATACATGAGTCATATAAAACCTCTTAAATTATCTGCTTTTGCATTGCTTGTTTTAGCAGGATGTAGCGCTACAGTTCAAGCGCAGGTTTCTACTTCAAAGGAGTTTATTACAGCGCCGGCAGCAGTTGTAAAAAAAGCGCCTGTTAGCGAAAATGAATTAAAAAGATGGAGCCATCTTGATTTAATAAAAGATTCTATTCCAGGAATGAGCGTTGATAGAGCTTATGCTGAATTACTGCAAGGTAAGAAAGGGCAGAAAGTAATCGTGGGAATTGTAGATTCAGGTGTCGATATCGAGCACGAAGACCTACAGGGAATGATCTGGACCAATAAGAAAGAAATTCCAGGAAACGGAATCGATGATGATAAAAACGGATTTATCGATGATGTTCACGGATGGAATTTCTTAGGAAATTCGGTTCATGAAAACCTAGAAATGACTCGTATCGTTAAAAAAGGTGACGATGGTTCTGCTCAATATAAAGCAGCTTTGGCGCAATACACAGAGAAGTATGAAAAAGCGTTAAAAGACAAAGATCAGGTAGATTTTTTACTTGATGTTCACAACACGATCAAAAAAGAACTTAATAAAACAACATATAAAATCGAAGATTTAAGCACTATTACTTCAACAGACCCAAAAGTGGCAAGAAGTAAAATGATTATGACTCAGATTTTTACAAATGCAGGTTCAACTTTTGATCCAGAAGCAGATTTTGGAGAATACAAAGAACAAGTTTACGATCAGTTGGATTACAATTTGAATAAAGATTATGACGGAAGAAAAATTGTAGGCGACAATCCAGAAGACATTAAAAACAATCATTATGGTAACAATGTTGTTTTTGGTCCAGATAAAGAAAAAGCACTTCACGGAACTCACGTTGCTGGAATTATTGCTCAAGTTCGTGGAAATAACTTAGGTGGAGACGGAGTAGCGGAAAACGTTGAAATTTTAACTGTTAGAGCCGTTCCAGATGGAGACGAATATGATAAAGACATTGCTTTGGGAATTCGTTATGCAGTTGACAATGGAGCAAAAGTAATCAACGGAAGTTTTGGAAAAAGTTTTTCTCCACACAAACAATGGGTTTATGATGCTATTAAGTATGCAGCTAAAAAAGACGTTTTAATTGTTCACGCGGCTGGTAATGATGGTTACAACATTGATGAAGCTAAAAACATCAATTATCCAAACGACTCTGAAGACAACGTAAAAGAGTTTGCAGATAATTTGATCACAATTGGAGCGATTAATAAATCTTATGGCGAAAATGTTGTGGCGCCATTCTCTAACTTCGGGAAAATAAACGTAGACGTTTTTGCTCCAGGAGAAGAAATCTATGCAACAGTGCCAAATAATAAATACAAATACCTGCAAGGAACATCAATGGCATCTCCAAATGCGGCAGGTGTTGCCGCTTTGATTCGTTCTTACTATCCAAAATTAAAAGCAGCTCAGGTTAAAAAGATTTTAATGGACTCTGGAGTGGCACTTCCTTCAATGATTGTTTTGGGTGAAAGTGAAAATCCAGACGAAAAACCAAAAGCGGTTTCTTCTGTAGAATCATCAAGAACAGCTAAGATGGTAAATGCTTACAACGCTTTATTGATGGCTGAAAAGATGTCTAAAAAATAAACAATAATACACTATTAATCCAATGGAAGAGTTCGCGCTCTTCCATTTTCTATTACATATTAACATGCGAAAAATTATTTTACTTTCTTTCCTAAGCTTAGGTTTTAATTCGGCTTTTGCACAAAGCGCCCCATATTGGCAGCAGCATGCTGACTATAAAATGGAGGTTTCGATGGATGTAAAAAACTATCAGTACAAAGGAAAACAAGAATTGGTTTATACCAACAACTCTTCTGATACTCTAAAAAAAGTATTTTATCATTTGTTTCCAAACGCATTTCAACCAGGAAGCGAAATGGATGCACGTCTTCATTTTATTAAAGATCCAGACGGAAGAATGGTAAACAAAGTAAAACAAGCTGACGGAAAAGAAGTAAAACAAAGCCGTATTGAAACTTTAAAACCTAACGAAATTGGGTATTTAAAAATTGCAAATTTCAAACAAGATGGAGTTACTGCTCAAACAAGAGTTTCAGGAACAATCTTAGAAGTGACTTTGGCAAAACCAATCCTTCCAAATTCTAAAACCACTTTTACATTAGATTTTGACGGACAAGTGCCGGTACAAATTCGTCGTTCAGGAAGAAACAATTCTGAAGGAGTAGAACTTTCTATGTCACAATGGTATCCAAAATTGGCCGAATTTGATTTTGAAGGATGGCACGCAGATCCTTACATCGCAAGAGAATTTCACGGTGTTTGGGGTAATTTTGATGTAAAAATTACTATCGATAAAGATTACACCATTGGTGGTTCTGGATATTTGCAAGAAAAAAATTCTATTGGTCACGGTTACCAAGATGCAGGTGTAACAGTTACATATCCTAAAAAAGCAAAAACATTGACATGGCATTTTATTGCACCAAATGTTCACGATTTTACGTGGGCTGCTGATAAAGAATATACGCATGATATTGTAAAAGGACCAAACGATGTTGATTTGCATTTCTTTTACAAAAACAACGAAAAAACGACTGCAAACTGGAAACAGTTAGAGCCTTTAATGGTTAAAGTAATGGATTATTACAACCAAAGAGTAGGAGCGTATCCATACAAACAATATTCATTTATTCAAGGTGGAGACGGTGGAATGGAGTATGCAATGTGTACTTTAATGCTAGGAAACGGAACTCTTGAAGGAATTCTTGGAACAGCAACGCACGAATTAGGGCACTCTTGGTTTCAACACATTTTGGCTTCAAATGAATCAAAACACCCTTGGATGGATGAAGGTTTTACAACTTACATCGAAGACAGTGCTTTGAACGAATTAAAAGGAGACAAAAAAGAAGTAAATCCTTTTATAGGAAATTATAAAGCGTATTACAGTTTAGTAAATTCTGGTAAAGAACAGCCACAAACAACTCATGGAGATCGTTATGATGAGAACCGTCCGTACAGTATTTCTTCTTATGTAAAAGGAAGCCTTTTTCTTTCTCAATTAGAATATGTAATCGGAAAAGAGAACGTTGATGCGACTTTAAAAAGATATTTCAACGATTTCAAATTCAAACACCCAACTCCAAACGATATCAAAAGAACCGCAGAAAGAGTTTCTGGAGCGGAGTTAGATTGGTATTTAATAGATTGGACACAAACCTTAAATACAATCGATTACGGAATTAAGGATGTAGCTGACAATGCAGGAAAAACAACTGTTTCTTTAGAAAGAATTGGAAGAATGCCAATGCCAATCGATTTGAAAGTAGATTATACTGACGGAACATCTGAGACATTCTATATTCCGTTAAGAATGATGAACTTCATTAAACCAAACCCAAATCCAAACGAAAAGAGAACAGTTTTAGAAGACTGGGCTTGGGCACAGCAAAACTATAGTTTTACAATCGACAAAAACAAAACGTCAATTAAAAAAATCACGATCGATCCAAGCGGATTAATGGCTGACGTAAAACAGACAAATAATGTTTTTGAAGTGAAATAAAGATTTCCAATCTCAAACAAAAAAAAATCCAAAGCAGGTTTCTGGCTTTGGATTTTTTTTTGTTTTAAAACGACCAAATTATAGGCATTAACTTACAACGCTAGCCTTATTTTGTTATAAAAATATCCTTTTGTGGCTAAAGAACTTAGTAATCGATGCATACTTTTAATTGTTAATCTTTTTAATGATTTAAAAATGAGCATAGAGCAAAAGTATAAGTTTAAAATTCTACATAAAATTAATCACGAACTTTTTGATAGAAAACTAGAATCCCAATGTACATACGAAATTGAAATTGTGGAATACTCTAATTCTAGAATTGAAATAAAGCGCAAAAAATTTAAAGTTAATGATAAAAAAGTAACCTCAAAGTTTGAGAATATAGCACATACTTATAATGATGTGCTTTTTCCGGTTTTGTTTGAGATAAGAGGCGGAAATTTTTTTTGGCAAATTATAATGAAATTTCAAAACGGTTAATCCACACAGACAAAGAATTAAAGCTTAAACATGAGGGAGCAGGACTAGAATATATTCGTGCAGCGTTTTTCGAAAAAGCGGCAAAAGATTGTTGTGCAATGGTAAATTATATGCATTCCTTTGGCTTGATAAGCATTTTGCGGCTTTGTTTAGAAAAACCAGAAAATAACAATGATTACCATTTTAGCTGGCATGTTCTTCCATTAGACACTGAAGTTTTTTGGAAAGGCAGAAAAAGCTTTAATCCTGAATCAAATATTTTACAGTATAAGGGAGAAAGTAACAAAGATAAAGCACTATTTAATGTTGTCAAAACAGCAGGAAATAATTATCAGTATCCAGATAAAGTAACTGATGAAGAATCTGTAATTACTGCTACTATTAAGCACGAAACGCAATATAAGACTACTCAGTTTGATTTTACTATTTCAGAAACAGAGATAAAAATCAATAACTCATATTTTAAATATAGAGAAAATTTAATTCTAACCAGAAAAGAATAAAAATATGGATAAGACTAATAGAAAATGAAAATTTAGAGTAGGTCCAAATGTTTACTATAGATCAAATAAAGAAACCGTCTAGATGTCTGCCATTAATAAAAAACAAGACCATGAATAATTCAATACCGTATTTAGTAAAAAAAGGAGATACTTTGCAAAGTATTGCCAATGAGTTGGGAATAGACAATCCTCTAGATTTACGCCATTATCATAACATGAATGCCGGAATAAAGGACGGAATTGGATCAGAACCTTCTGTAGGGAAAACACTCTTAACGCCACCACAAGATGAGATTGTAGCCATAAATAAAAAAAATGAAGAGAGGCAAAAAGTTGTAAAAGCTGATAGCGAAAAAGAAGAAGAGAAAAAACAGCAGGAACAAGAGAAAGAACAGCAAAAACAGCAGCAAGAACAAGAAAAACAAAAAGAAGTCGAAAAAAACGCTCACGACAATAAATTTTTTGTTGTACATGGAGGTCTATGCTGTTGCAATAAAGCAGAAAACCCAAAACAGACAGCCAAATTATTGGTTACTTCCCACAACAAAGTAATCTATAATGGCGAGGAAGGTAAATTTACAGCTACTGAGGTCGATAAGACTTTTGATCCAGCTGCTGCCACTTTTGGCAAATGCACCCTAAAACCATCTTCGGGAGGTAACCAGCCTTGTGCATTGGCGCCCGCACCAAAATGGACAAAAGTCTACGATAAAACAAGTATTTTTGGAAATAAAGTACTTACCGAAATTTCGACATTACAGTGTACCGTTGGGGGCAAAATAGAAGTTGTGAAGTCTGGGCAGACTGATATGATTATGAAAGAGCATGCCGAGAATACAAACCTCGCTGCACTTGCACTTATAAACCCCGCTGTAAAAATGCCTGTTCTAGAAACCGCTTACCCGAGTGTTTCTAATATTACCTTAAAAAACCTTAAGAACATACCCGACTTTAAACCAGTATCATCAAGTGATACAAAAAATGTCGAAAGAGTTACCATACGCCAAAATGAAGAATGTACTTTTTTGGCAAAAATAAAAAAAGGAAATGTAAACCTAACTTCGTGGGTTATTTACGATGGTTTTACAGGCGACAAAGACAAACGATTATTTACAGAAGAACAACTGGGAACCAGTTTTAAATATACATTCTCAACACTAGGTAAATATCGTATTGAGGGGTACGGGAAACCCAAAAAAGAAGATTTTGAGGACGGAAAACACAACAAAAATTATCCAGACTGTTCTCTTGATGTTGAGGTAGCTGTAAATACATTAGACGGAACGGAACTCGTGCCCATTGACGGCGAAAATTTTGCAAAAATAATTTCAGGTAAAATGCGTCTGAGACAAAATTTTCCAGCCACTTTTAAATCCAAATTTTTAATGCCTCCTACAGATTCTGAACTCGAAAATTTAAAAATGTACGTTACAGATGCTTTGGGAAATGTGTTGAAGTCTACAAAAATCGAAAACACTGTTTCGTTTACTCCAGAAAATACAAAAGCAAAATATATAGTTACGGCGGTTTATAAACTTGATACAGGCGAAGAATCAAGACAAAATTTTACAGGAGAAACCATTACCAATACTGTTTCTGAAATAACACACGATGCAGCAGTAATAAGGCCTGGCACTCCAATGACTTTTGCTGTTAAAGCAAGCACCTTTAGTCTGTACATTCCAGATGAGCAAGAAGCAATTGCTAAAGAAGTTCGAGCTGTAAAATGGAACTTAAATGGACGTTTATTGGGTACTGGGAGAAACATAACTATACCAGGTTACGAGTTCATGAAACTAGGAAATTATGTTGTAGAAGCTTATGTTACATTGGCAAATGCTTACGGACAAAATGCCAAACATGAAAACGACGACTGGCATTTTGAGGTAAAAGAAAATGATGTAATTTCTTTTAGCTACAATGGTGTTCCTAAAGTAGGTAAAACAACACTTTTAGAAGCGGACCAATTAGTGTTTCCAAAACTGATGGCAAACGAAGTGGTGGTTTGGGATACAGTAATACCGCATACTATTGCAAGTCAAAATACAATAGCTATAAAACCCCTAAAAGCAGGAAAAGAAATTGTAAAATGCCTTATAAACAGACAGCCAGGCAAAACTTTGAGCATCGATGTAAAACAAGCAAAAGTGCTGGGAATGATGTTTACAGACAGCAACGGTATAGAGATCGAAAAATCGAGCTGGTACCAAACCGTAAATATTTGGGTAAAACAAGAACATCTTATAGGCGAAGATCTTGCCATCGAGATTTGGGACAACGATGCCTTTAAAGACGATTACTGCAAAGTAATTAATGTAAAAAAATATGACGGAAACCTTATCCCATTTACATTAGACAGTTATGTAAAAGGTAAAGCAGGCGATTGGGGAATGCTATATGTAAAAATTGGCGCACCGCAGTTAAAATTGGCCAATGAGAATAATGTTTTTAAATCTAAAAACCACCTTAACGTAGAAGATAAACGCGAAATCTACTCTGCCCAAATTGGCACACAAGACGGTAAAGAAAGACATTATCATGTAGACTACAACAAAATAAGTTATTTCTACGGAAAATCACGTGGTATAAAAGCAGGCGAAAAACTTAAACTTACTATTTACGAAAAAGGTAAAATGCTTTTTGAAGTTTTAACTCCAGATGTAAAAGTAGACACAAGTGGCGCAATACAAGCAAAATTACAGTGGGATAACATTAGCCAAAAATTACCTATGCGTACAGTTCATGCCGTTGTGCAGGATAGTGAAAATAAGATTCTGTACGAAGGTAATAAAGTTACCAATGGTGGAGTGGTAATTACTAAAAAAAACGCTTTGCTTGGTTTGGCAGAGTATAAGAGTGCTGTTTTGGTTAAGAAGTCTGAGTCTGGGAATAGTTTCGGAACTTGTGTTTGTAGCGATAATAATTTGGTTTGGGGGAATAAAATAAATTGCGATGAAAGAAAGAAAGTAATAGAGGTTTCAAAAGTCTTGGGGGTTGATCCTAATTGGCTGATGACGGTTATAGCTTTAGAATCAAATCGAACATTTAGTCCATCTGTTGATAATGGTATTGGTTACGTTGGTTTAATTCAATTTGGAAGAGATGCTGCAGAGCAATTAAAAATTACTCAATCTCAATTAGTCAAGATGACTTTCATTGAACAGATGAAATATGTTCAGGAATATTTAATATATGTGAAAAACCATTTTGTAACCAAGAAAAAATACGAAACACTGGCAGATTTATATTTGGCTGTTTTGTATCCTTCAGTATCGGGGCACGGAAAAGAGCCTAATTTAATAGTTTTAAGCGGTGCAGCGTATCGCAATAATCCATTATTTTTTAAAGAAAATGGAGAATGGGAATGGGCAACTAAGGTAAATAATAAGGGTAAAGAAATAAAATATAAGAAAGCAACAAATCCGGACGGTAATACATATGTTTGGGAGATTGCAATGGTTGCACAAGAAGTCTATACGGAAGGATTAACATTAAAAGAGAATGTTTTTAGATGTAAAGAAATTATTACAGAAAGAGGAAATTGTTTAGATACATGGGATACAGTAACAAATTCAAGAATTGACAAGCTTCATCCTAAAATAAAATGTTCAGTTAAAAACTTTATTAATGATGTAGAAAAAACTATGGGAATAAAATTAAGAATAATTCAAGGTTATAGAACTTATGCAGAACAAGATGCCTTATATGCACAACGCCCAAAAGTTACAAATGCAAAAGGAGGAGAAAGCAATCATAATTTTGGTTTGGCAATTGATGTTGCTGAAATAAAAAATGGCAATATTGATTGGGCAGAACAAGAAAATGTTTTGCCTAAAATTGCTCCTATTGGTAAAAAATGGGGTTTTGAATGGGGAGGTGAATGGAAAAGTTTTGTTGATAAGCCTCATTTTGAAATGACATTTGGAAAAAAGACTAAAGATTTAAGAGAATTACTTGAAACTTATAAAGATTATACTAAAATCCCTCTATAAATAAGAATTATGAATAAAATTAAAATTTCAATTTTTTTAATTTGTTTGAATATTTTGTTTTCTTGTAAACATAAAGAACAATTTCAAACTAAAACAGCGATTGTAAAAAAGGATTCTTTATTTCTAATTAAAGATACAGCTGTATTTGGAGAATCGACCGAAGGAACCGAAGTTAAATTATTTAAACAATTAAATAATAATGATTCAATAATTAAGGTAGAAACTTTTGGAGAGATGGGCAATGTAAATTACATATTTACATTTAATAAAAAATTATTAAATGTTGTACATATTACGAATCATTATCAGGAACCTATTTATATAAATTCAACACCTAAAATATTAAGAAAAGAGAAAGAATCATTAAAGGAATCTAACAAAGATAGATTCACAGATCTTTTCTATGAATATAAAAGCTTTTTTATTAAGACAGAAAGCAAAAAAAATAAAGTTTTATTAAGTTCAAAATGGTGTGGAGAATATTCATTTACAATGAATGAAGATAGTGATGATTGGCGAGATATGCGTGATATTTCCATTACAATAAATAAAGATTCTGTAACGTATTTAGCAAAAGGATTTCAATTATATGAGTTTTATCGAATTTATGCAATTGAAAAAAATGATAGTTTAAAATTGACTTTTGAAAAAGATCTTAATAATGCTAATAGTTGGGCGTTGAAAAAAACTAAAAACTTTGGTGTAATCACATTTGATAGTAAAAACTACAATTGGGTAAGTCCATATATTGACATTAATTTTAATGATGGGAAAAAGAATACTTACATTTTAAAGAAAGAATAAATGTGATCGTTATTTCTACGGAAAGTCTCGTGGCATAAAAGCAGGCGAAAAACTTAAACTTAACTATTTACGAAAAAGACAAAATGCTTTTTGATGTTAAAGATGTTATAGTCGATACAAGTGGTGCAATACAAGCAACTTTAAAGTGGGATAACATTAGTCAAAAATTACCTATGCGCACCGTTTATGCTGTTGTGCAGGATAGTGAAGATAAAATATTATACAATGGCACTAAAACCACAAATGGCGGTGTGGTCGTTACTAAAAAAAGCGCTTTGCTTGGTTTGGCAGAGTATAAGAGTGCTGTTTTGGTGAAGAAGTCTGACAGCAGTATTTCTAAAATAAATAATAAAAACTGCGCTTGTGAATGCGAGGCAAGAGTTAGGGCATTTATGAGGATGTTGAGGGATGAGGAAGGCGTGGCAGGAGAAATAGGATATGAAACACTATGTGGAGGAGAGTCATTCATAAAAAATTATGGAAAGAATTGGGATGACCATCCGCAAATAAAAGTTTATATCAAGAGAATAAATGATTATTCAAGTGCTGCTGGAGCATATCAAGTTATGGGATATACGTGGAATGGTATGATTGAATATAGAAAAAAGTATAATATTTCAAATTTTAACCAAGAAAATCAAGATAGATTTATTGTCGTTTTACTGAAGCATAAAAGGTTCGACCCTTTACCTGAATCTGTGATAAAAAAGTATGGAGAAAAATTTAGAAATGCTCATGGACACATGATAAAAATGATACTAACTCAGAATTATAATAAATTATTTTTAACTGCTTCTTTAGAATGGGCTAGTTTTCCAGACTCTCCTTATGGACAACAAAGAGCAGATTACACTATTAAAGAGGTTAAAGTTAAATATGATAGTTACTTGAATGAGGAATTAAAAGGCAAAAGTGACTTACATATTAAAAAAGGATTTTTACAAGGATTCGGATATGACTGTACTTGTAGTGGTCAAAATAAAAAATTAAGTAAACAAGGTTATGATATAAATAAAGCCGTTAGCTATATTGAGTCTCATGCCGAATCTCAATCATTAAGTAAATGTGCAACGTATGTTAGATTGGCTATAGAAGCAGGTGGATTAAAGTCCAATGCACAGCCTCGAAATGCCTTAAATTATTTTGGTATTTTAAAACAATTAGGTTTTAAGGAACTTCAAACAACTACTTATATAAAAGGAGACATAGTAGTTTTTGATGCTGTAACAGGTCATCAATATGGGCATATTGCAATGTGGACAGGTACAGAATGGATTTCAGATTTTAAACAAAAAAGTATAATTGTAAATAACGCATATAACAATGGAAAAAGTTCAATTTTTAGATGGGAATAAAAATAAAATTATGAAATATATAAGTTTATTCATTTTAATGTTTTCGATTCAATCTTGTTTTCAAAAAAATGAACAGAGTTCGATATCTCAAAAAGATATAAATGGTACAGAACAAATTCAGGAAAATGATTCATTGATAATTAATACAATAAAAGAGTTTTACATTTCTTATATTTTCGAAAATTCAAAAAATGAAATCAATCCCAGCTTTATAAACAAAATAAAAGATAAATATATATCAAAAAAATTGTTACAAAATATTAGGAATCAAATGGAAAATGGCAGTTTAGATTGGGATCCTTTTGTAAATGCACAAGATTTTTATGATGGTTGGATTAAAACGTTGAAAGTTAAAAAGGATGAATCAGTAAACAATCAATACATTGTAAGTTATTATAATGGAAAAGAAGATGAAAAAATGTATTTAGGAGTAATAAAAGAAAAGAATCAATATAAAATTGATTTTATCATTAGGCATGATAATAAAATAATCAAACAAGAAAATTTGCAAGAATGCTTTTATAAAAAATTACTGAAAGACAAAACTATCCATATAATGAAGTCTGAAATTGTGAATTCACAAGATTTAAAAATTACATTAATTGATAGTAAGTCCAATATTATTTTTCAAGAATTAAATTATACCCCATTTAGTTTTGATTTTAACTGTAAATCAACAGCATTTACTGATGACATTCCTTTACATAATGACTACGAAATAATCGTTGGAGATTACAACTTTGACTCACTTGATGATTTTGCAATTGTATATGACAATAGCATTAATACGGGAACAATTTATACTTATTTTTTTCAAAATTTAGAAGGTTTTTTTGAAGAAGATAAGCTTTTTCCTGTTAGACTTATTCCTTCAAAAATAAACAAAATCAACAAAACTTTGGAACAAGTAAGCATTGTTGGATGTTGCAAAATAAATACTGTTATTTATCAATTAACAGATGACAACAAATGGGTAGTAATTTCATCTAAACAGAAAAATATTACTAATTAATACTGCTAATGGTAATGTTCCAAAGTTAGTGATGAAGTTGTTTTCCCAAATTTTAATGAAGATAGAGGAATTAAAAATTGGCGCACCGCATTTAAAATTGGCCAATGAGAATAATGTTTTTAAATCTAAAAACCACCTTAACGTAGAAGATAAACGCGAAATCTACTCTGCCCAAATTGGCACACAAGATGGTAAGCAAAGACATTATCATGTAGACTACAACAAAATAAGTTATTTCTACGGCAAGTCTCGTGGTATAAAAGCGGGAGAAAAACTAAAAATCACGATTTACGAGAAAGGGAAAAAGCTTTTTGATGCGACTAATGTATCAGTCGATACCAGCGGTAAAATAACAGCAACTTTAAAATGGGATACCATAAGCCAAAAACTGCCAAATCGCGTTGTTCATGTGGTGGTCGTAGACAGTGAAAACAAGATTTTGTATGAGGGTAATAAAGTTGCCAATGGAGGAGTGCATATTACAAAAACTAGTTCTTTGCTGGGATTGGCGGAGTATAAGAGTGCTGTTTTGGTTAAGAAGTCTGAGAGTAATGATAGGAGTAAATCCAAACTTGTGATTTTTCCATTGCTTGTTAAACCTGAGAATGATGAAAATCAAAAGTGGGGCAAAATTAGAAATTGGACTGCAAAACAAGGAGTTAATATGACAACTTTTAATTCTAACAGGAATAGTGGAGCAAGAAAACATGCTGCTAGGGATTTGTATACAAATCCTCTTACTGAAGTTGTTGCAATTGCAGATGGAATAGTACTTGAGATTGCCGATTTTTACTGTCAAACTCATCAAGTAACAGTAAGACATACTCTTAAAGATGGCAGAGATTTTATAATCAGGTATGGTGAACTTGATCCTAAAAGTATAAATGTAAAAGTAGGAGAAGAAATTAAGCAGAAACACATTCTAGGAAAAACAGGAAAACTTCTTGATTACATTAAAAAAACAGGAAAATATATTCCGCTAATGAAAATAAAAGATGAAATTGTTTATATGCTTCATTTCGAATACTATAGTGGAAGTTTAGGTTTTGATTTAAATAAAGCTCCATTAACAAACGGGTCAAAACCATTTTTAAGAAGAAGTGATTTGTTAGATCCTATATCTATTTTAAAAGAAGGATATAAGAATTCATTTGAAACTACAATTGGGTCAAAAGAAGGTGATAGTGAATTATTTGATGAGGAAGATGCAAGAATGGCATTATTGAAAATTTATAAAGAGTATGGAGAAGAAATAGCAATAATAGTTGAAAAGATGTATCGTTTAGAAACGGATCATTTTAAATCAGAACAGTATCAGTATTGTGGAACTGGAGGAATGGAAGTTTTTGGACAAGCACCTTATTATGGATGGGACTCTTCAACTTTCAAGAAACATCCAGAGTATAGTCCTATAGGGACATGGAGTGCAATGGAAAATAAAGGATTAGATGGTAAAGGTGGAAATGCTCAGCAGAAAGATAAACCCAAGAATTTTGTTAAGTTGCCATCAGTTTTAGCAGGAATGATTTACAAGGCCGACTATATAAATAGATATGATGGTAATTATGCAACTTGGTATAATAAAACTAATTTAGAAGCGCAGGAAAAATATAGAGAATCTTTAAAAGCAATAGTACCAAGAATAGTAAAAACATTTTAAAAATGAAGTTAGCGAAAAATATTATAGTATTAATTACATTGGTATTCATCTTATCATGTAAGTATAACGAAGATAAAAAAGTAATACAAAAAAACATTAGAGAAGTTCCAGTCAAAAAAACTGAAACATTACTTAAAAAAAACAATCAGGGATCTGAAGATTTAAAAATTGATTGTTCTCAATTAGTTTTAAGCTTAATACAAAAATCAAATTTTAAAAATCCTTTCAAAGAGAATTTAAAAATTGAAATTATAGACAATAACGGTGTTAATATGAAATTACGTTTGTTTGATGCAAATGACAAATCAGAAAATACTGTTGGATGGATTGTTTTTGATGCTGAAAACATGAGACTTCTTGATATTACTAATGATGATAAAAATCCAGAAAAGTTAAAATTCGACAAAATAATATGGAATAAAATTATTGCTTGCTTATTTAATAATGATCGTAGTTTTTGTTTTGATGAAAATGAGAAAGTATCACAAAATGAAGATTGTAAAAAGATTATAGAGGATATGGACAATATAGAAGAATGTTTATTTAAAAACACCAACCTTAAGGATGTGTATAATAAATTAGTTGAAGAACATGGAGTGAATGATTCTGAATTTTTAAGCAAAGTATTGCCTAAATCAAGTGAGATTATTGCTGTAAATCAAAAAGGAATAATGAATATTGAGTACAAAGTTATGAATAATACTAAAGTAGAAATTATTATGAATTATCAGGGAGGCATTACAATAATAGAATTACAGAAAATTAATAATAATGTAAAGCAAATCATTACTTATAGTGCAGATTAAAGTATTAGAAAATTTTAAATTATAAAACAAATCTCAATGTTATTTGGTAATGTTCTAAAGTTATTGATAAAGTTTTCTAGGTGATATAAATGATGAAATCGCTAGTTTTAAAAAAGGTTTAAAACGTATAAAATGATGGAAAGTTATACTTCGTGTTTCAAAGCTTAAAACGTAAATCAAAAAAATCCAAAGCAGGTTTCTGGCTTTGGATTTTTTTTTTGCCTGATAAATTTAAAAGAGTTGTAATTTTGAAAGAATAGAAGTCTTGTAAATTGAAACTTTAAAACCCAAAAGAATGGAACATTATGAATCTTTAATAAAACATTTGCAAGACAGAATAGAACTTTCTGAGGAAGAAGCCAATCTATTTGTTTCTAATTTTAAAATAAAAAAGATCAAGAAACGACAGTTTATAGTACAGCCTGATTTTGTTGCTAAACACAGAAATTATGTGGTAGAAGGTGCTTTACGAGCGTATGTTGTAAATGATGAAGGTCAGGAACATACAATTGCCTTTGCTATTGAAGATTGGTGGATTTCTGACTATAATAGCTACATCTACCAACAGCCTGCCACGATGTTTGTTATGGCTTTAGAAGATGCTGTTTTGCTTCAAATAGATTTCGAAACAGAAGCGAAATTAAAGATGGCTAACCCAAAATTTGAAACTTTTTTTCGAATTACAGCAGAACGTACTGCCGCATTTTTTCAACGAAGAATTATTACAAATCTCACCTCTTCGGCAGAAGAGCGTTATGACAAATTTATAACCCAATTCCCTTTAATCGCAAATCGAGTGCCTCAATATGCATTGGCTTCTTATTTAGGAATGACAACAGAATTTCTTTCGAAAATAAAAAACAATAAATTGAAAAAATAAACTTGAACTAGTTCAACCTTATTTCATAATCCACTTCATTTTATAGCAGTTTAGCTTGTCTGAACTTTGTAAAACAATTTTAAATACAAAGAAAATGACAGCAAATAAAAACACAGCATTGGTTGTTGGCGCAAATGGCGTTATCGGTGCAAATCTTATAGAATATCTTTTATCTACTAAGAACTGGGATGTTATTGGATTGTCTCGAAAAGGAGGCAAAAACGCTCCTAATCTGAAATACATTTCAGTTGATTTGCTAGATGCTGAAAACAGTAAAAAGCAGTTATCAGAGCTCACAAATATTACTCATATATTTTATACCGCTTATCAAGATCGTCCATCATGGGCTGAGCTTGTTGAGCCTAATCTGAACATGCTCAAAAATGTAGTGGAGATAATTGAGCCAATAGCTAAAGACTTACAGCATATTAGTTTGATGCAAGGATATAAAGTGTATGGAGCTCATTTGGGACCGTTTAAAACTCCAGCCAAAGAAACAGATGCAGGACACATGCCTCCAGAATTTAACATTGACCAACAGCAATATTTAGAAAAAAAGAAAGAAGGGAAAAAGTGGAATTGGAGCGCCATTAGGCCTTCTGTTGTTGGTGGCACAGCAATAGGAAATCCAATGAATCTGGCACTTTTGATTGCTGTTTATGCTTCAATTTCTAAAGAATTAAATGTTCCGCTTCGATTTCCTGGAAAAGCAGGAGCTTACGATAAACTTATGGAAATGACAGATGCGGGTCTATTAGCCAAAGCTACAGTTTGGGCAGCTACAAATCCAGAATGTGCAAATCAGGCTTTTAATATTAATAATGGTGATCTGTTTCGATGGACAGAACTTTGGCCTAAAATTGCATCTTATTTTGATATTCCTGTTGCAGCGCCACTACAAATGGAACTAAAAACTGTAATGGCTGACAAAAAGATTTTATGGGAAAATATTCAGGAAAAACACAATTTAGAAAAACACGATTATGAAAAATTAGCCAGTTGGAACTTCGGAGATTTTGTCTTTTCTTGGGATTATGATTTTTTTGCCGATGGAACCAAAGCAAGACGTTTAGGATTTCATGAATTTATAGATACAGAAGAAATGTTTTTTAGTCTTTTTGATCAATTACGTCAAGAAAAAATTATACCATAAATGAAAGGATGTTTTTTGAAGTAAATAAAATAAAAAAAGCACCGCATATGTCAATAAATAGGACTTTTTCTTTTTAAGATAAAGCTTTATTTGAATAGCCTCCAGCTTTAGCTGGAGGAATTAGATTTGAATAGAAAAGGGCTTTAGCCCAACCGTTACAGTTTTGGCTAAAGCCCTTATTGTGATTTATTTTTCCATCCAACTAAAGTTGGACGCTATTCAAACCTCAGTTTATTGATTTAACTCAAATGCTCAATCATATCTTTTGTCATAGTTTCCAAATCAAATTTATGATTCCATCCCCAGTCTTCTCTTGCAGAACTGTCGTCAATACTTGCTGGCCAGCTGTCCGCAATTTTTTGACGGAAATCTGGATTATAAGTAATTTCAAATTCAGGAATATGCTTTTTGATTTCTGCAGCAATTTCAGTTGGAGTAAAACTCATTGCAGCCAAATTGTATGAAGAATGTATTTTGATTTCTTCAGCCGGAGCTTTCATGATGTTAATAGTCGCATCAATTGCATCATCCATATACATCATTGGCATTTTGGTTTCAGATGATAAGAAGCATTCGTATTTTTTATCAGCAATTGCTTTATAGAAAATATCAACTGCATAATCTGTGGTTCCGCCTCCTGGAGGAGTAGACCAGCTGATTAAGCCTGGATAACGAATACTGCGAACATCTACACCATAAATGTTATGATAATATTCGCACCATCTTTCGCCTGCTTGTTTACTGATTCCGTAAACTGTAGAA
Source organism: Flavobacterium nitrogenifigens (assembly GCF_003254565.1). Classification (GTDB taxonomy): domain Bacteria; phylum Bacteroidota; class Bacteroidia; order Flavobacteriales; family Flavobacteriaceae; genus Flavobacterium; species Flavobacterium nitrogenifigens. The sequence continues at coordinate 237,909 of NZ_QJRI01000179.1, forward strand.
GGTTCCATTACGGTATATTGAGGTGTATTTTCTTTTGGAGTTGTTGGTCCAAAAACAGCAATACTTGAAGGCCAGAAGATTTTCTGAATCTTTTTAGCTTTCGCTAAATTCAAGACATGAAAAAGAGAATTCATATTCAAATCCCAAGCAAAAGCTGGATTTTTTTCAGCAGTTGCAGATAAAAGTGCCGCCATCAGATAGATATCTGTAATCTTGTGCACTTCGACCAAATGTTCGATCTGATTAAAATCTAAAGCATTGACCACTTCAAAAGGGCCTGAATTCACAACATCAGTATTAAGTTTTCGAATATCAGAAGCGATAACATTCTCGGTTCCGTATAATTTACGCAGTTTTTGCGTCAGTTCTGTTCCAATCTGACCGCAGGCGCCAATGATCAATATTTTAGGATTCATTTTTTGATAATTTTTTAGAGATACAAATATAACGTTTTCGCAATTACGAGCACTTTTTTGGAGAATAAATTATAAATTCAATAATTAAAAAGTTTGTTTGTTATATTATTCTCTTTTAAAAGTGTGTCTTTGTGCCTTTTTTAAAATCAGTTAAAAAAGCCCTGTTTTATTAGAAAAATCGCTTTTCAAATTATAACGCCGACAGCCATAAAAAGACAAAAAAATAACCTTGATTTATAGAATCTTTAGCAAAAAACAGAATTCATAATTGTAAATTTACTTCGTAACTTTGCGGTCAAACTATTTTTATCAATGAAATATCAAATATCTCTTTTTTTGCTTTTAACAACTCTATTATTTTCTTGCCAAAATGAAAATGAAAAGCGCTTTGCAGAAAATGCAAAAGAAGCGAAGAAGAAAGAAGTTATTTTTAATAATATAAATAAGGGCTGGACTTTTCTAGACGAACCTATTAACGAAATCTCAGAATCACAATTGAATTCTTGGACAGAATGGCGTGAATTCATGAAAGAAATTGGAGAAAAGCCTCGAAAGACCATTGGCGCGTTTCAGAAAAAATCGGCGGCTATTTCTAAAAAAGCAATGGCTTTAAACAATAATATTCCAGCTCAGTTTAACCAGCCTCAAATCAAAAGCCGTATTTCTATTTTAATAACAAAAATTAAAATGCTGGATTTATTTATTCATTTAAGTAAAATTCCAGATGATAAAGTGGTTTTTTTAATACAGGAAATCAATAAAGAACTGATTTCACTGGAGAGACAAATGGATAAAATTGTCGAAAAAGCCAAAATCCCGAAAGAACAAGGAGAAGAAGATTTCCTTAGAATGTTAGACACAACACGCGCGATTCCAAATTCGGCACCGCCAATAGATCCAAATATACCGAGAGTTGAGTAAAAACGCTTTATATACTACATACGACAATCTGCCAAAAGCAGAGCAGATTGCTAAAAATTTACTGGAAGGAAATCAGGTAAAAATGAACATCAGCGGATTGTTAGGATCTGCTGTTTCATTTATTATCCGTTCCGTTTTCAAGAAAACCGAACTGCCTTTTCTGATTGTTTTAGACAATAAAGAAGAAGCTGCGTATTATCTAAACGATTTGGAACAAATGATTGGAGAACAAGATGTACTGTTTTATCCCGCATCATTTCGCCGTCCGTACCAAATTGATGAAACCGATAATGCCAATGTTTTGCTTCGTGCTGAGGTTTTAAATAGAATCAATTCTAGAAAAAAGCCAGCAGTAATTGTTACGTATCCAGAAGCGCTTTTTGAGAAAGTAGTTACCAGAAGAGAACTCGATAAAAACACTTTAAAAGTAGCTTTGAACGATAAAATTTCGATTGATTTTATCAACGAAGTTTTGTTCGAATACGAATTCAAGAGAGTAGATTTTATTACCGAGCCTGGAGAATTTTCAGTTCGTGGTGGAATTGTCGATGTGTTCTCTTTCTCAAATGATCATCCGTATCGAATTGAGTTTTTTGGAAACGAAGTAGACAGCATTAGAACTTTTGATGTTGAAACACAATTATCTGTTGAAACGCATAAAAAAATAACGATTATCCCGAATGTTGAAAACAAACTTTTTCAGGAAAACCGTGAGAGTTTCTTAGATTATATTGCCGAAAAAACTGTTCTTTTTATTCAAAATACTGAGGGACTTTTTTCTCAGTTGGACAAACAGTTTGCAAGAGCAGAAGAAGCTTTTGAGAAACTTTCGAAAGAAATAAAACATGCTACGCCAGAACAATTATTTTTAAATCAGGCGTCATTTATCAAAAGATCTTTAGATTTTTCGGTTGTAGAATTGGCTTCAAGACCAGTTTATAAAACCACTAAGAATTTCGAATTTCATATTCAGCCACAGCCATCTTTCAATAAGCAATTTGATTTATTGCTGAATAATCTGAGCGATAATCATTTTAACGGATATGTCAATTATCTGTTTTGTTCGAATGATACACAAGCAAAACGTTTTCATGATATTTTTGAAAGCTTAGACGAAGCGAATTCTGAAAATATCAGGAAACATTATCATACAATTGTACTGCCTTTATATCAAGGTTTTATTGATGAAGAAAATCAGATAACGGCTTACACAGATCACCAGATTTTTGAACGTTATCATAAATTCAACATTAAAAATGGATATTCAAAAAAGCAGAATATCACTTTAAAAGAACTGACCGCGCTTTCGGTTGGCGATTATGTAACACACATCGATCACGGAATCGGGAAGTTTGGCGGACTGCAAAAAATTCAGGTTGAAGGCAAAACGCAGGAAGCCATAAAATTGGTTTATGCCGATAATGATATTGTGTATGTGAGTATTCACTCGCTTCATAAAATCTCGAAATACAACGGAAAAGATGGAACGCCTCCTAAAATCTATAAACTAGGGTCGAACGCTTGGAAGGTTTTAAAACAGAAAACCAAAGCACGAGTAAAACATATTGCATTCAACTTAATTCAGCTTTATGCCAAACGTCGTTTAGAAAAAGGTTTTCAGTTTGCGCCAGACAGTTATCTTCAAAACGAATTAGAAAGTTCGTTTATTTACGAAGATACTCCAGATCAAATGAAATCGACTGCAGAAGTAAAAGCCGATATGGAAAGCGATCGCCCAATGGACCGTTTGGTTTGTGGTGATGTTGGTTTTGGAAAAACAGAGGTTGCGATTCGTGCCGCTTTTAAAGCAGTTGATAATAGCAAACAAGTTGCGGTTTTAGTTCCGACAACCATTTTGGCGTATCAGCATTATAGAACTTTCTCTGAACGTTTGAAAGATATGCCAGTTTCAATTGGTTACTTAAATCGATTTAGAACTGCAAAGCAAAAAACACAAACCTTAAAAGATCTAGCAGAAGGAAAACTAGATATTGTTATTGGAACACATCAGTTAGTAAACAAAAATGTAGTTTTTAAAGATCTTGGTTTATTGATTGTCGATGAGGAACAAAAATTTGGAGTAAACGTAAAAGATAAATTAAAAACCATTGCGGCGAATGTTGATACGCTGACTTTGACAGCAACGCCAATTCCGAGAACTTTACAGTTTTCGTTAATGGCGGCACGAGATTTATCGGTAATTACAACGCCTCCGCCAAATCGATATCCTATTGAAACTAATGTTGTTGGTTTTAATGAAGAAATTATCCGTGATGCGATTTCGTATGAAATTCAGAGAAACGGACAAGTTTTCTTTATCAATAATAGAATTGAAAATATAAAAGAAGTGGCAGGAATGATTCAGCGTTTGGTTCCAAATGCAAGAGTCGGAATTGGCCATGGACAAATGGACGGCGCTAAACTGGAAGAATTGATGTTAGGTTTCATGAACGGGGATTTTGATGTTTTGGTGGCAACCACAATAATCGAAAGTGGTTTAGACGTCCCAAATGCCAACACGATTTTCATCAATAACGCCAATAATTTCGGATTATCAGATTTGCATCAAATGCGCGGTCGAGTAGGACGAAGCAACAAAAAAGCATTCTGTTATTTCATCTGTCCGCCGTATTCATCAATGACCGAAGATGCGAGAAAACGTATTCAGGCATTGGAGCAATTTAGCGAATTAGGAAGCGGTTTCAATATTGCAATGAAAGACCTTGAAATTCGCGGTGCTGGAGATTTATTAGGTGGAGAACAAAGCGGTTTCATCAACGAAATTGGTTTTGATACATATCAAAAAATCATGAATGAAGCGATTGAAGAATTGAAGGAAAACGAATTCAAAGATTTATACCCGGAAGAAAATGATATCGATACCAAAGAGTATGTAAAAGACATTCAAATTGATGCTGATTTTGAACTTTTATTCCCAGATGAATATATCAACAACGTTTCGGAACGTTTGGTTTTATATAACGAATTGGGTGCCATAAAAGACGAAGCTGGTTTACAGGAATTTGAGAAAAAACTAATTGACCGTTTCGGACCATTGCCAAAACCTGCTGTTGCTTTATTAAACAGCATTAGAATAAAATGGATTGCAACCAAAGTCGGAATAGAGAAATTGGTTTTGAAACAAGGCAAAATGATTGGTTATTTCGTCTCAGATCAGCAGTCTGATTATTATCAATCTGTGAAGTTCAGAAACGTTTTAAACTTCGTTCAAAAGCACAGCACACTCTGCAAAATGAAAGAAAAACAAACCGTTAATGGATTACGTTTGTTATTGACTTTTGAAAATGTGAAGTCTATTAAACGAGCTCTTGAATTGATGGAGTTGTTTGAAGAGTAAAAATAAAGTTTGCCACGAATTTGCTTCGCCTGTTCGCTATCGCTCGAGTCACGAATTCACACGAATTTTTTTGCCACAGATTAAAAAGAGTATGAAGATTAAAAAATCATTTAAATCCTTTTAATCTGTGGCAATAATTTTTTAAAATAATTCGTGTGAATTTGTGAAATTCGTGGCTAAAAAAAATTAAGCTTTCTTTATCTTTTATTTAAGAAAAATCTTAGAACTAAAAAGTTTTCTTTGAGTCAAATTTTCAAAGAGAACTTTATATGCAGAACCAGCTTATTCTACTATTTTTATTTTTAGGATTAACTACAATCTTCGCTCAGGGAAAGAGCAAAAACATTTTAAATGATTCTCTAAAATCAGAAACAATCGATCCGCTTCGTCCTGCAAAGGCTGCATTTTATTCGGCTGTTTTGCCTGGTTTAGGACAGATATATAACAAGAAATATTGGAAGGTTCCTTTGGTTTATGAGGCAATTGGCACAAGCACTTATTTTTATATTGACAATCAGAAAAAATATAATTTATATAGAGATGAGTATAAAAATAGACTTGAAGGTAAAAAAAGTGATTCTGAATTTTTAGCACGTTTATCAGAAAGCCAATTGACATCTGCTCAAAAAGAATATCAACGATACAGGGATTTATCAGCTTTATTTATAGTTGGGTTTTATGTTTTAAATATTATTGATGCAAATATAGATGCGGCTTTATCTCAATTTAATGTAGATGAAAGATTGGCATTTAAACCTGCAGTTATAAAAAATGATATCACATTTAAGAATGATTTTGGGTTTGCTGTGAATTATTCATTTTAAAATAAAAAATCACTCCGAAGAGTGATTTTAAGGGCATTATTGTGGTTTTGGTTAGATAATTATATCGTCAATTTGAAAAAAGCAATATTCAATTTGAATCTTAGAAATTAACTTATTTCAAAATAATTTAGCTCATTATTTGTTTTGGCATACAAGCAAAAACAGGTGATGTTTTTTTGATGCGTTAGCAAATATATAAAAATATTATCCGTAATAAATTATATGTAAAAAAACTTAATTCGTATTTTTTGTTAGTTTTTTATATAAAAGACACAAAATGCGATGTGAAGTGGCTTTTTGCAAGTAAGTGTCATTTTGACGCTTTTTAGAAATAAAGTTCATTTGAGAATTTGTATTTTGAGAATATTCTTATTTACTAAAAATGAAATTATGTCTAAGAACCTTTTATTCAAAAAAAATCCTTTTATCTTTCATTAAAAAGACAAAAGGATTTTTAAGGTATAGGGAAGAATCGGGATGATTCTTTAATCTTTATTAGTTTAGTTTTTCAAGTCCTTAATTACTTTAAATGCAACATCAACTTGATCTTCTCCAACTAAAATCGTAAATTCATTTGAAGTTGAAATTACCTCGTTGATAATAATTCCTTCCCAAGCCAAACGCTGGAAAATGAAGTAATAAATACCAGGAACAACAATATTTTCTTTTGGTAATTTTACAGTAATAGAAGCTAAATTATCCAATTTCTGGATTAATTTTTCTCTCATGAAGTGTTTCTCAACTAAGTGATTTACACTGCTGCTCACTACGATATTAGTTTCGTTTACGCCACGAGATGAGGTATAAAAAATATCAGATAAAGCATTAATATCGGAGATTAAATCTGCTTGTTTGTTTAAGACAGTTTCAGATGCTGCGAAAGTGTAATCTGTAAGCTCTGAGCGAACTGTGATTTCACCGATATTTTTAATTACTTTATTGATTTTGTGGTTCAATTTAAAATCTAGTTCTTCCGTCAGTCGTTTTAAAGACATTACTACAGCGCCTTGTTTTACTTCTTTCCCAAATTCACTTTCTAATTCGGTCATAATATTACGCGAAAGTGATGTTAGGTTAATAATTCCGAGTGACAGGGCATTTAATAAAAATGGTTTTGTTTTAATGTAGTTTTCTACAATAGAAGAAACAGTTTTCATAATTCTTTTTTTTTTTGGTAACAGTTGAGTTGGTTTGTTAATTTAACATTGCGATGTTATAATTCTTTGCAAATATAAATAAAAAAACAAATTGTTACAATTATAACAATAAAAAATTATGTTAAAAGTGATAAAATGCGTCGGTAAGATGTTCAATTGCAAATGATTCCCCGTCTTTATGGACCGCAATGATATCGAAACGGATTTCTAAATCTTCTTGAAAATCCTTTTCCCTATCGTTTATGTAGGCATTTACTGCTTTAATAAGTAATTGAATCTTTTTTTGCTTCACAAAATCTTGCGGAGAACCAAAATCTAAACTCGAACGAGTTTTAACTTCGACGATTGCCAAAACAGCGTCTTTTTGCGCAATTATATCTATTTCTGCTTTTTGGATGACAAAGTTTCTTTCTAGAATAGAATATCCATTTTCTTCAAGATGCGTAGCGGCGAGATCTTCGCCTAATTTTCCTAAGTCGTTATGTTCGGCCATGAGGTTTGTTTTTTGTTTCAAGTTTCAGGTTTCAGGTTTTTGAAAACTGAATAGTAGTTTTATGTTTTTTGCACGCAAAGACGCGAAGTCGCAAAGTTTTAATATTCTTTGTGGCTTCGCGTCTTTGCGAGATTTTATGTGGTATTATTAGACTTGCTTAAATCATAAGCAATGCGATATTACTTTTTAAAAGTAACCGTACTTCCAGAAGCTGTAACTTCTATAGAAACGGTATTTCCCATAATTAAAGCCCTGTTGTCTCTAATATGGCCTGCAGGAAAATTAAAAATTACTGGAATATTGTATTTTTTAGTTACATCATCAATAATTTCCAAAGCGTTTTTCCCCCAAGGTACTTCGTTGTCTTTCATGCTTGTCATTCCGCCAATGATAATTCCTTTTAGATTCTCGATGCATCCGTTACGTCTTAGATTCATCATCATACGGTCGATGTGATACAGATATTCATCTAAATCTTCGATAAATAAAATTTTATCCTTGCAGTCAATTGCAGACGGAGATCCTAATAGACTATATAAAATAGATAAATTACCGCCGACTAATTCTCCAGTTGCACTTCCCAAACGATTCATCGGACTTGGGCTGATAGAGTAGGAAATAGGTTCGTTAAACAAAGCTGCTTTTAATGAACTTACCGCATCTGGAGTGGCTCTAGGGACTGTTACCGGCATAATACCATGAATAGATTTGTAACCCATAGTATTCAAATGATTATGAAGAACGGTTACGTCACTAAAACCAATAACCCATTTTGGGTGCTGTTTGAATTTAGTAAAATCTAGTAAATCTAACATTCTAACAGTGCCATATCCGCCGCGAACACACCAAATTGCTTTAATATTTGGATTGTCCATTTGTTTTTGAAAATCGGCAGCTCGCTGTTCATCTGTTCCAGCCAATTGATTATAATCTAAACCGATTGTTGATCCGATTACAGCTTCTAAACCCCAGCTGTGCAATAAATCTATGGTTGGTTTTAAATTGTCATCGATGTTTTTTCTTGCTGTTGCCAAAAGTGCCACAGTATCTCCTTTTTGTAAATAAGGCGGTGTTATCATGTTTTGTTGAGATTGACAGTTGAATGATTGTAAAGCAAAAATAAGAAATGCGAGTTGAAACAGAGTATTTGGCTTCTTACTATTTAAAAGGTTTTTCATGATCATCATTTGCTTCTTTTCATTTGTATGAAAAAACAAATATAGAAATTTTAGATTTTAAATCTATTTGAATTTTCTTACAATTAGATAAAAAAGAGTAATATTGAATTGTTTTTTAAAATATTAAATCCATGCACTTTTTTAGAATCTTTTTATTAGCCACACTTTTTTCAATTCAATCGCAATCTCAATCCAAAAAGTATAAAATACATACAATCGCCTTTTACAATTTCGAAAATCTCTATGATACTGTAGATGATGTATTTACAAATGATGATGAGTGGACACCAAATGGGGCACAGCATTGGACCACAGAGAAATACCGGCAGAAACTAAAGAACTTGGCAAGGGTTTTATCTGAAATTGGAACATCTGAGAATTCAAACGCTCCAACTTTAATTGGAGGAGCTGAAATCGAGAATCGTAACGTTTTAGAAGATTTAATCAGAGAACCAAAACTACAGCCTTTAGATTTCGGAATCATTCATTTTGATTCGCCAGACAAACGTGGTATTGATGTGGCGCTACTTTATCAGAAAAAGTATTTCAGACCAACTTCTTATACGAATATTCCATTAATTATTTATAAAAAAGGAATTCCCAAAAAGGAAGAAGAGACCGAAATCTTAGATGATGAAATTGAAGTTAAAAAAGAAAATAAAAATCGAGTTTTTACAAGGGATCAGCTTTTGGTTTCAGGATTTTTAGAAGATGAAGAAATACATATTATTGTAAATCACTGGCCTTCGAGATCTGGTGGAGAAAAAGCAACAACAATGTTTCGAGAAGCCGCAGGAAAATTGAACAGAAAAATTATTGATTCGTTACAGCAGATAAATCCACAGGCAAAAGTATTGACAATGGGAGATTTTAACGATGGACCATTTAATAAAAGCATAAAAGAAGGATTAGGAGCAAAGGGCGTAAAGACTGAAGTTTCAGAATTTGATGTTTTTAATCCGTTTGAAGAACTTGCGAATAAAGGTTTAGGAACTATTGCGTATCGTGATTCTTGGAATATTTTTGATCAAATTATAATGACAGCCTCTTTGGTTAAATCGGATTTTTCGACTTTTAAGTTCTGGAAAGCGGGTATTTTCAATAGGCCTTATCTTATTCAAAATTTTGGGGCTTATAAAGGCTATCCGTTGCGGAATACATTAAATGAAGCAGGTTTTAGTGATCATCTTCCAGTTTATATTTATTTGATAAAAGAGGTTTTGTAGAGACGCACTGCGGTGCGTCTCTACAATTTCATTATCTTAGCTTTTCATAAATTAGAATTAAAAAAATGGCTATAGCAAAACCTTTCAACTTAACTAAATGGATTGACGAAAATCGTCATTTACTTAAACCGCCTGTTGGAAATAAAAATCTCTACGTAGATTCTGGTGATTATATTGTAATGGTTGTGGCGGGACCTAATGCACGAAAAGATTATCATTATAACGAAACAGAAGAGCTTTTTTATCAGTTAGAAGGAAGTATAAAAGTGGTAATTCAGGAAGATGGCCAGCGTAAAGAAATGGAATTAAATGCAGGTGATATGTATCTGCATCCTGCAAAAGTGCCTCATTCTCCTGTTCGCTCAGAAGGTTCAATAGGACTTGTTATAGAAAGAAAACGCGCTGGACAAGGTTTTACAGATGGTTTGCTTTGGCATTGCGATAACTGCAATCATAAATTGTATGAAGTGTATTTTGAACTTCATAACATTGAGAAAGACTTTCTACCTCATTTTGAACATTTCTACAATTCAGAAGAATTAAGAACCTGTGATAATTGTGGAACCGTTATGGAAACTGATCCGAGGTTTGTGGCGAAGAAATGAAGAAATAATGTTTATTACATATAAAAAATAACCCAACAACTATTGTAAGCTTGTTGGGTTATTTTTTTAACGCTAAAAAAGAAGATTGTATCATTTTTGAAGTATATTTGTATTACAAATAACTCATAAATATATCAAAAATGATACAAGAAATAATTGCATATAAAAATATTGTCGATAATATTGAGAGTTTAATGAACAAATCACCCTTTAAAAAAAGCTATATTATTGAGCAAGTTGGTATTCCAAGTCCAACGTTCTATCGTAAGTTAAAGACTCAAACTTTTTCTGCCGATGAAATGCTTTCTATTGCTAAAATTCTTTCTCCAGAAGAAAACTTTAGATTAGAATTAAAAGAGGAAATCGAGCAGGGTAAACGTGATCTCGAAAATGGAGATTTTATTACTCATGAAGAAATGCTGGCAGAATTAAGAAGTAAAAAACTTATATAGATTTACAAATCATAAGGATTTAAAGGTCGTTGGCGATTATTCCAAAAAGCAATCAGTTTTATTTGATTTTCTTTTATTGCATAATATAAAGTAATATGTTTTGAGATTACTATTTCCCGGCATTCTAAATCATCCCTATATTTTCCTATTTGAGGATTTTTTTCTAATAACTTATTTACTCTTAATACATCGAGAATAAATTTTTCTGCTATTAATGGTGACCAATATAATTCTAAATAATTTCGAATAGAGTAAAAGTTATATTTTGCTTTTTTTGACCAAACAATTTCCATTTAATATAATTTATCTGGCTAAAATATAAAAAATAACTTACAAATTGTATTTTCTATAATTCAAGTTTTTTCCCCTGCTCAGGATAAATAATCTTCAATCTTAAATCATTTTGAGCTTTTAACTGCTCTTTTATTTTAGCAATATTCTTTGCAGGCGGTTTCAAATGTGTGATAATAATTTTAAAGTTTTCAAGAGAACCTTTTCCAGCTAAATTCTCTAGAACATGAAGTTCTTTCAATAAATATTTAGGAGTTAAGTGACCAAATAGAAATTTATCTGGCTGTTCATTTGGAAACGAAACTTCAATAAAAATTCCTTTCAATTTTTTGGCTTTAACCAATGGAGCAACTGCGGTCCATAAATCGCGAAGATTATTGCTTTTTTCTACTTCATCTGGTCCTGTGTCTCCTAAATATAAGGCATAGTCATTTTCATTTTTAATTAAGAAAGCAGTACTTTCAAATGGGTTAACATGACTTAGCGAAAATGCTTTAACTGTCATTTTGGTATTCGTCAAAGAAGTTTCTTCTTCCAAATTTAAAGTCTGAAAATGGTATTTTTTTAAAGGAAATCCTGGCCCTGCGTCTCCAAAATTAGCCCAAGTCTGATCGTTGAAATAATGGTTTTCCATCATTTCCATACACTTATTTGTAGCATAAACTGTTTTAGAAGAATCGGCAGGAGAATTAATAATCAAACCCGAAACATGATCTAAATGTGCGTGAGAGATTAAATATCCTTTGATGTGTTTTCGTAAAACCTCACTTGTAGAAACTTTAAAAGTTTTCTTCTCAATAGCTTTTTCAATTCCTGCGTTTACGGTTCCAGCGTCAAGGCAGATATAATCAGTTGTGTTGGCTGGAGCGATTAAATAAGCAGAGAGATTTTTTTCGTCAATACCGCCCATTACACCTAATGGAACTACAGAAAAAGAGGTTTTTGTTTTTTGAGAAAAGATATTGGTTGTTATTAAAAGAAAACAAAGGAAAAGCCTAGTATAAGCGGTCATATTTTTAATTTTAAGTAATGCAAATTTCATTAAATAAATTCAATATTGAGGTTTCGTTTCTGTTAATACTATAAAATAAGCTTAAATTTACGTTCATTTATGAATTAACTTCAATGGGAAATTAATTCTAAAACAATATCTTTACATAAAAATATAACAATTTTAACTAAGAAAGTTACAATGACAACAATAACATCGCAATCTGGAATGAAGGAAGCTCTTGATAAATTGGGCATCAAGACAATAAATGAAGGAACATCAACAGGAATTAATAACTTTTCTTCTGGAGAAATTTTAGAAAGTTATTCGCCTGTTGACGGAAAACTAATTGCTTCGGTAAAAATGTCAACGGCAGCAGATTATGAAAAAGCAATTCAGACAGCAGCGGAGGCGTTTAAAACTTTTAGATTGATTCCAGCGCCACAGCGAGGTGAAATTGTACGTCAGTTTGGAGAAAAATTGCGCCAGAATAAAGAAGCGCTTGGGAAACTGGTTTCTTACGAAATGGGAAAATCATTGCAGGAAGGTTTTGGAGAAGTTCAGGAAATGATTGATATCTGTGATTTTGCAGTTGGTTTATCTCGTCAATTGCATGGATTAACCATGCATTCTGAAAGACCAGGGCATAGAATGTACGAACAATACCATCCGTTAGGAATTGTCGGAATTATTTCGGCGTTTAACTTCCCGGTTGCCGTTTGGTCTTGGAACACAGCTTTAGCGTGGATTTCTGGTGATGTCTGTGTTTGGAAACCTTCTGAAAAAACACCTCTTTGCGGTATTGCCTGCCAGAATATCATCGCTCAGGTTATAAAAGAAAACAATCTTCCAGAAGGAATTTCGTGTTTAATAAACGGAGATTATAAAATAGGAGAATTGTTGACCGCAGATACTCGTATTCCGCTTATTTCTGCAACAGGTTCAACTAGAATGGGAAAAATTGTTGCTCAGACTGTGGCAGGAAGATTAGGCAAATCATTATTAGAATTAGGAGGAAACAATGCTATTATTGTAACTCCAGATGCCGATATTAAAATGACCGTTATTGGAGCTGTTTTTGGCGCTGTTGGAACAGCTGGACAACGTTGTACTTCAACTAGAAGACTGATTATTCACGAAAGTATTTATGATAAAGTAAAAGATGCTTTAGTGGCAGCTTACAAACAGTTACGAATCGGAAATCCGCTTGACGAAAACAATCATGTAGGACCGCTAATTGATACTCACGCTGTTGAAATGTACGCCGCGGCTTTAAATAAAGTTGTAGCTGAAGGCGGAAAAATTCTTGTAGAAGGAGGAGTATTATCTGGTGAAGGTTATGAAAGTGGCTGTTATGTAAAACCTGCAATTGCTGAAGCTGAAAATTCGTTTGAAATTGTACAGCATGAAACTTTTGCTCCAGTTTTATATTTAATTAAATATTCTGGTGAAGTAGAAAATGCCATTGAAATTCAAAATGGTGTTGCGCAAGGATTGTCATCTGCAATTATGACGAATAATTTGCGTGAAGCTGAAAGATTTTTATCTGCTACAGGTTCTGATTGCGGAATTGCAAACGTAAATATTGGAACTTCTGGTGCTGAAATCGGAGGTGCTTTTGGTGGTGAAAAAGAAACAGGCGGCGGACGTGAATCAGGTTCTGATGCTTGGAAAATTTACATGAGACGTCAAACCAATACAATCAATTATACAACAAATCTTCCACTTGCGCAGGGAATTAAATTTGATTTGTAATTGATATTATTTGATATAAAAAAGGCTTCCAAATTTGGAAGCCTTTTTAAGTTAAATTAGTTTTTATTTTTTAATTAATGTTTGATTAAGTGACCCATCGACAGTGTAAATTTTTGCTAGATAAGTTCCAGGAATTAAGCCACTTGTGTCAATGTTTTGAGAATTTCCAGAATTGATCACTAGATTTCCAGAAATGTTATAGATAAGTACTTTTTGTACTTTCTGTTCTGGGTCTGATAAGTATAAAGTGCTTGAAACTGGATTCGGATATAAGATTATTTGTGAAGTTTCTGTGCTTTCTTTTGCAGCAGTTTCAGTTGTAACAGCCATTCTTGAAGTGCTTCCGCTGTAAACCGTGCTGATGTAGAATAAGTTGGCAACAGATCCTTTAGTTATAGTATGAGAACCAGCAGCAATTGAAGCTGTTACGATACCTGCAGATGCTGTGTACGAAACGTTATCAACTTTGATTGTACCCGCAAAACTTGAATCGAAAACCAAAGTCAATGTAGATGCACTAGTCGTAGTGTATGTTATTGATGTGCTTGATTCTATTTTTAGACGCTCAGTAAGTGTTAGTCCATTGTAAGTTACAGAACCTGGAGTTGAATTCATATTTCCTGTAATAGAGTAGAATGTACTTGTTTTACCAGATGTAGTAAAATTATGTAATTCAGATCCTCCACCTGAACCTGTAGTAACTGTTATTGTTCCTGATGCAGATACTGGCGTTCCAGCTGTTCCAGAAGTTGTTACAGTATAAGAAACATTTGCAGTTGGAGTTCCAGTGATAGTTATAGTCTTTGCAGTTGTATTTTTTACAAAAGACAATCCAGAAGCAGGTAATCCAGTTACAGATGCATCTGTAGCGTTTCCGCCCCAAGTAAACACAATTGAAGCAATAGCAGTTCCAGAAGAAACAGTTTGGCTATTATTCCCAGATGAAGTTAATGTTTGCGTTCCAGCTGGAGTTACTGTTACAGTTCCAGAACCAGTAGCTGGGGAACCAATAGTTCCAGAAGTTGCAATGGAGTACGAAACTGTTGCCGTTGGCGTACCTGAAATAGTGATAGTTTTTGCTGTTGCATTTTTTACAAAAGATAAGCCAGAAGCAGGTAATCCTGTTACGGTTGCATCAGTTGCATCTCCGCCCCATGTAAATACTATTGATGAAATTGCAGTACCGCTCACAACAGTTTGATTGTTGTTTGAAGCAGAAGTCAAAGTTAAAGTTTGTGATCCAGAAGGAGGATTTCCTTCACCTTGTACTGAAACTAAATTTCCGGTATAATTTGTAAGGGCTGATTTTAATGCTGTAATAACTAAAGAAGAAGTATCATCTGTAGCGTTGTTGAATGTCCATTTCAAATCTCCTCCAGAAATACGTCCTGCATATTGAGTAGTTTTTGTTTTTGCATCCGCTGGAGTATCTATAGTTAGATTTTTCACATACAAATTAGCATCTGTATCGAAGTTGTTGTAAACATTAGCGCCCGATTTAGATTTAACAGCACTGCTTACCACTTCTCCTCTTGTAGAAGCCACATAAGCATCAAAATCTGTTGTAGAGCTTATTTTTCCTGAGATATTGTACAACGGATTAGGGTCATTGTAAGCTACAAAACGCATATTATTTGTTCCGTTAGAAGCGTCAAAAGTATTATTGTATGCTTTAATGCTTCCTCCAGCTTCACCAGAGAAGGTTCCCATTGTTCCAGCATTATTCACTTGATTAGCTTCATCCCAAATGTCTGATCCTTGAAGCGAAGTTAACATTGGGTGTTTGCTGTTTCTATAATAATTTCCTTCAACGAAAAGAGACGACCCTAATGTTGATCCTGCTCCATATTTTGAAACTCCGTCATAATAGTTGTTGTAAATGTGAGCTGAGTAATAGCGTACACGAGGATGGCGTGAATCAGAGTGATCAAACCAGTTGTGGTGATACGTAATGTAAAGCCCAGAAGTTGTTCCTTCGCTTAAACCCAAAAGACTTGCTTTTCCATTATCCCAGAAGTGGTTGTATGATAATGTGATATAAGTTGAAGTTTTATTGTCTAATGCTCCATCGCCTTTTATTTGGTCAGCATCGCTTCCTGCATTTCCGTAGAATAAATCACAGTTGTGCACCCATACGTGGTCATTATCCTGTTGCATTCCTACGTTATCTCCTGCAGTACTATTACAGTTCATAAATCCAAGATTGCTTACTTCTATGTTTGAAGCCGATTTCAATCTAACGCCCCATCCATTTGCAACAGCGTCGTCACCAATACCTTCAATGGTAACATAGCTTGAAGCATTGTTCGCGTTTTCAATAACAACGTCGCCACCATCCATAACTGTCATATCGGTAATGTTTCCGATTAAACGAATAATGAACGGACGTGTATCTTTTCCTTTCTTGATAGCGTAAAGAATATTTTGTAAACCAATGCAAGGATTTACACTTGCACCCGTAATATTCATGGAAATTGTGTTTTTGGTGTTTTGTGTAATGTAAAGGATTACAGCATTGTCTTTTGGGGTTCCGTCTGCTTTGTATCCTCCAGGTACACGACCGCCATCAAAAGCAAATCCGTTTCTGTCGTGAGCGGTTACAGTTAGATTTCCTGTTGTAGCTCCGGTTCCTTCTGTGCCATTTACAACGGGTTTTACCTTTACGATGTATGTTCCAGCTTTAAGGCCAGGAATGTCGGCGCGAAAGTAAGAGCCATAACTTCTAATAAGCTGGTCATCTATTTTTTGGTCTGTAAATCCGTTACCTGTGTAATACACATTGTAGGTTTGGGCACCGCTAACTGGTTGCCATTTTACAAAAGCAGATTCCAACCAGCCAGAAGCTTCATTGATTTGGATAGTTTGGGCCCATAATTGAACTGTCATTAGAAAGACAGCCACGAAAAGTAGGTTTTTCTTCATAAGGTTTGTTTAAGATAGTTAATAAAATAAGTAAGTGGTTTTTTACTTACGATCCCAAGTGGTTTAATTGTAATCGATTACACAAAATTATATATTAATTTTTAATACTATAATTTTTTTAATAAAAAATAGAGGATACATAAAAAATTTTGCTTTTAAAATATTAAAAATGTAATTAATTGCACGAATTGTAATTTATTGCATATTCTATATTGAGTAAGGAAAGCCGTATTTTTCTCGCTTTTAACAATTCTAAAAGTTTAAACAAAATGAAGATTGAGATTTTATATTTTTTTTTATTACAATAAATTACATTTTAAATTTTGTAGGAAATAGATTCTTTTATCATTTTGAATAACAGATTATTCTTAGAAGATTTAATTAGAATTTTGAATATAAACTCAAAAATTAATCTATAGGAACAAAAAAGCCCTTTTGATTTTACTCAAAAGGGCTTCGATTTTATATTTAAGAAATTTAATCTTTACTAGAAAGTTTTGACAAAAGTCTTAGGAATTCAATATACAACCAAACTAATGTAATCATTAATCCCATTGCTCCATACCATTCCATAAATTTTGGCATTTTTTCTCTTGCTCCTTTTTCAATTAAATCAAAATCTAAGAAAAGGTTAAGAGCAGCTATGATGATAACAAAAACACTGATACCAATACTCATCATAGAATTTCCGTAATGAACAGGCGTCCAGTTTGTAAACATTGATACAACCCAAGAAATTAAATAATAGGTAGCAATTGCCAAGGTTGCAGCAACGACAACAGATTTGAATTGTTCTGTAACTTTAACAATTCTAAATTTGTATAAACCAAGGCAAACTAAGAAAGTAACCAAAGTTGCTCCAACTGCATTAATTACGATTCCAGGAAATTTTAATTCAAATATTGCAGAAATACCTCCTATAAATAATCCTTCAAATAAAGCATATCCTGGCGCTAGGTAAGGAGATAACTGTGGTTTGAAAGAAGAAACTAATACTAAAATGAAACCAACAATTGCTCCTCCAATTGTAGGCAGCATAGGATTCATTCCGTTAAAAGTCATCCACCATGTTACCATAGCAGCACCGCATAAGATTAGAAATAAGATTGCTGTTTTGTTAATTGTTCCAGATACCGTCATTTCTTGATTGTAATCAATAATCTGAGCTTGGTGTACTTCTGTTCTTGGTTCAGCATTAGATGAAAAACGCTTACTGTTTAAAAATGGATTTTTTGAATTAAAGTTCATATTTTAATACATTTAATTGAATTCAAATATATGGAGATTTTTTGAAGTGCAATTGTTGGAAAGAATTTTTTAACATGAATTTCTCTTCTTAATTTTAGAATATAAAAAAATCCATCAAAACTTATTTGATGGATTTTGTATTTTAAGAGAAAGACTCTATTATTTCAATAAATCTAAAACTAATGAAGGGAATAAACCTAAAGCAATGTTTAAAACTATTGATACTACAGCTGTAGCATAAATAAGAAATGGTCTTCCTGTTCTTTCTTGATTAGGTTCTTTAGAATACATTGCAATAATCAGTTTGAAATAATATCCAACACTAATGATTGAATTGATTACAGCAACAATTACTAAACCAATATATCCTGCCTGAATTGTTTGGTTGAATAAGAATAACTTAGCAAAGAACCCAGAGAAAATAGGAATTCCGGCCATTGACAATAATGAAGCTGTAAGAACAGCAGCCAATAGCGGGTTTGTTTTTCCTAAACCGTGGAAGTTTGTAATATCTTCGTTATCCTGATCTCTGCAAACATATAAAATTACACTGAAAGCTGCGATTCCAGCTAATGCGTAAGCAGCAGTATAATATAATAAAACTCCAGCTGAAGCAGAAACCGTTAATAATGTCATTAACATGAAACCTGCATGAGAAATTCCAGAGAAAGCAAGCATACGTTTTACGTTTACTTGTCTTAACGCCATAATATTACCAACAGACATTGAAGCGATAGAGATAATTACTACAATAACTTCAAACGTATGTAAAAGGTCTTGGTTTTCTAAAGAAGCAATTACATTCATTCCAGAAATCAACTTAAATAGAGTCGCAATAGCCACTACTTTTGCTAAAGTACTCATCAAAGCTGTTGTTAAAGCTGGAGAACCTTCGTACACGTCTGGAGCCCAGAAGTGGAAAGGTACAGCTGCAACTTTAAATAACATTCCGATAATCATTAAAATCAAACCAATAGGAAACCAGATTGGTAATTCTGCAGATAAAGCGCTTTCGTGGATTTCAGTTATATCAAAAGTTCCCATTGCTCCGTAAATCAAACAGATTCCGAATAAAATAATTCCAGATGCAAAAGATCCCATTAAGAAGTATTTCATACCCGCTTCGTTACTCTTTATATTCAAACGGTCACTTGCCGCTAAAACATATAAAGCAATAGACAAGATTTCAATTCCTAAGAAGAACATGGCTAAGTTTCCAAAAGAAACCATAGCTACAGCTCCAGCTAGCAAGAATACTTTAATTGCAACGTAATCTGAGATTTTTGTTGGGTGATTTTGGTAAAAATTGTGGCTTAATGCTACAAGGAAAATGGTCAAAACAATAAACAATGATGAAAAAGCTGTAGAGAATTTACTTACTGCTATCATGTTGTTGTAATAACTTTGTTCTGTTCCAAATTCACAATAATTAAGTGCCAACACCCCTAATAAACCTAAAATGGTAATAGGAATAATGGCCTTTCTTAAATTAAGAATTTCAAACAATAGGCAGAAAATACCCAATCCTGTTATAGCTATTAATGTATTCATTTTTATCTTTTTGATTTAGGATTTCATTTTAATTGTAATCCTAATTTATTTTTTGTTTAAAATATTAGTTCTTATTGATAACTTGTAAAATGTTTTCCAAGCTTGGTGTAATCAAATCTGTAATTGGTTTTGGATAGAAACCAAAGAATAATAAAACAGCAATGATTACCGCAAACGAAATTCCTTCGTTAAGCGTAACATCAGCAAAAGCTTTAGAATTAGTTTCGCCTAACATAACATGTTGGAACATTCTTAACATATAGTAAGCTCCCAAAATAATTGTCGTTCCGCCAAGAATAGCAAACCAAATATTTACTTGAGATAAACTGTATAATACTGTAAATTCTCCAACAAAGTTAAATGTACTTGGTAACGCAACAGAAGCTAATACTAAGATTAAAAACATCGATGTAAATTTTGGAGACTGAGCACGGATACCGCCCATTTCTTCAATTTCTCTAGTTTCATATCTTCTGAAAATTACTTCAGCAGCAAAGAATAATCCCACTACAACAAAACCGTGAGCGATCATTTGCATAACAGCACCTCTAAAACCATCTAGAGTTAAAGTATATGATCCAGCAGCGATTAATCCAACGTGAGCAAGAGAAGAATAAGCTAATAATTTCTTTAGATCTTTTTGTCTTAAAGCAACAATTGATCCGTAGATAACACCTGCAATTCCTAAAGCGATAAAGATATACATGTATTCTTTAGCTGCGATTGGCGCAAGTGGCAATTGCCAACGAAGTACACTATATAATCCCATTTTTAGCATGATACCAGATAAAAGCATTGTTCCAACTGTTGGTGCTTTTTGGTACACATTTGCTTGCCAAGTATGAAAAGGAATGATTGGAATTTTGATAGCATAAGCTAAGAAGAAAGCCAAGAAAATCCAGAATTGCTCGCAAGCCGATAAGTTTACTTTATATAAATCTTCAATTAAGAAAGAACCTGCTTTTTGGTATAAATAAATGAAAGCTGTTAGCATGAATAAGGAACCAGCAAGTGTGTAAATAAAGAATTTAATCACTGCTTTTCTTCGTTCTTCAGCATCACCATTACCCCAAATTAAAGCAATAAAGTAGATTGGAATAAGTGCTAACTCCCAGAAAATGTAGTATAAAAGACCATCAGAAGCTAAGAAAGTTCCTGTCATAGCAAACGACATAAACAAGATCAAAGCATAAAAGTTTTTTGAATTTTTGTATTCATTTCCGAAAGAAGAAAATATAATAATCGGAGTCAAAGCTGCAGTAAGTAAAACCATTGCAAGTCCAAGTCCGTCAGCATTTAAAGCGAAAGAAATTTTTGGCTGTGTAATCCAGCTGTTGATTACGCTGATATTTTCGCCAGCATTATAATTATTCAATAATACAATTGAACATCCTAAAGCAGCTAAACTAAAAAGTAAAGCAACTTTTGAAGCTAGTTTGTCACCAGAAAAGTAAGTGGCAAATGCACCAATTAAAAGTATAATTAATATAGTAGAAACGTTCATAGTAATAATATTATTGAGCTAAAAATATATAGGAAACAATTGCGCAAAGTCCTAAAACAAAAACAAATAGATATAATCCTATACTTCCGGTTTGTAATTTTTTTCCTTGGAAAGCAATTTCGTTTGCTATTTTACCTAATCCAAAAACAAGTGCAGATAATCCTGTCTCGATATAGTCTCTAAAGAATTTAGATAAACTATTAACTGGCGCTACAAATACTGCATCGTAAACTTCGTCTACATAATATTTGTTGTATAACACTTTGCTTAAACCAGTAATGTTTTCATCAGATTCTGGAACATTATCTTGTTTAAAGTATTTTATGTAAGCAATTAAAATTCCTAGTAATCCGCCTAGAACTGCAACACCCATTAAAGTGTATTCTGTTGGGCCTAAATGATGTTCGCCTTCTGTTGCTTTTGCAAAAAGAGGAGCAAGGTACTCATTTAACCAGCTGTTTCCAGGTAAACTAATTAATCCACCAAAAGTTGCCAAAATAGCTAAGATGATAAGCGGAATAGTAATTAATGAACCACTTTCGTGTAAGTGATGTTTTTGTTCTTCAGTTCCTCTAAATTCTTTGAAGAAAGTCAGGAACATTAAACGGAACATATAGAAAGCTGTCATGATTGAAGCAACCGATCCAACAACGTATAATGGAATACTGTGGTGGAAAGCTGTCAATAAAATTTCGTCTTTAGAAAAGAATCCTGAGAAGAATGGAACTCCAGAAATGGCTAATGAAGAAATTAACATTGTCCAGAATGTGATTGGCATTGCTTTACGCAAACCTCCCATATTACGCATATCTTGTTCTCCGTGTAATCCGTGAATTACAGATCCAGAACCTAAGAATAAACATGCTTTAAAGAAAGCGTGCGTGATTACGTGGAAAACCGCTACTTCATAAGCTCCAAATCCTAATGCTAAGAACATTAAACCTAATTGAGAAACTGTTGAGTAAGCCAATACTTTTTTGATATCAGTTTGAACTAATCCAATGGTAGCAGCAACTAATGAAGTGATTGCTCCAATAATTGCAATTACAGATTGAACATCTGTTGCAAGGTCAAAAACAAAGTTTAATCTTGTTACCATAAAGATACCAGCAGTAACCATCGTAGCCGCGTGGATCAACGCAGAAACTGGAGTTGGTCCAGCCATCGCATCAGGTAACCAAGTGTACAATGGAATCTGAGCAGATTTACCACAAGCTCCAATAAACAAGCATAAAGCAGCTAAAGAAAGTAAAGGTAAATTTAAGTTAGTAGCACCAGCAATTGCAGTTTTTAAAGTTGCATAATCTAATGTTGAAAACATTGATCCAATGATGAACATTCCGATTAATAAACCTAAATCTCCAATTCTGTTCATGATGAAAGCTTTTTTCGCAGCATCATTGTAATCTTGGTTTTTATGCCAAAATCCAATTAATAGGTAAGAACAAAGTCCAACACCTTCCCATCCGATGAAAAGAACTAATAAGTTGCTTCCAATTACAAGAGTAATCATAAAGAAAACGAACAAATTCAGGTAAGCGAAGAATTTGTGCATGTTTTCGTCATCATGCATGTAACTGATAGAGTATAAGTGAATCAAAGATCCGATTCCAGTTACGAAAAGTAACCAAAGAACAGATAATTGATCTAATAAAAATCCAAGATTGATTTTTAAGTTGCTAATTTGAATCCAATCAAATAAAGTAACTTCAATTCCTTTTCCAGTTGAAGTTATTTGATTAAAAAGTAAAAGAGAAACTACAAAAGAAATTGCTACGGCAATAGTTCCGATTGCACCAGAAACTGTTTTTCCTAAGCTTTTTCCAAAAAAGACATTTACTAGAAAACCTAGTAAAGGAGTTAAAACTAAAATTAAAGCTAAATTGGTATCCATTTCTGATTATCCTTTTAAATTTTTTAAATTATCGATACTGATTGATCCGATATTTCTAAAGATAGAAACTAAAATGGCCAATCCTACCGCAACTTCGGCTGCAGCAACCGCCATCGAGAAGAACACAAAAACTTGTCCTTGCGCATCTTGATGATAAGTTGAAAAAGCAACAAATAAAAGGTTTACCGCATTCAACATAATTTCGATAGACATGAAAACGATAATAGCATTTCGTCTGTACAATACACCAAAAATACCAATACAGAAAAGTACAACACTCAAAAAGATGTAGTTTTCAATACCTATTTGATTTAATATATTACCCATTATTTATTTAATTTTTCTTTTTTAGACAATAGAACTGTTCCAATCATAGCAACCAAAAGTAAGATCGAAGCAAACTCGAACGGAACCATATATTCGTCCAATAAGATTTTACCTAAAACTTTAATTGATTGGAAATCTTCTCCAGTAGAATCGTATTCACCAACAATTGGTTTTGAGTTAATAAAGATTGCAATTAAAACAATCAATATTAAACAGAAAGATACAATAGCCCCTAAACGTGTAATTCTAGGACGGTGAACTTCTCGCTGTTCGTTCAGGTTCATTAACATGATGGTAAACAGGAACAGAATCATAATAGCTCCGGAGTAGACTATTATATGTACAACAGCTAAGAACTGAGAATTTAATAGTAAATAATGACCAGCAATAGAAAAGAAACAAATTACCAAGTAGATGGCACTATGAATCGGGTTTCTGCTGAAAATAGTCAAGAAAGCAGTAATAACGGTAATAAACGCTAAAAAGCAAAAGATAACTTGAATAGTTGTTGCGTGTGCAAAATCAGGAATATGTATCATTTAGTTAGCGTTTTTAAGTTGAGCATTTTTCATAGCCATTTCTAAAGGCATCACTAATTTATCTTTCCCGAAAATGAAATCTTCTCTATTGTAATTAGCAGGAACCAATACTTTAGATTCTGTTAAGTAAATAGCGTCTTTTGGACAAGCTTCTTCACATAAACCGCAGAAAATACAACGAAGCATATTGATTTCGTAGATTTCAGCGTATTTCTCTTCTCTATATAGATGTTTTTCATCAGGCTTACGTTCTGCCGCTTTCATTGTGATTGCTTCTGCAGGACATGATAAAGCACATAATCCGCAAGCAGTACAGTTTTCACGACCTTGTTCATCACGTTTCAACATGTGCTGACCACGGTAAACTGGACTCATTTCACGAACCTGTTCTGGGTAATGAATGGTAACTTTTTTTCTGAAAAGGTGTTTTACAGTAATAACTAGACCTTTTACAATCGCCACAAGATACAATCGTTCAACAAAAGACATGTCCTTATTTGACACCACCTTTTTTCTACCCGATAATGATATAGTTTCTATTGACATTTTTACTATTATAGTTTATGATTTGCAATTTGATATTAATCAAATTCAAAATCTATTTTGTTTTTTATTTGAAGCTTATTACGGTTCTTAGAATCCTAAAGCTGCTGCAATATCGTGTCTTAAAATAACAACACCTGTAATCATGATATTAATAATCGAAAGCGGGATTAAAATTCTCCATCCTAAGTTCATTAATTGGTCATATCTAAATCTTGGAATTGTCCAACGTACCCACATATAGAAGAAAATGAAGAAACATATTTTTATAAATAATGCTCCAATTCCTAATAGGTTAGCTGTATTTACACCAACATTTTCTACCATCCATTGCATTCCTGGGTAGTTATATCCGCCAAAGAATAAAACAGAAATAATAGTAGAAGAGATGAACATACTTGCATATTCAGCAAATAAATAGAATCCCATTTTCATTGACGAGTATTCTGTATGGTAACCTCCAATTAATTCGTTTTCACATTCTGCTAAATCGAAAGGAGTTCTGTTTGTTTCTGCAAATGAACAGATTAAGAAAATCAAGAATGATAATGGCTGATAAAATACATTCCAGTTCATACCTTGCTGCTGTAATGAGATTTCTTTTAAACTCATTGTTCCAGTCATCATCAATAAAGCAATTATTGATAATCCCATTGCAACTTCGTAAGAAACCATTTGAGAAGCAGCACGGATAGCTCCCATCAAAGAGAATTTATTGTTAGAAGCCCATCCACCAATCATGATGCCGTAAACTCCAACAGAAAGAACTCCAAAAATGTATAAAATAGCAATGTTGACATCTGTAGCCTGAAGAATAATGTCTCGTCCAAAAAGGTGTAAACGATCTCCCCACGGAATTACAGCACTTGTCATTAAAGCTGTACTCATTGCAATTGCCGGACCTACAACGAATAAAAATTTGTTTGGTGTATTTGGGAAAAATTCTTCTTTAGAGAATAATTTCATACCATCTGCAAGTGGCTGTAATAAACCTCCCCATCCAGCGCGGTTTGGTCCCACACGATCTTGTAAGAAAGCAGCAACTTTACGCTCTGCCCAAGTAGAATACATTGCCATGATCATTGTTACCGCAAAAACGACAACAATTACAACACTCTTTTCTATAATAAATGCACTTTCCATTTCTTAAACTTTTTTATCATTATCAGTTAATGGAATCGCTGCCATACTAATTTTTTTACGGTCAATATCTCGACCTAAAAGGATATTTTTCTCAGTATCGATTTCAACTTTCTCTAATTTCTGAGTGTAGTTGTTTTGGTTGATAACAGAATCTTTTTCAAATTCTCTTGGACCTTCAATAACCCAGTCATTAACATTTTTATGATCAAAACGACAGCTGTTGCAGATGAATTCTTCTACTTCATGGTACTCGTCTTTACGACCAGTTACACGCTGAATTTCTCCACCAAACATCCAAACTGTAGTTTTACCGCAACAGCCAGGAGTTGTACATTCTCTGTGCGCGTTATAAGGTTTATTAAACCAAACTCTTGATTTAAAACGGAAAGTTTTATCTGTTAAAGCTCCAACAGGACAAACGTCAATCATGTTTCCAGAGAACTCATTGTCGATTGCTTTAGAAATTCCAGTTGAAATATTAGCGTGATCACCACGGTCTAATACTCCGTGAACTCTGTTGTCTGTCAATTGATCTGCAACTTGTACACATCTTTGGCATAAGATACAACGGTTCATGTGAAGTTGAATATTTGGACCAATATCTTCTGGTTCAAATGTTCTCTTTTCTTCGATGTAACGTGATTTCGGATTCCCGTGCTCAAAACTTAAATTCTGTAAATCACATTCACCAGCCTGATCACAAATAGGGCAATCTAATGGGTGATTGATTAATAAAAATTCTGTTACAGATTTACGGGCTTCAGTTACTCTTGCAGACGATTTACTGTTCACTTCCATACCATCCATACATCCTGTTACGCAAGATGCCATTAATTTTGGCATTGGTCGTGGGTCAGCTTCACTACCTTTAGAAACTTCAACTAAACAACAACGACATTTACCGCCGCTGCCTTTTAATTTTGAGTAATAGCACATGGCAGGCGGAACTAAATCTCCACCAATCATACGTGCAGCCTGCAGGATCGTTGTTCCTGGTTCTACGTCTATACTTTGACCGTCTATGGTTACTTTCATCTCTTATTTTGTTTTTTTAGTTTCAGGTTTAAAGTTTCACGTTGCTGAACATGAAACTATAATAACTTGAAACTTGAAACTATTTTAAACTTTTTTGTTGAAAGTCGGAATATTCAAAAGAGTTGCTGTCCTTTTTAATATTTTTAACTTTATAACTTTCTGCTATATATTTATACGATTGCTTTACCGCCAACTAAATGCTTTACTTGCGAAAAAGGTTCAGCAACAAAGTGATCTCTATTTTTAATTTTTTCTGGAAAACGAACGTGATATTCGAACTCATCTCTAAAGTGACGAATCGCTGCAGCTACTGGCCAAGAAGCAGCGTCACCAAGTGGACAAATTGTGTTTCCTTCAATTTTACTCTGAATGCTCCACAATAATTCGATATCTTCTTCACGGCCTTGACCGTTTTCAATTCTCCATAAGATTTTTTCTAACCATCCTGTTCCTTCACGGCAAGGTGTACATTGTCCGCAAGATTCGTGGTGGTAGAAACGAGCAAAGTTCCAAGTGTTTCTTACCACACAAGCAGTATCGTTGTAAACAATGAATCCTCCAGAACCTAACATAGATCCAGTAGCAAAACCACCGTCACTTAAAGATTCGTAAGTCATTAAACGATCTTCGCCGTTTGCTGTTTTGAAAATCAATTCAGCTGGTAAAATTGGCACAGAAGAACCTCCTGGCACAAATGCTTTTAATGGACGGCTTGAAGACATTCCTCCTAAATATTCATCAGAATTCATGAATTCGTCAACACTCAAACCTAATTCAATTTCGTAAACACCAGGATTTTTAATGTGCCCAGAAGCAGAAATTAATTTAGTTCCAGTAGAACGTCCAATTCCAATTTTAGCATAATCATCTCCAGAATTGTTTACAATCCATGGCACAGTCGCAATTGTTTCAACATTGTTAACCACAGTTGGATTTGCCCAAAGACCAGAAACCGCTGGGAAAGGTGGTTTAATACGAGGATTTCCTCTTTTACCTTCCAATGATTCAATTAATGCTGTTTCTTCTCCACAGATATATGCTCCAGCTCCACAGTGAACGTGAAGTTCTAGATCATAACCTGATCCTAATATATTTTTTCCTAACCATCCGGCAGCTTTTGCTTCGGCGATTGCTCTTTCTAAGATTTTGAAAACCCACATGTATTCTCCACGAATGTAGATATACGATAGGTTAGCGCCCAAAGCGTAGCTTGAAGTAATCATTCCTTCGATCAATAAGTGAGGAATATATTCCATCAAAAATCTATCTTTGAATGTTCCAGGCTCAGATTCGTCGGCGTTACACACTAAGTGTCTTGGTCTTCCTGATTTTTTGTCAATAAAGCTCCATTTCATTCCCGCAGGGAAACCTGCACCACCACGACCACGTAATCCTGATTTTTTTACTTCTTCAGTAACTTCGTCTGGAGTAAGTGTTTTTAAAGCTTTTTCTACAGAAGCATAACCACCATTTTGGCGATACACTTCGTAGGTTTTAATTCCAGGAATATTGATTTTATCTAATAATATTTTTTGTGACATCTTATTTATCGTGTAATATTATTTTATCATCTCTACAATCAGCAATAATCTGATCGATTTTTTCTTCTGTCAGTTTTTCTTTGTAGAAATCTCCCAATTGCATCATTGGAGCGTATCCGCAAGCACCTAAACATTCTACACCGGCAATAGTGAACATTCCGTCTGGAGTTGTTTCGCCCATTTTAATGCCTAGTTTTTCAGAAGTATAATCCATCAAATCTTCGGCACCTCTTAAACAACAGCAAGAAGTCTGGCAGAACTCAAACATATACTTACCAATTGGCTTTTGGTTGAACATTGTATAGAACGTTACCACCTCATAAACCTCAATTGGTTTTATCTGAAGAATCTCAGCAACTTTATCTTGCAATTCAATACTAAGCCAGTTGTTATGTGCATCCTGAACTTCGTGCAAAACAGGCAATAAAGCCGATTTTTGTTTGCCCTCAGGATAATGACTGATCAATTCATTGATGCGGTTCATCAATGCCTCGGTCATATTTATTTCTTGTTTGTAATGTTTTCTTTCCATTTTATTCTTGTTTTGCCACAAAGGCGCAAAGGCACAAATTTTTTAATCTAAATTTTATCTTCTAAAATCTAAATTTCTTAGGCGTCTAATTCTCCTGCAATTACGTTCAAACTTGAAAGAATGATAATTGCATCAGAAAGCATGGCACCTTTAATCATTTCTGGGAATGCTTGGTAATAAATAAAGCATGGTCTTCTGAAATGTAATCTATATGGAGTTCTACTTCCGTCTGTTACTAAATAAAAACCAAGTTCTCCATTTCCTCCTTCTACAGGGTGATAGATTTCTGCAACTGGTACAGGAACTTCTCCCATTACGATCTTAAAGTGATAAATTAAAGATTCCATAGAAGTGTAAACATCTTCTTTTGGAGGAAGGTAGTAATCTGGAACTTCAGCGTGATATTCGTTTCCTGGAGGCATTTTCTCTAATGCCTGACGAATAATGCTTAAACTTTCCCAAACTTCAGCATTACGAACACAGAAACGATCGTAAGTATCTCCTGATTTTCCAACAGGAACAATAAAATCGAAATCTTCGTAAGATGAATAAGGTTGTGCTACACGTACGTCATAATCAACTCCAGCAGCACGTAAGTTTGGACCTGTAAATCCGTAAGCCATTGCTTTTTCAGCAGTAATTCCACCTACGTTTACAGTTCTGTCAAGGAAAATTCTATTTCTCTCGAATAAGTTTTGGAATTCTTGCCATACTGGTGGGAATTCTTCTAGGAATTTGTCTAGTTTTTTGAAAACTTCTGGAGACCAGTCTCTTTCAAAGCCGCCAATTCTTCCCATATTTGTTGTCAAACGAGCTCCACAAATTTCTTCGTAGATTTCGTAGATTTTTTCTCTAAATTGAAACACGTATAAGAAACCAGTATACGCACCTGTATCAACACCTAAGATTCCATTACAGATAATGTGATCCGTGATACGAGCCAGCTCCATCACGATAACTCTTAAATACTGAGCTCTTTTAGGAACTTCAATACCTAATAGTTTTTCTACTGTCATCCACCATCCCATATTATTAATAGGAGATGAACAATAGTTCATACGGTCTGTAAGAGGTGTAATTTGGTAAAAAGGACGATTTTCGGCAATTTTTTCAAATGCTCTGTGGATGTAACCAATAGTTGGCTCAGCCTCAAGAATTTTTTCACCATCCATCAATAAGATATTTTGAAAAATACCGTGTGTTGCAGGGTGAGTTGGACCTAAATTCAGAACAGAAAGTTCGCTTCCGTCGTCGTTTAGTCTCTCCTTAATTATTTTAGCATAACGATGCTCTGGTGGTAATAATAGTTCTGACATTTTATAATGTTGAATTATTTTTTAGCAATTTGATGTTGTTCTTCCGAAGAATCTATCATCCTTATCTGTTCTTCCGCTGTCTTCCAATGGGAATTCTTTTCTCATTGGGTGAGACTGCATTTCATCCATATTTAAAATACGTTTCAATTGAGGATGTCCTATAAAGTCAATCCCATAGAAATCGAAAGTCTCTCTTTCCATCCAGTTAGAAGACAAGAAAATATTTGAAACCGATTTAATTTCTGGTTTTTCGCCGTTTAAGAAAACTTTGATTTTCAATCTTTTGTTTTCGTACCAGTTGTGTAAATGGTAAACAACTGCAAACTGACGTTCTGTTTCATTATCCGGATAGTGAATTCCGCATAAGTCAGTTAAAAAATGAAATTTTAATTCTGGATCATTTTTAAGGAATAGAATCAGAGGCGTAATTTTATCAGCCGAAGCTTCTAAAGAAAAAATATCTCTTTCTTGCTGAAAGTTAAAAACATCATTATTAAATGTTTCTACAAGTTTGTCTTGAATTTGGGTATTTTCTAAGGCCATCTTATGAGATATTATATGAAGCTAATAATTCTTGGTATTCTGGAGAGCTTCTTCTTCTTACAGATTCACTTTTCACTAAGTCTTGAAGTCTCATAACTCCATCAACAATTTGTTCTGGTCTTGGTGGGCATCCTGGTACATAAACGTCAACAGGAATTACTTTGTCAATTCCTTGAAGAACAGAATAAGTATCAAAAACTCCTCCTGAAGAAGCGCATGCTCCAACAGCAATTACCCAACGAGGTTCTGACATTTGTTCGTATACTTGTCTTAAAATAGGTGCCATTTTTTTAGAAATAGTTCCCATTACTAATAACATATCGGCTTGTCTTGGCGAGAAACTCACACGCTCAGAACCAAATCGAGCTAAGTCATAGTGAGATGCCATTGTTGCCATGAATTCGATACCACAGCATGAAGTCGCGAAAGGAAGCGGCCATAATGAGTTGGCTCTTGCTAAACCAACAACATCACTAAGTTTTGTAGCGAAGAAACCTTCACCAGTAACTCCTTCTGGCGGCGCAACCATATTTACTTTTGAATCGCTCATTTTTATTTTAGATTTCTGATTTTAGATTTTAGATTTTTGAAATCATAAAAAATAAAGTCAATTTTTTAAATCAGTTTTTGTTGAGGATTAAATTTTAAATTTTAATTCTAAATCGTTTAGATCTAAAATCAGAAATCTAAAATCTAAAATCTCTAAATTATTCCCACTCTAATGCTTTCTTTTTGATGATATAAAAGAAACCAACCAAAAGCAAAGACATGAAAACTAACATTTTTAACATTCCTTCAATTCCTAAGTCTTTGAAGTTTACTGCCCATGGATAAAGGAAAATAACCTCTACGTCGAACAATACAAACAAAATGGCAACTAAGAAGTATTTTACAGAAAAAGGAATACGGGCATTACCAACAGATTCGATACCGCATTCGAAGTTTTGATCTTTAACTTCAGAGGATCTTTTTGGTCCTAATTTTCCAGAAATGATGATTGTTCCTACCACAAAACCAACAGCTAGAATAAACTGCATTAAAATAGGAATGTAACTGTATTGATCAGATTGCATAAACTTAGATTTTATACTTAAAAAATGAGCCACAAAGATAACTTGGAAGTCTGTAAAACACAAGTTAAAAAAGGATTTAAGTAGGGTGCAAAACCGTGTTTATGTCTAATTTTTATTCATTATAAATAACATTGCGTTATTTTAATATTTTTTTAAGAAATGGGTAAAAAAAAACGTCCCGAAGTATTCGGGACGTCTTCTGAGACCATTCAGAGGCAAAAAAAAATAATTGCTATATTTTTCTTAGATTACTGCTACTTTAGCAGCAACTTTCCCTTTTCTTCCTTCTTCTTCTTCATAGCTTACACGGTCACCTTCGCGTAATTCTTCCGCGTTAATTCCTGAAGCGTGAACGAAGATGTCCTTTCCTGTTTCTTCGTCTGTAATGAATCCATAACCTTTAGACTCATTGAAAAATTTTACTGTACCTGTACGCATTTGTAATGTAATAATAATTTATAATAAACAAATGTAATATATAAAATCATACAAAAGACATATACGTGTTAATTTTTTGTAAAAATTATTGATTTACAGTGTTTTTACGCGGTTTATTGCATCAATTTGTTTATAAAATACCATAATTTGCGAATCATTAATTGTAAGAATATAAAAGCATTACGTTTGTAAGAATATGATAATTCAAAAAAATTAGTAGCTAAGATTTTTCTTAAAATTTCATTAATATAAAAAAGCCGCTGAAATTTCAACGGCTTTTTGTTTTTTTATGAATAATTTACTTCAAATTAAGCAATATCTACTTTAATTCGAAGCTCTTTCAATTGTGCATCATCAATTGCGGCAGGAGCATCAATCATGACATCGCGTCCTGAATTATTTTTAGGGAATGCGATAAAATCTCTGATGGTTTCCTGTCCTCCTAAGATAGCAACAAGTCTATCTAAACCAAACGCTAACCCTCCATGGGGTGGTGCTCCAAATTGGAAAGCATCCATTAAGAATCCGAATTGCGCTTTTGCTTCTTCTTCGGTAAATCCTAAATATTTGAACATTAATTGTTGTGTCGCTTTATCGTGAATACGGATAGATCCACCGCCAATTTCATTTCCGTTTAAAACCATATCGTATGCATTTGCACGAACTTTTCCTGGCTCAGTTTCCAGTAAAGCCATATCTTCTGGTTTTGGAGAAGTAAATGGGTGGTGCATTGCATGATAACGTCCGCTTTCTTCGTCAAGTTCCAATAATGGGAAATCAACAACCCAAAGTGGTGCAAATTCTTCCGGATTACGCAATCCTAAACGAGTAGCCAATTCCATACGTAAAGCAGAAAGTTGTGCTCTTGTTTTATTTGCTGGTCCTGAAAGAACAAAAATCATATCTCCAGGATTTGCCTCTGTTGCTTTTGCCCAATTTGCCAAATCATCATTGTCGTAGAATTTATCTACAGATGATTTGTATGTTCCATCTTCGTTGCATTTTACATAAACCATTCCCGACGCTCCAACTTGAGGACGTTTTACCCAGTCAATTAATCCGTCAATTTCTTTACGGGTATAATTTCCTGCTCCAGGAACAGCAATTCCCACAACTAATTCAGCTGAATTGAATACAGGGAATTCTTTATGTTGTGCAAATTCGTTTAATTCTCCAAACTTCATTCCGAAACGAATGTCCGGTTTGTCGTTTCCGTATGTTTTCATGGCATAGTCGTAAGTAATTTTTGGGAATTTATCTACTTCAATACCTTTAATTTCTTTTAATAAATGTCTTGTCAAACCTTCAAAAATATTCAAGATATCTTCTTGTTCAACAAATGCCATTTCACAGTCAATTTGAGTAAACTCTGGCTGACGGTCTGCGCGTAAATCTTCATCACGGAAACATTTCACGATTTGGAAATATTTATCCATTCCGCCTACCATCAATAATTGTTTGAAAGTTTGTGGAGATTGTGGCAATGCATAAAACTGACCTTCGTTCATACGGCTTGGTACAACGAAATCTCTTGCTCCTTCTGGAGTTGATTTAATTAAATAAGGTGTTTCAATTTCGCAGAAATCTAAATCAGAAAGATATTTGCGAACTTCCATCGCTACTTTATGACGGAATAACAAACTGTTTTTTACAGGATTTCTTCTGATATCTAAATAACGATATTTCATTCTGATGTCTTCTCCACCGTCAGTTTCATCTTCAATTGTAAATGGAGGAGTTAATGCAGTATTTAAAATCGTCAATTCAGAAACTAAAATTTCGATTTCACCTGTTGGAATATTTTTGTTTTTGGCTTCACGCTCAATAACAGTTCCTTTTACCTGAATTACAAATTCACGACCAAGAGTTTTAGCTAATTCAAAAACAGTTTTATCGGTACGACTTTCGTCGAAAATAAGTTGTGTAATTCCATAACGGTCGCGTAAATCGACCCAATTCATAAATCCTTTATCACGTGATTTTTGAACCCAGCCCGCAAGTGTAACTTCGGTATTAATATTTGAAGCGTTTAATTCGCCACAATTATGACTTCTATACATAATCAAAATTTTAGACTGCAAAAGTAAATACAAAATTCAAGATAATATAGTAAAGTGATAAGTTGATTCAGAATAATTTCAAATAAATTGTTAATTGTGAAAATCCGAAGCTTTAATTTC
Source organism: Flavobacterium nitrogenifigens (assembly GCF_003254565.1). GTDB lineage: Bacteria > Bacteroidota > Bacteroidia > Flavobacteriales > Flavobacteriaceae > Flavobacterium > Flavobacterium nitrogenifigens. Next base: position 271,905 of record NZ_QJRI01000179.1, read on the forward strand.
TTTAGTTTTGATTCTCTAAAAACTAATCATAATACCTATGAAAAAACTTTTTGTTGCAGGTTTAGTGCTTTTTAATGCTTTAAATATCATTGGTCAAAGCAAAAATTCGGTAAAATTTACAGCTAAAATCGCCAATAGAAATAGCGATACTTTGGTTATTAAAGGAAGAGATAATTTCAGACAAGTAATTCCAATTGATAAAAAAGAGATTTTTTCTGCAACTTTTGATGCTCCTCAGGGATTTTATGTTTTTTCTGACGGAACAGAATCTTCTAATTTATATCTAAAACCAAATTCTGAAATCAATTTGACTATGAATGCCAAAGAATTTGATGAAACGATTGTTTATAAAGGTAAAGGAGTAAACGAAAGTAACTTTTTAGCTCAACAAGCTTTAAAAGATGAAAATTTTCAGAAAGATGCTTTTGCAAAAGAATCGGCTGAATTTACCGCTTTACTTGATAGTAAATTAAAAGCAGATACAGAAAGTCTTGAAAAAGGTGATTTTGCTCCTGAATTTAAAACGGCTCTAAAACGCAGTTTCGAAAGTTTTCACCAATATGCGGGTGAAGAATATGAAAGAGTTGCAAAGGCAAATAAAATGGTTGGAAAAGCTTCTCCAGGTTTTGACTATGAAAATTTTAAAGGAGGAAAAACAAAACTTTCTGATTTAAAAGGAAAATATGTTTACATTGATCTTTGGGCAACATGGTGCGCGCCTTGTAGAGCTGAGATCCCGTATTTGCAGAAGATTGAAGAAAAATATCATGGAAAAAATATTGAATTTGTAAGTATTTCTATTGATAAGGCAAAAGATAATGAAAAATGGAAAAAGTTTGTAACTGATAAAAAGTTAGGAGGCGTTCAACTATTTGCTGATAAAGACTGGGAATCTGAGTTTGTTGTGAACTACGGTGTCACCGGAATTCCTCGATTTATTTTAATTGATCCGCAAGGCAATATTTTAAAATCTGATGCATCAAGACCATCTGATCCTGAATTGGATAAACAGCTTAGTGCGTTATTGAACTAATTTATTTACGAAATTTACAACGTTATCGTAAAATTTAAATATTTCTAAAATACCAGTAAAACCAGTGCTTGAGCGCTGGTTTTTTCTTTTTCGGGAAATTTCCAATGTTAAGTTTTTATTCTATGTTACCAAATTGTTAAGTAAAAGTTTTTTTAATGTAAACTATTGACTATATTTGATAAAGATTTCTTAACATTAAATACCTAAAGATATGAAAAAGAGTGTAATTTTAGCTGCAATATTGTTCTCTGGAATTGTAGTTGCACAAGAAGGAAAGCCTGAATTGGAAGCTGCTGGAAACAAGGTAAAAGCAACGTATTACTATGACAATGGTAAAGTGCAGCAAGAAGGCTTTTTTAAAGACGGTAAATTAGACGGTGTTTGGGTATCTTATGACGAAAAAGGAAATAAAAAAACCGTTGGAGAATACACAGACGGAGTTAAAACAGGAAAATGGATTTACTTTAATGAAAACAGTTTAAGCGAAGTTGCTTATGTAGACAACAAAGTGAGCTCAGTTAAAAGTTTACAGAAAAATGCTTTAGCAAACAGAAATTAATCATAATTTCAAAAATCACTTATAAAAAGACCGCCTCGTTAAAAATGGGACGGTTTTTTTATGCTTTTACTTTTTTAGATTTTCTGTTTCTTCCAAACCAAATTATAAATCCGCTGACAGGAAGTGCAGCAGCGATTAAACTCACGATAAAGGCTATTATTTTTCCAGGAAGATCTAAAACTTGTCCGGTATGTATTCCGTAATTCATTTCGACAACTTGCAATCCTAAGCTTTTTTTATCAAAAGTTTGGCTTTGGATTAATTTTCCGCTTGACGGATGAAAATAATAATTGCTCTGCTGATCATAGCGTAATGTATGTGGATAAGCGCCTGTGCTCACAATATCGCCTTTTTTCTGCGGAATCATTATAAAAAACATTTCTGCTTTTGGCTGCAATTGCTGAGTTTGAATAAATGCTTTGTCAATTGCTGTAACCAAATTTACTTTGAATGTGGTGGTATCAATTACGGGAGTTTTTGTTTCAACTGCTTTGTCTCCTCCAAAGTTAAAGGATTTATAAATTCCGTCACCAACCCATTCATAGGTAAAAGTAAGTCCGGTTATAGCTAAAATTAAGGCTATTATTGAGATGTAAAATCCAGTAGTATTATGCCAGTCGTAATTAACGCGTCTCCATTTTGCTGACCATTTTATGGTGAAACTTCTTTTAATGTCACTTTTTCGTTTGGGCCACCATTGAATAATTCCAGAAATCAATAATAAAATAAAAATGATCGTCGCTCCGCCAATAATATGCTTTCCGATATAATCGGGTAGAAGCAGATATAGGTGAATGTATTCTACAATAATGAAAAAGTCAGTCTCTGGATTTTCAGATTTCAGATATTCTCCAGTATACGGATTAAAATATAAGTAGAGATTTCCAGCGTCTGAATAAGTGTAAACAATCGCCGATCTATCTTTTCCATAATAAGCGATCATACTGGCTTTGTTTTCAGGAACAGCTTCTTTTGCTTTTTCCTGCAGATGAGATGGTAATAGAAAAGGTTTGTTTTGAGGTTCGACCAAACGCCATTCTTTTCTGGTAATGTCTTTTATTTCATCATGAAAACAGAAAATGCAACCCGTAATACAGACTATAAAAACGATAAGCCCGGAAATTAGTCCGAGCCATTTGTGTATAAAACGTATTTTGGTTTTGAATCCCATTTTTTGATTAAAAGCGTAAAAGTATGCTCAAAATCTATATAGGGCAAATATTTCCAAAGTATTTTGTTTATAAGGTAACGTGTTGGTCAAAGAAAAATCTCGTAAAGTCGCGAAGTCGCAAAGTTTTATTTTGAATACTTCTTTGCGACTTGGCGTCTTTGCGAGATTAAATGTTCTTTGTAAAAAAAAACTTAATTAAGCAACCGCTTTTTTAGGTTTTAAATGATAGGCAACGTATAATGAAATTGATGCCAAGAAAATCCAGAAAACATCTATAAAGAAAATTTGAAATTTGTTTTCCATAAATGAAGTCCAAAACCAATCTCCAGAGACAATTCCGTTGGTAACTGGAATCAGGAATCCTAAAATACTTCCTGAAATCAGGCAGAATTTATTGGTGAAAGCATCATTCTTTTTAATGATAAAGAAGATGGTAAGTGTTAGCCAGCCTCCAAAATACAGTGCGTACAGATTGGACTGACTTAACGGATAGAAAATTTTACTTCCTATAAAAGCTAGAGCCGTAATAGGATACATGCTTAAGCAAATTGCCAAATAAATACGAACAACAGCAGCGTTGAAACGTCTCTTCTTTTCTGGCATATTGTTTTTTTGTCGGGCAACAAGCCAAATCATAACTCCAGAAATAATGACAAAACAAGTTATAATTCCTAAAATGAAGCTTACAATTTTTAAAGCATATCCGCCATAATCGCCAAAATGTATTCTGTATAAAACATTTTTTACGACATCTAAATAACTCGTTTGTGCAATTGGGTCTTTTTTGGCAATTTCTTTTCCGTCAGCAACTCTGTAAACTACTTTTCCAATTCCGGTAAATTTTTTATGACTTAAAAGTTCACCCTCAACTAGAACGTGCATATTAGTATCACCGTAATTTTGGATAAAAACACGTGTAATTTCAAAATCGGCCCAGTTCTTTTTGGTTTTTGCAACCAGTTCATTTATGTTAAAAGGATTTGCCAGTTTTTTATTTTCAAACTTATAATCAGGATCAGTATATTCCAGTTCCTTGTATAATTTATCTTGATCTCCCTTATACAAAGCCATTACAGCTGGAGCTACAATTAAAAGCTTAATCATAAAAAATGCTCCAGTAACCGCATATACAAATTGAAATGGTAAACCAATCATTCCTAAGGCGGTGTGAGCATCTGTCCAAAGTGTTTTTAATTTTTCTTTCGGACGGAACATATAAAAGTTGGAAACAATTTTATTCCAATGCAGGAGAACTCCCGTTATGATGGCGAATAAAAAGAACAAAGCTGTAAATCCTGCTAAATAATATCCTGCTGGATATGGAATTTGAGCCAGAAAGTGAAGACGATATAAGAGTTCGCCTAACGAATAAGATTCTTCATAAGTGTAGCTCTTGTAATTTTTATTGTCCAAATAAAAAAACTCTCCAGCTTGCTGTTTTTTTGGAGCCAAGGTGTCTTTGGTTCCTTCCATGTAAACGGCGACTCTATTTTCTACAGCCGGTTTAGAAATGGTAAGATTTCTTCCGTGCAAAACATGTTTTTTGTCAAGATGCTGCAGTGCATTATTGTAGTCTAATTGAATTTCTCTTGTGATTGCTGTAGATTCACTTCTTTCCCAATTGATGATTTCATCTCTAAAAAAAGAAAAAGATCCAGCAAAGAAAATTACAAAAAGAACTACACTGATAACGATTCCGCTGACAGTATGCGTGTGAAAATAGATATTGTAATGACGGTTATTCATAAATATTATTGTGCCGTATTATAGGTTTGACCTAAGTAAATGAAAAGACAAAAAAGTAGAGACAGCAGAATGTAAATTCCCCAAATTTTCCAGCCGCTTTTGGCTAAAAAAGCAATAATCATTAAGGCCACCCAAAGAATAAAACCACTGAAAGCCATTGTGATTAAAATATCTTTTCGGCTAAACCAAGCCGCTAGAGCCAAATGAAAAGTAACAGAAACAAAGTATCCGCCTAAAATTGCAGCAGTAATTTTGGAAAAACGAGGCCAAAAAGAAGGGTTTAGATATTTTGGATTTGCTGGCATATTGTAATTTAATGTGGATTTTAGTTGTAATAAAATTCAGTTGTGGCAATAAAAATCAGTAGGGCTAAAAGTAACTTGCTGTTTATTTTTTTTAAAGGAGTAAGAATAATGATTAAGCTTCCAACAGTCATCAGCTGAATGAAAAACATTAAAGTGCCACAGCCTAAAGATTGTGTGAAAAGCCACATTGCGTAAGCAGAAAGCAAAAGCATTAAACCTACGATTTTTGTTTGTTTTGGATTTCTCTGCATCCATTTTTCAAAACCTAAATCATACGACAACACTGCTCTTTTCGAAGTATAATACAGTGTGTAAAAAGCTAGGAAAACGATAAGACTGGCTATTGTAATCATAATCAATAAAAATTTGAAAAACACCTTTCTAGTCAATTTAGAAAGGTGTTTTTAGTTATATTTTATTAGAATTTGTATGTAAAACTTGCAGCGAAAGTTCTAGGATCTTTTGGATGCACTGTTGACCATCCGTCATAGATTTCTTTATTCGCAATATTGTTTAATTTTAATGTTATACCGAATCTGTCCGTGTTGTAAAACAGAGAAGAGTTAAGTACAGTATATTCTGGAATTGTAAATGTTCCTGAAACTGATCGGTTCATGATTTTGTTGTCTCCAACATAATTTCCTCCAAATCCTACACCAAATCCTCTCAATAATCCATTAGTAAATTTATAGCTTGCCCATAAGTTTGCTAAGTTGTAAGCTCCTGCACTTTCTGGTCTGAATCCTACAAAGTCAGCATCTCCTTTAGTTAGAGTTGCATCATTATAGCTGTAGCCAAGAATAATGTTTAAACCAGTAATTGGGTTAGCAATAAATTCTGCTTCAAAACCTTTATTGTGCTGCGCACCGTCTTGGAAGTTTGTTACATCGGTTGCATTTGGTCTAACGCTATAAACCATATTCGAAACTTTAATGTCGTAGTAGCTTAAAGTAGCGTAAATTTTATCTTTAAAAATATTCAATTTTGTACCAAATTCTATTTGGTTAGCATGTTCAGGATCAAACGTTACAGGTGTTCTTACTGTTCCATTTACATTTTCGCCTGGTGCTACGTTTGAAAAACCATTCATGTAGTTTGCGAAAATAGACACTTTATCAATGATCGGCTGGTAAACCAATCCAAATTTTGGAGATAAAGAAGTCTGATTGTAGTTGTCATCGTCAGTTGAAACATCTCCACTGTTTATAAAACGATCTGCACGTAAACTTACCATTGCAGAAAGGGCAGGAGTGAAGTTAATTACGTCAGAGAAATAAGCGCTGTAAACTTCTTGTTTTGTTTTACTGTTGTTTCTTGGAGCGTTTCCTACAATGGCATCAGATCCAGCTTTTGTTAAATCTCCTGTATCACCATTTGAAGGTCCAAAGATTGCGTTGAAAGATGCTAAATCGTCTCCAATATAAACATATCCATTTCCAAAGTATCCTGTACCGCGATCAAGTCCCACTCTATTGTAGTAATCTAAACCAACAACAAGTCTGTTTCTTAAATTTCCGATTTTAAAATCACCAACGAAGTTTTGTTGTATGTCAAAAGTGGTGTTTTTGTTGTCTTGGTAATTGAAAAATCTTGCCAAAACAATACCTTCTTTAATAGAAGAAAATGCCTTATTGCTAGTTCCTTCGTATAGATATGCATAATTACCAGTTGACTTAGCATTACTTGTAGAGAAAATAGTCTGAGAAGTCCATTGACTAGAAAGCTTATAATTCATTTGCGCCTGAATATTGTAAGAAGGCGTTTTGATTGTTAATTCGTTACTTGTATAAGAACGATTGTTATCGTATTTTAATTCAGCAATATTATGAACTCGTAACGGATTTGCTCTGTCTAAAAACAACATGGTTGGGTTTGTTGTTTCATTACTCATGAATTCTGTATTTACTAAGAATGATAATCTATCATTCACTTCATAAGATAGCGATGGCGCTACAAAAAATGATTCTATAAAACCAGCATCTTGAAAACTTTCTTGTTTATTGTATGCTGAGTTAACTCTGAAGTTAAGTGTTTTTTTGTCGTTAAGCGAAGTGTTAAGATCTACAGTTGCACGGTTTAGTCCGTAGCTTCCTGCTGTATAGTTTACTTCTCCGCCAAACCCTTTGTAAGGTCTTTTTGTAGTGGTATTAATTAATCCTCCATATGAAATCAAGCTACTTCCAAATAAGGTTCCAGAAGGTCCTTTAATAATTTCAACTCTGTCAATATTTGCAGGATCTAAACTACCGTTTGTTAAACCTGGCACACCATTTACAATAGTTGCTTGAACAGGAAATCCTCTTAGTGAGTAGTAACTTGCTCCATCTCCTCCACGGCCTGTTGAAGCCCAAAGTTGTGTAACACCAGGTGCATTTTTTAAAGCGTCATCAAATGTTGTTACTACTTGTTCTTTTAGAACTCCTCCAGTAATTGTGGTATAAACTTGTGGGTTTTCAAGGTTTTTAAGAGGTAATCTTGAAACTTGTTGGTTGTCTTTACGTACGAAACTATTTTTACGACCGTTTACAACTACTTCTGTTAATTCTTCTGAATTTGAAGTAAGATTGAAATTTTCAGTTAATTCTTGTCCTTCGGTAATGGTAATCTTTTTTTCTGATGCATTATAGCCAACAGCCGAAACTTTTAATGTGTATGTTCCTGGCTTAACATTTTTTATTTTGTAATTACCTTCTTCATCGGTAGTTGTTCCAAACCTCGTGCCTTTTAATGCTAAAGAAATCCCTTCAGGAGATTCATTATTATTTAAAGATATTTTTCCTTTTATAGTTGCTTTTTCTTGTGCTGTAATTGTATTTCCAATCAATAAGAAAAAACAAAAAGTTAAGAGCGAAATCGTAAATTTTAATTTCATTTTTATTTAGAATTAATTTTGATAGTGCAAATTTAATTGTTGGATAGCAACTAAACAAGTTATTCTTATTTATTCTAAATTAAATAGTTTTTCAAGGTTAAAATTTTCATTTATTTAAAAAATTAACATCTTAAGACAATCTTAAGCTAATTTTAAGCAAAAAAAAGCCTGTTCTAATGAAAGAACAGGCCTTTGTATTATCGAAAATTACTTAAAAATTACAACTCTAAAGCACGTTTAGCGTCGCCATTCATTAATAATTCTAATGGATTTTCTAAAGCTTCTTTTACAGCTACTAAGAAACCAACAGACTCACGTCCGTCGATGATTCTGTGATCGTAAGAAAGAGCAACGTACATCATTGGGTGAATTTCAACTTTTCCGTTTACAGCAATCGGACGCTCGATAATGTTGTGCATTCCTAAAATTCCTGATTGAGGAGGGTTGATGATTGGAGTAGATAACATACTTCCGAAAACACCACCATTAGTGATTGTGAAAGTTCCTCCAGTCATATCGTCAACTGTAATTTGACCATCACGAGCTCTTAAAGCCAATCTTTTGATTTCAGCTTCAATTCCACGGAAAGTTAAGTTCTCAGCATTACGAACAACAGGAACCATTAATCCTTTTGGTCCAGAAACTGCGATAGAGATGTCGCAGAAATCATATCCTACTTTGTAATCTCCATCGATCATTGAGTTTACATCTGGATATAATTGAAGCGCTCTTGTTACCGCTTTTGTAAAGAATGACATGAAACCTAAACCTAAACCACCATGTTTAGCTTTGAAAGCATCTTTATATTCGTTACGGATATTGTTGATTGGCGTCATGTTTACTTCGTTGAAAGTAGTAAGCATAGCTGTTTCATTTTTAGCTGAAACTAATCTTTCTGCTACTTTACGACGCAACATAGATAATTTTGTACGTTCAGTTCCGCGGTTTCCTCCAGTTGGAGTTCCCATTGAAGCTACAGCTGTTGCATTTACTGCATCATCTTTAGTGATTCTTCCGCCTTTACCAGTTCCTGTTACAGAAGCTGGAGCAATATTTTTTTCGTCTAATATTTTTCTTGCCGCTGGAGATGGAGTTCCTGCTGCATAGCTTGTAGCTGCTGGAGCTTGAACTGGCTCTGCTTTTGGAGCTTCTGCTTTTACTTCTGCCTTTGGAGCCTCAGCTTTTGGGGCTTCTGCCGCTGGAGCGCTTCCTGCTGGTTTAGCAGCATCTGTATCAATTAAACAAACTACAGCACCTACTGCAACTGTATCACCTTCTTCAGCTTTTAGTGTAATTACACCGCTCATTTCAGCAGGCAATTCAAGAGTAGCTTTATCTGAATCAACTTCAGCAATAGCCTGATCTTTCTCTACATAATCTCCGTCTTTTACTAACCAAGTTGCAATTTCAACTTCTTTTATTGATTCCCCTGGTGATGGGACTTTCATTTCTAAAATCATCTTGTTTTTGTTTAAGGTTTTTATGGTTTCAAGTTTCAAGTTTCAAGTTGTTGCACTTGAAACCGAAACATGAAACTTGAAACAATTATTTTTTAATTATCTAAATAAGTTTTTATCGAATACCATTCTAATTGCATCTGCGTGACGGCGTTTAGCACGTGTATAACTTCCAGATGCAGGAGCAGAGTATGCTTTTAATGAAGCCAATCTCCATTTTACAAGATCAAAGTTCATTAACATAAAGCTGTAAGCTCCCATGTTTTTAGGTTCTTCTTGTGCCCAAACATAATCATCAGCATTTGGATATTTTGCAATGATTTCTTTAATCTGCTCAACTGGGAAAGGGAATAATTGCTCAATACGAACAACTGCAACGTCTTTTCTTCCGTTGTTTTCTCTTTCTGCAGTTATATCATAGTAGAATTTACCAGTAACGAAAACTAGAGTTTTAACGTCTTTTTTGTTTACTGTAGTATCATCAATTGTTTCTTGGAAACTTCCGTTTACTAAATCTTCTACTGGAGATACACATCTTGGGTCACGAAGTAAACTTTTTGGAGTAAATACAACCAATGGTTTACGGAAATTCGTTTTCAATTGTCTTCTTAATAAGTGGAAGAAGTTAGCAGGAGTTGTACAATCTGCAACATACATATTATGTCTTGCGCAAAGCTGTAAGTAACGCTCCATTCTTGCAGAAGAGTGCTCAGCACCTTGTCCTTCGTATCCGTGAGGTAATAAAAGAACGATACCGTTTTGGTTGTTCCATTTATCTTCACCACAAGAAATATATTGGTCAATCATAATTTGAGCTCCGTTAGAGAAATCTCCAAATTGTGCTTCCCAGATTGTTAAAGCTTTTGGACTTGCTAATGCATATCCGTAATCAAAACCTAAAACTCCATACTCAGATAAGTGAGAGTTGTAAACATTAAAGTTTCCTTTTTTGTCTTCAAGGCTATTGATTAAGATTACTTCTTCTTCAGAATCTTCAACTTTAACTACAGCGTGACGGTGAGAGAAAGTACCTCTTTCTACGTCTTGTCCAGAAATACGAACATCAAAACCTTCTTGTAATAAAGATCCGTATGCTAAATGTTCTGCCATTCCCCAATCTAAAAGATTAGTTTCGAAGAACATTGTTTTTCTGTCGTTGATTAATTTTTGAATTTTACTGATGAATTTTTTGTCTTCAGGTAAATTAGAAATAGCATTTGCAATCTGAGTTAATTTTTCTTTTGGATAAGAAGTATCAACTTTTTGAAGCATTTGCGTGTCTGTAACTTGTACAAAACCTTCCCACTCGTTTTTCATGAATGGAGTAATGATAGTCAAATCTTTTTTACGAGAAGCTTCTAAGTTCTCCTCCAATTGAGATTTGTATTGTTTTTCTAAAGCATTCACATAAGAAGCATCAATTACGCCATCAGAAAGTAATTTCTCTGCGTAGATGTCTCTTGGGTTTTTATGTTTAGCAATGATTTTATATAAAACAGGCTGCGTAAAACGTGGTTCGTCACCTTCGTTGTGTCCGTATTTTCTATATCCTAATAAATCGATAAATACGTCACGTCCAAACTGCATTCTGTAGTCTAATGCAAAAGATACAGCGTGAACAACAGCTTCAGCATCGTCAGCATTTACGTGTAATACTGGAGAAAGCGTTACTTTGGCAACGTCTGTACAGTAAGTAGAAGAACGAGCGTCTAAGTAGTTTGTTGTAAAACCAACTTGGTTGTTGATCACGATATGAATTGTTCCGCCAGTTTTGTATCCGTCCAATAAAGACATTTGAATGATTTCATACAAAATACCTTGACCAGCAATAGCCGCATCACCGTGAACAGCGATTGGCAATACTTTTGAAATATTTTCTGGGAAATGTCTTTCTTGTTTTGCTCTTGTAATACCTTCAATTACAGCTCCAACAGTCTCTAAGTGAGAAGGGTTTGGTGCTAAGTTGATGTTGATGCTTTTTCCAGATCTTGTTTTTCTGTCAGCAGTAAGACCTAAGTGGTATTTTACGTCACCGTCAAAATATTCTTGATCGTAATCTTTTCCGTCAAACTCACCAAAAATATCTTGAGTAGATTTTCCGAAGATGTTTGCCAAAACGTTCAAACGACCACGGTGAGCCATTCCCATTACGAATTGTTCAACACCTTTTTCAGCAGCTTGCTCGATCAAAGCGTCAAGAGCTGGGATGATAGATTCTCCACCTTCTAATGAGAAACGTTTTTGTCCAACATATTTAGTATGAAGGAAATTCTCAAAAGAAACAGCTTCGTTTAATTTATTTAAGATCGTTTTCTTTTCGTCAGACGAGAAGTTCGGCTGATTCGTATTTACAGATAATTTATCCTGAATCCATTTTACTACATTAGGGTTTCTAATGTACATGTACTCGATACCGATATGCTGGCAGTAAATAGCTTTTAGACGATTTACGATATCTTGCAAAGAAGATGGCGCCATTCCGATTGTTTGAGCTGCATCAAAAACAGTTGAAAGGTCTGCTGTAGATAATCCAAAGTTCTCGATATCCAAAGTTGGAGATGAAGTTCTACGGTCACGAACAGGATTTGTTTTCGTGAATAAATGCCCGCGCGTACGGTATCCGTCAATTAATTTAAGAACGTTAAATTCTTTCTTTAGTTTTTCAGAAATCTGACTGTAATCTGTGTTATCGCTAGTCACGTACTCAACGATCGTTTGCACCGGATTTTCGTCATTATAAGTCGTTTGCCCAAAGTCAAAACCTTGAAAGAAACTTCTCCAGCTAGGCTCAACGCTGTCTGGGTTAACTAAATATTGATCGTATAATTGTGCAAAAAACTCAGTATGCGCTGCGTTTAAAAATGAAAACCTATCCATAATATGAGTGAATATACTTTTTGTTATATAGAAAGGCAAAAGTACAACAATCGCATTTATTTAAATCTTTTTTTTACGTACTTTTACGTAAAAATTTGTTAAAATAAACGTTAACTATGAATAAAATTCAATTTTCAATCGATTTCAGATATTTTTTTGTGATTTTGGCGGTCTTGTTTTCAAGTTATAGTATTGCGCAGCAAAAATATGTCATAGACAACAGTAACCATTTTTGGGAAAAAGTTCAATTTGGAGGAGGTTTAGGTCTCGGGTTTGGTTCAGGATACACCAATATTTCTGTAATGCCAAGTGCCATTTATAATGTTAACGAAATTGCAGCAGTTGGAGCAGGTCTTCAATTTGGCTATTTATATCAAAAAAATTATTACGAATCTTTCGTTTGGGGAGGAAGCCTTATAGGTTTAGTAAATCCAATCCCCGAAATCCAGTTGTCAGCTGAATTAGAGCAAGTAAGAGTCGATAGCCAATATGAAGCAGGATATGATATTTATGGTCGTTATTATCCTTCCTATTCAGATAGTTATTGGAATACTGCACTATATCTAGGAGCAGGTTATAGAACAGGAAATGTGACTATTGGAGCACGTTACGATGTCTTGTATGATCCTAATAAAAGTCTTTATGGCTCTGGATTTATGCCTTTTGTGAGAGTTTATTTCTAAAGATGCTATCCCGATAGCTATCGGGACTGAGATGCTAAGATTCTAAGGTTTTTTAAAGCGAAAATTTGAAGAAAGTTATTTTTATAATTACGGCAATTGTACTTTTAAGCTGTAATAATTCTAAGAAGTCCGATGTCAATAGTGAAAAGGTTGCAAAAAAGGAATTGCGACCTTTTTTTGATGCAAACATAGTTGATCATTATTATTTGAATTTTTCAGATGATGATTATTATGGATTAGTCCGTAAGGATAATCCAAATGCAAAAGAAAGAGAGTTAATTGATATTTATGAGTTTGATTATCCAGAAAGTATTCCAAAAGTTGATTTTGAGAAAACTTTATTAAATCATAGTTATAAAAAATCAAAATTATCGATTAAGAAGCAAAAGGAAATCGAAGATATATTTAGCGAAAAAGATTCGTTAATGAAAGATGGATATGCCTGCAGTGCTCAATATCGAGATATCTTTATTTTTAAAAAGAAAGAAAAGACAGTGGGTATAGCTAAGATTTGTTTTGAATGTGGCCGTTTCCAAATTATTGGAAGTAAAATTGATACCCAGTATTTTGGGCTTTTTGAGGAATTAGATAAATTGCATAATATCGTTCGTCCCAATGAAAAAACCTTAGAACCTTAGCATCTCAGTATCTTAGAACCTTATTTATAATAGTTGCGGAACCACACCTTCTGCCATTCCCTTTTCAAAATCAAGAAAGCAACTTGTTCAGCCAAAATAACTAAATCAGAACCATCTAATTGTTTGATTTCATTTTCGGGAACGTCAATGATGTAAAGTAGATTTAAATATTCAGCAAATTTGTACTGAATCATTCTGTAGACTTTTTCGTGAAGCTGAATTTTTAATTCATCTGGCGAAATGCTTAACGGAAAATCGATTCCTTCATTTGCTAAATTAAAATCTTTATTAAGCTGTTCAATAAGACTAAGGTATAAAGTCTCTGCTTGCGCTTGCGCTAATAATGATTCGGTATTTACTGGTGCTACAAACATGTGATTTTAGATTTTAGATTGCTGATTTATGATTGTAGATTTTTTCCTGAATACTAAACTTTACGTCCCATTAAATTCTCGCCAAATGTTCTTAGAATATCCTTTTTTTCAGAATTAATATCCATTTTTTCTAAGGTTTCAAAGGCTTTTAAAGTATACATTTCAATAGCTTCTTGCGTGGCGCGTGATGCTCCAGATTCGTTAAAAATGGTTTTTGCCGTTTCTATTTTTTCTGAATTATCTTCTAATTGTAACGTGAATAATTTTTCTAATGCTGAAGCTTTTTCCTCAGTAGAAAACTCTAAAGCTTTTAGATATAAATAGGTTTTTTTGTTTTCAATAATATCGCCTCCAACTTGTTTTCCAAAAGTTTCTGGGTCACCAAAAGCATCTAGATAATCGTCTTGAAGTTGGAAAGCTAATCCTAAATTTAATCCGAAATCGTAAATTAAATCTGCTTCTTTTTCAGAAGTTTTAGCTACAATTGCGCCCATTTTCATGGCAGCGGCAACCAAAACAGCTGTTTTGTATTCAATCATTTTAAGATATTGAGGAATGGTAACATCTTTACGGTCCTCAAAATCTACATCCCATTGCTGTCCTTCGCAAACTTCAAGCGCTGTTTTGCTGAATAATTTGGCAAGGTTTCTAAAAACAATCGGCTCATATTGCTCAAAATACTGGTAAGCCAAAATCAGCATGGCATCTCCCGAAAGGATTCCAGTGTTTAAGTCCCATTTTTCATGCACAGTAACTTGTCCTCTTCTTAAAGGCGCATCGTCCATAATATCATCATGAACTAGCGAAAAGTTATGAAAAACTTCAACCGCCATTGCTGCCGGAAGCGCAATCGAATAATCAGTATCAAAAACCTCTGCGGCCATTAAAGTTAAAACTGGACGAATGCGTTTTCCTCCAAGTCCTAAAATATATTCTATAGGTTCGTAAAGATTTTTAGGTTCTTTATGTATGTTTTGGCTTTGTAGATAATTGATAAAAAAATCCTGGTACTGACTTATATCGTGCATAATAAATTCTGATTTCGCGGCTCAAAGATACAATTCAAATATGAATTTCTAAGGATGAAATGTTAAAAGCGTATGAATCACTTTAAACAGGCTTTTAATCCGTCTCATTTCTAAGATGTTAAAATTTTTCATAAAAAACTTGGAAACTTTTTTGGTATTCAGAGTTTCCTGTCTATATTTGCAGCAATAAAATGGAAACTAAGAACACTGTAAAAGTTTCCATGAAGAGTTTTAATGATTCTTAAAATCAATTAAATCAGCTATTTATGAAAACAAAATGGACCTTAGATTCTAGCCAATCAGATGTTTTATTGAAAATGAGACGATCAAGAACTGCTTATTTGGGAGGAGACTCAAATAAATTTGATGGGTATGTAAATATTGAAGATAATGAGATTGAAGACGCTTCTGTCGAATTCTCATTAGATATCAATAACAAAAATGAAAGTTTCCAATCTATAGATGCTTATTTACAGCTTCAGGATTTTTTTGAAGAAGATGAGCACCCAATTATCAGTTTCAAATCGACATCGTTTCAAAAAGTAAATCAGAACATCAATTTTTTTAAAGGAGATTTAACTATAAAAGATATCACCAGAGTAGTTGAATTGGATGCTGAATTTCTAGGGGAAAATATTTATAACGGAGAAAAGAAAGTGGCTTTTGAAATCAAAGGAAACATCAAACGTGAGGACTTTGGTTTAGATTACAGTTCTTTCAACCACGCTTCGGGTGCTGCTTTAGGTAAAGACATTAAACTTATAGCAAATTTAGAATTTAGCATATAAATCTTACCAAATCAATAATTTGATGTAAAATTATTACAAATTAACAGGAAACTATTTTTTTAATTTTAGTTTCCAAAGTATATTTGTGATGCAATCGAGAATTTAAAATGAAAGAGAAGATTATAGCAAAAGCAAGCGAGTTGTTTTTAAAGCTTGGTTTTAAGAGTGTTACAATGGACGATATTGCAGGCGAAATGTGTATTTCGAAAAAAACGATTTACAAGTATTTCTGCAATAAAGAAGTTTTGATTGAAGAAAGCACTTCGCTGGTTCATGGCCAGGTACACGAAATCATGGATACCATTATTGCAAAGAATTTTAATGCTATTCATGAGAATTTTGAGATTAGAGAAATGTTCCGCGACATGTTTAAAAATAACATTGATACTTCGCCAATTTATCAGCTCAAAAAACATTACCCTGAGATCTATCAAAATATTCTTTCATTCGAAATTGATCAATGTACACAGATGTTTAGAGAAAATATTGAAAAGGGAATTCGTGAAGGTCTTTACAGAAGCGATTTGAATATAGAGGTTTATGTGAAGTTTTATTATACACTGGTTTTTCATATAAACGAAAACACCGTTTCTGAAAGCGAAGCACAAAGAATTGAGCTGGAAGCATTAGAATATCATACTCGCGCAATGGCAACTTTAAAAGGAGTAGAGGAATTAGAAAAGCAACTAAAAAGAATAAATAATTAATTCATCCAAATATATTCAATCGTCATTATTCTGAGTGAGGATGGAAAATGGCGGTACTATCTCAAAATTTAAAAAATAAATATTTAACTACTTATGAAAAGAATCCTTCTTATATTTTTGTGCACCATTGGCTTGTCTGTCAACGCACAAACCACTTTAACCCTGAAAGACGCGGTCAATTATGCGCTTCAAAATAAAGCCGATGCTAAAAAAGCAAAGCTTCAGGTAGAGAATAGTGAGTATCAGATTCAGGAAATACGTTCGAGAGCTTTGCCACAAATTAGTGCAAACGGAAGTTTAACGTATAATCCGGTAATTCAGACTACAGTTATCGACGGTGCAGGTTTTGGACAGCCAGGAACTACAATTCAGGCAGCATTTGGACAGAAATGGACTTCAACTGCAGGGCTTTCTTTAACTCAGGCATTATTTGATCAATCTGTTTTTACAGGTTTAAGAGCTGCAAAAACGACTCGTGAGTTTTATCAGATAAATGATCAATTGACAGAAGAACAAGTTATTGAAAGAGTTGCAAATAACTATTATTCAGTTTATGTACAAAAAGAAAGACTTATTCTATTAGATAGTAACTATGTAAATACAGAAAAAGTTCGTGATATTGTTCAAGGGCAGTTTAATAATGGTTTAGCTAAAAAAATTGACTTAGATCGTATTATCGTAAAAATGTCTAACATTGATACAGATCGCCAACAAGTTAAAAATCAGATCGAATTACAGGAAAATGCATTGAAGTTTTATATGGGTATGCCTATCGAAACTCAAATCGTTATGCCAAAAGAAGAATTTGAAGTTGTACCAGCTGCTTTAACACAAGAGCCAAATATTGAAAACAGAACAGAATATTTGCTTTTGAAAAAACAAGAAGAACTTTTAGTATTCAATAAAAAAGCGGTTGAAGCAGGTTATTATCCTACACTTTCATTGTCTGCAGGTTACAATTATATTGGACAAGGACCTGAAATGCCTTGGTTTGCAAAACCAGAAAAAGGAGTGTATTGGTCAGATTTCTCTGCAATTGCTTTAAACTTACACGTGCCAATCTTTACAGGTTTCGGAACTCGTGCAAAAGTAAGACAGGCTGATGTTCAAATCAGAGAGTTGCAAGAAGACATTAAAGACACAAAACTTTCTCTTGATTTAGATTATAGAAATGCAATGGCTCAGATTAATAATAATCTTGTGACTATTGAAAATCAGAGAGAAAATATGCGTTTAGCGTTAGAAATTTTAGGAAATACCAAAAACAATTATCTTCAAGGTTTAGCATCTTTAACCGATTTGCTAGACGCTGAAAATGCATCACTTGAAGCTCAAAATAACTTTACAAGAGCAGTTTTAAATTATAAAATTGCCGAAATATCTCTAATCAAATCGAAAGGCGAACTTAAATCTCTTACTAAATAACAAATTATTACAATGAAGAAAATAATTATAACAGTCGTAATCATAATTGTAGCTTTTTTTGGAGTTAGCTACATTTTAAATAAGAACAAAGCAGAAAACGAAGCGAAAACTGCAATTGTAGCAGAAAAAAACGCAGCAGTTTCTGTAAAAGTGGCTACAGTAAAAACAGAAGATGTTAACTTAGGTTTTACTGCAAACGGAAACTTCGCACCAATTCAGGAATTGACTTTCTCTGCTGAAAAATCTGGAAAAGTAATTAGTGTTTTAGTTAAAGAAGGTGACTATGTAAGAGTAGGTCAAACTCTTTTAACTGTAAGAGGTGATGTTATCAATGTAAATGCTCAAGCAGCTGAAGCAGCATATCAAAATGCAAAATCTGATTATGCTAGATATGAAAACGCTTTCAAAACTGGCGGAGTTACTAAACAGCAATTAGATCAAGCAAAATTAGCTTTAACTAATGCTCAATCTAACTATACTCAAGCTAAAATTAATGTTGGAGATACAAGAGTAAAAGCTCCAATTAATGGATATATCAATAAAAAATATATCGAACCAGGATCTATTTTAGCTGGAATGCCTGCAACTGCTTTATTTGATATTGTAAATGTTTCTAAATTAAAATTGACGGTTACAGTAAACGAAACTCAAGTTGCTAGTTTAAAATTAGGACAAACTGTAGACATTACAGCAAGTGTTTATCCTGATAAATCATTTAGCGGAAAAATTACTTTTATCGCTGCAAAAGCAGATGCTTCTTTAAATTTCCCTGTTGAAATTGAAATTACAAACAATGCTAACAACGACCTAAAAGCAGGTATGTACGGAACGGCAAACTTTGGTGCTAAAAGCCAAAAGCAAAACTTGAAAGTGGTTCCTAGAAATGCATTTGTTGGTAGTGTGAGCAGTAATGAAATTTTTGTTGTAGAAAACGGCGTTGCTAAATTAAGAAAAGTAGTAGCAGGAAGAATTTTAGGAGATAAAGTTGAAATCATCAATGGTTTAAATGACGGAGAAACTGTAATTGTTACGGGTCAAATCAACTTACAAGACGGAAATACAGTAGAAATTATTAAATAATTGTACCGCTTTAAGTGGTAAGCAATAAACTTTAAGCCTTCCAAAAATGCCTAAAGCCTACAGCGTATAGCTTATAGCCTAAAACAAAATATATGAAATTAGCCGAAATATCCATAAAACGTCCGTCGTTGGTAATTGTATTGTTTACAATTCTGACACTAGGTGGATTGTTCAGTTACAGCCAATTAGGCTACGAGCTGATCCCAAAATTCGAAACCAACGTAATTACGGTTTCAACTGTATATCCTGGAGCTTCTCCAAGTGAGGTTGAAAATACAGTGACAAAGAAAATTGAAGATGCGATTGCGTCTCTTGAAAATATCAAAAAAATCGATTCGAAATCTTATGAGAGTCTTTCGATTGTATCGATCACATTGACTTCAAACGCGAATGTTGATATTTCGATGAATGATGCTCAACGTAAAATCAACGCGATTTTGAGTGACTTACCAGATGATGCAGATCCACCGTCATTGACTAAATTCTCTTTGAGTGATTTACCAATTATGACGCTTGGCGCGAATGGTAAAATGGACGAAGCAGCGTTTTACGATTTGATCGATAAAAAGATTGCGCCAGTTTTATCTCGTGTACAAGGGGTTGCTCAGGTAAACATTATTGGTGGTCAAGAGCGTGAGATTCAGGTAAACCTTGATGCAGTAAAAATGCAAGGTTACGGACTTTCAGTTCCGCAAGTGCAGCAAACTATTTTAAGTTCTAACTTAGATTTCCCAACGGGTAATATTCAAACTCGTAACCAAAAAATCTTAATCCGTTTAGCGGGTAAATATAAAAATGTTGACGAATTAAGAAACTTAGTGGTTTCTTCTCAAAACGGAATTCAAATTCGTTTAGGAGAAATTGCAGATGTTCAGGATACACAAAAAATCGCAGAGAAAATTGCGCGTGTAGATCAAAAAAGTGCAATTGTACTTCAAATTGTAAAACAATCAGATGCTAATGCCGTTGCGGTAAGTGAGCAGTTGATTAAAACAATTAAAACATTAGAGAGCGATTATAAATCGGCTCAATTAAAATTAGAAGTAGCAAAAGACAGTACTGTCTTTACTCTTGAAGCAGCAGATTCTGTTGTACACGATTTATTGATTGCGGTTATTCTGGTAGCATTCGTAATGTTGTTCTTTTTGCATAGTATTAGAAACTCATTGATCGTAATGGTATCTATTCCAGCATCTTTGATTGCGACATTTATTGGAATTTATTTGTTAGGTTACACGCTTAACTTAATGTCTTTACTTGGTTTATCTCTTGTGGTTGGTATTCTTGTGGATGACGCGATTGTGGTATTGGAAAATATTTACCGACACATGGAGATGGGTAAAAGCCGAATTCGTGCCGCTTATGACGGAACTGCCGAAATTGGTGCAACTGTAACTTCGATTACTTTAGTAATTGTGGTGGTGTTCTTACCGATTGCAATGAGTACAGGATTGGTATCGAACATTATTACACAGTTCTGTGTTACGGTAATTATTTCTACAATGTTCTCATTATTGGCTTCATTTACAATTATTCCGTGGTTATCATCACGTTTCGGAAAATTGGAGCATATTGAAGGTAAAAACCTTTTCGGAAAAATTATTCTTGGTTTCGAAAGCTACTTGACTCGTTTTACAAACTGGGTATCAAACTTACTTAACTGGTGTTTAGATCACTACATTAAAACAATGGGAGTTATCCTTGTAATGTTCTTTGGTACAATCTTCTGGTTAATGGGAGGTGGATATATTGGAGGAGAGTTCTTCGCATCATCTGATAGTGGTGAGTTCTTAGTACAAATTGAGATGCCAAAAGATGCTTCGTTAGAGCAAACTAACTTTATGACGCAAAAAGCAGAAGCTTTCTTAAAAGGAGAGAAATATGTTTTCAGCCAAATTACTACAGTTGGTCAAACCAGTGAAGGTTTAGGAGCTGCTCAGGCAACTGCGTACAAAGCGGAGATTGACGTTAAAATGATCGATCAAAAAGATCGTACAGATGATGCCAACGTATACGCTGCAAAAGTAAAACGTAAACTGGAAAAAGTTTTAGTTGGAGCAAAAGTAAAAACAGTTCCTGTAGGTATCTTAGGTACTGCTGAGGATGCAACTTTAGGTTTGATTGTAACAGGTCCAAACGTAGAAAGCGCCATGAAATTTGCTAAACTTGCCGAAGCAGAATTGCGTACTATTCCTGGAACAACTGAGATTAAATTAACAGTTGAGGACGGAAACCCTGAGATCAACGTTCAAGTTGATAGAGATAAAATGGCTGCGTTAGGATTAACACTTCAAACAGTTGGTTTAACCATGCAGACAGCTTACAGTGGTAATACAGATGGTAAATTTAGAGCTGGTGAATACGAGTATGACATCAACATTAAATACAACGAATTTGATAGAAAAAACATCACAGACGTTAGTAACTTGATTTTCATCAACAACGCTGGGCAGCAGATTAAATTAAACCAATTCGCAACAATTACAGAAGGTTCTGGGCCAAGTAAATTGGAGCGTAGAGATAAAACAGCTTCTGTAACTGTACAAGGTCAGAACGTTGGGGTTCCAGCAGGAACAATCGTTCAGCAATGGCAAGCAAAATTAGATAAATTGCAAAAACCAACAGGAGTTAATTACATCTGGGGTGGTGACCAAGAGAACCAATCTGAAGGATTTGGTACTTTAGGAATCGCATTATTAGCCGCTATTATTTTGGTTTACCTTGTAATGGTTGGATTATATGACAGTTTCGTTCACCCGTTTGTCGTATTATTTGCTATCCCACTTTCGTTCATTGGAGTTTTATTTGCACTGGCATTAACAAACAATACCTTAAATATCTTTACCATCTTAGGGGTAATCATGTTGATTGGTCTGGTGTGTAAGAATGCGATCATGCTTGTCGATTATACCAATCAGAGAAGAGCAGCTGGAGAATCAATTAGAAATGCCTTGATTCAAGCAAACCACGCACGTTTACGTCCGATCTTGATGACAACAATTGCGATGGTATTTGGTATGTTCCCAATTGCATTAGCATCTGGAGCAGGAGCAGAATGGAAAAACGGATTGGCATGGGTAATTATTGGAGGTTTGATTTCTTCATTATTCCTTACGTTAATTGTGGTTCCTGTAATCTATGATATTATGGAGAAAATCATTAGAAAATTCTCTAAAGGTGAAAAAATCGACTACGAAGCAGAAATGCATGCTGATTATACACCAACAGAATTAAGTGAAGATGGTTTTAATCCTAAACATACTCATTAATAGTTTTAATTTTTGATAGTGAAATTCCGAGCCCGAATTCGGAATTTCACAATGAAAAATCCCAGATTCCTCCAAATTGGAATTTGGGATTTTTTTATTGTGAATTAAAAAGATCGTATTAAAAAATGTCAGCTTTTTCGTTTATTTGCATCACCTTACAAAAATTATTATGCTACAAAAAGATAAGTCAGCAGCAATTGGTTTTATTTTTATAACCATGTTAATAGACATTACAGGATGGGGAATTATTATTCCTGTAATACCAAAATTAATCGAAGAATTAATTCACGGAGACATCAGCGAAGCCGCAAAGATTGGAGGCTGGTTGACTTTCGCGTATGCGATAACCCAGTTTGTATTTGCTCCCGTAATTGGAAATTTGAGTGATAAATTCGGAAGAAGACCAATTATCTTAATTTCTCTTTTCGGATTTTCGTTAGATTATCTTTTATTGGCATTTTCGCCAACCATTATCTGGCTTTTTATTGGAAGAATTATCGCAGGTGTAACAGGTGCTAGTATTACAACCGCTTCGGCTTATATTGCCGACGTTAGCACAGCTGAAAACAGAGCAAAAAACTTCGGATTAGTAGGCGCTGCTTTTGGGTTAGGGTTTATCATCGGCCCCGTTATTGGTGGACTTTTAGGGCAATATGGATCTCGAGTTCCTTTTTATGCAGCCGCAATTTTGTGTATGGTGAATTTTCTTTACGGATTTTTCATTTTACCGGAATCACTTAAAAAAGAAAACCGCAGACCTTTTGATTGGAAACGTGCCAACCCAATTGGAGCTATTTTAGGATTAAGAAAACATCCAACATTAATTGGTTTAATTGTCGCAATATTCCTCTTGTATGTAGGTTCTCATGCTGTGCAAAGCAACTGGAGTTTCTTTACCATTTATCAATTTAATTGGGATGAAAGAATGATCGGAATCTCGTTAGGAATAATCGGATTATTGGTTGGAGTTGTACAAGGAGGATTAGTTCGTTACATCAATCCGAAAATAGGAAATGAGAAAAGCATTTACATTGGTTTAGCATTATATACCATCGGAATGCTATTGTTTGCTTTTGCAACAGAAAGCTGGATGATGTTTGTGTTTTTAATTCCATATTGTCTTGGCGGAATCGCTGGTCCAGCTTTGCAATCTGTTGTTGCAAGCAAGGTAGCACCAAGTGAACAAGGAGAAATTCAAGGAACTTTAACCAGTTTAATGAGTGCTTCTTCGATTATTGGCCCGCCAATGATGGCCAATACATTTTACTTTTTCACTCATGACGATGCGCCGTTTAAATTTGCAGGAGCACCTTTTATTTTAGGAGGAGTTTTAATGTTATTGAGTACAGTTGTAGCTTATTTTTCGTTGAAAAAACATGCCGTTCCAAAAATAGAAATTAATCAGCAAGAAATAGAATAAAATAAAGAGCCTTCATTTGAAGGCTTTTTATTTGGAATTTGGATTTTTGTTATTGGAATTTCTATTTCAAATACAAATAATGGTTAAAATAATCAATAATTGCTTTTCCTTCCAGTAAAACATCAGCGCCAATAATACCGTGAACAGCTTTTGCTTTAAAAGATTCTAAAGCTTCATTAACATGCGAAAGATCGAAAATTACGATATTAAAATCTTTGTTTTTCCAGCTTCCTAATTGCAATTTGTTTTTAGATGAAATCTGAGTTGTCATTCCAGTACCTCCCGCGCCAGAAGCTTTTGTTTTAGAGTTTTTGGCAGAAAGTTCAAAACGTTCAATAGACTCAAAACCCACACAAGTGTTTGATGCGCCTGTATCTAAAATGAAATTGCCAGAAATGCCATTAATCTTGGCTTTAATCTGCAGATGCTGTGTTTTGGTTATTTTGAACTTTATTTTTTTGTATTTCTCTATTTTGAGAATTTCGTGAAGATTTTCCATTCCTGTAATGATTGAAACCCAAAAATAAGCCAATTACCGCCAAAAAACTAATGATATACAAGATATAATTGGTTTGCTTTTCAGGCTTTTCTAGAGTGCCGTAATATACAAAAGCACTCCAGTAATAAGGTGTTTTTTTTGCATTTGGAATATTTTCATCTTTTAAAAATTCTCTTTTTGCATTTGCGGTTGCCTTTACAAAAGAAGAATTATGTTTAAGATCTTTATAAAAATAATCCATAAAGACTGAAGTCGTATAGTCGTTGACATTCCACAAAGAAAACAAAAGATTCTGCGCTCCTGCAAACTGAAAACCTCTAGCAACACTCATAGCGCCTTCGCCTTTATATAATTTTCCAATTCCGGTTTCGCAGGCGCTTAGAACCACTAAATCAGGGTTCAATTTTAAATTGTACAATTCAGAAAATAAGATTTCCTGATCATAAAATTTAATGCTGGCTGGAATTTCAAAATCGCCTGAAGAGGCATGTGTGCTGAGGTGAATAATTGATTTTCCAATTGAATTATTCTTAAAGTTTGAAAAACTAGCATTTTCATTTTCAAAAAACTGTCCTTTAAAATTATGTTGTATCGATTGCAATTCATTTTTTGAAAAAGGAAGTTCGTAATTGGTTTTTGCAAAAATTGGAAAGACTCCTAAAATGCTCTTTTTATTGTTTGAAAGCGTGTTAGTATTAAGATATAATTCAGCCGAGTTATTGTAAGCAACATCAAATTTATCGAGCAGATAATGCATTTTGGTAAAATTTGAAGTATTTGATGTTTCATTTATTAATGCCTCAAAAGGCAGAAAAGATAGAATGCCGTCTGGAATTATGATTAAGTTTTTATGCTTTTGTTCATTAGGAATTTGAAGTTTTTTATAAACCTTATTTCCCAACTGATTGTATTTTTTTGGATTATTTACGATAACCGAAGGATCTTTAAAAAGCCCAATAAAAGAAAGCAATTCTGGAAAAGCATTCTTTTCAGTTTCAATTTTATGTAATGCGATTTTTTTATTTTCCAGAGTAAAATTATAAATGCAGTGAGCTCCAAAAAAGTATTCTATTACTATAGCATTGTCTTTTTCTAATTTGGCGTAAAGTCCAGAAAGATTAAAGCTCGGATTCTTTTTTGAACCCGTTTTACTTTGTTTGGTTTTCAAAAGCAGCATCAATTCATTCTGCTTTTTAACCGCCTCATTGATTTTCGAAATATCGGCCAATTCCAGTTTTTGCTGTTCTTTTAAAATTGTAGTATTCCAATTTTGCAATTGCTGTAAAATCAGTTTTTCCTCTCTTGAAACTGTTTCTAAGTTTTTTAAATGATTCTTTAAAACCACAGATTTTGTTTGTTCCGAAAGCAGAAAAGCACTTTCCAAATAGCTCATTTTTCTCTCTTTTTCAAAAAGAGAAAGATAGATTTCGATGCATTTTTCAGTACGGTTTCGGTTTCTGACCTGCGTTATAATTTTAGAATTTTCATAAACCAAAAGCGACTGAATCATTTCTTCAATTTTGAAGGAAAGTCCGAAACTTTTCAAGGCATTTTTAGGCTGATTTTCAGCTAAAAAAATCAAAGCCTGTAAATCTAAAGCATCTAATAAAACAGTTTCCGCATAAAGCGAATTCTGATTTGGCAGTCTGTTTTTGGAATTCGAAAAAGATGGAAGAAGCGTTTTGAATATTAATGCGATATTTTCTTGCGCTTCCGATAATTTTCCTTCGCTGAAAGCAATAAAAGCCGCTTCAAAGTAAAACTGTCCGATTTTTCTAGGTTCTCTGTTTGGCGTTTTATTGAATTCAGTTTTGGCTTTTTCGAAGTATTCTGATGCTTTTGCAAAATCATTTTCATTTACTTTCAGCTGTGCCAGATTTCGATATGCATTTGCTAAAGTTTCAGTTTGCGATTTGTCATTTTTTAAAAGAGAAACCGCTTTTAAAAAGGAAGTTTCTGCTTCCGATTTTTTAGACGATAAAGTATAGTTTGTTCCTAAATTATTCAGCAAAAGCCCTTTTTCTTTATTAGAAAGCTTTTCGGTCTGAATTGTCTTTTCAATTAAATCTATCGCTTTATAAACGTTTCCAGTATTCTGATAAACATTTGAAAGATTAAGAATTGCGGCAGTTTTTTGCGTTTTATTTTTCTGCTGACTGGCAATAAAATAATATTGTTTTATAGTGTTTTCGGCATTTTCATAATCGCCCAAAACAGTGTATAAATTGCCTAAAGGCTTGAGACAGAATTCTACAATATCATAGTTTTTTAATTTGTTTTTCTGATAAATCATCCAAGCTTTTTCATAGCTTTTTACGGCATCCAAATTTTGTCCAAACTGATTTTCATAATAGGCTTTATTGCAGTTTAAAATAACAATTGCTAATAGTTCATCTTTGGTTTTAGGCTTTGCACTTTTCCAGAAATCACTTTCTATGTTTCTTAAATTCTGTAACGCTTTCGCGGAAGGATTTGCAGTAAAACTATCAACAGCATTATATATTTTATCTTCCTGACTTTGTCCGAAAACATTCAGACTCAGGAAAAGGAAAATAAAACCATATAAGTGATGTAAGTTCATATTAAATTGTTTTTGCCACGAATTTCACGAATTTTCACAAATCGAAACTCAAAATAACATTACTTAAAATTAGTGGAAATTAGTGAAATTCGCGGCAAAAAATTCTTTGTGTATTTCTGTGCAACCTTTGTACATCTTTGCGGGATAACCTCTAAAATTTCCAAATTCCATAAACCTGAAAATAATTAAAATTCTGTTCAAAATTAATCACATAACGCGCGCCCAAACTTGGTCCGATTCTCGCAAAACCAGCTGTTAAATCAAATAAAAGTCCAGTTTTAAAACCCGAGAAATTGTTTTTTATCGTATTAGAACTCGTATTCGAACTGATTAAAAAGTTTCCTTTCTCGCTTTCAAAAGTATCGACTGTGATTGTCTGATTTTGTTCTGAATAAACATTTACATTCGCCTGAATTCCCGCTCCAACTCCAATGTAGTTGTTGATGTTGTATCGAATTAAAACAGGAATTTCCCAATTGACATTTTTATTTTCGGTGGCAGTTGTGGTGCGTACCAATTGTCTGGTTCCGTTGGCATTTGTATTAAATTCTTCGAAGATATTTACTTCGCTATCGTACTTGTTTAAAGCATTTTCCCATTCTACTTGCCAATAAAAACGATATGATTTAAAGGGCGAAAGCGTGGCACCGACAAAATAGCTCGTCGATTTATCTAAATCAGAATAAAAATTATAACCCGCTTTTGCACCAATCGAAATTCCAGGTAAGAATCGGGTAGTGGCATAATTGGTAATGATGGGTTCGTTTTTATCAAAAATAATGGCAGTTCGGCTTTTGGTTTTTACCTTATGAAAATCTTCGCCAAACTTCATCGAGTATTTTACAAAACCTTTTGTAGAATCTTTTTCATGAACATTTTTCTGTTCGCTTCCAGGAAGATAAATGTTTTTAAAAGTAAAAATAATCTGTTTCTGTTTGATGATCGTATCGAGACAGCTAACAGTTGGTTCTTCACCTTTTGGACAAATCGGACATTCGGGATACATGCTTTCAATCTGAAAAGTCTTTTTGTCAAACATATCAGGAACATCGGTTTCTAAACGAATTTTTCTCGCTGGACCTTCGCCATTATTCTGAAAACGGGTTTTAAAATTTACTCTTTTAAAACGCACTAATCTGTAATTCATAAAACTTCCGTTAGAACCCATTTTGTTTGGATCGTGAGAAGTCACAATTTCCATTTCCAGATTTTTCACTTTATGGTTTTTATAACTTCTATTTGGGACAAAAATTCCTCTCATGGTAACCGTTGCACTCGTATCCTTAATCATTTCGGGAGTCGTTTTGAAAGTATAAAACACATTTCTCGTTTCTCCCGGATTCGCATCATCAAATTCTAAAATCGAAACATTGTGATAGATTTTATGGGCGTCTAAAAGAGAAGCATCCAAATCTTCTTCGGTTGTGGTATTTCTGTATTTTTTGGTCTTGAAATTTCCTTCGGCGGAAGCCAAAAAAGTATTCGAATCATTTAAATCATCAACCGCAGCAACGAGATTTTCTTTCACTTCACGTTCGCCTGCATACGTTCTGAAATCGCTTAATTCGAAATTATTGTGTTTGAATTGCTTTTCATTGTAAAACAAATAAAGCTTTCCACTAGAAACATAATTTTCAAGATTTTGATAACTTACTACAACTACCATTTCCTGCTCTGGAATTGGATCACAGTTTTTAACAATCGCAAAACCGTTTTGATCGGCAATAGAAGCAATGTCTTTATAATTGGTATCTGTTATGTCATTTATGGCCACTTTTTTCGGGCGAGTTGCAGGAGGTTTTCCGTTATCGTAATTATTCGTTACAGCAAGTCTTGTGGTGTAAGTTCCTTTATTTTTATAAACATGTTTAGGTTCGGCTTCTTTACTGTAATGTCCATCTCCCAATTCCCATAAATAAGAATAGCTGGGTTTTGGCGCGCCCGCAATCGGAATCAAAGGTGGTGTTTCAGGTTTAAAAGAAACCTGATTTCCGTTTTGTATAAAACCTATATTGGCTCTTCGTGTTATGGTGTCTTTCACTTTGGTTTGTCCTATTGAGAAAATAGAAAATAGAATAAAGAAAATAGACAGTTGTGGTTTCATAACTAGATAGTTTTGAGGTTTAAAAATTTCTGAATGAAATCTCAAACAAGATTAAATGTAAAAAAAAGTGATGAGCAAATCACCACTTTTTGTTAAAAAAAGCATTTAGAAGTTACTGTATGGCATTAATTGCAGCAACCAGTTGAGCTTCGGTACCGACTGTTGTTTCGGCTAAAGTAAAGTTGTAAACTGAATTTGCAGAAATAGTCACTCCCTTTATAGCATAGCGCCAGTTGCCATTATCTTCAGTTGCAAAAATGATGTGGCAAGCTAATCCGATTGGAATTTGTCCGTAATGTTCGCTAAACAATCCTTCAGCTGTAAACGTATCCAGTTTAGCAAGAGCATTTGTACCTTCTCCGTCATAAGAAAGATAAACTGCACTATTTGTATTATTGTATCCTTCTGGTACATCAACCAAAATAGTAGTTTTTGGTCTTGGATCGCTGTAAAAACGGTCTACATTTGTCCATCCGAAGTTGCCAAAAGTGACATAATAATTGTTACCTTCACCTTGTACACCACCTTTTCCGCCGGTTCCGTCAGCATTTGCTTTTGCTTCTCTCCAAGCCAATTCGCCATCTTCACCAATAACTCCAGTCCATAAAGTCATTAAGTTATCCAAACCATTTGTCAATGCTGTTGGAACAATCATGTTCATAGTGCATGAAGTTTTTAACTCGACTCCCCCCTGAGTTGCTCTGATGAAGAATTCTCCTCCAGAAATCAATAGATTTTTCTTTCCGTCTGCTGTAATTCCCATAGTTGGTTTATTGGTAACCAGCATATTTCCTTTATCAAAAAGTTCAATGTATTCGATATCGACTTGTCCTGTTACTGGATTTCCGTTTTTGGTTAAGCAATCTCCGTTAATGGAAAGCTTTACACCCTTTGCCGAAGTTAAGGTCACAACGCCATTTCCTGCGGTCATAGTAAAATTTTGCGTGTTTCTTTTTACTCCTTTTTCGTTAATGCTTTTAAACGCTCCCGAAGTAGGAGGCGAGAGTTTGATATCTTCTCCATCGCTATTGTCGCAGCTTGCAAACGTGGTCATTGCTAGTATTAAAAGTCCGATTTTTTTAAAATTTGTTTTCATAATTTTCTAGTTTTTATAAATCTGTTCTGAAATTTTTTCAGGTGATTTTCAGATTTGGTTAATTACTTTTAGTGTTAAATCAATTCGGTTTTTATTTTGTTACCCCTCTTTATAAGATATTTTTTAAAGGCTTTTATATCGTTATATCAATTGGTTTAAAAATTTGTTACCCCACTTTTTCTTTTAAATAGAAATGCATTTGTCTTCAAACAGATTTCCATCTTCGTCAACAGCAACCAAAATGTCTTTTTCGCGCGAGAATTTTAGAATAAGATAAATCCAGACAATCGTCCAAAAGCCAAAAGTGAGGATGCTGAGAAATAGATGAAATGAATGGTTTATGGCTTTCTTTTTTTTAGATAAAACCACATAAGGCAGTTTCTCATTTTGTTCTGTAATAACAAAACCGTTGCGTGTTTTGGCAGCAATTATTTCGTAAAAACGATCTAGATTTTTTTCGTCTATAAACTGATAACTTTTCATTTCTTTTAATTTTTTAAAGGTTTTTAAAAGACTTTTGTTTCGTTATATACAATTGATTATAATATTGTTACCTTTTATTTTAAAAGTTTTTAGGATTCTTTTTTTTAAATTAGCTGTAAAATGTTTTTTTATGGATCAAAATAAAATTCATCCTGATCAAAAATATATCGACGGACTTGCTGCAAACGATTCGGTAATTATCGAAATGATATATAAAAAGTTTGCGCCCAAAGTCGTTCAGTTTATCACCAATAACTCTGGAGATAAAGATCAGGCGCAGGATGTAGTTCAGGAAATCTTGATTTTGCTTTTTAATCAGGCGAAAGCCGGAAAGCTTCAGCTGACTTGTCCGTTTGATGCTTATTTTTTCTTGTTGTGCAAAAGACGCTGGCTGAACGAACTGAAAAAATCTGCCAATAAAGAGGTAACAATTTATGAGAATGTAGTATCTATCAATGAATCTGCTCACGAATTGGTTGCACAAGCCGAAGAATTTGATGAAAAGCAGAAGCTTTTTGAAACTATGTTCCAGAAACTAGGAGAGAAATGTCAAGAAGTTCTGAAACTCAGTTTTTCTCTA
The DNA here is from genome assembly GCF_003254565.1 of Flavobacterium nitrogenifigens. Classification (GTDB taxonomy): domain Bacteria; phylum Bacteroidota; class Bacteroidia; order Flavobacteriales; family Flavobacteriaceae; genus Flavobacterium; species Flavobacterium nitrogenifigens. The sequence continues at coordinate 302,680 of NZ_QJRI01000179.1, forward strand.
AAATCGATGGAAGAAGTAGCCGAAAAGCTTAACGTAACTTACGGTTATGTACGAAAAAAGAAATCGTTGTGCGTAGGCCAGTTAACGCAGTGGATTCAAGAAGCGAAAAATTTTAACTCTTTAAAAAACAATTAATCATGAACGAAGAACGCTATATATTATTTGACCAATATCTTCAAGGCGAACTGACCGTTGATGAAAAACACAATTTGGAGAAACAATTGTCTGAAGATACTGAACTGGCTTCGGAATTTGAAAGTTTCAAAGAAATGCATTTTCAACTGGAAAATAAATTTGGACAAGAACAGGATAGAGAAATCTTTAAAGAAAATCTGACTAGAATTTCAGATAAATATTTCCATAAGAAACAAAACAAAGTAGTTTCGCTTAAACCGTGGTATTTTGCAGCGGCAGCATCGGTAATTATTATGTTCGGATTGTTTTTCTTTGATTATAAACATTATCCAAATTTTGAAGATTACAACCATCCAGAAAGTGCTTATTTTACAGAAAGAGGTGTGTCTGAAGCTATTTTAAAACAAGCTGAGAATAATTTCAATGGAAGAAGATATGAAACGGCTATTCCGATTTTTGAAATGATTCTGAAAGAAAACAATTCTGAAGAGATTAAATATTTCTACGCCGTATCCTTATTGCAAGTTGGCAAATACGTAAAAGCAGAAAACATTTTCAAAGAATTGGAAGCAGGAAATTCTGTTTATAAGGAAAAAGCAAAATGGAATCTGGCTTTGTCTAAACTAAAACAAGGAAAGTACGACGACTGTAAAGCCATTTTACAGACTATTTCGCAAGATTATGAAGATTATGATGAAGTCGAACAGCTTTTGGAAGAATTGGACTAAATTCTAATTATTAAGAAAAATTTTATCCGTTTACGGGAAACCTCAATCGAATTTGGAATTTTAGTTCTAAATTCGATTTTGTTTTTAAAAGAACTTGTTCCAAAAACAATTTAAGCTAACCAAAAACCAAATGAAAAAAGTTGCACTTATTTTTCTTCTTGTTTTATCTCAGACCATTTTTGGTTTGAATAAGATTACGCAGACAGAAAAACTGGCAGCAACTTGCAAAGTTTGGGGATTCTTAAAGTATTATCATCCGAAAATTGCCAGTGGAGAATTGAATTGGGATAATGAGCTTTTGGAGAAATTGCCCAAAATAGAAAAAGCACAAACCAAAGAAGAGTTTTCATTAATTCTTGAAAATTGGATCGATGATTTGGGACCAGTAAAAGAAATAGCGCCGATTGTTGCGCCAAAGGGCGTCAAATTTTTTGATAAGAATTTCGATTTAAGCTGGTTTAATAATAAACTGTTTTCAAAAAAGCTTTCGAAGAAATTAAAATTTATTGAAGAAAATAGGTTTCAGAGTGATGAGGAATTTGGACCAAGTTTTGACGGTTTTAAAAACTTAAAGAATTATTTTAATCTAGATTACACAGACAAAAACGCAAAGCTTTTAATGCTGTATGCATACTGGAATGTCGTAGAGTATTATTTTCCGTACAAATATATAATGGACCAGAAATGGGACGAAGCTTTAAATGAAGTGATTCCTTCTGTTGTTCAATCTAACACTCCAGAAGATTTTTTTAAAGTATTAAGAAAAACAGCGGCAAAACTAGATGATAGCCATGTTGAATTTCATATATATCCGTCTGCAGCAACAGAAAAAAAGAACTTTTATTTTTTTCCAGCAACGGGCAAAATAATAGAAGAAAAACTTGTAATCACAGAGATTTTAGGAGACAGTCTTGCTGAGGCAGATGGCATTAAAATTGGGACAGTGATTACTAAAATAAATGATAAAAGCATCAAGGAAATTATTGAAGAGAAAAGGGAAATGATTGCTGCTTCAAACGAGGTTGCTTTTCTGGATAAAGTTCTACCCACAATTTTAATGAGCGAATCTGAAAAGGTAAATGTAGAATTCTTAAAAAATGGAAAGTACGAAACAAAGCCAATGACTTGGTTTAATTATCATGATTCGCATAGAAATGAATTTAAAAAAGGCGCTCAGAAAAAGAAAGATAAGTTTAAACTTTTCGACAATAATATTGGCTATGTGAATATGGGAGTTATAAAACCCAAAAACATTCCAGATATGGTTGAAGCTTTAAAAAATACAAAAGCAATTGTTTTTGATATAAGGAATTATCCGCAAGGCACTTATAAAGTAATTTCAGATTTTCTAAATGCTAACGAAGAAAAATTTGTGATTTACACTTATCCTTATTTAAATTATCCAGGAAAATACTATTGGACGGAGGGAAGAAATACAGGGTTTGAGAATAAAGACAATTATAAAGGAAAAGTGATTGTATTATTGGATGAGAATTCTATAAGCCAGTCAGAATGGACAGCTATGTGTTTTCAAACAGCTGGAAATACCACAATAATAGGAAGTCAAACCGCTGGTGCAGATGGTAATGTGTTTGAATTTGATTTTAATGGATTTCATACGGGCTTTTCAGGAATTGGAGTTTATTACCCAGATGGTAGAGAAACACAACGTGTAGGAATTGTACCCGATATTGAAATAAAACCAACAATTTTAGGCATTCAACAAGGCAAAGATGAAGTTTTGGAACGCGCTTTGCTATATATAGAAACAGGAAAATAACCCTGTCTGTCGTACTGAAGAACGAGGGATCGCACTAGCTGATCGAGAGAAAAAATGGGGGTTTTCTCCTCGAAGCTTCTTGTGAGATCCTTTGTTCTTCAGAATGATAAAAAATAGGTTGTTATTGTTCAAGCCTTTGTCAAAGTTTAAATCTTTGACAAAGGCTTTTTTTTAGGACATTCACAAAAAGAAAAAATCCGCTCACATCAGCATTTTTACGAAGTAAATCCGTTAAATCCGCGTCCCATAATCTCTACGAAATTGCTATTCTTTTAATATTGTCGTAATTTTGGCACTTTAAAAATACAGCCTTGAATTCAACACCCATTATTACCGATACCCACACGCACTTATATTCTGAAGAATTTGATCAGGATCGTGACGAAATGATTCAGCGTGCTATTGATGCCGGAATTACACGTTTTTTTATTCCTGCAATCGATGCTGCAGCAACTCAATCTATGTACGATTTAGAAAAAAATTATCCTGAAAATATATTTCTAATGATGGGTTTGCATCCCACTTACGTGAAAGATAATTATCTGGATGAATTGGCGCATGTGGAAACAGAATTGTCTAAAAGAAAATTCTATGCAGTTGGCGAAATCGGAATCGATTTGTATTGGGATAAAACACATTTAAAAGAGCAGCAAATTGCTTTTAAGAGACAAATTCAGCTGGCAAAACAGTACAAATTGCCAATCGTAATTCATTGCCGTGAAGCGTTTGATGAAATTTTTGAAGTTTTAGAAGAAGAAAAATCTGAAGATTTGTTTGGGATTTTTCATTGTTTTTCCGGAACTTTAGAACAAGCAGAACGTGCAATTTCTTACAAAATGAAATTAGGAATTGGAGGTGTAGTTACGTTTAAGAACGGAAAAATTGATCAATTTTTAAATCAAATCGATTTAAAACACATTGTTTTGGAGACAGATTCACCGTATTTAGCACCAATTCCATATAGAGGAAAAAGAAATGAAAGCAGTTATTTGGTCAATGTTATTGCCAAATTAAGCGAAGTTTATAGTGTTTCTGCCGAAGAAATTGCAGCAATTACAACTCAAAATTCAAAAGACGTTTTTGGGATTTAACCCAAGCCTTACAAAACTTTAATTTTTTTTTTGTTCTTTTGCCCACTTTAAACAATTATAAATAATGCAGAAATTTGATGCCATTCGACCGTTTTATGATTCCGAAATAAATGAAGCACTTCATGCGGTGGTCAATCATCCTATGATGAAAACCATGATGAACTTTACTTTTCCGGATGTAGAAGATGAGGTTTGGAAGGAGCAATTGAAGAAAACACACTCGATTCGTGATTTTCAATGCAACTTTATTTATAACACTATTCAGAAAGTTTTAGAAAAAAGCTCTGAAGGATTAACGACTTCAGGTTTTGAAAAACTGGAACCCAATACTTCTTATCTATTTATCTCAAATCATAGAGATATTCTTTTGGATACGACTTTGCTAAATGTTTGTTTGTTTGAACATGGTTTAGTGATGACCGCTTCGGCAATTGGAGACAATTTGGTAAAAAAAGCTTTTCTGGCAACTTTGGCAAAATTAAACCGAAACTTTTTAGTTTTAAGAGGTTTATCGCCTAGAGAAATGCTTCAGAGTTCAAAATTATTGTCTGAATACATGGGACAATTACTGCTTCGCGAAAACCGTTCGGTTTGGATTGCTCAGAGAGAAGGAAGAACAAAAGACGGAAATGACGAAACCAATCCGGGAGTTTTAAAAATGATTGGAATGGGGTCTGATGAAGAAAACTTAATGGATTATTTTAAGAAATTAAAAATAGTTCCTGTTTCTATTTCATACGAATACGATCCAACAGATGTTTTAAAAATGCCGCAATTAATGGCAGAAGCAAACAACGAAGTGTATGTAAAAGATAAAAACGAAGATTTCATGAATATCATTAGCGGTATCATGGGAACTAAAAAGAGAATACACATTTCGGTAGGTGATGTTTTAGATACTGAAATTGATCAGATCGTGGCAGAAAATGATAATGTAAACAAACAGGTTCAAGCTTTGGCACAAACTATTGATGATGTTATCTTGAAAAACTATCAATTATGGCCTACAAATTTTATTGCTTACGATATTTTAAACGAAACAAATAAATTTGCTCACAAATATAAAGAGAGCGAAAAACAGCTTTTTGAACGTCGTTTAGAAATGCGTATCGGAAGTGATAATCCTGTGACAAGACAAGGATTTTTAGCTATGTATGCAAATCCTGTTGTCAACAAATTAAAATACCAAGATGTCATCTAAAGCAAAAATATTATTGGTTTATACCGGAGGAACCATCGGTATGAGCAAAGATTTTGAAACAGGAGCACTAAAAGCTTTCAATTTTGGTAAACTAATTCAGAAAATTCCCGAAATCAAACAATTGGATTGCGAAATCGAATCAATTTCGTTTGAACACCCAATTGATTCTTCAAATATGAATCCCGAAATGTGGACAAAAATTGCCACAATTATCGAGGAAAATTACAACGCTTACGACGGATTTGTGGTGCTTCACGGATCAGATACTATGTCGTATTCGGCTTCGGCATTGAGTTTTATGCTGGAGAATTTAGCAAAACCAGTGGTGTTTACAGGTTCGCAATTGCCAATTGGAGATTTGCGTACCGATGCAAAAGAAAACCTGATTACGGCAATTCAGATTGCATCTCTTCAGGAAAACGGAAAGCCAGTTATTACAGAAGTTTGTTTATATTTTGAATACAAATTGTATCGCGGAAACCGAACTTCTAAAGTAAATGCGGAACATTTCAAAGCTTTTACAGCGCCAAATTATCCTGAATTGGTAGAATCTGGTGTTCATTTAACATTAAACAGACATTTATTTCTTCCTGTAAATAAAGATGCAAAATTGATCGTTCATAAGAATTTGGACAATCACGTTGCGATCATAAAAATGTTCCCAGGAATGAGCGAAATTGTTTTGGCTTCAATCCTTGAAACCAAAGGTTTAAGAGGAATTATTCTGGAAACCTACGGTTCTGGAAACGCTCCAACTGAAGATTGGTTTTTAAATTTAATAGAAAAAGCCATTAAATCTGGAATGCATATCGTAAACGTAACCCAATGTTCTGGCGGAAGCGTCAACATGGGGCAATATGAAACCAGTACTGCTTTGAAATCGCTAGGAGTGATTTCAGGAAAAGACATTACGACAGAAGCAGCCATTACAAAATTAATGTATCTGCTTGGGCATAATATTCCGCAAAGTGAGTTTAAGGATATTTTTGAGACGGCACTTCGCGGGGAAATATCATAGTTTAAATTACAATATTTTAAAAATTCCAAATTCCAATGCTTCGTGGTAAAGAACTTTGTTAAAGTTAAACTTTGACAAAATTGAAAATTTATCGCAGCGGGTATATTCCATAGGAATATCTCATCGGTAGAAAAAAATATCGTTTTGTATTGTGTCCTGTAGGGACACCTGTTTTTTCGCGACAATAAAAAATCCGTCTCGTTAATCAAACGTTCCTACGGAACGTATAATCGTAATTCAAATTTAATTCTACCAAGCAGACATTCCTACGGAATGTTTTCTTCTGATTTAAAACTTGGAATTTCTATACTCAACAGGGCAAGTCTCCAATTCATCTTCTGCTCTGTGTTTCTTGTAATACAAGTACACTATCACAGAAAGAATACAGATAACGCCTTGAAGCGCAACAGTAGCTCTTACACCTATAAAGTGAGAAACATATCCAATAATTAAACTTCCAACAGGAATCATTCCTTGATACGCCATCATATAATAACTGATGCTTCTAGAACGCATGCTCACAATACTGTGTGTCTGAATATAAATGTTGATTGATGAAGTTTGTCCCATCATTCCGATTCCGCTCAAAGTCATACAGATTAGCGCAATTGTAATACTGCTTGAAATGGCTAAAATAATAATGCTAAATCCTAACAGTAAGCTGGCAGCAATCATTAGTTTTCCCATATTTTCAGCCGATTTTAAATTGGCCAAATAAACCGCAGATAGGACAGAACCGATTCCAGCTGCGCTTTCAAACCAGCTGAAAGTTTCAGCATTTCCGCTAAAAATATCTTTGGCAAAAACGGGCATTAAGGTGTTAAAAGAAATTACAAACAAACTGCTGCAAGTCAGCATCAAAAGCATTCTTGCCATTTCGCTTTCTTTTTTCACATAATCAAGTCCTTCTATAAGATCGTCTAGCATTTTAAGCTTGTTTTCGGCTTTGATATGAGGCGTAATTTTCATCATCATTAGCGAAATCAAAACAGGCACGTAACTCACAAAATTCCCGATAAAACAGATATCTTCTCCATATTGATGCAGAATGATTCCGGCAAGCGCAGGACCTGCAATTCGGGCAAAATTGTTCATGGTTGAGTTAAGCGCAACTGCGTTTGGAAGATCTTCTTTATTATCAACAATATCAATCATCATGGTTTGACGGCAAGTCATATCAAAAGCATTGATGATTCCTTGAATTAAGCTTAAAGCCAGAATAAAATTGATGTTGTAAATTTTAAGATAAATGAGCAATGCTAAAGTTCCCGCCTGAAGCATAGCAAGAGATTGTAAAAACAAAATGGTTTTATGTCTGTCGTAGCGTCCAATAATACTTCCTGCAAGAGGCGCTAGAAATAAAGACGGAATCATGCTTAAAAAAGTGGCTAAACCCAATAAAAAGACCGATCCTGTTATGCTGTAAACCATCCAGCTTACGGCGGTTTTCTGCATCCAAGTTCCGATAACCGAAACAGATTGTCCGTAAAAGAACAACTTGAAATTTCTTGATTTTAAGGCTTTAAACATGATCTTTATTATTTGATACAAAGGTCGGGATTATGATTTCATTAGAAAAATTAATAATTTTACTGATAATAAGTAGTAAAACTTATCAATATGGAAATCTATCAACTGCAATATTTTATTAAAACTGCTGAGGTTTTGCATTTTACAAAGGCAGCCGAATTGTGTTTTGTAACGCAATCGGGGCTTTCGCAGCAAATAAAAAAGCTCGAAGAAGAACTTGGAATGCCTTTGTTTAAGCGAATTGGCAAGAAAGTGCAATTGACAGAAGCTGGTGCTGTTTTCTTGATTCATGCTAAAAAAGTGGTCGAAAATGTAGAAAACGGAAAACAGGCCATTGAAGATTTGAACGAAATGATTGGAGGCGAACTCCGAATTGGCGTAACCTATATTTTTGGATTATTGATTTTGCCCGTTGTAAATGCATTTGCCAAAAGATATCTGAATTTAAGAATAATTGTAGAATATGGTACAACAGAAGCTTTAGAGCAAAAACTGATTAATAATGAGCTGGATTTGGTTTTGGTAATTTCATCACACGAAATTGGCCCTCCAATCCAGAAAGTACCTTTGTTTACTTCAAACATGGTTATGGCGGTTTCAAAATCGAACTCTTTAGCTGAATTTGAAAAAATACCGTTTAAGAGATTAGACGAAGTGCCATTAATTTTGCCAGGAAAAGGTTCCAATTCAAGAGAATATGTTGAGTTGCTGTTTGCAAAACACAATATGAATCCGAAAATTTCGATAGAGTTAAATTCAATTCATGCTTTACTGCAAATGGTAGAAAACAGCGATTGGGCAACCATTGTAGCCGAAAAAGCTTTGAAAGGCTGGGAGCATAGTCTTAAAGCCATTCAGATTACTGGAGTGGTGACCAAGCGTGATTCGTTTATGTTAACCATTGGCAGTTATCAGAAGAAGGCAGTTAAATTGTTTATGGAAGAATTTAGAAAAAGTATAAACGAATCTTAATTTTACTTTCTAAACTCAATTTTTTTTGTGTTATTTGCAGACCAAATAGAGAGGTGTCCGAGTGGTTTAAGGAGCTAGCCTGGAAAGCTAGTATATGGGTAACTGTATCGAGGGTTCGAATCCCTTCTTCTCTGCAAAATTTTAAATAAAATAATACCAAACCTCGAAATGTATATTTCGAGGTTTTTTTATTAACTTTCTACAATTACTAAATCTATCATTTCTTTTATAATGATTGGAACGTAAAAGCTTCTTTTTAAGATGGAAAACCAAGAATTTATTTTTTACAATACTGTTGATGGAAAATCGAATGTCGCTCTTTTGGCTAGAGATGGAGATGTATGGATGAACCAAAATCAACTTGCGGAACTTTTTGACACCTCTAAGCAAAATATAAGTCTACATATTGCAAACGTCTTAAAAGAAAAGGAGTTAGACGAAAAGTTAGTTGTAAAGGATTACTTGACAACTGCTTCTGATGGCAAAAATTATAATGTCGCATTTTATTCTTTAGCTATGATTTTGGCAATTGGTTTTAGAGTGCGAAGTAAAAGAGGAACACAGTTTAGACAGTGGGCAAATCAAAACCTTCAAGAATATATGATTAAGGGTTTTGTGATGGATGATGAGCGTCTTAAAAACCCAAATGGAAGTGCTAATTATTTTGACGAATTACTCGAAAGAATCAGAGATATTCGTGCTTCTGAAAAGAGATTTTATCAAAAAGTTCGTGATCTTTTTGCTTTGAGTAGCGATTATGATGCAACAGATAAAGCTACTCAAATGTTTTTTGCAGATGCACAAAATAAATTGCTTTATGCTATTACTGGAAAAACAGCCGCAGAAATAATAGTTTCGCGTGCCAACGCCGATGCTCCAAATATGGCGCTGACAAGTTGGAAAGGTAGTATTGTACGTAAACAAGATATTTATACTGCGAAAAATTATCTTACGGCTGAAGAAATAGATTTACTTAATCGTTTTGTAGTAGTATTTCTTGAAACGGCAGAATTAAGAGCAAAAAATGCACAAGACATTACTATGAATTTTTGGAAAACAAATATTGATCGAATTATAGAATTTAATGACAAAGAAGTTCTAACTCACAAAGGAGAAGTAACGCATTTGCAAATGGAAGAAAAAGTAGATGTTATTTATGAAAAATTCGATAAACAGCGTAAACAGTTTGATGCTAAAAGAGCAGATGAACAGGACTTGGAAGAGTTAAAGCAATTGGAAAATAAACTTAAAAAGAAATCGAATTAAAGATTTAGCTTGAAAACCTAGCATATGTAACTGTATCGAGGGTTCGAATCCCTTCTTCTCTGCAAAACTAATCCCGCAATTTCATCGAAAATGAAATTGCGGGATTTCTGTTTTTATCATGGTTTTTCCTGTATAAAAAAGGGTAAAATTACGGGATGTTTTTTTGGTTTTTGTTTTTATATTGCATTGTTTTTCAGTGCTTTGGGTTTTGTTTTTTTCGTAAACATTTTAAATGCTTAAGTCATGCTTTCAAATACAGGAACTGTTTCGTTTTGGCTTTATCTCTTTATAGTTTTTATTGGCTTATTCTCTTTAATATTTTTATACAGATTGATTAAAAAAGGAGAATTAGGACAAGAAAATCTGGATAAGTTTATCGACTATTTTAAATGGGTTGTAGTTTCTCTTGCAATAAGTACAGTCACATTGATAGTTAGTGATTTGTTTAAAGAAAGAGATCAGGATATTAAAGAACTCGAATATTTTGATAAATATGTAAACGACGTAAAAGAGCAGAAAGATCCGCTTGTACGGTTACAGCTAGCTAAATATTTATCAGTTGTAGCTCCCAGTGGCGATATGAAAAGATCATGGACCAACTACTACAATGAAGTCAAAAAAGAATATGACGATTATTTAAAAGCTCAGGAAAATCTAAAAAGTGATACTCTTGCCAATCCGACTAGAGCACAAATGAAGAAAATAGAAGAGAGTCAGAAAAAAATAGAATTATTCGAAACTCCTTTATCAAGCACAGAGCCAGGATTAGAATGGTTTATAATTGCAGGAGGAGACCCAAAAATTGAAGAGGCAGATGACGAACTTAAAAAAGCAGTTAAAATAAATCAAAATTCTACCATCATAAAAAAAGGCAATTCTTTTAGAACAGTCCTTATGGGTTACACTTCAAAAGCAGAAGCTCAAAACCAATTGCAGGAAGCAAGAAAGCAAATAAACAAAACGGCCTATATTGTAAAAAAATCAAGCTGGTGCAATTCTTATCAGCAGACACAGGAATGCTTGATATGCAAATAGAACGAAAAATCACAAATACATAGTCCTAAAAAGTTATTTTCAAAATACGGTTTTCCTCAATTTTTTATTCTAGAAATATTATATATTTGGCCCCTGTGTAATATAAATAACTTAATGGATTTACCTCCTTATTCGCCAGGATTGCATAAACTGGTTACTCTACATGTCGACGAAATCTCTAAGCTTACCAATAGCAAAGGCTTTGTTGCAGTTACCGATTCCATTTTAGAAAAATACGAACTTGAGAAGGTTGGAGTTGTAGTGCATGACTTCGAGAACGAAAGTTTTACAATCTCGTATTGTCTTAAAGAATCTCATATTTGTATACACACTTGGCCAGAATACAATCAGTTGACTTTGGACGTTTATTTGTGCAATTATCTTCAGGATAATTCGCAGAAAGTGCGTGCAGTTATGGCTGATTATATTGCCTATTTTGAAGCAGAAATAATTAAAGATTTTGAAATTAACCGATAAGATATGAAGATTCCTTGTTACGATTGTAATGTAGAAACCGAATTAGAGGTTGGTTTTGAAGTAGTCAATTTTGTTTGTCCTATATGTCGCAGTTTATATGAAGCTGACGATGATGGAAAATTTCGCAGAAAATCAAAATATAAAGCAGAAACAGAAACGTATCCGCTAGTTATTGGCGAAACTGGTTTCTTAAAAGGAAGCGAATATAAGGTAACTGGTATTTTGAGAAAAAAAGTACATCCAGATTATAGATGGACAGAATTTATTTTGCAAAATGAAGCAAAAGAGTTTCTCTATCTTTCTGTTTCAAACGGGCATTGGATGATGCTTACCGAAATGGAAAAGATTGACGATCTAAAAAAAGGAGTTAAAGTTTTGGATTATGAAGGTCAAGATTATGATCTTTTTGAACATTCTGATGCTGAAATAATTGATGCAAAAGGATTTTTTGATTTTCAGCTTTCAAACAAAAAAATACATTTGGCTGAATTTATAAATCCGCCATATATTGTTTCGGTAGAAAAAATGAATAATGTTCAGACTGCTTTTCACGGCGAATATGCAAGTAAAAGCAAAATCAGAAAAGCATTTCCAGGAATAAAGTTACCGTATCAGTTTGGAACAGGTATGATTCAGCCGTCTCTTTTTGATCTTAAAAATACAGCCATTATTTTCTGTCTTTTCGCTTTATTGATTATAACAGCAAATTGGTATATTTATAAAGATCAGGTAGAGCAGAACGTTTTTAATAGTACAATTAAGTTCAGCGAATTTGATAATAAAGAAATTACCACTCCTTCTTTTGTACTCAAAGGTGCTTCGGCTCCTATGACCATTAGTGTTTCTACTGGGGTTAATAATTCATGGGCCAATTTGAACATTGCTTTAATTAATGAAGATAATGGCGATGAGATTTACGCCAATAAAGATATTGAATACTATTATGGTTATTCTGAAGGAGAATCGTGGACAGAAGGAAGTCAGTCTGAGAAATTTAATATTTGTGGAGTAAAGGCTGGCAGATATCACCTTTCAATAACGCCAATGAAAGCGCCAGAAGATCTTACCAACAGCGAGATGAATGTTAAGGTAGTTTGGAATCAGCCTTCAAATCGAAATGTCTGGCTGGTTATTATTGCAATGGTTGTGATTTATTTCATAATACGATATTTTAAAAATCAATTTGAAAAAAAGAGATGGTCAGACAGTTCCTACTCGACTTATGAATAATATGAAGAGAATTTCAGATTTCTTTACCAATAATTGGGCGCCATTAGCAATTGGATTCTTTTGCTTTGGCGTTTACATCTATTTTGCTCTTGCAGGAAATAGAATCTGCGATTGCGAATCGACAGAAAATTATAAATCAACAACGAGCGGAAACCGTTCATCATACAATCATTTTTACCACAAATAAAAACTATCAAATATGGAATTATTTCACGCACAGCCAATAGTAAACTCAATTCTTTATTCTTTTTTAGGAATTGTAATTTTATTAATCGGGTATTATATTATCGAAAAATTGACTCCAGAAAATACTTGGAAAGAAGTTGTAGAAAAAAATAATGTTGCTGTTGCTATTGTTTTGGCAGCATTTATCATCGGGATTTCCATGATTATTAGTGCCGCAATTCATGGGTAAAAAGTTTCTTAGGTTTGAATTTCTTTTACTTTTTGCCGTATTTATAATTGCTACTTGCGGACTAATTTACGAATTGGTTGCAGGAACTTTGGCGAGTTATTTATTGGGCGATTCGGTAAAGCAGTTTTCATTTATTATTGGCGTGTACCTGTTTTCTATGGGTATAGGCTCCTTTTTTTCGAAGTTTTTTCACAAGAATCTGCTCAACACATTTGTAGAAATTGAAATTCTCGTTGGACTTATCGGAGGTTTAAGTTCAGTAGTTTTGTTTCTGCTTTTTGAAAATGTCGGTTCTTTTCAATTCATTTTATATTTATTTGTTTTCGTAACCGGATTTTTGGTCGGATTGGAGATTCCACTTTTAATGAATATTTTAAAAGATAGAGTCGAGTTTAAAGATCTGGTTTCGAATGTTTTTACGTTTGATTATATCGGTGCTTTGCTGGCGTCAATTTTATTCCCGTTAGTTCTAGTGCCAAAATTGGGCATTATGGGAACTTCTCTTTTCTTCGGAATGATCAATGTAAGCATTGCCATTGCTTTATGCTTTTTATTAAAAAGAGAATTAAAGAAACCTTCTTTATTAAGAGCAAAAGCCGTTTTCTCTTTTGTATTATTATTGGCAGTTTTTATTTTTTCGAATGATATTCTAGCCTATTCAGAAGGGAAATTATATGGAGAAAATATCATTTATACAAACTCAACACCGTACCAACGTATCGTTTTAACGCATAATAAGAGCGATTACAGGCTTTATTTGAATAATAACCTACAATTTAGTTCTGCAGATGAGTATCGTTATCACGAGGCTCTTGTGCATCCCGCAATGTCGATGGCTAAAAGCGTCAAAAACGTTTTGGTTTTGGGTGGTGGAGACGGTCTCGCGGTTCGTGAAATCTTGAAATACAAAGACGTTCAGAAAGTGACTTTGGTAGATTTGGATGAAGGAATGACAAAACTGTTTAAAACCAATACAGTTTTAACCAATTTCAATCAAAATTCGTTAAATAATCCTAAAGTTACCGTAATCAATACCGACGCTTATATTTGGGCGAAAAACAACAAGGAAAAATATGATGTCGCGATAATTGACTTTCCAGATCCGTCCAATTATAGTTTAGGGAAATTATACTCGCTTAATTTTTATCAGACCATAAAAACCATTTTACAGCCAGATGCAGCGGTTGTAATACAAACTACGTCGCCTTATTTTGCGCCAAAGTCATTTTGGTGTATCAATAAAACGGTGATGCAGGTTTTTCCGCAGGTTGATGCGTATCATGCCTATGTTCCGTCGTTTGGAGAATGGGGTTATACGATTGCCATAAATGGTTTCGGGACGACTTTTAATGCCGTAAACCGAAAAGCAGATAAATTGAAGTTTTACAATTATCAATTCGACCGATTCAATTATTTTACAAATGATATGATTTCAAACCAAATAGAAATCAATCGTTTAGACAACCAGATTTTAGTACGCTATTTTGATGAAGAGTGGGGAAAACTGCAATAAATCCAGAAGGAGTTTTATAAAAGTAGTTGGTGCGGCTTTAATTGCGGTTCCGTTTCTGCAGTTTTGTTCTGATAAAATTGCCGTAATGATGATTCGTTTATCTGGAACCAAACACTTGCTTGGACACCGTTTATGGATTAAAGATTTTCCTAAACCGACAAAACAAATCCAAATTCCGTATTTGATTGTTGGCGGAGGAATTTCTGGTTTAAGTGCGGCTCGCCAATTTCATAAGAAAGGAATTTCTGATTTTTTGATGGTAGAATTAGAAAATCATTTGGGCGGAAATTCTTCCAACGGAGAAAACAAATATTCCAAATATCCTTTGGGCGCGCATTATTTGCCATTGCCGAATTTTCAGGATAAAGAACTGCTTCATTTTTTAGAAGAAGAAAAGATCATTTTAGGTTACACAGAAAAAGGGTTTCCAATTTTTGATGAATTACAATTGACTTTCGCGCCAGACGAACGTTTGTTCTATAAAAATAATTGGCAGGAAGGTGTAGTTCCAAAAGAAGGAAATCTGGTCTCTGATGATTTAGAGTTTGATAAATTCTTCAAAAAAATGGATGTGTTTAGAACCGCCAAAGGAGAAGACCAGAAGTATTTATTTGATATTCCGCTTTATCTTTCTTCTAAAGACGAAAAGACTAGAGCTTTAGATAAAATCACGATGAAGCAGTGGTTCAAAGACAATTATTTTACATCTGAACCTTTGTTTAATTATATCGATTATTGCTGTAAAGACGATTTTGGTTTAGGAATCGAATATGTTTCGGCTTGGGCAGGAATTCATTATTTTGCGGGAAGAAAACAAGATTCTACTCCCGAAAAACACGATAGCGTTCTGACTTGGCCTGAAGGAAATTCGCGTTTAGCCAATCATTTGAAAAAATATACGAAAGACAAAACGCTGAAAAATCATTTGGTCTATGAAGTCAAAGTAGAGAACAATAAAGTGATCGCAAAAGCTTTTGATGATGTAAATAAAACATCGGTTGAAATTATTGCCGATAAAGTCATCATGTCGTCTCCGCAGTTTGTAAATCAGTACTTGATTAAAGACAGAAAAGTGTTTACTAAAGATTTTCATTACACGCCTTGGCTTTTGGCAACTTTAGTAGTTAACGATTTATCGGATAATTTTAGTTTTCCGCTTTCTTGGGACAATGTCATTTATGATGCAAAAGGTTTAGGATATGTTTACGATCAGCATCAGACTGTGAATCAAGTTCAAGATAAAAAAGTCATTACGTACTATTATAGTTTTTCTTCGGCTGATTTGAAGAAAACTAGAAAAGAGCTTTATAAAAAAGACAAAGAATACTGGAAACAGTTTGTTTTGAACGATTTAAAAGTCGCGCATAAGGATATTGAAGAATGTACGGAAGATATAGAAGTATTTCTTTTAGGCCACGGCATGATTTCGCCAGCGCCAGGTTTTATTTTTGGTGAAGCGAAGAAAAATGCAAAGCAGCATATTCAAAATAAGATTTATTTCGCCCATAGTGATTTATCAGGAATTTCGATTTTTGAAGAAGCTTTTCATCAGGGGATTAATGTTGTAAATGAAATTGTAGATGGAACAACCGTGGATTCATAAAGCCAAAACCGATTTGGCTTTTATAATTGGTCCGTCATTTTTTGTATTGGCGATCATTTTTATTTTTCAGGATTACATTGCTCAGATTGAAGAGAATTATTCTTTTTACACATGGCTTTTCCTGATTGTTTTTATAGATGTAGCACACGTTTATGCAACTTTATTCAAAACGTATTTTGTTGCCGATGAATTTCAGAAACAAAAAAGAAGATTGATTCTGTTGCCACTTTTTTGTTTTGTAACCGGAATTGTGCTTTTCTCTTTCGGAAGTTTGGTTTTTTGGTCATTTTTGGCTTACGTTGCTGTTTTTCATTTCATCAGGCAGCAATATGGCTTTATGAGATTGTATGCGAGAAAAGAAGTGAAAACTAAAATCTCGGTTTGGATTGATAATCTAGCGATTTATGCTTCAACTGGATACCCAATGTTGTATTGGTTTTTTTCGTCTAAGCGAAAATTCAATTGGTTTGTAGAAAATGAATTTTTTAGGTTTGAAAACCATGGAATTCTCGAGATCCTGTTTTGGATTTATATTGCAATTTTGATTTTGTATATCGTTTATACTGCTGTAAAATCTATTCGGAACAGGTTTTTTAATATTCCGAAAAACAGTATAATTCTAGGAACGGCCTTGTCTTGGTATTTTGGAATTGTATATTTTAATGACGATTTGATTTTTACTTTATTGAATGTCGTTTCGCATGGAATTCCATATATGGCTTTGGTTTATTTTAAAGAAATCGATGGAAAATCAGCTTCGGAATTAGGAAATTTATCTTTCTTAAAACAATACAAAGGAATTTTGATTTACATTGGAATTCTTTTAATAATCGCCTTTTCGGAAGAATTTCTTTGGGAGTTTTTTGTCTGGAATGAAAATATCAACATAAGCAGTTTCGATTTCTCAAGCTGGCAGATTCTGTTAGTTCCTTTGTTGACCGTTCCTCAGTTTACGCATTATTTACTGGATGGGTTTATTTGGAAGTCTAAAAATGGATAATAAAATCAAGATTAATTCAATTCTAGAGAAATGACATCTCCTGCTGTGGATGACCAACAAGTAAGATGTCATTTTATTAGTGTTCCCTTTAATTTTTATCAGAGTTCAACCAAACAACATTTTGTTCCGATTGATGATCTTGTCCAATAATATCTCTATACAATTCTGGTCTTCGAGCTTTTATATAGCGACTTCCTCCTGCAAGATTACATTTTTCGGGAATAATTAGTGCCGTTGCAAAAGAATCATCAAAAGTGCGGCATTCGGCTAGAATATCTCCAAAAGGATCAATAATCATCGAACAGCCGTTTTTTAATTGATCATCGTCCATACCAATTGGGTTAGAAAAGATGGCATAAACAGCATTGTCGTAAGCTCTTGCTGGAAGCCATTTCATTAACCAGTCGCGTCCTTTCATTCCGTCAAATTCTAATCGCAGCGAAGTTGGATCTGTTTCTCGGTTTTCCCAAAGCTGAGGTACTACAAAACCAGCGCCAGGTCGGGTAGAGGGAGTACACATTGTTACGTGAGGCATAAAAATAATATCGGCTCCTAGAAGCTTTGTTGCTCGCACATTTTCGATAATATTATTGTCGTAACAAATCAAAATACCGCATTTCCAGCCTTCAATTTCAAAAATACAATAACGGTCTCCAGGCGTTAAATACGGATTTATAAAAGGATGCAATTTTCGATATTTGGCCACTAAACCATTTTTATCCACACAAACATAAGCTTTGAATAAATTATCGTTTTCGTCTTTTTCGAAAAGTCCCGCCAATATTACAATGTTATTGTTTTTGGCAATTTCGATCAATTTTAGAATGCTTTCTCCACTCGGAATCAATTCTGCCAAGTCTAACATTTGTTCTTTTGATAAATTCCTTGCAAATGTATATCCAGTTATAGAGCATTCATGAAAAGAAATCACATCGCAGTTTTCATCAGACGCCTTTTGAGAAAGTTTTTCAATGACAGATAAGTTATAGTTTTTATCCCCACTTTTGTTTTCAAACTGAGCTGTGGCTATTTTTAGATTTTTCATATTGTAAGCTATTCATTATTTGAATCAAAAATAGCCTTATCAATACATTATGAATTGTACAAAACCGACATTTTAAAATGTTCGTTTAATGAGATTGTTGGTTAATTTCCCAGTATTGTAAACATATTCAGTTGGAGTAATTCCCGTATGTTTTTTAAATTCTTTAATTAAATGAGATTGGTCAGAGAATCCGGCATCATAACAAATTGTTGTTATATTGGCATCGTTAGGTTTGTCTTTTAATAGTTTTAAAAAATGATGTAGCCTTACAACGTTGCCAAATTTCTTCGGATTTAACCCAACACATTCTTTGAATTTTCTTTCCAGATGTCTTTCAGTATATCCTGTATATTTCACTAATTGTTTTATAGAAAATTGTCCTTTATTGTTAATAATAAAGTTTAAAGAATGATCAACTATAAATTGATTTGAAGCTGTTTTTGAGGCTAGTAACGATCTAAAAAAAGAATTAAGCAGTTCAACTCGTATTTGATTATTCTGTTGAAATAGGCTTTCCTGAAGCACTGTAATTTTTTCATCAAAAATATCTTCAACAGGAATAATAGCATCGTGAAATTCGTTAGCCGGAATTCCTAATAATTGATGTATTCCGTTGGGCTGAAAAACGACAATGATTAGAGTTATTTCATTCTCAGAATAAAGATCTTTAAAGCCATTAAGTTGTCCGTATAAAAACGAAACAGGTAAATAATCTTTTATTTGCTGTTTGTTAATTCCAGAAATGAGCTTGCTTTTTACAGAAAATACAAGACCAGTATTACCATCAGAAAACAAACGAAATTTTTGCATGGCAGTTTCAGCATTATCTAAAAATAGATAATGTTTGATATAAGGTGACAATTCTTTTGGAGGAGAAACTTGCATGATTTTATTTTTAATTTGCTTTTTTAAGTTTAAATCAGCAAGAATTAACTTCGTACAAAATTAGACATATTTTTCGATTACAGTTTTTCTGATTCCTTGTAGATGTTTCTTTCCATAGTGATATGCAGTCTTTCGAACATTTCAGAAATATTAAACCCCTCTTTTTTGTACTGAGCTTGTACCGCTTCTTTCGCATTTTTCAGAACAGTTTCATTTTCCCAAACCGCAATTGTTATGTAAATTAAATTTCCATTTTCGTCAATACGTTCGTAAGCATTGTCATTTACAAATCCGTTTAAATGTTTTATGAAGTTTCGGTTGATGCGTACTCGTTCTAAAAATTCTTGTTTTGATTTTTCGGGAACAATAAATTTATCGATAAAAATTTGCTGCATGGTTTCTGATTTTTTAGATTTAATTTCTGAATTGATAGTTGTTGATTGAGCATTTGTTCTATAGCTGAATAATGTCAATAAGACAATTGAGATTAAAAGATTTGTTTTCATAATTTCTGTTTTTATTGATGTAAAATTCAGAATTGTGAAAACCAAATCATTGTAAAAAATCATTGATTTACCAAAATGATGGAAAGTTGAAAAACTCTGTTGGAGTTTGTCCTGTAAACAATTTGAAGTCTTTATTAAAGTGAGACTGGTCAAAATAACCCGCGTCAAAAGCTAGATCGATGAGGTTTTGGTTTTTTTGTTTGTGATCAATAATTGATTTTATACGAACAACATAGCAAAATTGTTTAGGAGAAGATCCAATTGTTTTTCGGAATCTTTTCTCAAATGCATCTTGACTGATAAAGAGAGAGTCGGCAAGTTCTTTTATTTTAATAATGCCTTTTTTGGATTGTATAATGTTAATGGCGGCAGAGATTAAATCGTCGGGTTTGTAATTGTGGAGTCTTGATAAAAGAAACTGTTCTATAATCGCAATTTTTTGATTGTTGGTTTTCGCTTCCGCTAAAAGGTCTTCGATAACGGCAATTTTTTGCTGCGGAATAAAGTTGTCGAGCGAAACACTTTCTTCAAATAATTCATGAAGCGGTTCTTTAAAAAAGGCTTTAGCACCAGCTTCTTTAAATTGAACGACAAGAGTTGCCGTATCTTTTGCATAATTAATTAAACGCACTGATTTTCGAATGCCAGAAATTGTAGAAACGGGCAGTTTATCGTGCTGATTTTCTTTAATGTAGTTAATATTGCCTTTGCATCGAAAAGCAATTGCTAGCGAAGTGCTGGGCAAAACCCTGTTTGTCAATTCGTCTTCGCTTTCGATAATTCTGTAAGTCTTAATAAAAGGCCTTAACTGTTCTGTTGGAATGAAATCGATAATTTTCATTTGAAAGTGTTTTTCAACAGGTTGAATGTCAAAGGTATGAAAAACAAAATTCCAATAACTTAATCGTTTGTTGAAACAGTTAAGTTATTGGAATTTTTTAAAGAACTTATTTTATTTTTAAACCATTTCGGTTTTCATTACGATTTCTTCTTCAATGGCATCCCAAAGAGCGATACGTTTTTCTAGGGCAAGAATCGAAACTTCTTCCACTTCTTTCCATTTTTGTGCATCGTCTTCACATAATTCTGTAATCATTGACATAGCCATCGGACCGTGCTCATCAGCATCTAGTTCAATATGTCTTTCAAAATAGTATAACAATTTTGTCAAATCGGTTTCTGGAAGATTCTTTTGAAAGTTTTTCAGAATCTCAGTAAACATACTCGGAATAAGATCTTCTCTTCCGAAAGTAAAAGCGGCTGCAATTTCGTGTGGTTTTCCTTCTTCGATTACTCTAAAAGTAAAATCAAGAAAAGCCTTTACATTTGGATGAAGCGAGCTTTGTTTGATTGCTACAAATATATTGTGCAGAGAAGTCACTTCTGATAAAAAGCTTAAAATTCCTGTTGTATTAGCGCCACAAGCTTCCATTGCTTCAAGATACATTTCGTAGTGGCTTTGTCTTCTTCCGTCTAGGGTTAAATCTGTTTCTTCTGCCAAGACAATTTCGTTAATTAAATAACGTGTACCAGGATTTTTTGTAGCAAACCATGGTGTTGTAGTGCAAGTAAGTTTAGCTTGTAAAGCTTTTAAGAGTGACATGAAATCCCAAACAGCAAAAACATGAGTCTCTAAAAAACTGTGCAGGTCGTCTATATTTTGAATCTTATTGTATAAGGAATGTTTTAAAAGTTGATCTTTTTGAGGTTGTATGCTTTTGTTTATCGTTTCGATATTCATTTGTGAAAAAATTTTGATGCAAAGATAAAAAGCTTCTCCGTCAAGAAGAAGCTTTTCGCATTGATTTTATGTATATTTTAATAATTACAGCTTATTTAAATGCTGGAATTCCAGTCACATCCATTCCTGTTATTAATAAATGTATATCGTGAGTTCCTTCATAAGTAATGACACTTTCAAGGTTCATCATGTGGCGCATAATAGAGTATTCGCCTGTAATTCCCATACCTCCGAGCATTTGTCTTGCTTCTCTAGCAATGTTGATTGCCATATTAACATTATTACGTTTTGCCATAGAAATCTGTGCAGTTGTTGCCCTGCCTTCGTTTCTTAAAACTCCTAAACGCCAAGTTAATAATTGCGCTTTTGTGATTTCGGTGATCATTTCAGCTAGTTTTTTCTGCTGTAATTGGGTTCCTCCAATTGGTTTTCCAAACTGGATTCTTTCTTTTGAATATCTTAAAGCGGTATCATAACAATCCATTGCTGCTCCAATTGCACCCCAAGCAATTCCGTAACGAGCAGAATCTAAACAGCCAAGCGGAGCACCAAGACCAGATTTATTAGGTAAAAGGTTTTCTTTTGGAACTTTTACATTATCAAAAATTAGTTCTCCAGTTGCAGAAGCACGTAGTGACCATTTGTTATGAGTTTCTGGTGTTGTAAAACCTTCCATGCCACGCTCAACAATTAAACCGTGAATTCGGCCTTCTTCGTTTTTAGCCCAAACAATCGCAATATCAGCAAAAGGAGCATTAGAAATCCACATTTTGGCACCATTTAAAAGGTAATGATCTCCCATATCTTTAAAATTGGTGATCATACTTCCAGGATCAGAACCGTGATCTGGCTCAGTTAAACCAAAACATCCTATGTATTCTCCTGTAGCAAGCTTTGGCAGATATTTCATTCTTTGTTCTTCCTTTCCGTATTTCCAGATTGGATACATTACTAGTGAAGATTGAACAGATGAGGTAGATCTTACACCAGAATCGCCTCTTTCGATTTCCTGCATAATTAAACCATAAGAAATTTGGTCTAATCCCGCACCGCCATATTCAACCGGAATATAAGGTCCGAAACCACCGATTTCTCCAAGACCTTTAATAATTTGTTTAGGAAATTCTGCCTTTTGAGCATATTCTTCTATAATAGGAGAAACTTCTTTTTTAACCCAAGCACGAGCAGATTCGCGAACCAATTTATGTTCGTCTGATAGTAAATCGTCTAGGTTAAAATAATCTGGAGATTGAAATAGGTCTGGTTTCATGTTTTATAATTTTTAGCAAAGCAAATTTACATAATAAAAATATAACAAATACAGGTAAAATTGTTATATTTTTTTATCGTAAAAATAAAATTAATAGGAATTTGGCAAATTAATTGTAGTTTTTTGATAATTTATAGACTATTTTTGAATTCCAAAAACAAACTTAATGAGGCTGATCATCTCTTTTTTCTTTTTACTACTACTATTTTCTAGTGGGACTGCTCAAACTAAAGCGGAGCTCACAGAACAAAAGTACTTAGAATTACAGGATAAAATCCGTTTTAGTATAAACGGGGAGTATGATAAAGGTTTGGAGTATGTAAATCAGGTGCTTAAGTCTGAAAATGAAATTCATCAAACCTTTGCTTATGGTGCTGGCTCTTACCTGTATCAGCTAAAAGGAAATGTTGGTCAATCTGATAAAATGTATGCAGAAGCGATAAAACATTTAGCCAAAATCCCAGATTCTAATGATAAAATTAAACTTAATGCATATTTATGCAATTATAGAGGCCTTACTTACTGGAAAAGATCCAATTATGGTAAGGCACTCGGAAGTTATCAGGAAGGGGTTAAGCTTTCTTCTAAAATAAATGACGTTGTTCAGATAGTAAAATTTAAAGCAAATATTGCTTTACTTAATGAAAGTGTTGGGAATTATCAATTATCGATAAAAATCTTAAAGCAGAATGATGCATTTCTAGATAAGAATGAAGGATTGTATGAAAAAGATCAGTTTCAAAATTCTAAGAGTAATACCTTCACAAATCTTGGAAACGCTTATGAAGGGTATTACTATAAAAATCGAGAAAAAACATACTTATTAGATTCTGCAGAGTATTACTATAAAAAAAGCATAGCGTATTCGGATAGATTTATAGACAATAAGACTATTTCTAAACTTAGTTTAGGAAATATTTATCTGATTAAAAAGGATTATACAAATGCCGAAAAAATTTATTATGATATCTCGTTTTATGCAAAACAGACTGATAATGAAGATTTATATCAAATTGCCAATTATAATTTAGGAGACCTTTATTACTCTATAAAGAAATATGATAAAGCTCTTATATTTTTAAAAAAGGTAGATTCTATTAGTCAAAAGAATAAGACTGTGGATAATAGTTATTTTAAATCTAATTACATACAGGCTAAAATCTACAGTATTAAAAATGAACCCGAGCTGGCTTATAAACACTCTAAGCTATACTTGGACTCTTATGAAAAATATGAGGGAAATCTTAGAGAAGAAACTTTAGAGGTAAACTATAAATTAGGAACCGCAGACCTTAGCGACGAGATGCTTAGCGTTCAGGAAAAATATAAATATGAAGTGTTTTGGAATAAAGCATTGAAAGTATTTTATGTAATCTTGGTAATCGGCATTGTATTTTTCCTCATTAAAAATATTAGGGATAAAAATAAAGCTCAAAAGAAAATGAACGCTTTGATTGAAGAGTTCAAAGCTAATCTAGAGAAAAAAGAACTTGAAAAAGCAGAAATAGAGAACGCACCTACCGAAAAAGAAGCTATGGAGATTCTTGAAAATGAAGATGTTGCTCTGAAAAAGGAAAATGCGAATTTGAGTATTGATGAGGCTAAAGAAAACAAGATTGTTGAAAAATTATTGGCTTTAGAAGAAAAACTAGAATATTTAAATGCAGATTTTACGCTTTCTTATGCCGCCAAGAAAATAAAAACCAATACCACCTATCTTTCTTATGTTGTAAACAAAAGGTTTGGAAAATCTTTTAGTGAATATTCTAATGAGTTGAAGATTAATTATGTTATTAACCAAATGATTACAAATCATTTATATCGTAAATATTCTACACAAGCAATTGCGGAAAGCGTAGGGTTTAAAAATGCAGTTTCTTTTGCAAAATCATTTCGCAAAAGAACTGGAGTGTCTCCAGCTCAGTTTGCGAATAATATTTAGTTTAACTATAATATTTACTTTTTTTATGTACTTCCGTTACCGCCATTTCCTTTGCTTGGATATGGTTCAGGAAGCGGCTCTACGTCTCCTCCTTTAATTATTTGC
>NZ_QJRI01000061.1 GCF_003254565.1 Flavobacterium nitrogenifigens
CCAACATTTGCGAGTGTTCAGTTCAATCAAGCTAACATTGTTTGGTATACAGCTTTAACAGGCGGAACATTGATTCCATCTGCGACAGCTCTAGCAACAGGCCAGTATTTTGCCGCGATTTCAGACCCTGCAACAGGATGTGAGAGCGCTTCAAGATTGACAGTTGATGTGATTGTAAATGATCCTGGAACGCCAACATTGGTTACAGCAGGAACACAAAGTTTCTGTAAAGAAGATCTTCCGACATTTGCAAGTGTTCAGTTCAATCAAGCTAACATCGTTTGGTATACAGCGATAACAGGCGGAACA
>NZ_QJRI01000011.1 GCF_003254565.1 Flavobacterium nitrogenifigens
TGCTCAAATCTCGTGCGGATAGCAAGTGTATTTAAATATAAACCCAGCTGATTCTCTAAATCAGGATGTTCTCTGCCCGCTATTGGTGTTCCTACTATAATATCATTCTGACCCGAATACTTATGCAATAAAGTATTGATTCCTGCCATAAGTGTCATAAACAGCGTAACATCCTGCGCTTTTGAAAATGCTTTTAATTCCTCTAAAAATG
>NZ_QJRI01000146.1 GCF_003254565.1 Flavobacterium nitrogenifigens
TCGATATTTAATTCTACCGATGAAACATTCCTACGGAATGAAATTGGAACGGAATTGGAATAAAATTGAAATCGAAATTGAATTGAAATTGAATTGAAATTGAAATTGAATTGAAATTAAATTGAAATTAAATTGAAATTAAATTGAAATTAAATTGAAATCGAAACAAAACCGAAACAAAACCGCTTTTAAAATCAAAAACCCAGTAAAACTTAATTTACTGGGTTTTCTTGTTTAACTCTAAATTGTAATCAGAAACTAAACATTATTGTTCATCGTTATTCATGGCAGACATCAATAAGGTGTAAGCATTTTTTATCACCAATTTTGAAGAACTAGAAACGGCATCAGAAATAATCTGATTATAACCTTCGTTCTTAACTCCAGACTTCACTTCTATCATTTGAAACTGATTATTGCCTAGTTCTGTAAATACATAAAATTTGCCTTCCCAACGCACTACAGCATCTTCTGGAACTGTTAGTGCTTTTTGGTTTTCAATTTCGACTTCTGCATTTACAAACAAACCAGGTAAAAGTGCTGGATTATATGTATTCACTTTACAGATAATTTCAGCTGCACGATCTCCGTTTAAACTTTGATTGATAAAAGCGATTTTTGCTCCGTATTTCTTAGCATCAGAAGCATTTGCATACACCGTTACATTTTGTCCAACCGAAAGCGAGGCAACATCCTTCTCAAATGCATTTAAAGTCAGTACAATATCTTTTTTATCAATTAGTTCAAAAAGCATATCGGTCGGATTTACATATTTTCCGATATTGATATTTACTTTAGAAACCAAACCATTAATAGGCGAAACTACTTTGATGGTTTTACTTATATTATTCACGTTTAATGCTTTAGCATTAATTCCTAATAAGTTTAGTTTTTGTTCCAAAGAAGACATTGTGATGCGTTGTGTTCTCATTTCGGTTGTAATCTGTTCCAAAACCTTATCACTTGCCGCTTTGTTCAAATTAAGCTCTTTTTGTCTTTTATGTTCATTTTGTGCCAATTCGAACTTTTCTTTAGCCATAAGATAATCCTGTTGCAATTCGATAAACTGCATATCTTCTAAAACGGCCAAAACTTGTCCTTTCTGTACATTCATACCCGCAATTAGGTTGGTGCTTTTTACATAACCTCCTAACGGAATGCTGATGCTGATAACGCTCTTTGGAAGAACAGTTACTGTACCTTGTAGTTGTAAAATCTCTTTCACATTTTTCAAAGTTGGATTGCCGCTTTCTAATCCCGCATTTTTAATCTGTTCAGAACTTAACTTTATGATATTAATGTTTTTAGTTTCAGCATCTTTATTTTCTTCCGTTTTCTTATTTCCGCAGGACACTAGAAATATAGCGCCTATAAACGCTGCAATATATTTTTTCATTTTAAATGTTATTTAGATTTTGAAGAGTTACAACTGCTTTATTGTAAGCATTGAGAGCATCTAGATATTCGCTTTTGATTGTAATCGCTTGATTTACTACTAAAACCCATTGCAGATAATCAATATCACCATTTTGCAACTGACTGCTTGAAGCTTCGATAATAGTTTGAGCGTTCTTCAATCCTTCCTTTTCATAATATTCTAAACTTTCCTGATATTTTTTTACTTCTCGATCTGCGTTTTCAATATTCGTTTTCGTTTCAATTTTAACCGCTTCAGAAAGCTCAACATAACTTTCGTATTCTGCTTTTGCGGCTCTTTTTCGTTCGGACTGACTGGTAAAGAAAATCGGAATTGAAAGGCCTGCATTTATATAATTAAATCTTTGTGAACTATCATAATACACTTCCTGACCTGAAGCATTAGTTTGAGTACCAATAATACTTAAATTATTATATCCTAAAGTAATTTCTGGAAGCAGTTTAGCACTTTCTGTTTTCCATCTCCATTTTGCAGATTCGGACTCAAACTGCAAACGTTGCACAGCAGGAAGGTTTTCTGTTTTTAGATTTTGAATTGAAGAGATATTTAAAACTGCTTTTAGTTTTTCCCTTTTCGGAGTATATTCAACTTTATCTTGTAAAACAGAATTAAACAGATTCGAAGCAATTTCAAGATCTCTGTTTACCATTACCAATTGATTGCTATAAAACTGTCTCGCAGATTGCGAAGCACTTTTTTCCAAAACGTTGGCTTCACCAGCTTTAAATCGCAAATCTGATTTTTTCTCCATAATTCTATAAATCGAATCAGCATAAACCAAAAGTTCTTTTTTGCTTTGCAGCCATAAATATTCATAATAAATTGTACGAACTCTGGTTTTAATTTCCTGCGAAGTCAACTGTACTTCGGCTTTAGCCTTATTAAAATCAGCTTGTAATGCTTTTTTCTGATTGCTATAAACAGTAGGAAAAGCAAAAGTCTGACTAATTCCAAATCTTGTGTCTTTCTGCGCACTATTGAACTGCCCGTAATCGGCATCTATTTGCGTCTGCGGAAGATTATAAGCCGTTTTTTGCAAATGGCTTTTAGACTGTTCATTTAATTTAGCCGATTTAATGGTTTTGTTATTCTGAATCGCAATTGAAATTGATTCATCAAGCGAAATTGGTAATTGCTGTGCATTTGCCATATTACCAATAAAAAGAATGCTTAATAAAATGGTCAGATTGTTCATGTGTTTTTTTCTTTTTTTAGTAAAAACTTTAGCGTGATACGTCATTAAATAAATGGCTGGAAGCACAAACAATGTTAAAAGAGTTGCTGTCACCAATCCGCCAATAACCACAGTTGCCAGTGGTCGCTGCACCTCTGCTCCTGCTCCGTTGCTCAAAGCCATAGGAAGAAATCCTAGCGAAGCCACAGCCGCCGTCATTAAAACGGGACGCAATCTATTTTTGGTTCCTAAAATGATAATATCAAAAGGATCAGTGATTTCGCCATGTTTTTGAATTCGGTTAAATTCGGATATCAAAACAATTCCATTTAGTACTGCAACTCCAAAAAGCGCAATAAAACCAACTCCAGCGGAGATACTAAAAGGCATATCTCGCATGACTAATGCAAAAACACCTCCAATTGCTGATAATGGAATAGCGGTAAAAATGATAATTCCTTCTTTAAAAGATCTAAAAGCAAAATACAACAAAGCAAAAATCATTAATAAAGCAGCTGGAACAGCAACTCCCAGTCTTGCTTTTGCTTGCTGTAAGTTTTCAAAAGCGCCACCATACGTAATATAATAGCCTGGATCAAATTTAATTTGCTGATTTACTTTTTGCTGTAATTCTTCCACAATTGACTGCACGTCTCTACCTCGAACATTAAATCCAACAATGATTCTTCGTTTTGCATTTTCTCTCTGAATCTGATTTGGCCCTTCCACTTCATCTACTTTTGCCACTTGATAAAGCGGAATCTGCATTCCTGATGGAGTGGCAATTAAGAGGTTTCTAACATCTTCAATACCTTTCCTTCCGTTATCTTCTACGCGAATCACCATATCAAAACGCTTTTCACCTTCATAAATACTTCCGGCAACGGCTCCCGCAAAAGCAGCGTTAATAGTACTATTTACATCAGCTACGCGTAAACCGTATTTGGCCATTTCTGCCCAATTGTAATCAATTACGATTTGAGGCATTCCTGTTACTTTTTCTACATAAAGATCTGCAGCGCCTTCAACAGTTTTACTAATATTTCCAAGTTTTTCGGCATATTCTGAAAGTTTTTGAAGATCTTCTCCGTAAATTTTACAAACCAAATCTTGTTTAGCTCCAGTCATTAATTCGTTAAAACGCATTTGAACAGGAAACTGAAATCCTGTTGTAACTCCAGGCGCAATTCGTTTAACGGTTTTCGTCATTTTATCAGCCAATTCGGGGAATGAAGAAGCGCTTGTCCACTCTGATTTGTCTTTTAAAACAATAATCATATCCCCGCCTTCAATTGGCATTGGATCGGTTGGAATTTCAGCACTTCCAATTCTAGAAACTACTTGCTGAACTTCTGGGTATTCTTTCTTTAATTCTTTAGAAATTTTAGTGATAGTTTCTGTTGTTGTAGAAAGATTGGTTCCTAAAAGCAAACGGGTTTCAACGGCAAAATCTCCTTCTTCCAACTGTGGAATAAATTCTCCTCCCATTCTTCCAAACAATAAAACTGCAATTCCAAAAAGAACAAATGCTCCAATCACAATTGCTTTTCTAATACTTAGAGCTTTTGTAAGCCAGCCTTCATAAGCATTTTCTAATCTTTCCATAATACGGTCAGAAAGATTCTTTTTATGGCTGATTTTTTTGCTTAAAAACAAAGCGCTAACCATTGGAACATACGTAAGCGATAAGATGAAAGCTCCCAAAATGGCAAAAGCAACAGTTTGAGCCATTGGTTTGAACATTTTACCTTCAATTCCCTGTAAAGAAAGAATTGGCAAATACACAATTAGAATAATGATTTGCCCAAAAACCGCTGCATTCATCATACGCGCAGCCGATCCTGTCACTTCTTTGTCCATTTCGTCTTGAGAAATATTCGAAACAGACTGGTATTTTTTTGAACTATGAAGATGATGTAGAATAGCTTCTACTATAATTACAGCTCCGTCTACAATTAATCCAAAATCTAGAGCACCAAGACTCATAAGGTTTCCGCTTACGCCAAAAGTATTCATCATAATAATGGCAAAAAGCATCGCAAGCGGAATAACTGAAGCTACAATAAATCCAGCCCTCAGATTTCCAAGGAATAAAACCAGAATCAAAACAACTATTAAAGCACCTTCAATTAAGTTTTTTTCAACCGTTCCGATGGCATTATCCACCATTTTTGTACGATCTAAGAAAGGCTCAATTTTTAAACCTTCTGGAAGTATTTTTTCTATTTCGGCAATTTTATCTTTTACATTGACAATAACATTATTGGCGTTTTCCCCTTTCAGCATCATTACGATTCCGCCCACAGATTCTCCGTATTCATCTGTCGTTAAAGCGCCATAACGAATAGCCGAAGAAATCTTAACATCGGCAACATCTTTCACTAAAATCGGAAGGCCACCTTGTGTGCTTTTAACCACAATGTTTTCAATATCTTCAATGCTTTTAGCTAAACCAGTACTTCTAATGTAAGAAACCGTTGGGCCTTTCTCAATATAAGCTCCTCCAGTATTTTCATTACTGCTATTTAGAGCAGTAAAAACTTCACTAATTGTTAAGTTTTGTGCTTTCAGTCTCGCTGGATTAACCGCAATTTCATATTGCTTTAGTTTCCCTCCAAAAGTCGAAACATCTGCAATTCCCGCAGTTCCCAGAAGCTGTCTTCTGATTGTCCAATCCTGGATTGTTCTTAAATCTTCTAGTGAATATTTCTCCTCGTAACCTGGTTTTGGTTTTAAAACATATTGGTATATTTCACCTAAACCAGTTGTGACTGGAGCCATTTCGGGTCTATTGGCATTTCTGTCTATTTCTACTTGCTGCAGTCTTTCTGTAATCTGCTGTCTAGCCCAATACACATCGGCATCGTCTTCAAAAACAACACTTACTAATGAAAGTCCGAATCGCGAAATACTACGGCTTTCTTTAAGATGCGGAATATTGCTAATCGCCTGTTCGATCGGGAAAGTGATTAATCTTTCTACATCCTCAGCTCCAAGAGATGGCGCTGTTGTAATAATTTGCACCTGATTGTTTGTGATGTCTGGCACGGCATCAATAGGCAATTGGGTAACCTCATACACACCATAGACAATCCACAGCAGTGTAAAGATTCCAATGGCCAGTTTATTCTTAACTGAGAACTGAATTACTTTATTAAGCATAATGTATTAATTAAAAAATAATAGATGAGCCACTAGAAACGATGTGTTTCAGCGACTTCAATAAAAATTTTAAAAAATATTTATGCTACCGGTGGTCGGAATAAAGAAAGCAGATTAGGATCTGAATGAAGATTAGATCTGTAAGTTGGAATTTTTAATTGCGGTAATTCTAGATTAAAAGGAACAGGAAGTAAATCTTTGTCATCTAAAATAAAAACAAAGTGAAACGAACTACTGCTAATTGTTTTGAATGGAAGCTGCATATCGCGATCTGCGTCATTATCCTTTAAATCTTCTCCCCAATAATGCATAGACAAGAAATCGATGAAACTTAAATCCATCAGCTTTTTGTGCTCTTGAAAATGCTCAATCAGTATTGGCAGTTTATAAAACTGCTGTACAAAACTACTGTTTGAAGCTATTAGAAAGATAAATATGTAGACAATTTGTTTTCGCACAAGGCAAATTTAACCCAAATAATATAATTTTTCACTATGAAAAATAGTTTGAATATATTTTTTAACAATTTAAATTTATTGAGATAACCCTTCCAATTGCTGAAAAACAGGAATTAAAGCTTTTCCTTTATCTGTCAAATTATATTCAATATGAAGTGGTTTTAGTTTAATGGTAATTTTTTCCAAAAGACCTTCTTCCTCAAGTTCTTTTAAAGCTGTAGCTAAAGATTGTTTGTTAGATCCTTGAATCTGACGCAGTAAATTATTAAAACGCAAAGGTGATTCTACAGCAAGACGGAAAATTTCTGCCTTCCATTTTCCAGATAGCATTTTTAAAAGTCTTTGTGCCGGACAAGTTTCTTTTTCTTCCATAATTATTAGGGTAGTCAAAAAAATCTGACTTATTGTTTGGGAAAGTTTTTTAATTAAAATTTGTTGTTATTCTAAAGTAAAAATAGAAAATGAAAACAAAGAAACCAAGCGAAATGAGCATTGAAGAGCTCTTAAAAATGCAGAAAACTATTAAAACAACAATTAACTTTTTGATATTAATTGCCATCTTACTGTTAATCATTATAGTATTTATATTTCTCGAGAAAGGATTGTTAAGCTTAGTGATATTTCCTTTCTCAATGGCATTTCTTATTATCTACTCTAATTTTCTAAAAGAAATTCAACAGGAAATTGCTTCAAGAAATTTTGAATAAAAAACCTCTGATAAATATTCAGTTATAGCTTTTAAATTTAGTTTTTCTTAACTGAAAGTCTACTAAAAAAAATTAATTTTGGGACCGTAATATAAGCCCTAAATTATGATTATACAAAAAAGAACTTTTTATTTTTTCTCTCTATTTCTACTTTTTTTCTTCTCACAGTTTAATTACGCACAGCAGCAAAAAGCAATTAAAAAAGAAAGCCGCGGAAGGTTATTTAATGACACTACTGCAACTGACAGCGATTACTTAATGGCAATCGAAAAAGCTGGTGAAGTATTAGAATCTGCCTATAATGACATTGATTTCGCAGGTGATACTCGCCATCTTTTTGGCGACATGAAACGTACTGAAAGTAAACTGGATTTAATCTTAGCCAGTTTAAAAGGAGCCAATCCTAATGTGCGAAATCAGCAGATGTATCGAATTGTCCTTCAAGAAATTCAACAGGAATTAGAAGAACAGAATAAGGCCATCAATGACCGAAATCAAAATCTTGAAAACATCAAGAAACGTGTAATTGATCTGCGCAAAGACAAAACTTTAATTACTTTATTAAAAGACACCATTCGTCGTAAACAATTCCAGAAAGAATTCGGAAATCTTAGAAAAAGATATGTTGCTACTGATAGTCTGATGACTAAAAACCAGACCACTTTAAACAACAAAAAAAGACTTACAGTACAGCGAAAAATTTCGGTTTCTAATGCTTTGGCAACTGTTGAAAGCAAACTGGAAAAGTCTGGAATCAGTATATTCAAAAAAGAATATCCTTCTTTATGGCAGATTAACGACACTGCTGCTAAGAAAAGGGTCACGCATAACATTAAAGCAAAAATTATAATCGAAGAAAACGTCGCAGCTTACTATCTTAGCTACAAAGCCGGCGGACTTATAACTTTGTGTTTCTTTATGGGTCTTTTGTTTTGGTATATTTCCCGAAACATCAAATATCTTAAAACAAATGGCTATGCTGAAAACCTTTTGCTTTTAAATTTCAAATACTTAAACCGTGGTGCTTTGCTTCCTGTTTTGGTTATTGCGTTAAATATTGCCGTAGTTACCAATTTGTATGCTCCTGCTCTATTTTTAGAATTAATTCAGCTTTTCTTGCTTGGTGTTTTAATTTTCCTTTTTAAAAATCAGTGGTCTGGCGTTGCTATGAGAAACTGGCTTTTCCTTTTAGGATTATTCTTTGCGCTTTGCTTTTTAGACTTATTTATCACAATCGGGTTATTGCAGCGTTTTGCTTTTGTTGCAATCAATATTTTAGGAATTCGCTATGGTTTAGTTCAGATCAAAACACTTAAAGAAGAACTTTATATAAAAGGCTTTTTTAAATGGGCAAGTATCATTTTTATCGGATTAAATATTTTATCTATTCTTTATAATTTATTCGGAAGAGTTTCTCTTTCTAATATGTTAAGTCTTACGGCTTTTATATCACTTACTCAAATTGTTGCTTTAAGCGTTCTTTTGAAGATTATTTTGGAAATTATTTTGCTTCAAATTTATACCACTAGAGTAAAAAGAGGAATTGAAAAAATGTTTGATTACGAAAGTTTATCAGATACTTTAAAAAGACCTTTTATCATTGTAATTAGTTATATGTGGCTAATTGTGATTGCTTCAAATTTGAATATTTGGGAATCGCTTCGCGCTTCTTTAACTAAACTGTTAAGCCATCCGAATACAATTGGAAGCATTACATTTACACTTGGTAATATCGTTTTATTCTTTGTTATTATTTGGGCGGCGCATTTGCTTCAAAAATATGTTGCTTATTTCTTTGGTGAAATTGATGATGAAAACGAAGAAAATATTAATAAAAGACAGCATTCAAAATTGCTTATTACCCGTTTGGTTGTCCTTATAAGCGGTTATCTGCTTGCTGTTGCGGCTTCTGGAATGCCTTTAGATAAATTGAGTATCCTTTTAGGTGCTTTAGGAGTCGGTGTCGGACTTGGACTTCAAAACATTGTAAACAATTTTGTTTCGGGAATTATCTTGATTTTCGATAAGCCAATTCAAGTTGGTGACGTGGTTGAAATTAGCTCAGAATCTGGCCGTATCAAATCGATGGGATTAAGGACAACTAAAATAAATGCTCCAAATGGTGCCGAAATCATTATTCCGAATGGTAATTTATTATCTCAAAATATCACTAACTGGACTTATACGGACAATTTTAAATTGGTTGAAATTACATTTGAAATCAATGGAGAAACCATTCCTGAAGAAATTAATCTCATTGTAAATGAAACACTTTCCAACCTTCCGCTAGTAAACAATTCAAAACCATCACAAATATATTACAGCTCAATTTCTGATGGAAAATATAAACTCTTAATCAAGTTCTGGTGCAGTATTTATAGGACTGAAGAAACGATAAGTTCCGCAAGACAAGAGCTTTATGTAAGCTTCAAAAATAAAGGCTTAACATTCTCAAGTTAAAACACAAAAAAGGCAGTCGAGTACTGCCTTTTTTTATTGTGCTACACAATATTCTTCAAGCTAAAAAATTGAAAATCATCATCTTAATTTAAAATTATTGTATTAAATAATAGCACTTTAGCAAAAAACCCGTATAAACCCGTGTACCCATAATATAGTTATAAAGTAATTTAGCATTGTAATATAAATACGATCAAAAACTAACATTAACTATTAAATCTTAAAAATTATGGAAGGAACGGTTGGAGAAATTCGGCATTTTGCCGCAAATTTTGTACCCAGATCTTGGGCATCATGCAACGGGCAAATTTTAC
The DNA here is from genome assembly GCF_003254565.1 of Flavobacterium nitrogenifigens. Lineage (GTDB taxonomy): Bacteria > Bacteroidota > Bacteroidia > Flavobacteriales > Flavobacteriaceae > Flavobacterium > Flavobacterium nitrogenifigens. The sequence continues at coordinate 9,714 of NZ_QJRI01000146.1, forward strand.
CCATACAAAGATATACTGCACTATTTTCTATAATTGGCACTGTATATGGTGGAAATGGCTCTACAACATTTGGTTTACCTGACTTTGTAGGACGAGTAGCTATTGGTTTTGGAAACGGAAATGGTCTAACTCCATATGAACTTGGAGAAATGGCAGGAACAAATGGGTCTACCTTAACACTCTCAAATCTGCCAATACACAATCACACCGCTGCTGCAACTATTAAGATTCCCGCTTACTCTGACACGGGTGATTCGGGTACTCCAGATGGCAATGTTTTGGCGGCTAAAGCCAGTATGTACTCTACACTTCCAGGTGATACAACTTTGAAAGCAGCTAGTTTTACTGTAACCACAGGTCGTACAGGTGACAATGTACCACTGTCTATTATGCAACCTTCTATTGGGATGAATTACATTATATGCTTAGAGGGTGCATTTCCATCCCGTAATTAATCTTCAAAAAACAAAAAATTTATAACCTAAAAAAATATACAATGGAAGGATATTTAGGAGAAATCCGTTTATTTGGAGGGAATTTTGCCCCAAGCGGTTGGGCTTTTTGCAATGGAGCAACACTAGGTATTGCTAACAATGACGCACTTTTTGCTTTACTTGGCACAACCTATGGCGGTGACGGTCAAAATACCTTTAAACTCCCTGATCTTCAAGGCAGAGTTCCAGTAGGCACAGGTCAAGGCACAGGATTACCCAATGTAATACTTGGCCAAGTTGGTGGTACAGAAAATGTTACTATGACTATAAATCAAATGCCTGCACATACCCATATTGCTGCAGGTTCATTGGCTATTCCTGCTGATAACGCAACTGGAGAATTGGCTTCTCCTACTGGCAATATATTAGCGGGACTACCAGAAGCTTACTCAACACAAGGGTTTGATACAGATTTAAAAGTTGAAAATGCAACAGTAACAGTTCAAAACATGGGAAGTTCTATTCCTTTCAGCATAATTCAACCCTACCTTGCTACCAATTATATTATTTGTGTACAGGGTATTTTTCCAAGTAGAAACTAACTAAAAAAAGGAACCATGGAAGGAACAGTATCCGAAATTCGATTATTTGCACCAAACTTTGCACCAAAAAACTGGGCATTTTGTTATGGTCAAATCCTTAATATAAGTACAAACCAAGCTTTATTTAGCCTATTAGGCACAACATTTGGAGGCAATGGCGTTCAAACATTTTGCTTACCTGATTTTAGAGGAAGAATTCCTGCTGGAACTGGTATTGTCTCAGGTCTTGCGCCATTTCAACCAGGTACTGTAATGGGAACTAATTCTGTAACAGCTCTCTTATCTAATTTACCTAATCATAATCATGCAGCAAGCGGATCTTTTGCAATGCCATCCTACTCAGATACAGGAGACAGTTCATCAGCAACAAATAATACTCTCGCTATCCTACAAGGATTGTATTCAAATAAAGCAGCCAATGCGGCTTTAAAACCTGTTACTCCTACAATAACTGTAAATTTAACAGGTAACAATCAGCCTATTTCAGTTCAACAACCTTATTTGGGAATGAATTATATAATATGCCTTCAGGGAGTGTTTCCTTCAAGAAATTAACAGTTTATACCCATTAGATTTTCTAATGGGTAATTTTTATTTAAAAAATAATCTTTATGAAAATAGCTTTACTCTTGCCTCGATCTGTTATTTATCCTTCGATGTCATTTGATATAATGGATGGTTTTAAATATTCATTAAAAAAAATGGGACAAGATGATAAACATGAAATTGTAACAGCTAGTATAGGTGTTGGTGCAAATAATAAAGACCTCTATTCTTGCAGTGAACAACTACTGCTAAATGGTGTAGATATTATTATTGCTTACATCAATCCTGAGGCAGCTGCATACATACATCCACTCTTCGAAAGTTCTAGTAAATTGCTAATTGTATTAGACAGCGGTTATCATTTTCAAAATGTTGAAAAAAAACTATCCAATGTTTGTTTTATTTCTTTGCAGGGCAATTTATGTTCGCGCGCAATAGTAAATAAGGCTATTGAAGATGGACAGAATAATTTTGCTATAACCTGTTCTTTCTACGATGCAGGTTACCGTCCTTCCTACTCTTTTGCTACTGCAATTGAAGATAAGGGAGCGCAAATTATATACAATCATATAACTGCTCTTCAAAAATCTGATTTTAATCTTGGCCCTTTAGAACAATTTCTAGAAAATAATAATAACACAACTATATTAGCATCATTTTGTGGCGATATGGCGGAAGATTTTTTCAGAGAATCATCTAAATTAAAAAATCTGGCATCAAGCAAAACTTATGGAAGCGGTTTTACTGCTGAAGAAATCTGGATGTCTAAAATCCCCTATCCAGGATACGACTGGAGCTGCGCTATACCGTGGTCAACGAATATAATCTCCAAAGAAAATGAAGCTTTTAATACAACCTTAAATGGAATTAAAATGCATAAAGCAAATGTATTTTCTCTTCTAGGTTGGGAAGCTGCCTTATTTATAGTAAACTCTAATGGTCTATCATTAGATAATATCACTATTGATTCTCCTAGAGGAAGAGTTTATATGAATCCTGATACTGGATTCTCTGAAGCCCCAATATATTACGCAATAGTAGCTAAAAATGAAGAAACAGAAAATTGTATTTTGACGAATATAGCAGAAGTTCCTAATCTGGAAGAAGAACGCAATCGTCTCTATCATCATATTCTGGCACTTCAAAACAGTACTACTAATTCATGGTTTAACTCTTATGCTTGTTTAGATTCATGAGTCCAATACGAGACATAGTAGTATTATGTAACAACCGAATGGCATTTCCAGCTATACAGACATTACATAGCTTCGGAAGGTTACATACGATAGGCGTTCCCATCGAAAATGAAGAAGTAAAAGCTTTCTGTTCTGTTTTTGCAGCAAACGTTGGTGTCAATATAATTTGGTTTGAAAAAGCAAAACTAATACCTCAAATAAAAGAAATTTTAAAAATAAATCACTTAAAATATATTTTTACAATGACTTTTCCCTGGAAAGTTCCAGATGAAATTATTGATCAGAACCCAAATTTATTTTATAATTTCCATTACGGACTCTTACCAGAAATGCGTGGTGCCGACCCGGTTTTTGAATCAATTAGAAGCCAGAAAAGTGAAACCGGAATTTCTGTACATGCTATTGAAAAAGAAATAGATAAAGGGAAAATTATTTTGAAGAAAACCCTCCCTATTCATGCTGATTTAACTCATGGTATGCTTTGCACACATTTGTCGTATTTGGCCTCTTATATATTGCCTGAACTTTTTGCACAATTACAACTAAATGACAAAGGTTTATCTCAAGATGAAACACTTGCCAAATATTATAAAAAACCAATCATAACTGACGTATCCATACAATGGGAAAAACAAGACTCTAAATCAATACAAGCTTTGGTAAATGCTTGCAATCCTTGGAATAAGGGAGCTTATACGCAATGGAATGGTTTAAATATTCGTTTTTTGGAAGTTTCACAAACGCAAGAAACTTCGGGTAATACCAAAGCGCCGGGTACAGTATTAGAAATAAATGAAAATAAAGGTCTAATTATACAATGTTACGATAATACACAATTACGAATAAACACTATTTATACTGATGAAGGTTTTATGAGTGGGCACAAATTGCTCGCTTTTGGTCTTAAAAACGGTGAGCAATTTGACTCTATAATTTAACTAGCTTATTATGAAACATTTTTACTCTAAAATTAAAAAAATCTTAAATATTGCCTTATTTCTAGGGATATTTACGCAGAGTTATGTAGGTAATTCTCAAACAACTTTGAGTGCGGGAGATATTGCCTTTTCAGGTTACAATGCTATTCCAGGTGCATCTAGTGACACATTTTCCTTTGTTTTACTTAAGGATATTTCAGCAAATACAGTAATTAACTTTACAGACATAGGATATAGCTCAGGAGGTTGGATCCTACCAACTAGCGCTAGTACAACAGAAGGCACTATAATATGGACGAGTTCCAGTGCCCTCGCTGCAGGAACAGAAGTCACCATTATTGGACGAACCGCTTCTGTATACGATACCGGCACTGCTACCTCGAGTAATAATGGAACCGTGGATTACAATACCGCAACACAAATTAGTAGTGGATTATCCTTATCTGCTGGTGGCGATCAAATTATTGCCTTTCAAGGAGGTAGTGGCTCAATTAATGGTCCAAGTGTAACGCTGATTTCTGGAATTTCCTATTCCTATTGTAGTACAGACACAACTGAAGCTGGTTGGGAAGGCCCAACTTGCGCAGCGGGACCAAATTCGTCTATGATTCCTCCAGGACTCTTGAATGGAACTAGTGCTTTTTATGCTGGAAATGTATCTAATTCAGGTATAATAACATCAGCTAAATTTAATGGTACTGGGGCTCCTTTTCCTAATGCTGCTGCAGCCAGAACGGCGCTAATGACTCAGGCAAACTGGATAAAGGCAATAACCGCACAAACGCTACCCACAGCATATACTTATATTGCTACTACACCAATTATAAACAGTCACCCTAGTAACAAGACAATATGTTCTGGAACAAATACTTCGTTCTCAATTGTGGCTCTTAACGCTACAAGCTATCAATGGCAGGTTAACACAAGCGGAAGTTTTGGAAATATTTCTGATAACGCTACTTATACTGGCACAAATAGTTCAACACTTTCAATTACTGGGGCAACGTCTGCTATGAATGGTTATCAGTATCGCTGTGTGGCAACAGGTTCGGGATCTGTAAATTCTAATGCAGCGACATTAACAGTGCCGACTGTTATTTCACCTTCGATTGCAACTAACACTCCTAGTGCTTATGGGGCAAACAATGGCACTGCAACAGTTACAGCATCGGGAGGTACCCCACCATATACTTATGAATGGGCACCTTCTGGTATTTTGTCAGCTACAGCATCTGGACTCCCTCCAGGAAATTACATAGTAACTATCAAAGACAGCACTCCAAACGGATCTGGAGGATGCTCTGTAATGTATCCCGTTACAATAGCAGAATCTCCCGGAGCTACTACTAGTGTAAGTTCACTTAGCGGATTTACAACTTGTGCTGGTTCTGCCTCTATTCCGCAAAATTTTTTATTGAATGCTGGCCAATTAACCGCAAATTTAGATTTATCACCTCCTACAGGATATGAGATATCGACAACTTTTGGTGGACCTTACTTTACTAATTTATCATTAACACCTTCTTCAGGTAATATAAATAGAACCATATATGTACGTCTGGCAGCAACTGCTACAGGAACACCAACTGGAAATTTAGTTGTTTCCTCTATAGGAATACCAACAAAAAATGTGGTATTATCTGGAACCGTAAATCCACTTCCCGCAATAACATCAGAGCCTTCTTCAAATACAATTTGTATAGGTGATATTACTACTTTTAGTATAACTGCATCAAATGCTACTGGATACAAATGGCAAGTAGATCAAGGAGCAGGTGCTGGATTTACAGATATTTCAATTGGCGCTCCTTATTCTGGTGTTACTAGTTCTACTCTTACGATAACAGGGGCAACAGCTGCAATGAACGGATATGCCTACAGAGGTATAGCAACTGGAACTGGAGCTTGTACTCCCGCCATTTCTAATAATGCTTTCTTGACAATAAATCCTGCTCCAGCAATAACAGCGCACCCATCATCAACATCTGTTTGCTTGGGAGGCAATACTGCTTTTTCTGTTACAGCAACTAATGCAACAGGGTACCAATGGCAGATAGATCAAGGTTCAGGATTCGGGCCTATATCAAACAATGCTCAATTTTCTGGTGTTACTACCTCTACTCTTACAATAACTGGAGCAACTGCCGAACTAGGTGGTTATGCATACCGTGTAGTAGTGACTGGAGGATGTTTCCCTTTAGCAACTTCAGCTAATGTAAACTTAACAATAGATTCTCCACCTTCTATAACAGCACAACCATCTTCAAGTACAATATGCCAAGGAGGCAACACTTCTTTTACTGCAACTGCTTCTAATGCAACAGGATATCAATGGCAGGTAAATGATGGTCAAGGGGGAGGATTTATTGATGTTCAAACTAATGCTATTTATTCTGGAACTACTACTTCTACTCTTACAATAATAGGAGCAACAGCTGCAATGAGCGGGTATACATACAGAGCTGTTGCATCTGGAACCTGTACTCCTCCAGCTACTTCAAATAGTGCAAGTCTTACTGTAAATTCTGCTCCTGCTATTACATCAAATCCTTCATCAATCGCTATCTGCTCTGGTGGTAATACTACTTTTTCTGTAACAGCATCAAATGCAACAGGATACAAGTGGCTGGTAGATGATGGTCAAGGAGGAGGATTTGTTGATGTCCCAAATACTGCTCCTTATTCTGGCATTACCACTTCTACCTTGACTATAACCGGCGCTCCTGCTGAATTTAACGGATACAAATATAAAGCTGTCGCAAGCGGAACATGTCCCCCTTCAGCTACTTCAAATACTGCAACTCTAACTGTTAATCATATTAGTATAATCATGTCTAAAGTTGATGTAGCCTGTTTTGGTGATACTACTGGTCAAGCAACTGCGACTCCAAGTGGAGGAACTGGCAACTATACGTACTTATGGTCTAACGGAGAAGAGACTGCCACTATAACAGGATTAGCAGCAGCAACAACTTATACTGTAACTGTGACAGATGAAAACTTATGTTCTAATACAGCAAATGTAACAATAGGACAGCCTTCAGCTCCTCTTACTCTTACGCCAGGCACTGTAAATAATACTTCTTGTTATGGAGGTGCTAATGGAACGGCTCAAGTGATTGCTTTAGGCGGTACACTAAATTATACTTACTCTTGGAATACTAATCCTATCCAGACAACTGCAACTGCAACTGGACTTTCTGCTGGAACTTATACTGTAACCGTAAAAGATGCAAACCAATGTGTAAAAACACTAGATTTCCCTATATCTGAACCACCTGCACTTACACTAACTCCTAGCCAGAACAATGTTTCTTGTAATGGAGGATCAAATGGTTCGGCTACTATAACTGTTACCGGTGGTACTGGTGCTTACACGTATAACTGGAGTACTGGAGCCCATAGTACATCAATAAGTGGTCTTATGGAAGGTATTTATACTGTAACCGTAACTGATGAGAATAATTGCTCCGATTCATATAATTTTAATATTACACAACCGCCAATTTTAGACGCTACACAATCTCAAACAGATGTTTTATGCAATGGCGGAGCAACAGGAACAGCAACTGTCAATCCTTTTGGAGGAGCTGGAGATTATACCTACGCATGGTCACCAGCTGGAGGAAGTGCCGCTACAGCTACTGGACTTCCAGCTGACACTTACACCTGTACAATTACAGATAAAAATGGATGTTTTATTACTAAAACTTTCGTTATAGGTGAACCATCTGCACTAAACGCAACTACAAATCAAGTAGATGCCACTTGTTCAACAGGTGGTGAAGCTACTGTAATACCATCTGGAGGTGTGGGAGGTTATAGCTATTCTTGGTCACCTTCTGGAGGGATTGCTGCTACTGCAAGCGGATTAACAGCTGGCACTTATTACTGTACGATTACAGATGGCAATGGCTGTTCTATTATGAGAAGTGTTACCATCAACACAACCAATACTCTAGTCGCTACTACTGGTAAGACTGATGTACTTTGTAATGGAGCGAGTACAGGCTCTGCTTGGGTTGTTCCATCAGGAGCTGCTGGACCGTTTACCTACGAATGGACTCCTAATGTAGGAAGTACTGATACAGTAAATAACCTTACTGCAGGAAGTTATTCTGTAAAAATTATTGCAGGGAACGGATGTTCTATTATTAAAAACTTTACCATCACTGAACCATCAGCTATTGTAATAACACCAGGCGCAAAAACAAATGTTAGCTGCAATGGCGGACACAATGGTTCTGCAAGTGTTTCAGCAATCGGAGGAACTGGCGCATATATGTATTCATGGGATACTACTCCAGCTCAATCAACCGCTACTGCAACTGGTCTTAAAGCAGGAACTTACATTGTAACTGTAACAGATGCTAACTCTTGCACTAAAACGCAAAGTATTACCATAACAGAACCTGATGCTCTTATAGCAACAACATCTCAAACCGATGTTTCTTGTAATGGAGGTTCTAACGGAACTGCAACCGTAAGTGTTACTGGAGGAACGGGACTTTATACCTATTCTTGGTCTCCATCAGGAGGAACTAATGCAACAGCAAGCGGATTATTGGCAGGAACTTATACAGTAACTATAAAAGATGCCAACCTATGCCAGACTACGGCAAGCGTAACTATTACTGACCCTCCTGTTCTTACAGCAACAATAGCAAAAACAGATATTTTATGCCATCAGGCAAATAACGGAACAGCTACTGTAACTCCTTCTGGAGGAACTGGAAACTATACCTATTCTTGGTCTCCTTCTGGAGGAACTGCTGCAACAGCTACAGGATTAAGTCCAAATACTTACACGGTAACTGTAACCGATGAAAATGGCTGCTTTGTGACAAAATCTGTACAAATTATAGAGCCAACAGCTCTTTCAGTATCAGATTCGCATACCGATGTTTCTTGCAACGGAGGCAATAACGGTACTGCGTCTGTAATTGCAACTGGCGGAACTGGAGCTTATACATACTCTTGGTCTCCGTCTGGAGGAAATGCAGCAACAGCAACTGACCTGACTGCAGGGACATATACTGTTACAGTCACAGATGAAAATTTATGTTCTACAACAAATACCATCAAAATTACAGAACCAGACCCTTTAACCTTAACTGGAACTCCTGTAGCTGTATCTTGTCATAACGGAAGCAATGGATCTGTTACTGTAGGTGTAACTGGTGGTACTGGTGCTTACACCTATTCTTGGTCTCCATCTGGAGGAAACGCTGCAACTGCAACGGGCCTTACTGCTGGAACTTATACCTTAACTGTCACAGATGCTAATTCATGTATAAAAACAGAAAGTTTTATCATTTCGGAACCTGATCCACTTACGGCAACAACATCTCAAACTGATGTTTCTTGTAATGGAGGATCTAACGGGTCTGCAACAGTAAATGTCACTGGAGGAACAGGAACT
>NZ_QJRI01000173.1 GCF_003254565.1 Flavobacterium nitrogenifigens
AAAATTCATCTTTTCGCCACGAATTCACAAATTTATCTACTTAAACTTTGCGAAAATTTTACCGATAAATTTCACAAATTGTCTCTAGGTTAATCTAGGCAAATTTGTGCAATTTATTGACAAGCAACACGTAAAGAGAATCATTAAAATTCGTGAATTCGTGGCTAAAAAAATCCCAAACTCCAATCGGTAAAATTGGAATTTGGGATTTTAAAATTTTGAAATTTAAAAAGTTTATGGTTTAAGAATTAAAACTGATGGAGAATTATTCAGCCAAATACTTTGAGATTCTATTAGTTTTTTCCAGCTTTCTAGACTGATAATCATCAAATCTTGACTTTCTAAAAACTCTTTCTTCAAGGTTCTGTCATTCATAATCATGATGTGATTTGGGGCAATCTGCTCAATAGAACGAATGGTTTCTTGAATTTCTCTTGTATTTTTCACTTCTCCACCAGCATCTAAAACTGTAATCTGAGAGCCGTTATTATTGATTAGTTTTTTAGCATAATCAATTAAAAAAGCATCCTCTTTATTAAAAACAGGAATAAAAACCTGATTGACTTCTTCTAGATCTTTATCAATAAAAATTCCAACTGGCATTTTAGACTTTGCAATAATATGGCGCGTTCTTTCGTCAAATGGAGAATTCTCAAACAACCCTTCTTTTCCTGTAAACTTATCAATCAAACGATCTGGATTTACAATTCGAGTAGTAAAACCAAGAATTTTTCCAAGCAACGTTCCGTCAAAAATAGATTGTCCTAAACCAACCAGCAGTAAATCATACTCTCCTTGATTTGCCGTATCAATAATATCAGAATCAATATCATTAGTAACTTTAAATAAACTCACCACATTCTGATTCAGACGCTGCGACTCTTCTATTACAGGAATTAGCATTTTACGTTCATGCTCTTTTATATCAAAAGAATGCACTTCTGTACTTAAAGACAAATGCATTGCTGTTACAATAGAATTATCTGCTTGCTTTTTAACTAAACTATTTGCGATTTGAAGCAATTTTTTTCCTTTTTCTGGAGTTGCAAATGAAAGCAGAATTTTATACTTGCTTTTGGTTCCAATTTCTTCCGGAACGGCTGTCGCTTTATCTTTAAAAATAAATCCGATAAAATCTAATGCTGGACCTGTCATAAAAGTAGTCACCAGTGCCATAATGACCATCATCGTAAAAATCTCTGTTGATAATACTCCCAGATCATAACCAATATTTAAAACCACCAATTCCATTAAACCTCTAGTGTTCATCAAGGCTCCAATTGACAAACTGTCTTTCCAATTCTGCCCCATGAACTTCGCCGCCAAAGCACTACCAAAGAATTTACCAACTACCGCGACCAAAATGATCAAACCAGTAATTTTCCATAGTTCAGGATCATTCAATAATCCGATTTGCGTGCGCAAACCAGTAAACACGAAGAACAATGGCAATAAAACAATAATCGAAACGTCTTCAACTTTTTCAATAAATATATTTCTGAATTTGTTGTTTTCTGGCATAATTGCTCCAGCCAAAAAAGCTCCAAATAAAGCGTGAATTCCGATTAATTCTGAAGCATAAGCAGAAATTAAAAGGGTAATAAAGAAAATCGCAACAACAGGTTTATTCAAACTTTCGCGCGTTGCATTCAAATCTCCTACTCTTTTTAAGAACGGACGAACGATTTTGAGCATTATAATAACATACAAAATCGCCATTCCAATGACATACAATGAACTTGCAAGCGAGCCAGCTTTTACAATTGCAATAACAACTGCCAAAATACACCAAGCCGTAATATCATCTGCCGCAGCACAAGTAATGGCAATAGTTCCAAGTCTAGTTTTCTGCATGCCTCGTTCTTGGACAATTCTCGCCAGAACAGGAAACGCAGTAATACTCATGGCAATACCCATAAATAATCCGAAAGAAGAAAATTCTACTCCCATCGGAGCATAGATTTCGTAAATAAAATAAGCCAATGACAATCCTAAAGCAAACGGAATTACAATACTAGCGTGGCTGATAACAACAGCATCGTGCGCTTTATTTTTAAGCACTTTCAAATCAAGTTCCATCCCGATAACAAACATGAAAAGGATTAAACCGATTTGGCTTAAGAACTGTAAATTCCCTAAAGATTCTTTTGGAAATAAAGCTGCCGAAAATTCTGGAAAATACATTCCGACCAAAGATGGTCCTAAAACAATTCCGGCAATCATTTCGCCAATTACAGACGGCTGCCCTATTTTTCTAAAAAACCATCCAAATAAACGTGCGACTAAAATTATGGTAATAATTTGCGCCAATAAAATGGCCAACGGATGTTGTAAATTATCGACCATAGAATGAAGAAAGTCTTTCCAATGGTTGCTTTCAACACTTTTCTTTACAATATTGCGTCCCACTTCTAATGAAACGCCTTTTGAAATCACCCAATATATCAGCGCTGTAAAACCACCAATAATTGTTACATAGAATAAAGAGTTCTTAATGTTATTCATAACTCGTTCTTTAAATTTATTGCAGCAAATATCAGAACTGAGTTTTAAGTGAAGAAGCAAATTTCCAGCTAATTTTCAATGTATGTAACAAGTCGGAAAAACTTTGTAATAACTTATAATTTCACCTTTTTCAAAAAATCAGAACGATAGGTTTCGCTCAGAATTAGAGCCGTATTTTTATTGTTTTCTTCCAAATGATGAAGCACAATTTCATTATGATTAAAGAATTTTATCGCCTTCACCGCTACAATTTCTTTTTTATTGATTCGGCAGAAATCGGCATCTGGCAATTCGTTTAAAAGCGTATCGAATTTTACATTTTTCAAATTCAAGAAACTTCCGTCAGTAAGCAAAACCGTTTTGTCACGGCTATCGCTTAAAGCGGTTTTGATGTATTGAATTTTATTAAAATACAATAGCGTTTTTCCTTTATCTGTATTAAGCTGAATGAATTTTTTTGAATTATCTGATTTATCGAAACGTTCAAAAGCTTTAGAAACTGCTTTTTGTAGACGTTCTAATTTCACAGGTTTTGTGATATAATCAACCGCATCAATATTAAAAGCTTCTGCCGCATATTCTTTATAAGCCGTACAGAAAATAACCAATTTGTTATCTAACATTTCGGCCAAATGCAAACCATCAATTCCTGGCATTTCGATATCAGAAATTAAGAGATCAAAATCCAGTTCGGGAATATCAGACAAAAGTTTTTCAGGATTATTAAATGTTTTCACGATTTCCAGTTCTGGAATTTGCTCGCAAAGCATTTTAAGGTAAGTCAATCCTGGAATTTCATCGTCCAGAAGCAAGCATTTCAGTTTTGTATTCAAGTAAATCTATTTTTAGATGAGCAATATAAACGTCATTTTCTATAAACTTGTCAAGTTTGAAATTATTCTTGTAAATAATTCGCAGTCGATGTTCTAAAGTCGCGTGGCCAAAACCGCTTCGTTCTTTTTTTAATACTTTTTTATCAGAGATTTTATTGGAAACCGTCATAAAAAAAGCATTGTTTTTAAATTCGAAAACTACCGAAATAAAAGCATCTGCACTTTGTAAGTCAGCATGTTTAAAAGCATTTTCTATTAAATCAATCGAAATTAAAGGCGCAAGCAAAGGCTGATCATACAATTTGTCTTCCTGATGAATGTTGGTTTTGACTTTAAGTTCAAAAAGCGGACTGATTTTAATTTTATTGATTTCGATTAAATTCATCGCAAAATCAATTTCTTCTTTGGCCGTTACAAATTTCTTTTTGCTTTCGTACAAAATATAATCTAAAACATTTGCCAGTTTATCTAGAGCAAAATACGTCTGATACGCATGTGACTGAATCGAATTTAGAATATTCTTAAACAAATGCGGATTCAGTTTTGATTCTAGATTTTCCAATTGCAAATCATTGACTTTAGATTCTAAGGCATAAAAACTTTTTTCTGCATCTTCTTTTGCTTTTTTGGTTTGCATTAATTGATACACCATAAAACAAATGATGACAACTAAAAGCAATAGAATTGCCAGAAAAATAAAAGTGGTTGTATTGTTTTGCTGCATTTGCGTGGTTTTATATTTAAGTCAAATTCAAGAATAAAATTACTGAATCTGCTTCAATCTGTTGAATCTGCGTGAAGCTTTTTCACTAAGAAAACAACTCAATCTAAATTTTCCTAAAATCTAAATTGTTTGCAAATATGAGAAAACCTTACGGTTTACAGATAAAACAAGGCAAATTATAGCCAAAACAGCTCTATCAAATTTGTGTTAACGTTAAGTAAAATAGAACGGAATATTTATGATTTCGAGCACTTTTCACTACATTTGCATCCATTTTTAAAGATTTTATGAAAAACACTGTCCAAGTTGGATTTTGGGAAAAACTTGCCCGAATTATACTTAAAAACCGAATTACGATTCTGGTTATACTTTCTGCTTTAACTCTTTTCTTTGGTTATCAGTGGAAGAATCTTTCTATGACTTATACCGAAGCCAACTTGCTTCCGAAAGATCATATTGCAAATAAAGATTATCAAAAATTCTTAGACAAATTTGGCGAAGAAGGAAACTTAATTGTTATTGGTTTTAAAGATCCTAAATTCTTTACACCAAAAAATTATGCCGCTTGGACCGAATTGATGAACGGTTTGAAAAAAGCCAAAGAAGTTGATTTAGTAATTTCTTTGAATGATTTAAAGAAACTTGAAAAAGATACTGTAAATCAAAAGTTTGTTCTAGCGCCATTTATCGAAGAAAGCAAAGCACTTGACGCTAATTATTTAAAAAGTGTACAATATGATTTGTTTCACAATCTTCCTTTTTACGAAGGATTGTTGTTTAACAAAGAAAGCGGTAGCGTTCGCTCTGCAATCTATATGAACAAAGCCCTAGTAAACACGGCCGAAAGAAAGACTTTTATCTTAAATGATTTAGTTCCTAAAATCGATAAATTCGAAAAAACAACTGGAATCGATCTTAAAGTTTCTGGAATGCCTTACATCCGTACAATCAATGCGGACAACATGAAAGGTGAAATCGGACTTTTTATTGGAGCATCTTTATTGACTGTTTCTCTGATTTTCTTTTTCTTCTTCCGTTCTTTCAGAGCTACTTTTATTTCGATCTGCATTTTAATTGTCGGAGTAACTTGGTCATTTGGAACACTTGGATTATTTGGTTATAAAATCACGATTTTAACAGCAATTATTCCACCGCTGATTATCGTAATCGGAATTACAAACTGTATTTTCCTGATTAATAAATATCAGCAGGAAATCAAACTGCATAACAATCAGGCAAAAGCTTTACAGCGTGTGATTTCAAAAATTGGATCTTCGACTTTGATGACCAATTTGACAGCTGCGATTGGTTTTGCAACTTTGATGATTACAGGAAACGAACTTCTTTTTGAGTTCGGATTAGTAACTTCTATCAACGTGCTTTCTGTTTATACTTTGACACTTTTTATCGTGCCAATTATTTACAGTTTTATGCCATTGCCAAAAGAAAAGCACTTATATCACTTAGACAAAACTTACATTTCGACACTTTTAAATACAGTTACAACTATCGTTAAAGGCAAAAAAACAATTGTTTATTGCATTTACGCTGTTCTATTTCTTGTGAGTTTAAATGGAGTAAGACAAATGAAAGTTTCAGGAAGTTTGATTGGCGAAATGCCAAAAAGCGCTTCTTTCTTTAAAGATATTTTATTTTACGAAAAAGAATTCAACGGTGTAATGCCATTGGAAATCATGATTGACACCAAAAAGAAAAAAGGTGTTATGAAGCCTTCTACAATTCGTAAAATGGATGAATTGCAGAATACTATTTCTGAAATTCCAGAATTGGCGAAACCAGTTTCTGTTGTAAACTTGGTTAAATATGCAAAACAGGCTTTCTACAACGGAAACCCTGAATATTACCAATTGCCAACTTCACAGGAACAGACTTTTATTTTGGGTTATGCTAAAAATGCAACCAAAAACAGTAAAGAAAATTTAATGAAAGCGTATGTGGATTCGACTGGACAATATGCCCGAATCACCACTTTCATGAAAGATATTGGAACAGATGAAATGGCAAAAGTAGAAGGAAAATTGCGTAAAAAAATTGACGAGATTTTCCCTAAAGACCGTTATGAAGTTACGATTACAGGAAAAGCATTAGTTTTCCAAAAAGGAACAACTTATTTGGCGCATAACTTAATCGAGTCATTATTGTTTGCAATTTTGACTATTGCAATTTTGATGTTGTATTTATTCCGTTCGTTCAAAATGGTAGCGGCTTCTTTGATTACAAATATTTTACCGCTTTGCATCACTTCGGGATTAATGGGTTATTTCGGAATTCCGTTAAAACCATCAACGATTCTGGTATTTAGTATCGCTTTCGGAATCTCGGTGGATAATGCAATTCAGTTTATGGCGAAATACAAACATGATCTGATGCAAAACAAAGGAAAAGTGAAGAAATCGGTTTTCAGCGCCTTGAGAGAAACTGGAGTAAGTACTTTCTATACTTCTGTAGTTTTGATTTTAGGTTTTGCGACTTTTACATTATCAAGCTTCAGCGGAACTATTGCTTTAGGAGGATTAATTTCTTGTACTTTGGTTTTTGCAATGTTTGCTAACTTGGTTGTTTTACCATCGTTGGTTTTAACTTTTGAGAAGAAGAAAACAAGGAAAGAGGAATTAGAGAGTTTGGAGAAGTAAAAGCAATCTCCGATAGCTGTTGAATATGGATAAAAGTTTTTCAGAAATAACCAGTTTAATTAAACAGACTCGAATTAACACTTTAAAAATTGTTAATGCGGAGTTGATTAGTTTATACTGGAATATCGGTCAATATATCTATACAAAAATAGAAGAAGCTAGCTGGGGACAATCTGTTGTAAAACAATTAGCAAATCACATTCAAGATACTGAACCTGAATTAAAAGGATTTTCAGATAAAAATCTTTGGCGCATGAAGCAATTTTATGAAGCCTATAAAGATTTTCCAAAACTCTCACCATTGGTGAGAGAAATTAGCTGGACAAATAATTTGTTGATATTTTCGCGAACTAAAACCATAGAAGAAAAGGAGTTTTACTTAAAAATAAGCAAACAGGAGTCTTACAGCAAGAGAGAACTTGATCGTCAAATATCTGCAAGTCTATTTGAAAGAACGATGCTCGGCAATTCAAAACTCTCACCACTGTTGAGAGAAATTGACTCAGACATCACAAACTCATTTAAAGACAATTATATTTTTGAGTTTTTAAATCTTCCTGACTCTCATAACGAAAGCGATCTACAGAAAGCCCTTGTGAACCAGATGAAAAATTTTATCCTTGAATTAGGAAAAGATTTTTTATTTATAGACAAAGAATACAAATTACAAGTAGGAAACAGTGATTTCTATATTGATTTATTATTTTACCATCGAGGCCTGCAATGTTTGGTCGCATTTGAGTTAAAAACAGATAAATTTAAACCAGAGCATTTAGGTCAATTAAATTTTTATTTAGAAGCTCTTGACCGTGATGTAAAAAAGCAAAATGAAAATCCAAGTATTGGTATTTTACTCTGTAAAGATAAAGACAACGAAGTTGTAGAATATGCTTTGAGCAGAAGCTTATCCCCAACATTAGTTTCTGAATACAAAACACAGCTTCCAGACAAGAAACTTTTGGAGAAAAAACTGCATGAAATATTTGAAAGTAAAAATAAAGAAGAGTAATTTTCTTTATTCCAAAAAAAAATCCGCCACGAATTCACGAATAAAAAACAAATAATTCGTGAATTCGTGGCGGCTAAATTTACACGAACAATTATCAGAATAACAAAAGGAACCAGAAACAGCTTCAAAAATTAATTATTATCGATTATATTTGCAGTTGTTCAAAACGAATATTATTTAATATCAATTATATATAAAAATGAAACACACAAAAGTTAGAGACTTATTAAACAGTACGACGACGTTACAGGAAGTGAATGCAAAAGGTTGGGTGAGAACTTTTAGAAATAATCAGTTCATCGCTTTAAATGACGGTTCTACAATTAATAATATTCAATGTGTTGTTGATTTTGAAAATACACCAGAAGAGACTTTAAAAAGAATCACGACTGGAGCAGCGGTTTCTGTAATTGGAACTTTGGTTGAAAGCAAAGGTGCGGGTCAGAAATATGAAATTCAAGTAAACAAACTTGAAATCCTTGGAGATTCTGATGCTGAGAAATTCCCAATGCAACCTAAAAAACACTCTTTAGAATTTTTACGTGAAAACGCTCACTTGCGTGTTCGTACAAATGCTTTTGGTGCGATCATGCGTGTGCGTTCGGTATTGTCTTATGCAGTTCACAAATATTTTCAAGATAAAGGTTTCGTTTATGTAAACACGCCAATTATCACTGGAGCTGATGCTGAAGGTGCTGGAGAAATGTTCCAAGTAACTTCTTTGCCATTAGATAACCTTCCTAAAAATGAAGAAGGAAACATCGATTTCAAAAAAGATTTCTTTGGAAAACATACGAACTTAACGGTTTCTGGACAGTTAGAAGGTGAAACTTTCGCTATGGCTTTGGGTCAGATTTATACTTTTGGACCAACGTTTAGAGCAGAAAACTCAAACACTTCTCGTCACTTAGCAGAATTCTGGATGATTGAGCCTGAAGTTGCTTTCAATGACCTTGATGACAACATGGATTTGGCTGAAGATTTTATTCAGTATGTAATTAAATATGCTTTAGACAACTGTAAAGATGATTTAAAATTCTTAGAAGGAAGACTTCTTGAAGAAGAAAAATCAAAACCACAGGCTGAAAGAAGCGAAATGGCATTGTTAGAAAAATTGAACTTCGTTTTAGAAAACAACTTCAAGCGTGTTTCTTATACAGAAGCAATTGACATTTTAAGAGATTCAACTCCAAATAAAAAGAAGAAATTCCAATATTTAATCAACGAATGGGGAGCTGATTTACAGTCAGAACACGAGCGTTTCTTGGTTGAAAAACACTTTAAATGTCCGGTAATTTTATACGATTACCCAGCAAACATTAAAGCGTTTTACATGCGTCTAAACGACAACACAGAACCAGGAAGAGAAACAGTTCGTGCAATGGACATCCTTTTCCCTGGAATTGGAGAAATTGTTGGTGGTTCTGAAAGAGAAGAGCGTTACGATGTTCTTGTCGAAAAAATGGAAAAACTTGGAATTGACAAAGAAGAATTATACTGGTACTTAGATACCAGAAGATTTGGATCGGCAACTCACGCAGGTTTCGGTTTAGGATTTGAGCGTTTAGTATTGTTTGTAACAGGAATGACAAACATTAGAGACGTAATTCCTTTCCCAAGAACTCCTGGAAGTGCAGAGTTTTAATCTGAGGTTCTAAGGTACTGAGGTACTAAGATTCTAAGGTTTAAAATTAAAACGAAATAATTAAAACGAATTTAATTCGTCAACATAAGATACTTAGCGCCTTAGCGCCTTAGTACCTTAGCACCTTTTTATATGCTAAAGCAATTTTTAAATTTAAAATTATCCCAAAAATTATCTCCACAGCAAATTCAGCTGATGAAGTTAATTCAATTGCCTACGCAAGCTTTTGAACAGCGTTTATTAGAAGAAATGAACGAAAATCCGGCGCTTGAAGCTGGAAAAGAAGACGATTACGAAGCTGATGAATACGCTAATGAAGACTACGACGATTATGATGATGCAGAATCTGACAGAATCGAAGCAGACGACATTAATATTGACGAATATCTAAGCGACGACGACACACCTGATTATAAAACGCAGGTAAATAATTATAGCGATGACGAGGAACGCGAAACACCTTTTGCGGCTCCGATTAGTTTTCATCAGGATTTAATTAATCAGTTGAATACTTTTATTTTGAATGATGAGGAACGCGAAATCGCAGAATTCCTTGTTGGAAGTATTGATGATATGGGTTATATCCGCAGAAGTATTCCAGACATTGTAGACGACATGGCTTTTACTCAGGGAATCTACACTGATGAAGCAATGGTCGAAAAAATGCTGACGGTAATTCACGAACTTGAACCTTCAGGAGTTGGCGCACGTGATTTACAGGAATGCTTACTGCTTCAGTTAAAACATAAAACACCGACTGAATATGTTGATTTAGCAATCGATATAATCGAAAATCAGTTTGATGCTTTTACGAAGAAACATTACGACAAGCTTTTACAGAAATACAGCATTTCTAACGAACAGCTTAAAAAAGCAATTCATGAAATTGAAAGGTTAAATCCAAAACCGGGTGGTTCTTTTGCTGGAAACAATAAAGTTACAGAAAACATTGTTCCCGACTTTGCCATCAGAATTGTTGATGGTGAATTGGAATTGACTTTAAACGGAAGAAATGCTCCTTCCCTGCACGTTTCTAAAGATTATCAGGAAATGATGCAGACGTATAAAGAATCTCGTGATAAATCGACTGCGCAGAAAGATGCGGTTCAGTTTATCAAACAAAAACTGGATTCGGCTAAATGGTTTATTGATGCCATCAGACAGCGTCAGGAAACACTTTTTGTAACGATGAATGCGATTATGCATTATCAGGAAGAATATTTCTTAGACGGTGATGAAACCAAACTAAAACCAATGATCTTAAAAGACATTGCAGATATGGTTGGTTTGGATATTTCGACGATTTCACGTGTGGCCAATAGCAAATATGTAGAAACGCCATACGGAACTAAACTGATTAAAGAGTTTTTCTCTGAGGCGATGAAAAATGATCAAGGAGAAGATGTTTCGACTTTAGAAATTAAAAAAATTCTTCAAAACACCATTGAGGAAGAAGATAAGAGAAAACCACTTCCAGATGATCAATTGGCAGAAATATTAAAAGAAAAAGGCTATCCAATTGCGAGAAGAACAATTGCAAAATATCGTGAACAATTAGATATTCCGGTAGCAAGAATGAGAAAAAAAATCTAGGTTTTTAAACCATAAAAGAGATATAAGTTCATTTAAACGAAAAACGCGACAAATTAAAATTGTCGCGTTTTTCGTTATTTTCATTCCGTTAGGAATGTTTCGTCGGTAGAAAATAAATCACGTTACAATTGTACGTTCCTTAGGAACGTTTGATAAATATATCGTTTCGAAAAAAAATCAAGTGTCCCTACAGGACACAATACAAATCCTAATATTTTACTACCAACAAAACATTCCTAACGGAATGACTAATAATATTTAAAAACAAAACCCGACAGGTTTCATTTTGCAAAGCTGTCGGGTTTTGTTTGTCATTAATTAATTGATTTTCAAATAATGCAACTTGTTATTCCGTAGGAATATTTCGTTGGTAGAAAAAAAAATTGACGGTATTTAGGTTGTGTCCTGTAGGGACACTTGTAATCATCAATAAATATCTCGAACCGCAATCAAACGTTCCTACGGAACGTGTACCTAAATCCAATTAAAAAATTCTACCGACCAAACATTCCTACGGAATGATTTTTTCTAAACGAAAAACCCGACAAGTTTTAAAAACTGTCGGGTTTAACAACATCGTAAAACATTAAATTATTTATACTCGTCTGGCAAAATCTTCACATCAAACAAAAAAACTTTCTTTTTATCACTGTAACTATAATTCAAAGTATAATCATTTTCTCTGAAAACCTGAAGTCCTGTATTTGCTTTTGCCGTACTTAAAAGGCTTTTCCTTATTTCTTCTTGAATCACATTGATTTCTGCAGTTTCTTTAGCAACATTCAGCAAAGTCAAATTGTATTGAACTGTTTTTTCTTCATGCAAACTTACACTGTCCAAACGAATTCCTTCCTGAATATTTAAAGGGCAGCTTTTATTATATTTTGCAATTAATTCTACTACTTCTGTGTTTACTTCATTTTCTTTTTCGCCTAGATAAAATTGAAAATAAACTACGAAAGCGACAGCAATTCCAATTAATACTAACAATAAAACAGTCGATTTTCTCATATTTTTTAATGTTTTTGTCATGGCTTATAATAAATAAAATAATCTATTTTCCCTGATTCTTTTTCATTGCTTTAAAATACGCTGCACGGCTAAGCGGCTCGTATTCTTCTGTTTCTCCAAGCATAACCAATTTATCATTATCTGTTTTTCTAAAACTATAATTGGCTAAATTTCCTGTTCTGGTACACACGGCATGAACTTTCGTTACATATTCAGCGGTTGCCATAAGTCCAGGCATTGGTCCAAACGGATTCCCTTTGAAATCCATATCCAAGCCAGCCACAATCACGCGGATTCCTTGGTTAGCCAAATCATTGCAAACCGTAATAATTTCGTCATCAAAAAACTGCGCCTCATCAATACCGATTACATCGCATCCCTGAGCTAAAATCAATATATTAGCTGCCGCTGGAACAGGCGTAGAACGGATTTCATTGGCATCATGAGACACCACCATTTCGTCATGATAACGGGTATCAATAGCGGGTTTAAAGATTTCGACTCTTTGTTTGGCAAATTGGGCACGTTTTAGTCTTCGGATTAACTCTTCGGTTTTACCCGAAAACATTGATCCACAAATAACTTCAATCCAACCAAATTGTTCTTTGTGATTTACTGTATTTTCGAGAAACATTTTGTATTTTTCTACCTTTAAAAATGAATAGTTTTTATTACTTTGTACTGGCAATAAATTGATGTAAAAATGTACTGTTTTACATTTTTTCAAAAGTAGAAAATTTTTACCAAACCTTAGATTCGCGAAAGCGTATTAACAGAAATTAAAAATTATCTTTTGAATTTCCTTAAGAATAAAAGACATTAAAACATCAAATACACTAAAATACCTTATTCACTATAATTTTCAACAGTTATGAAAAAAAAATTGGAAGCTGATTTAATTAGCATTGCACATCGAATTCTAAAACTTAAAAACAAATCCGATATCAATCAATTGTACCTTGAAACTCAGAAATTATACGAGAAATTAGCAGTATTAAAATTTGTAGAAGAGAATTTCGACGCTGTAAAACCAACAATCGGCCAAAATGATATTGTAGCTGAATTGGAAACCATTTTTGAAAAAAAAGAAGAGACAATTCCTGCTATAATTGAACTTGAAGCGCCAGCTGAAGAAAAAGTTATTGCACTTGAAGAATCTTACGAACCTGAAATTACAGAGGAAAAACCAGCAGAAATTGCTGAAGTTGCTGAACCAATCGCTGAAGTTGTAGAATCAGTAATCGAAGAAACTGTTGAACCGATCGTTGCGGAAATTAAAGAGCCAATAATTGAGCAAACTGTTGAACCAATCGCTGCAGAAATTGAAGAGCCAGTTATTGAAGAAATTGTTGAGCCAATTGCTGAAAAGGTAGAGGAAACAGAAAAACCTATTGATGATCTTTCATTCACAACAATAAATGAATTGAAACCTATTCCTGATTTCAAACCAGCTTTTGAATTGGAAACTGAACCAATTATCGAGGAGGTTAAAGAAGAACCTAAGAAAGAAACTTCTTCACAGCCAACTATTCAATTTGAAGATTTCGGAATTAATTATGCCGATGCTCAGTTTGTTAAAGTAGATAGTTTTGAAGCAGTCCCTGCTAAAACTCCTTCGATAAACGATTTTAAAGAAGAAAAAAAGGAAGAGAGAAAAGTTGAAACTGCAATTCTTGAAACTCCTGCACAGCCAAAATCGGTAAGTTTGAACGAAAAACTGGCAAGAGGTTTTCATATTGATCTGAATGACAGAATTGCCTTCACTAAAAATCTTTTTGGAAACAGCACAGAAGATTACAGCCGTGTTTTAAACCAACTAATGACTTTTGATTCTTATAGCGAAGCAAAAGATTTTATTGAAGACATGGTAAAACCAGACTACAATAACTGGGAAGGAAAAGACGATTACGCAGAACGTTTTATGGGAATTATTGAAAAGAAATTTTCGTAAAACAAAACACAAATTTCACAGATTAACACGATTTTTTTCTTTGTGAAATTTTTATTAGCATCCAAAATCTGTGATAATTAGTGCAATCCGTGTTAAATATTTAAAATAAATTATGTCAAAATTATACATCGTTCCAACGCCAATTGGCAATCTTGAAGACATGACTTTCAGAGCCATTCGGGTTTTGAAAGAAGTCGATTTGATTTTGGCGGAAGATACCCGCACAAGTGGAAAACTATTGAAGCATTTTGAAATTGGCACGCACATGCACAGCCATCATATGCACAACGAGCATAAAACGACCGAAAATTTAATCGCTCGTTTGAAAGCGGGTGAAACTATCGCTTTAATTTCAGATGCAGGAACTCCAGCTATTTCTGATCCGGGATTTTTATTGACAAGAGCCTGCGTAGAAAATAAAATCGAAGTAGAATGTCTTCCAGGCGCAACGGCTTTTGTTCCCGCACTTGTAAACAGCGGATTGCCAAATGATAAATTTGTTTTTGAAGGTTTTCTGCCTGATAAGAAAGGACGTCAGACTCGTTTTTTGGCTTTAGCCGAAGAAACCCGAACCATGATTTTATACGTTTCTCCTCATAAACTCGTTAAGACTTTAGCTGAATTTGTGCAATATTTTGGAGAAGACCGACAAATTTGCGTTTCAAGAGAATTATCAAAATTACACGAAGAAAATGTACGCGGAACGGCAAAAGAAGTTCTAGCACATTTTGAAAAAACAGCACCAAGAGGCGAAATCGTTGTTGTCGTTGCTGGAAAAACAATAGAAAAAGAAGCGAAGAAAAGTAAGTATTCTAAGGACGAAGAAGATAATTAATGGAACAATATTTTAGTAAAATAACAGTCTTAATTATACTTCTTTTAGTAACATTATCTTGTAAATCAAATCTTGATCAGCAATTTTCTTTAGAAAATGATCAATTAATAGAGGAATGGAAATCTGAAAATAAAAAATTCATCCAGCAAAACTCAGAAAAACTTACTGACTCACAAATGCTAAAATCATTAGACAGTATAGTAATAGAATACACTATCAATAAAAACAAAAAACTGGCAATTAAATTTATAAAAACAGAAAAAGGTGTAAAAAGATTGAATTTTTTAAAGAAAAGTTTCAGCAAGGAAGAAATTAAATCCTTACTAAAAAAAGTACCCGAATCAATAAAAACAGATACCAATTATATCGCTTTACAAAAATATATAAGTCCAGAATAAAATAATATTAAATCATGAGCATTCAAGCCTTTTTAGAAAAAGTAAAACAAACTCCAACACAAATCACATTTCCTGAAACTATTGCAGTAATCGAAGAAAATTACAACTTTACTCCAACTGCTTTTCAAAACGGAACACAACATAACGCAGCAGGCGAAAATTCTGGTTCTTGCAAATTGTTTTCTTTCGCGAAATTGCAAAACTTAAGTAAAGAAGAAACATTAGCGTGTTTTGGAGCTTTTTATTTTGAAGAAGTTTTAGGTGATCCAAATGGAACGAACCACCAAAATATTAGAAATTTCATCAATTTAGGCTGGGACGGAATTCAGTTTGAAGGAAATGCTTTAGAAGCGAAATAAAACGAAATATTCTGCCACGAATTCACAAATTAAATTCGTGTTAATTTGTGTAATTCGTGGCAAAAAAAATTACCCATCAGATTAAACGATTTCAAAAATCTGAAGTCTAAAATCTAAAATCCAAAATCAACCATGCGTTGGACATTGAAACCAAAACCTTCTGAAGATAAAATCAAGCATCTGGCACAAGCCTTAAATGTAGAAGATTTTGTAGCAACATTACTTATTCAACGTGGCATTGAAACTTTTGAAGAAGCAAAGAATTTCTTTCGTCCGTCATTAGAACATTTGCACGATCCATATTTGATGAAAGATATGGATAAAGCCGTTGCGAGAATCGAACAAGCCATCAAAAATGGAGAAAACATTTTAGTATTTGGCGATTATGATGTAGACGGAACTACAGCGGTTTCATTAGTTTCTTCGTATTTAAAATCTCATTATCCTCATATTGCTACGTACATTCCGGATCGTTATGACGAAGGTTACGGAATCTCCTATAAAGGAATTGATTACGCAGACGACAACGGAATTTCTTTAATTATTGCTCTCGATTGCGGCATCAAATCGATTGATCATATCGCTTACGCGAAAGCAAAAAACATCGATTTTATTGTTTGCGATCACCACCGTCCAGGAGAATTTCTCCCTGATGCTGTTGCAGTTTTAGATCCCAAAAGAGAAGACTGCTCCTACCCTTACGATGAACTGTGCGGTTGCGGAGTTGGTTTTAAATTGATTCAGGCTTTGGGTCAGAATCGAAATGAAACTATTGAAGATTTAGTTCCGTATTTAGATTTAGTGGCTACCGCAATTGCTGCCGATATTGTTCCGATAACGGGAGAAAATCGTGTTTTGGCTTATTTTGGATTGAAAGTTATTAATAGCGAGCCAAGACCCGGAATTAAAGCTTTAACACATCAAGT
Organism: Flavobacterium nitrogenifigens; assembly: GCF_003254565.1. Taxonomy (GTDB): domain Bacteria; phylum Bacteroidota; class Bacteroidia; order Flavobacteriales; family Flavobacteriaceae; genus Flavobacterium; species Flavobacterium nitrogenifigens. The sequence continues at coordinate 16,444 of NZ_QJRI01000173.1, forward strand.
AAAAAAGAAAGTTCTCGATATTACTGACGTTGTTTTTATCATTTCGCCCCGAATTAATGCGGCAGGACGAATCAAACACGGAAATCATGCCGTAGAATTATTGACCGAATTTAATTTTGAACAAGCACAGCAATTCGCGTTAGAAATTGAACAATACAATGCCGACCGAAAAGATTTAGATAAAAAAATCACCAAAGAAGCTTTTCAGCAAATTATAGAAAATAACGAAGAAGAACGTTTTTCGACCGTTGTTTTTCAAGAAGATTGGCACAAAGGTGTAATCGGAATTGTCGCTTCGAGATTAATAGAAACCTATTACCGACCAACTTTAGTTTTCACAAAAAGTGGCGATAAATATGCGGCCTCTGCCCGATCTGTAAAAGGATTTGATGTTTATAATGCCTTAGATGCCTGCGCCGAACATTTGGAACAATTTGGAGGCCACATGTACGCTGCAGGAATGACTTTAAAAGCAGAAAATTATCAGACCTTTAAAGACGCTTTTGAGAAACAAGTTTCTGAAACGATCTTGCCCGAAATGCTTACGCCAGAAATTGAGATCGATGCCGAAATCAATTTCTCTGATATAACACCTAAATTAATTCGAATTTTAAAACAATTTGAACCTTTCGGCCCACAAAATATGACGCCTGTATTTATGACTGAAAATGCGATTGATACAGGTTATGCAAAAACTTTGGGTGCAGAAGAAGAACATTTAAGGCTTTTTGCCAAACAAAACAACTCCGACGGAATCGCGGCAATAGGTTTTGGCTTAGGAAAAAAATTAAACATTGTAAAAAATCAAAATCCGTTTCAATTGGCATATTGCATTGCCGAAAATGAATGGAACGGCAACATTTCAACTCAGCTCATGCTGAAAGATATTAGAACAGATGGAAGAAATTAAATCCAATAAACCTGATCCGTATCAGGCACTTCGTTATAGAGAATTCAACGTATTTTTATTATTGCGTTTTGCAATGGTTTTTGCCTGGTCAATGCAATTTATTGTAATCGAATGGGAAGTTTACAGCTTAACTAAAAACCCGCTTTCGCTAGGAATTATTGGTTTAATGGAAGTAATTCCTGCCGTCGGAATGGCTTTGTTTGCAGGACATATTGTAGACCAAAGAGAAAAGAAAGGATTATTGGTAAAATGTATTTTAGGATTTTCAGTAATCAGTTTTGGGCTATTTTTATTGACTTGGCCAAAAATTGTTGGCGGTTGGTCTTCAAATGTAATCTTGTATTCCATTTATGCTTTAGTATTTTTTGGAGGAATCGTTCGTTCTTTTATGGGACCAACTATCTTCTCACTTTTATCTTTAATTATTCCTAAAAAAGTATATCCAAATGCTGCAACTTGGAGCAGTTCGGTTTGGCAGATTGGAGCCGTTATGGGGCCTGCATTGGCGGGATTCTCAATCAACTGGATTGGCGTTCACTGGTCAATGTGTCTCGTTTTCGGATTCTCGATTCTTTCCTTAATTGCTTTATCGCAAATCAGTAAAAAACCAATCATCAATCCAAAGATTGGCGAATCTATTAAAGACAGTCTTACAGAAGGTTTAACTTTTGTATTTAAAAACAAAATTGTTCTTGGTGCATTATCACTTGATATGATCGCCGTACTTTTTGGAGGAGCCGTTGCATTATTACCAGTTTTTGCCCAAGACATCTTAAAAGTAGGTTCTGAAGGCTTCGGAATTTTAAGAGCCGCTCCTGCCGTGGGTGCTTTTATTACAATGATTGTTTCTGCTTATGTGCCTTTATATAAAAATGCAGGAAAGAAACTTCTAATCGCCATCTTTGTTTTCGGATTGTCGATCATTTTATTTGGTCTTTCTACTTATTTCTGGCTTTCTGTTTTTGCTTTATTCCTAAGCGGGTTGGCTGATGGAATTTCAGTAGTTATCCGTCAGACGATTTTACAGCTTAAAACTCCAGATCACATGCGCGGGCGTGTTGGTGCTGTAAATTCAATTTTTGTTGGATCTTCTAATGAATTAGGTGCTTTTGAAAGTGGTGCGACTGCCAAAATGATGGGCGCTGTAACATCGGTTGTTTTTGGAGGAAGTGTTACACTCTTAACTGTAATTTTCACTGCATTAAAATCGCCAACATTTAGAAACTTAGATTTGAAAAGAGATATGGATGAACATCATAAATTAGAATAGATGAAGTCATTTCTTCTTTCTTTTTTTCTCGTGTTTTCCTTTTTCGTCAAAGGGCAAAATCTTTATGTCAAAACTTACGGAAATGAAAAGAACAAACCCATAATTTTTATTCACGGAGGACCAAGTGGCAATGCAACCTTATTTGAGGGAACAACGGCTCAAAAACTAGCCGATCAAGGCTTTTATGTTATAGCTTACGACCGAAGAGGAGAAGGAAGATCTGCAGATCCTAATGCAAAATTCACTTTTGAAGAAGCTTTTCAGGATTTGAATTCCCTTTATAAAAAATATAATTTAAAGAAAGCTATTATTCTAGGTCATAGTTTTGGCGGCTTGGTGGCGACACTTTATACAAATAAATATCCGCAAAATGTAAGCGCTTTGGTTCTCGCTGGTGCTTTATTTTCACAACAGGAAACTTACGACCATATTCTAAACACGCTGAAGAAAAAGTACAGCAACAATTCTGAACAATTAAAAAAAATCGGTATTGCTGAGAATCTAAATAAAAATTCAGCTGAATACAGAAAAGGATGTTATGACCTTGCGGGAGAAAATGACTTTTTTAAAATGCCAAATCCAACAGCAGAATCTAAAAAACTATATGCAGATTATGAATCTGGCGAATTTTATAAAACTAACATTCGAAATAAAAATGCGCCTTTAGTTTTTTATCAAAATGAAAAACAAAATAATATTGATACACGTCCTGTTTTAAAGAAAATCAAAACTGCTGGAGTTCCTATTTATGGAATCTACGGAAAAGATGACGGTATTTTTTCATCGGCACAAATTAATTCTCTTAAAGCAATAACTGGAGAAAAACACTTCGCTTTCCTTGATAATTGCTCGCATTATTTATTTGTTGACCAACAGGCAGCATTTATTTTTAAGCTAAAAAATTGGCTGAAATAATCTTATTAAGAAATAAAATTTCGTAAAAAACAAAATCAGAAACACTTTATAAATAGCTAAAAATCAAATAGTAATATTGGTTTTTAGCTTTTTTTTATGCTTTTCTTAGTCAAGTATTAATACAAAGAGTATGTATCTTTGTAGCCTAAAAAAATTGCCATGAAAGACATCGAGCAGATATACCGAAACGATTTTGGAATTTCATTTTATTGGAAAGAAGGCAACGAAGTTATATCAGATAAAATTCAGTTGCTTTTTAAACAAATGGGATTTTATTTTTCGGTTCAAGAATTAAATGAATTTCACGATTTAATTGAAGACTGCGTAACCGACCACAATGATTATGATACTCGTGGTGTTAAACGCGCCTTCGATAAATTTTTATTGAAAACTCCCTATGTTGCTATAGATTTAGAAATATCACCGAAGGAATTAGATTCTATAAAGGACTTGGTTGATGGCTCATTATTTCGACTTCATCTTAATGAATATATTTACGGCTCTGGAATGAATTAAAACTTCCTTGGCTTGCAAAACTTTTAAATCGTTGCATTTTATTATGTTAAAAATTGGATAAAATAGTATCCATTTTTAATCTTATTTCATTTCTTTATTCTAAAAATCAAGCAAATGAAATATACCACATTTTTATTTTCTATTGTTTTTACATCTACCATTTTTGCTCAAGAATCTACTATTTCAGGTAAACTAAAAAACATACAAAACAACGAGGAACTCGATTATGTAAATATCGGTATCGCTAATAAAAATGTGGGAACTGTTTCAAATTCTAAAGGAATTTTCGTTTTAAAACTTAATGAAAAAGTAAATCCTAACGATACAATTGTCTTTTCTCATATTGGCTTTGAAATCAAAAAAATATTGGTCAATCAATTAAATTCTGACCATAATATTATTGAAATGATTCCTTCTGAAAATTCTTTGAAGGAAGTTGTGGTCTCTTTCAAAAAACCTAAACCAAAACAATTCGGCAGAAGTTCAAAAGGACTTGGCCTTATGCATTCTAATTTTTTCTATGCATTTGACAAAACAGTCGACGATTATCTAAGCCGCGAAAGAGGAATGGAATTTAGAATCAAGAAAGACTGCAAAGTAGAGACCTTTAATTTCAACATTACCTCAAACGAATTTAAATCGGTTAAATTCAGATTGAATTTTTATAAAGTTGAAAATGGGCTTCCTTCCAAAATCTTAATTGAAAAAGACATTATTTTTGAAGTAAAAGACAACAAACTTGGATTGTTTACAGTCGATTTAAAACCTTACGATATTTATCTAGATAAAGAAATGGGAGATATTGCTGTGACAATTCAATGGATTGAAAGCATAAAAACCAATGAAAAAAGTAAATTCTTCTCTATTTCTACATCTGCATCTGTCACCGAAAATAGTTTTTACAGAGAAAAAAATATGGCAAATTGGTTTAAAAGCGGACAAAGCCTGACTTTTTACCTCAACACGATGTGCCAATAAAATGAAAAATTTTATTCTTTTTTATGATTTTTTTATTTAGAATTAATATAAATAATATTTATATTTGTTGAAATAAAAGGATTTACGATGAGAGAAATTGAACAAATATATCACAATAACTTTGGAATTGCTTTTTACTGGAAAGATCACAACACTACAATTTCAGATAAAGTACAATTGGTTTTTAAAGAAACTGGTTTTTATTTTACCGTTCAGGAATTAAATCATTTTTGCGATTTGATTGAAGATAGCATGATAGAAAATGCTTGTTGTGAAGCATGCGAAATGAAATATTCCTGCCATAAATTTTTATTGAAAACACCTTGCAATTCTATAGACCTAGCTGTAAATATGACTGAATTAAAATCTATTAAAGATTTGGTCGAAGGTTCTTTATTTAAAATTGAACTGGATGAATATATTTATGGAGTTGGCATGAATTAAGAAATATTCCAAATATTTTAACAGCATTCTTTCATTATTGAAATATATTTTGATTCAACTCAAAAAAAAGTATATTTACAGCAATGAAAAAAGCTGTATTTCTACTTACTACTATTCTTGCGACAATTTTCATTGTCGGATGCAACAATAAATCTGAAGAATATATTGATCCGCGCGGAACTGATTATGCAGGTTCTGAAAGCTGTGTGCAATGTCATAAAGTGCAATCTGAAATGGCATTAAAAAGTTCGCATTTTAAGGCGACTGCTCCAGCAATTTTAGGAAATGTTTCTGGCGATTTCGATTCTAAAAACCATACTTTCATTTATGATAAAGAGACCAAATTGGTCATGGAAAAACATGGAGACAGCTTGTATCAAGTTGTTTATAAAAACAACAAGGAAGTTTCAAAGTATAAATTTGAAATTGTTTTTGGAACCAAACATGCTCAAACCTCTGTTTATTGGAAAAACAACAATACTTACGAACTTCCGGTTTCTTTTTATCATTCTATAAACAATTGGGCAACAAGTCCAGGCTTTCCTGCCGACAAGCCCTATTTTGGCCGTATGGTAGTAAAAGATTGCTATGCCTGTCATAGTTCTAACATTAGTTCCCGAACGGTTGATCAGAGCTCTGCAGAAAAAAATTTCATGTCAATGGACATTGAAGATGTAATTAATAAAAAAACTATTGTTTACGGAATTGATTGCGAACGTTGCCACGGTCCTGCTAAAAGACATGTTGAGTTCCATCTTAAAAATCCAAACGTAAAAGTTGCCAATAGCATCACGAGTTTTAAAGCCTTAAACAGACAACAGAAGTTAGACGCTTGCGCTTTATGCCATGCAGGAAATGATGGCATGAAATTAAAATCCCGTTTTGAGTATAAACCTGGAGATAATTTATCAGAATTCTTTCGTGAAACGAGAAGCATTACCGATACGGCGAAATTTGATGTTCATGGCAATCAGTATCGATTGATGGCACAAAGTAAATGTTTTATAAAAAGCGATAAAATGGATTGCATTACCTGCCATAATCCTCATGAAAATGCTTCTAAAAACATGGTTTCGTATTCTAAGATCTGTATGAGCTGCCATCAAGGCTTAAAGCACAAAGAAACCACTTTAAAAACAATGTCTGAGAAGTTATTGGCCAGCAATTGTGTAGAATGCCATATGCCGAAAAAAGCATCTGGAGCAATTAAATTTCAGCTTTCAAACAGCAAACAACTTTCTGAATATATTCTGCGAACGCATAAAATCGGAATTTACCCAACGAACACAAAATAAAAATTTTGTTTTATTTTTTTTGACAAGGGACTTTGAATTAAGTTCAATAATAATACTTGCCCTTTTCAACTTTCGACTTTTGACTTTCGCCTAAACTACTTTTCGAATTTTTTAAGCTCGAATTTTTCACCGTCGAAAACACCGTAAGTAAAATAACCGATCCAGTCGCCAAGATTTACATATTCTGAGTTCTCTCCAACGGGAATAATCATAGGTAAATGGCGGTGACCGAAAATGAAATAATTGTAATGTTTGGTTTCTAGTTTTCGTTTGGCATATAAAACAAGCCATTCGTTTTCTTCCCCTAAAAACTTCACATCTTCGTCACCAGAAATCAGTTTATTTTTTACTGATAAATATTGAGCCAAACTTACACCAACATCTGGATGCAACCATCGGAAAAGCCATTTTGAAAACGGATTTGTAAATACCTTTTTCATTCTTTTATAGCCTTTATCGCCAGGCCCTTTTCCGTCTCCATGACCAATTAGGAACGTTTTTCCGTTAAAAGTAAATTCTTTATTATCGTGATAAACTGGAATATTCAATTCGGTTTCAAAATAATCATTCATCCACAAATCATGATTTCCAACAAAAAAATAAACTGGGATTCCGCTGTCGCGAATTTCGGCCAGCTTACCTAAAATCCGAACAAAACCTTTCGGAACAACCGTTTTATATTCAAACCAAAAATCAAATAAATCTCCCAATAAAAAAATTGCTTCGGCATCTTCCTTTACCTCATCAAGCCACGCCACGAATTTCTTTTCGCGCGGTAAACTCAATTCTGGACTTGGCGCACCAAAATGCTGATCTGAAGCAAAATATATTTTTTTCATTTAGAGTTTTAGATTACTAGACTTCTTTGAACTTTAGACTTTTGTCTCTCTGAGCGAAGTCGAAGAGTTTGGGAATTTGGAATTTAAAAAAAAAGGAATTTTAGATATTGTCGCTTGCATACCATTCTGCAAAAGACGATTCTGTTTCCTGAAGTTTTAGTGAGAAAAGAATAATTCCTTCTGGTAGACGGCTTTTAATTCTTTCAGCAAAATCAACCACCATATTTTCGCTTGTTGGCTGATAATCGACCAAAATCACATGATGACCGCGATTTTTCAATTCATTTGCCAATTCGATATGCGGTGTGGTCTGATTAAAAACCGTAGCATGATCAAATTGATCGACGATTTCTTCTTTTACAATTTTCTTTAGATCAGAAAAGTCAATCACCATTCCGAACTTTACATTCGATCGGTCAGTAATTGGCGAACCAATAACTGTTACCGATAATTTATAACTGTGTCCGTGAACGTTCTTGCATTTTCCGTCGTAACCGTACAAAGCGTGACCGGTTTCGAAACTAAATTGTTTTGTAATTCTGATATTACTCATCGATTTTTAATTTTAAGCTTGCAAATTTACAAATTAATTGCCGTTTTTAGCTCTTTTTTTAGCTCTAAGATACATCCACAAAGCAATTCCGCCCAAAACTAGAAACGGAATGAAAGATCCAATGACAACACCAATTTGATAACCGCTGTCTGGAGCATCTTTAATTTTCTCTGCAATGTCAACTTTTTGCATTAACGAAATAATTGTCATGTTCAATAATTTATATAGTGAAAATTTGATTTTAAAACCTTTTGCAAAACTATGTTCCTATTTTATCTAAAACCAATGACTTATATAATACCTTATTTTTTAAACTGCAGCAAAGCGTTTTTAGTGAAATCAGACAAAACAAGTTTGCCTGTAATCGCTGCACGTTCAAACAAAAGAGATTCCCATTGCTCTGTTCCTTCCCAAATAATCTTTTTCATTTCGTAAAGCGCTTCAGGATTATAAGAACTCAGTTTTTGAGCAAAACTTTCAACCTTAGTATCCAGATTTTCAGCTTCACATAAAACAGAAAAAAGACCTTTTTCAAAAGCCCAATCTGCCGATTTCCACTCGTAAGCAGCTAGAGTCATTTCAGTCATTGCTGTTTTTCCTATTTTACGAGAAACAGCTGGTTCTATTACAAAAGGACCAATTCCGATCGCTAATTCAGATAATTTAATATCGCTTTGAGAAGTTGCAAAAACATAATCGCAAGCCGAAATAATTCCGACACCGCCTCCAACAGCCTTTCCCTGTACACGTCCGATTATAATTTTATTGCAATTTCGCATGGCATTCAGTAAATGTGCAAAACCCGAAAAGAATTCTACACCTTGTTCTTCATTTTCAACTTTCAAAAGTTCATCAAAAGAAGCTCCCGAACAAAACGTTTTTTCTCCTTCGCTTTTTAAAATAATGACCGAAACTTCTTCATTTCTGCTTAAAGAATTAATTTCAGCTGTAAGTCTGTTTAACAATTCACGCGGAAAAGAATTACTTGCTGGATGACCAAATTGCACAGTCGCAATCGTATTTTGAAAAGAAGTTTCTAAACTTCCGTTTGTATTTTCTAGGCTCATAAAAATTACATTTAAAGGTAAAGTTACGCTTTTGAAAATAATTCATCCGAAACTTCTCGAAATTTGTTTTTTGAGAATTAATTGACTTTATTTGTTAACGCATTTGGGGGATTAGCTCATTTGGCTAGAGTACTTGCCTGGCAGGCAAGGGGTGACCGGTTCGAATCCGGTATTCTCCACTAAAAACATAAAACCCTTGTAAATTTTTATTTTACAAGGGTTTTTATATGATTAAAAATCAATCTTATTCATATTCAAAAACAGTAATATCTGTCGTATAATTGAGTCCTGCTGCATCATACTTTATTAAATAACCTTCTTCATCATAAAAATATTTCGGCACCACTTCAAATTGTACCTGCCATGTTCCATTAGATAAAATACTAGCAGAAATTTTTGTTACATGCAGATATTGATTATCCAATCTGTAATAGGGTTCTTTATTATAAACTCCAGCTTTAGCAGGATCAAAAGCATAAACGACATAACTCGTTAAAGTTTCGGTTTGATCTACATTAACACTATACCAACCTTTAATATAAGTTTTATCATCTGGATAAGTATATTTATAATGCATTTGAAGAGCATCATGTATATAAAAATAAACGTCAAGAATTCTGTCTTGTTCATCATAAAAATATTTATAACTTACAAAACCGTCCTTTTCAATTCGTTTATCGATCAATCCCTTGCTGTTATATGTATAACTACTACCATATGCATAGGATGAGATCATTTCATTTAACGAACCATTTTCATTATATGTGAAACTAAATACTTCGGGTGTATTGGTATTTCCATTGTTTGTATAGACTTTATCTGCTTCAATTTTAATAAGCTGTCCCAAATTATTGTACTTATAGACAAGTTCATAATCTCTTTCTGTTTTTATATTTAAAGCCGTTTCTACTGTATCGTATAAATTTTCTGAAGGCAGATCTTTATATATAGCTGCATCCCTATCAAGTTTATACTGATAAATTTTGCCCATGTAATTTTGAGCAAATTTAGTAGATCGAATAAGTCGTTTTCGAGTTTCACTGCTTTTAGAAGTTTTAGAAAAACTAATATTTACAATGGCAGGCTTCATCATTTCCGACTTAGGGAGAACGGGCTTGGGATCTACAGGTTTTGGGTCTACAGGAACTACAACTTCTGGGTCTACAGGTGCTTCATCTGAAGAACAGCTAATCATAGTAAGTTGAAATAAAATGGTAAAAACTAGTAGTAATTTGAGTAGTTTTCTCTTCATATTGCTCGATTTTTAAGAGCCCTAATATACTATTTATCCTCACATTTATCAGATATTTCACTCGTTTTTTACGTCAATATTTTCGACTTTCAATTATTTCTCATTAGCAGCATCATCTGCATCAACTCTCTTTTTCTCAGCTTTTTTAAAATCATTGTTTAGCAATTTTTCCAATTTCTTTTTCTCTCGCTGATTTTTTCTGATTGTTAGCACAACAAGAATAATTACCAGTATTGCTACAATCGCTATTATATTCCAATTGATATCCATAATTTAATTTTTAATTAAAGGTAAATAATCAAAAATATCTTTCATGTTATCAAACAGTTAAGTATTTCATCTTTTCATAAAATTAATTTTGGCACAATAATATTTTTTGAAAGATATTTCTTTAAAAAAACGTTTTCTATTTTTGCGTAAGGCAAAGTTCAGAATACAATATTTTTAATAGCTCATCAAACGTTACAAAATGAATCAACCCGTAAAACACAAGATATTCTCATTCATAAAAAAACCTCTTATAGTTGCAGTTATACTTTTTGTCTTTACTTTAATAGAAATCTATTGGGCAATGGGCAGTTTTTCTAATAAACTATCGAGCGCTTGTTTAGATTGTTCTTTTTTTGACGATACTTATTTAATGACTTTGTTTTCTACTGTTTTCTTATCGATAATTTTTCTGCCTTTTTCTTTAATTAAAAACAGCAATCTAAAAGTTACACTTCAATTACTATTGTTAATCTTAATATGGTTTTTCTGGAATTATACCATTTTTGTAGACCGTGAATCTTCTTGGAGTACTTATCTTTTTAAAGAAGAAGTAATGTATACACTTCATTTTTCTTTCTTCCCTATTTTAATACTATCTATCGTTACAGTATTTACTTTAAACTATATTCTAAGAAAGTTATGAGTTCGGGCAAAAAAATACTTTTACGAATCTATTTTATTATTTGTGCACTTTTTGTACTTGATTGCCTTTTATATTACTTTAAAGAAATTAGTCTTCGCGGTTATTATAGCGATGTAATTTTATCATGGCTTTGGCTGATAAGCAGTTTTGCAATTATAATTACCTTTTGGAAAAACCTAATGGCAAAACTTCTTTTGGCAGCAATAACAATAACATTTGCGATAAGCATTATGGCCATGATGATGCCTTTTTTCGCCTTATTGCTTTCAAGCACATCATTGGGTTTGTACCAAAACAAAGATTTGAATGAAAAATACAGAGCGCAAATAGTGGGCTACAGCGCGATGGGTCGTCCATGGCTGGAAGTAATTGAAAAGAAAGGATTATTTGAAAAAAGAATTATAAAATGCACCGATTCGGAGCTTTTGAACGATAATCTCGACATTAAAATCAGAGCGGCGAAAGATATTATTTTTAAAAACGAAACCGATAGCACACTGACTTTGACTCTCTTTTACGGCGGACCAAACAAAACCATAACTTTTAATAAAAACACTGGAAATATTATTGCAATAAAAAAATTGTAACCAATGCTCGCTCTTAAATTGTTAATCGCGTCAAATATTACGAAAAACCTTTCTTTTATTTATAAGAAAAAAGACAAAAATAGCTTTTAAAACATATCTAGCCACTACACTTTTGATTTTCTAATTCAAACAAATTAAAGTACTTTCGTACATAGCGAAACCCGAAATCAAATTTAAATAATGACAACAAGAGCGTTCTTTTTATCAACCACTTTTTTAATTCTATTATCTGCTTGCAATAAAAAAGAAAATACCACAACAACCACACTCCCTGAAGTAACTGAACATGCAGAAACTGAAACTGATACTCTTCAAGCCGAAGAAACTTCAAAAAAAGAAAGCATTTATCTATTTAATGTTATTCCAAAAGACAGCAGTGATGTTGCTTTTGTTTCTCTTTCGGACATTTATCCTGTTAACGACGAAAAAGATACGCTCGTTCTGCCCAACATAGAAAAAATAGGAAAATATGATGCGCAATATTTTACATTCGATAAAAGCTATAGAAAAAGATTTTTGTCTAAAACTAACATCTCTGAAACCGATTCATTATTTGTTTACGATTATGCCAAAAACAAACTGATTTCTTTTGCCGTAAAAAATCTGAAAACTGCTGCAATGTTAAACGGATATTCTTCTGAAGAAGATTGGCCTTATCATAATTATGATTTTATGATTGGTTTCGAAATCAATAAAAAATATTTAAACGGATTCAGCGAATATTATAGAGATGCTTTGGTTTATGTAGGCAAAGAAAATCCGTTTTCGAAAGAACGTATGAAACCCATTTCATGGAAAAAAATCGCAAAAAAGGATTATCCGTCAAAACCATTGAAAAATGATGACCGAGCTTTGCTAAAGAGCACAGTAACAGGTAATACGTATTTTTACAAAACAGATAGTTATGAGTATTTTTTACAAGACTACCTGGACAGCAATAAAACAATTTATGGCAGACGCCTTTTAGTCGTTAATTCTAAAACCAAAGATGTTATAATCGAAAAACTTTTTAGCCAAAGCGAAGGCACATCTCCTTCTCCATTAAATTATGAAAATGGAGAGAATTCTATTGACCAATGGACAGGAAAACTTTTTAAAAATAAACCCGAAGTTGTTTTTGGTTTCGAATATGTTTCTTTTGGCTGTCCGAGTATTTCGGTAATCGACAAATCAAATGAAGAAATTAATATTCAATGCGACAATCGTCATTAAGACCAATCTTCGAAATTTAAAAAATTTTGAAGAGAAAATAAGCCTTTCAATTTATTATAACGAAAAAGCCGTTTCTGTTTTCCGGAAATGGCTTTTTTGTTATAAAATTGATCAATATTTTCAATCAGAGTACTAAAAACGTGAATTGATGTACCGCTAGAACGATAAAAGTCAAGAAATATATTGGTATCAATGAGTATTTTCATTTATTATTCTTTTCATTCAATCAGAAAAAATAAGCAATTTCTTTTAAAAATATCATTTGTTTTTATTCCTATCAATAAGTAAAAAAACTGATGCCAAAAGCAAACTTACTAAAAGAATAAGTATTCTAATTGATACAAGTTTTATATCTGTATAACCTCTAAAATATCTAATTTGAAAGGCATTAGTACTAATAAATTGCACCATACAATAAATAAAAAAAATTGCAAAAATTAAGGATAATATTTTATATATAAATCGACTCATACTCCCAGATATGGTTATTATTTAAGCAAAAACCCCATCCTTATCGACCCATAAAAATACCCCGAATTAGTATCAATTCCTGGATCATTCAATTCTCTTCCGCGATAAAGAAAGGAATAAGATATGTTGAAGTTATTGTGTCGGTATTTTAAACCAGCTTCGGCATTGAAACGAAGTGGTTCCAAATCGAAAGTTACTGGACTTGTATCATTAAACATGCTTCCTTCAATTGTAGCATCATAAAACTGATAATTGACGCTTGGCGCCGCATAGAAATAAAACTCTCTAATATTTGGCTGTGCATTTGCATTTATTGAAGCATTATGCATATTAGAATCGTAAATTGGAAGCAATTTTTTGAAACCAAATCTCGCCATAAATCCTGTTGAAACTCCTGAAAAGATAGTTCCTAAATCACCTTCTGATTGCCAATGAAGATCTACAAAGTCGCTGTGTTTAGACACAAACATTTTTTTTGAATACATTGCATGCGCTTGAACTCCCAAAGCATTATGAATCTGATTTTCCCAGCCATATACTTTTTTGTAGCCAATAAGTTTATGAAAACCTTCCTGCAACTCCTCACCAAAAGCATTTGGTCCCAGAAAACCGATTTGAAAATCGGTTTTTAGAACCGATTCGCTCTGATAAAAAAAGCTTTTTCCGGCTTCGGCAAAAAGATAGCCTGCAAAAGGACGGTCGTTTACCGTTACAGCTTCTTTGTTTATAAACCTCGGATTATAAAGATATTGCCCGATTCTAAATTCGGTAATTTTTTTATTGATTTTTGGATTATCGTTTTTAGATAAAAACCGGTAAAAAAGTTCCAGACCATTGGTATAATACATATCGTACTTAGACGATGTGTACAAATCATTATCTGATATAAAACCAATTTCTGTTTTTTTTCCTTGTCCAAAAGTTAACGTTACAGTCAAAATCAGAAAAGCAAAAAGCAGTTTTTTACTTTTTCTTTTCTTCTTTTCCATCATAATTGATTTTTCCGACGTAACGCATTTCGCGTACAATTCGTTCTTTTCTTCTGTTAATATAACTTGAAGAACCTGTAGCTTTGAATTTTCTAGGGTTCGGTAATATCGCTGCAATTCCCGCGGCCTGCATTGGCGTTAAACTTGAAGCATCTCGTCGGTACCAATGTTCGGTTGCGGCATAAGCGCCGTAAACTCCATCACCCATTTCAATGCTGTTCAAATATACTTCCATGATGCGTTCTTTACCCCAGATAATTTCAATTAAAACGGTAAAATACGCTTCAAGTCCTTTACGGAAATAACTTTTACCTTGCCATAAAAATACATTTTTGGCTGTTTGTTGCGAAATGGTGCTTCCACCACGAATTCTGCGTCCGCGTTCGTTACTTTTATATGCTTTTTGAAGTGCTTTAAAATCGAAACCATTGTGAGTAAGGAAAGTTCCATCTTCACTTGCGATTACAGCTTTTTGCAAATTCATTGAGATTTTATCAATCGGTTCCCAATCGTGGTCAAAATAAACTTCTTTTCCAGCCATTTTATTTTCAATGGCACGGATGAGCATTAAGGGCGTAAACGGTACAGGAACATATTTAAAAAATATAACCGAGCCAATAGAAATTCCAAAAAACCATAAAGCAGCTTTAATAAAGAACCATTTTACTTTTTCGCCAAAAGTGCGATTTCCTTTCTTCGAAGATGTTTTAGGTTTTGGTTTGCTTGCGGTTGTTTTTTTTGGTGCTGGTTTTTTGGTTGTTGCCATTATATTAAATCTGCTAATTCTGTTCCTATTAAACTTCCTATTGCCACTCCCATTCCGCCTAAACGCACTCCACAAAACACGTTTTCAGACAATTGACTCACAACAGGATTTTTACTATTTCCGACTCCCATAATGCCACTCCAACGGTGTGCAATCTGAAAATCCTGATTTGGTAAAATTACATTTTTCAGTAAATCTTCCAATTTATTTTGAATAATTTTCGTCTGCCCAAATTCGGTTGTGGTTTCACCTTCAAAATCAAGATTTCTTCCTCCGCCAAATAAAATTCGATCGCCTATATTTCTGAAATAATAATAACCGCGGTCTAAATGAAACGTTCCTTTAATATCTAAATTGTGAATTGGTTCAGTTATTAAAACTTGAGCTCTTGCCGGTTTTACTGCTCCGTTTGTCAAAGAACCTGCAAAACCATTGGTTGCAAAAAGCAGTTTTTGTGTTTTAAAACTAAAATCATTTAAAACCACTTCAACATAATTTCCTGTTTCTGCATAAGAAGTTACGGTTTGTTGATTCAAAATTAAAATGTTTTCTGAAACAGATTGTCTCAGCAATTCCTGCATCATGTTTCCCGTATCAATCTGTGCTTCAAACGGATTAAAAATTAAATACTCGTGAATATTTTGAAATCCGAAACGGTCTACTTCTTTCGAAAAAACGTCGGCTTTAAAAAGTGGTTTCAAAACTTCATTAATAAACGGAATTTTAGAAACGCATTCGTTAAAACCAAATTCATCTTCTTTCAAAAACAATTCATATCCACCATGAGGCTTAAAATCGATTGCTTGATCTCCCAACCTTTTTCGAAGCAATTGCAAACCTTTCCAACGTTTTTCTATAAGTGCCACAACATCTTCTTCTGAATGCGTTTTTAAGTCATCCATAATTTCAGAAAGACTTCCGAAACAAGCAAAACCAGCATTTTTTGTACTCGCTCCTTGTGGCAGCATTCCGCGTTCGAGAACCAAAATTTTAGCAGCAGGAAATCTTTCGCGTAAGCGTAATGCAGTATGAAGACCAACAATTCCGCTGCCCACAATTGTGTAATCTACATTCGTAAACCAGTTTTTAAGTTCCCAATAGCTTAGTTCCATTTTCAGAGTTTTTTTATAAAAATAATGATTTTTTAATAGCCACGAATTCACGAATTTTTATTCTCAAAGATTATCAAAAAATAATTCGTGAATTCGTGGCAAAAAAATTATCACAGAATTTTAACAAATTTTGGGATTTAGAATTTAACAACTTGGATTTTAAATGTTGTATTTTTAGCATCACAAAAAATAGAATAATTTGATTATGAAAAAAGTAGTATTAACAACCTTAATAATGATGAGTTTAAATGCTATCGGACAGAATGTAATGTCCCCAGAATTGTTATGGAAATTAGGAAGAGTGACACCTCTTGGCATTTCTAAAGATGCGAAAAATGTCGTTTTTAAAGTTTCAACGCCTTCTGTCGCCGATAACAAATCGACTTCTAAAATCTACACAATTCCTGTAAACGGAGGAACTGCAACCGAAATTAAAGACACTAAAGAAATTTTGGCTGATAAAAATATTTCGCCAGACGGAAAATTTATCGTTTACAATGAAGAAGTAAAAATTGATAAAGTTTTAGGTAAAGATTTCTACCCGAGTCTAACAAAATCTGATGCTCAAATTTATGATGGTTTAGATTACCGTCACTGGGATACTTGGAACGAAGGAAAATTTAATCATGTTTTTTATAAAGAAAACAAAGACGGAGCGCAAGGAACAGACATCATGAAAGGTGAAACTTTCGATTCTCCGCAAAAACCTTTTGGCGGTGACGAAGATTATATCTGGTCTCCAGATAGCAAAAGCATTCTTTATGTGTGCAAGAAAAAAGCAGGAACCGCTTATGCAATTTCTACCAACACAGATATTTATGAGTACAATTTAGAAACTCAAAAAACAACTAATAGAACTGAAGGTAATTTAGGTTACG
This sequence comes from Flavobacterium nitrogenifigens, assembly GCF_003254565.1. GTDB lineage: Bacteria > Bacteroidota > Bacteroidia > Flavobacteriales > Flavobacteriaceae > Flavobacterium > Flavobacterium nitrogenifigens. The sequence goes on from NZ_QJRI01000173.1 coordinate 33,411, forward strand.
ATACAGCGCCGCAATTTTCTCCGACAGGAAATTTAACTTGGTTGCAAATGAAACGTGACGGTTATGAAGCTGATAAAAATGACCTTATTGTTGAGTTTAAAGGAATCAAAACAAACTTAACAGCAAACTGGGACGGAACTGTAGATAATTTTATCTGGAGCAAAGACGGTAGAACAGTGTTTTTTGTTGCTCCAGTTGATGGAACAAAACAAATTTTCTCTGTTAATTTTCCAGGTTTGACTAAAATTGCAATCAACGTTCGTCAGTTGACAAACGGAGATTTTGATGTAAATGATTTAGTAGGTTTTGCTGGCGACGATATTATCGTAACTAGAAACGATATGAATCATGCTCCAGAAATTTATTCTTTTAATTTGAAGAAAAACAGCTGGAAACAACTTTCAAATGTAAATACAGAAACGTACAAAACTTTAGCTTTAAGCAAAACAGAAAAACGTTATGTTACTACAACTGACGGTAAAAAAATGTTGGTTTGGGTAATCTTACCTCCAAATTTTGATGCTTCTAAAAAATATCCAACTTTGCTATTTTGCCAAGGCGGACCTCAAAGTGCATTGACACAATCATATTCTTTCCGTTGGAATTTCTCTTTGATGGCGGCAAAAGGTTATGTAGTTGTTGCACCAAACCGTCGTGGAATGCCTGGACATGGTGTTGAATGGAATGAGCAAATCAGTAAAGATTGGGGCGGACAAGTTATGGACGATTACCTTTCTGCAATTGATGATGTGGCAAAAGAAAGCTATGTTGACAAAAGCCGTTTAGGATGTGTTGGTGCTAGTTACGGAGGATATTCTGTATTTTATTTAGCAGGAATCCACAAAAACCGTTTTAAAACTTTTATTGCTCATGATGGAGTTTTCAACACCGTTTCTATGTTAGGAACTACTGAAGAGGTTTTCTTTAATAACTGGGATTTCGGTGGACCTTATTGGGAAAAAGATAATGCAGTAGCGCAAAAAGCATATACTACTTTCAACCCTGCAACTTTGGTACAAAACTGGAATAAACCAATTTTAATTTTCCAAGGAGGAAAAGATTACCGTGTGCCAATCGGACAAGGACAAGAAGCTTTCCAAGCAGCTCAGTTAAGAGGAATCAAAAGCCGTTTTGTGTATTTCCCAGACGAAAATCACTGGGTTTTAAAACCACAGAACGCTCAAGTTTGGCAAGGTGAATTCTTCAAATGGTTAGATGAGACTTTGTAACAAATAAAAAATAATATTCACAGCCGTAGATTTACATAATCTACGGCTGTTTTTCTTTGTAGACCTTACAATTATGTAACATATTGGACAGTTTTACTCTTCGTAAAACAGATTTTTTTAGATAAATTGCGATGTTTTAATAATCCCCAATTCCCTCAAATCTTTCAGCAAAATATGGAGACCAAAAGAAGTTACACCGCAATCAAAGTTTTATTCAGCTACGTTGCATTATTGGCTTTGGTTGTTACAGTTGGATGGTTTCTGTATTCTGAAAATGTAGTTTACAACAAACTGGAAGATAAGATTGCTTTAGAAAAAATCAAAATTCTTAGAGTCAGCAGATTGTATTCGAATGTATATAAAACTGAGAGTTTAGCTAGACAAACGATTCAGAATAATTCGGAGAAAGATTTCAAAAACTATTTAATTGAAACCGATTCGCTTCGCAAAAGAATTGACACTTTAAAACAAATCGTTACTACAGAATACCAAAAAAAACTTTTGGATAGTGTTACCTATTTCTTAGCCGAAAAGACAGAAAACATCAAGCAGTTGCGAGAAATAAAAAACAAAGCTGATGACGAAACTTCGGTAAATAATGCGATTGACGAAATCACTAAAATGGAGTTTAATCTTAGAAAACTTGAACTTCAGGATTTTACCAAAAATCCAAATCAGTTAGGAAGTTATCAGCGAAGTGTTCTGCAGCGTTATGTTGATTATTTAAATTCGAATATTCCTGATGACAGCACCAATACGCTAAGCAAAAAAGCTTCTGATTCTATTTTGGCCAACTCTAAAAAGCTTTTGAGTTCTGTAAAAATAAAAGCTGAAAAGAAAAAAGAGTCTTTGAATTTTGAAGAAAACAAACTACTTCAAAATGAAATTGCGATTTCGGATCAGCTTAGAAAAATACTTCGAATTATTGAAAGAGAAATTATCATCAATTCGATAAAAAACAATTCATTAAAAGAAAAATCACTAAAAAGAGTCAATGAAATTGTGACGGCTTCTGCTGTTATTGGTTTATTGCTGACGGTCTTTTTCTCCATTCTAATTGTCAGCGATTATTCAAAATCTCAGTTGTACAAGAAACAGCTGGAAATTGCCAATTTCAAAACCAAAAATCTGCTCAAAAGCCGAGAACAATTAATTTCAACCGTAAGTCACGATTTGAAAACACCTTTGAGCACTATTGTGGGTTATTCTGAACTTTTGGGCAATTCAGACGTTAATACCAAGCAATCGTATTTTGTCAAAAACATTAAAAATTCTTCTGAATATATTACGCAGCTTGTTCAAGATTTATTAGATTTTTCGCAGATCGAAGCCGGAAAAATTTCTATAGAAAAAGTTCCATTTTCATTACCCGAAATCATTGAAGACGTTGCCCGAAATATTCAAACGGTTTACAAACAAAAAGACATTGATCTTATTATAAATGTGGATGACCAATTTCAGCAACGTATTGTTGGAGATCCTTTTCGCTTAAAGCAAATCCTAACCAACATTATTGGAAACGCTTATAAATTTACCGAAGAAGGTCATATTCGAATTGCCGCTTACGCGAATGACGACCAATTTTTTACCATTTCGATTCAAGATACAGGAATTGGAATTGAAAAAGCGAATCAGAAATTGGTTTTCGAAGAATTTGCGCAGGCAAATGAAGGCATAGAAAAGAAATACGGCGGAACCGGCTTGGGATTATCAATCTGCCAGAAGATTATTTCTATTTTGGGCGGAAGTTTAAGCTTAGAAAGTATTTTTGGAAAAGGAAGCACCTTTATTATTCAGCTGCCATTATTATTTGATAGTAGCCAAGGAAATATGCCTTTAAACGGAATCAAAGGCAGACCATCAAAAAACACTAAAAAACAAACTTTTATTGTTGTTGATGATGACATCAATCTTTTGAATCTAACAAGTGGTGTTTTAAAACAGGAACAGCATCAGGTATTTTCGTTTACAAATCCAACGAAAGCTTTAGAAACAATCAAAAGTACACCTTTCGATTTTGTGATTACTGATATCCAAATGCCAGAAATTGACGGTTTTCTGTTTTTAGAAAAACTTCGTGAACTTCCAGAAACTATCTTTAAAAATCAGCCTGTAATTGCACTTACTGGAAGAACAGATTTGGATCTTTCGGCATATAAAAATGCTGGTTTTACTACGGTTATAAAAAAACCTTATTCTCCTAAAATTTTACTGGAAACGATTCAGCATATCTTGGATCATGAAGAAGTTCTTGTAACCGAATCTACAGAAACTGTCAGCAAAGGCAATCCTCAATTGTATTCTTTAGAAACTTTAAAAGATTTCTTAGGACAAGACGAATCTGCCTTGAAAGAAGTTTTAAAATCTTTTATAGACACTACTATAGAAAATATCGAGGTTTTAAAAACTGCTGTTAAAGAGCAAAATCATGACGAAATAAAATCTATTGCACATCGTATTGCCCCCATGTTCAAACAAATTCAGTCGAACGAAATTGGTGAACTTTTAAAAGATCTGGAAAAAGAAGATTTAAACACTATTGATCTAAAAACCACATTTTCAGATTTAGAAGGAAAAATAAAAATTCTTTTTAAGGAATTGAAGCAAGAAATTTAAAATACTGCTTTCTAGAAAAGTACTTTTTTACTCAATATTGTATTGTTTCAATTTATTATAAAGTGTCTTTCTCGTAATTTTAAGCAGTTTTGCCGCTTCAGATTTATTATTCTGTGTTCTTGATAACGCCTGAATAATGGTTTCTTTTTCATTTTCAGATAATGAAAAAACTTCGTTTGCTGAAGGCTGCTGTTTTTGAATCTGAAAGAATTCTGCCGGAAGCACATCGCTTTCTATAAATTCACCACGAGTTAAAAGAGTAGCTCGTTTTACACAATTTTGCAATTCTCGTAAATTTCCTGGCCAATTGTAATTCTGAAAAATAGAAACTACTTCTGGAGAAAATCCGATAACCTCTTTATTCAACTGCTGATTGGCTTTTTCTAAGAAATAATCAGCAAAAACCATTAAATCTTCTCCACGATCTTTTAAAGATGGTGACTGAATAGAAAATTCATTGATTCTATGGTATAAATCTTCTCTAAAATCGCCGTTTTTTACTGCCTCGCGTAAATCTTCGTTGGTAGCCGTAATAATGCGTATATCGACGTTTATTTCTTTATTGCTTCCAACAGGTTTAATTTTTCTTTCCTGAAGTGCTCTCAACAATTGTATTTGATTCTCGTACGAAAGGTTTCCAATTTCATCCAAAAATAAAGTTCCTCCATTAGCGGCTTCAAAATAACCTTTTTTATCGTTGATTGCTCCAGTAAAAGATCCTTTTAAATGCCCAAAAAATTCACTCGCCGCCAATTCTTTCGGAATCGCGCCACAATCTACGGCAATAAAATTATTGTCTTTTCTTCTGCTCTGCTGGTGAATGCTTTTGGCAATGATCTCTTTTCCTGTTCCGCTTTCGCCAATAATCAGAACAGACATATCCGTTGGGCTTACCAATTGAATATGATCTAAAAGTTTTTTGGATGCCACAGAAATTCCTTTAACAAATTCGTTTTCTGTCGCAACTGGCTTTTTGACTGTTTTTTTCTTTTTTTCTGGAGTTTCCGATTCTTCTTCTTTAGCTTTTGGAGTCTGTAAAGCATTGGTGATAACCAGAAGAACCTCATCTGGATTAAACGGTTTAGAAATATAATCTGCCGCTCCATTTTTAATGGCTTTAACAGCAGTGTTTACATCAGAGTAGCCCGTCATTAAAATAACAGGAATATGAGGATGCGAGTTTTTAAATTCAGACATCAATCCAATACCATCAGAATCAGGCAAGCGAAGATCTGTCAAAATCAAATCAAAAGATTCATTTTTAACTGCTTCACGCGCTTCTGCTGCGGAGAAAGCTATCGTTACATCGTACGCTTTTTTAATTAGAAATTTTTCTAATAATTTACAAAACGCAATATCATCTTCTATTACTAATATCTTCGGCATCTGCTTTTAGGGACTTTTTGCTAAAATAATATTATTAAACTTGTTATTTCATAAAAATATGTAAAATATGTAAAAAAAAAGAGATTGCACGACGCAATCTCTTTTTCACCAAAAACATAAATCTAAATTCACCTAATTTATATCTTCAACCAGTTACCATTGACATCTGAGTATACAGTAGCCTTTTGGTCTCCAACTGATATTTCGAGTTTATACTCTTTTTTTTCATTTACAAATGCTTTGTCCAGTTTTGCTCCTGGATAAGCGGTCTGCAAGGCTGTTTTTACAGCTGCAGGCACAGCATCTGCTGTAACTTCTGTATATTCTGTTTGAATAGTTACAGTTGCATTAGTGTTTTGCGAAACAGGCAATACATTTGCATGAATTGACATAGTTCCTAAAACCACTATTGCCGATAAGATTAATTTTTTCATGATGCTGATTTTAATTATTTCTTGATGATGTTACCAGAAGCATCCGTAAAAATGGTGTACTTCTTGTCTCCACTTGAAATTTCAAGTTTATACTCATTTTTATCGTTTTTATAAGCTTTTTCTAGCTTAGTATTTGGAAACGATTTTTCGACTGTAGACTTCACCGCTGCCGGTATTTGGTCTGCGGCTACTTCTGTAAATGCATCTTGAAAAATTACTGATTGAGTAATTGAGATTGCTGGAAGAACTGCAGCATTTACTGAAAAACTTCCTAAAACAATCGCTGCTGATAAAACTAACTTTTTCATAATATTTGTGGTTTAAATTATTTTTTAAGAATATTACCAGAAGCATCTGTATAAACGATCGATTTTTCTCCTCGAACGGTTATCTCAATTTTATACTCCTTTTTATCATTTACCCATGCTTTTTCAAGCACTACACCAGGATAAGCTTCATCTAAGCCTTTCTTTACAGCTGCCGGAACTCCGTCTACTTCTTTATATCCATCCTGATCATTAACTGTCTGTACCATTGGGTTAGTTACAGCAGCGGTTTCTGCATGCATCGACAAACTGCCTAAGACAATTGCTGCCGATAAGATTAACTTTTTCATAGTTATAGTTTAAGGGTTAGACTTCATTATTTTTTAATCCAAGTTCCGTCTGCGTTAGCAAAAAGATTTCCTGTTTTATCTCCAACAGTTACTTCAAGCTTGTATTCAGATTTTGTGTTTTTAAATGCTTTAGAAAGCACAGCATCTGGATATGCTTTTTTCAAAGCGTCTGTTACAGCTGTTGGAAGCTCTTCCAATTTAATTTCTGTATAATCATCTTGGATAGAGATTGTTTTTACGATTGTATTTGATACTTGAGAAGTTGAAGCAAATGATGTTAAACCTCCCAAAACGATTGCGGCTGATAAAAATAAATTTTTCATGATAGTTGTTTTTTAATATAGTTAATTTGATCTTAGTATTCTTGATACGGATTTTCACAAGAACTCAAGTTTAATATTATTGTTTAATCCAAGTTCCGTCTGCATTTGCGAAAAGATTTCCCACTTTATCGCCAACAGTCACATCAAGTTTATACTGTGCTTTTTCGTTTTTGTATGCTTTAGTAATTACAGCTTCTGGATAAGCTTTTTTCAAAGCGTCTGTAACAGCAACAGGTAATTCTTCTAATTTGATTTCAGTGTATTCGTCTTCGATAGAAATCGTTTTTACGATTGTGTTTGCTACTTGTGTAGTTGAAGCGAATGAAGTTAAACCTCCTAAAACAATTGCGGCTGATAAAAATAAATTTTTCATAACGTATATATTTAAATTAATAGTTGTTTACGCTTGAAGTAATGAAATTATTATGCCGTAAAAGAAAAGAGCCATGCCAAAGACCGTAAAAACCTATATTTAAACACTTTACATCAAATATAGCAAAAAAAGAGAAAAATAAAAAGGTGTGTAAAAGAGAAAAAAGGTGTGTAATAAGTAAACACTTATAGTGTAACCTTTAGAAAAATCTCAATAAATCAAATTCCAAATTCCAAAGTTTACAATGAAGTTTTAAGCTCTTAATTTAAAGTTTAGATTTCCAATATTGGAATTTGGAATTTGAATATTGGAATTTATAAAGGCTTATAAAAAAAAGGCTTCCAAATTTGGAAGCCTTTATAATTATTCTGGACTGTTCATTTTAAATGTATCCATAAATGCAGTTGTATAATCTCCTGCAATATATTTTGGATCATCCATTAATTGTCTGTGGAAAGGGATTGTAGTTTTCACACCTTCGATTACGAACTCATCCAAAGCTCTTCGCATTTTGCTGATAGCTTCTTCACGAGATTGCGCTGTTGTAATTAACTTAGCAATCATCGAATCGTAGTTAGGTGGAATGCTATATCCTGAGTATACGTGAGTATCTAAACGAACTCCGTGTCCTCCTGGCATATGAAGCGTAGTAATCTTTCCTGGTGAAGGACGAAAATCGTTATAAGGATCTTCTGCATTAATACGAACTTCAATAGCGTGTAATTGCGGAAGGTAGTTTTTACCAGAAATTGGAATTCCAGCAGCAACCATAATTTGCTCACGGATCAAATCATAATCGATAACTTGTTCTGTGATTGGGTGCTCCACCTGAATACGAGTATTCATTTCCATGAAGTAGAAGTTTCTGTGTTTATCAACCAAAAACTCTACAGTTCCAGCTCCTTCATATTTAATAAACTCAGCAGCTTTTACAGCAGCTTCTCCCATTCTTGTACGAAGTTCATCTGTCATGAAAGGTGAAGGTGTTTCTTCAGTAAGTTTTTGGTGACGTCTTTGAACAGAACAATCTCTCTCAGAAAGGTGACATGCTTTTCCGTAAGAATCTCCAACAACTTGAATTTCGATATGACGTGGCTCTTCAATAAGTTTCTCCATGTACATTCCGTCATTTCCAAATGCTGCAGCAGCTTCTTGACGCGCACTTTCCCAAGCTTTTTGAAGCTCTTCCTCTTTCCAGATGGCACGCATTCCTTTTCCACCACCACCAGCAGTAGCTTTCATCATAACTGGGTAACCAATTTCTGCAGCTACTTTTTGTGCATGTTCGTAAGATTCTAATAATCCATCTGAACCTGGTACACATGGTACTCCTGCTGCTTTCATTGTAGCTTTTGCAGAAGCTTTATCTCCCATACGGTCGATCATTTCTGGAGCAGCACCGATAAATTTAATTCCGTGCTCTTGACAGATTTTAGAGAATTTAGCATTCTCAGAAAGAAATCCATAACCTGGATGAATTGCATCTGCATTTGTAATTTCTGCAGCTGCAATAATATTTGACATTTTCAAATACGATAAGTTACTCGGAGGAGGACCTATACAAACCGCTTCGTCTGCAAATTTAACATGCAAACTTTCTGCATCGGCTGTAGAGTAAACTGCAACAGTTTTGATTCCCATTTCCTTACATGTACGAATTACACGAAGTGCAATTTCTCCTCTATTCGCAATTAATATTTTTTTAAACATCTTATTTTAATTAGATAATTAGACAATTTGATAATTAGATAATTTTAGATGGTTAAAAAATTTTCTTTCGAACCATTCTAAAATCTAAAATCTAAAATCTAAATTTATTTATGATGGATCTACTAAGAATAAAGGTTGATCAAATTCTACTGGAGACATATCGTCAACTAGAATTTTTACAATTTTACCAGAAACTTCAGATTCGATTTCGTTGAATAATTTCATTGCTTCAATTACGCAAAGAACATCACCTTTAGATACAGTGCTTCCAACTTCTGTGAAAACTGGTTTATCTGGAGATGGTTTTCTATAGAATGTTCCAATGATTGGAGATTTTATAGTAACATATTTAGAATCGTTTGCAGCTGGCGCTTCTGGAGTTACACTTACAACTGTTGGAGCTGTAACCTGTGGAGCTGTAGCTTGAGGTAAAGCAGCCTGAGCTGGTAATTGCTGTACATAAGTTGCTTCAGTTACATTTGTTTCTAAAGTTGTTCTGATCGTGATTTTTACATCATCCATTTCTAACTTCACTTCTGCAACGCCCGAATTTGCAACAAATTTGATTAGGTTTTGAATTTCTTTTAAATCCATAATGATTCGTTTTTAGTTTTAATTTATTTCTTATCGTAAGCCCATTTTAAATAGATAGATCCCCAAGTGAATCCTCCACCAAAAGCGGCAAAGATAATGTTATCTCCCTTTTTAAGTTTACTTTCAAAGTCAGCCAATACTAATGGCAAAGTTCCAGAAGTAGTATTACCGTATCTCTCAATGTTTACTAGAACTTTAGATTCGTCTAATTCTAATCTTCCAGCCGTAGCATCAATAATACGTTTATTAGCTTGGTGTGGCACCAACCAGTCAACATCTTGATTTGTCAAATTATTTCTTTGTAAAATCAATTCGCTGGCATCAGCCATATTGGTTACAGCATATTTGAAAACAGTTTTACCGTCTTGCATAATATTGTGCTGTCTATTTTTTATAGTTTCTTCTGAAGGCGGGATCAAAGAACCTCCTGCAGGAATTTTAAGGAAGTCGCGACCTACACCATCACTTCTTAAATATTCATCTTGCAAACCTAAACCTTCATAGTTTGGTTCAAAAAGAACTGCTCCAGCTCCATCACCAAAAATAATACAAGTTGCTCTGTCTGTATAATCTACAATTGATGACATTTTATCAGCACCAATTAAAAGCACTTTTTTGTAACGTCCTGACTGAACATATGCAGCAGCCGTTGACATTCCGTACAAGAAACTTGAACATGCAGCCTGTAAATCGTATGAAAATGCATTTGTTGCTCCAATTTCTGTCGCAACATAGACTCCTGTAGAAGCCACCATCATATCTGGTGTCGCAGTTGCCATTATAATCATATCAATCTCAAGCGGATCAATGTTTGCTTTTGCAATTAAATCCTTTGCTGCTTGTATTGCAAGGTAAGATGTACCTTTATCAGCATCTTTAAGAATTCTTCTTTCTTTAATTCCTGTTCGAGCGGTAATCCACTCATCATTGGTATCAACCATTGTTTCTAATACTTGGTTCGAAAGAACGAAGTCAGGAACATAAGCTCCAACAGCGGTAATTGCGGCTGTGATTGTATTCATTATATTCTATTATTTTCCTTTCAAATTAATGATAATTTGAAAAATTTTTAAAAGACCCGAAAATTACAAAAAAAAACGTAACGAATTTGTCTATATTTTCCTAAAAAACGAAAATTATAACCAACAAAAAAAACTCTCACTATGTGAGAGTTCTAGTATAATTTACAAAAACGTATTAAGCAACCGCTTCAGATTTATCGATAACAACTTGCCCTCTGTAGTACATTTTACCTTCATGCCAGTAAGCTCTGTGGTATAAATGCGCCTCACCTGTAATAGGACATGTAGCGATTTGAGCTACAGTAGCTTTGTAATGTGTTCTTCTCTTATCTCTTCTTGTTTTCGAGGTTTTTCTCTTAGGATGTGCCATTTTACTATATTATTTATCCGTTAATAGTTTCTTTAATTTTTCCCAACGCGGGTCAATATCTTCTTCTTTGTTACTCTCTTCTTTTTGTTCTTTTACACTTAACTCATTCAGTTTTGTTAAAGCTTCTGTTTGCAGACTTCCGTCTTTAACACCTGGATGGATTCTCTTCTGCGGAACAGAAAGCGCGATCATTTCATAAATATATTGTGCAATATCTACTTCATGTTCACCATGTGGTAAAATCAACAACTCTTCATTATCATCATTAAATTCTTCTCCAAAGCGAACAATCAGTTTCATTTTCCCTTTTATAGGTAAATCAAAATCCTCGCCTGTCAGATCACAAGGCACATTTACTGTTCCTTTGTGTTTGAATTCTAACTCTAACATATTACTTTTCTTATCGAAAAGTAAATTGACTTTAATATCTGAACTTTGAAACTCATCGTACTCAAAGTTCTTAAAGAACGTGTTATTTATTTGATACTCAAAATGGTGTTTTCCTAGTTTTAATCCTACGAAAGGAATTAAAAATTCTTTTGTTTTGCTCATTTCAACATCAATTTGATCAATTCGATTCTAAAACTAGATATCTGAATTGGGGTGCAAAGATATAAAATTATTACAAATCTAATAATCTTATTCACCTTTTTTTGTTTATAACTGTTTTTCTTTTATTTTAAGAGGTTTTTGGCTAATCTCCTCATACTGATTACGCGAGCGAAAAATATCGATCGCAAGATAGACTGCTTCTTTAAACGAATTGTAATCTGCCATATCTTTTCCTGCTATATCATAGGCTGTGCCATGATCTGGAGAGGTTCTAACCTTATTTAAACCTGCTGTGTAATTCACTCCTTTTCCAAAAGAAAGCGTCTTAAATGGAATTAATCCTTGATCGTGATACATTGCCACGATAGCATCATATTTTTCATATTGAGAACTTCCAAAAAAACCATCTGCAGGAAATGGACCAAAAGCCATTGTACCAGAATCAAATATTTTCTTTAATGTTGGTTTTAAAATCAAATCATCTTCTTTCCCAATTACACCACCGTCACCTGCATGCGGATTCAATCCTAAAACAGCAATTTTTGGTTTCACTATACTAAAATCCTGAATTAAAGATTTTCTAATAGTTTCTATTTTTTTAGTGATCAATTCTTCTGTTAAATGAGAAGCAACTTCATTTAAAGGAACATGATCTGTAATTAAACCTACACGCAAATTATCCTGAACCATCATCATAAGCGCATCGCCTTCTAATTCCTGATTCAAATAATCGGTGTGGCCTGGAAATTTAAAATCTTCAGACTGTATGTTATACTTATTAATAGGAGCCGTCACCAGAACATCAATTTCTCCATCTTTCAAAGCTTTTGTTGCTGCTGTAAAAGATTTAATGGCATACTCTCCTATTTTAGGATCATTTACTCCAAAATTGATATCAACACCCTCTCTCCAAAGATTCAAAACATTTACCTTCCCTGGAATAATTTGATCTATTTTATCAACTCCGTGAAATTGAATTGTCGATGTAAAGCTTTTTCTAACGAAAGAAAGAATTTTAGCATTTGCAAAAATAACCGGCGTACACAATTCCAACATACGAGAATCTTCGAATGTTTTCAGTATAACTTCGCTTCCAATACCGTTTAAATCTCCTACTGAAATTCCAACAATTATATTTTCTGCTTTTTTATTCATGAGCTCAGTTTATTTATTACTAATTTTGATGTGCAAATTTAGTAAAATAAAACCACAATGTTCACAGGAATTATAGAAACACTCGGTAAGGTTCACGAAATCAAAAAAGATCAAAACAATCTTCACATAACAGTTGACGCATCAATAACCCACGAATTAAAAATAGACCAAAGCGTTTCGCACAACGGAATATGCCTTACAGTAGTAGCTATTAAAGATTCTCTTTATACCGTAACCGCCATAGACGAAACCATTCTAAAAACCAATATTGGCGATTGGAAAACAGGCGACATTGTAAATTTAGAAAGAGGGATGAGGCTTGGAGACCGCTTAGACGGACATATTGTACAAGGTCACGTAGACCAAACTGGAACTTGCATCAAAATTGAAGAAGCAAACGGAAGCTGGAATTATACTTTTGAGTATGACAAAAACCAAAACAACATTACAATAGAAAAAGGCTCAATCACAGTAAACGGAGTTAGCCTTACGGTTGTAAATTCTAAAACGAATGAATTCAGCGTTTCAATTATCCCATACACTTACGAACACACAAATTTTAAAGATTTCAAAGTTGGAACAAAAATTAACTTGGAATTTGATGTCGTTGGAAAATATATTTCTAGACTTTATTCAATAAACAAATAACATTCTAGATTTTTCACAAAAAAAGCTTCAATTTAAATTGAAGCTTTTTTTGTTTGATTTTTATATAAAACTACCCCTCCTAAGGCCAAAGCACCTGCAAGTAGAAAACTAATATTTTGATCTATTGGAAAATCTTCAGGACCACAAGGACTCCCAGGCGGACATTCAGAATCTTCTGGATCTGCATCTCCTGGATTTACATCTTGCGTTTGCACTTTCTGCGTTGGTACCGGCAGAGGATTATCTTTTGCAAAGAGCACAGAAACGTTTAACAACAACAATAAGGCAATTACTAAAAATGGGGCTTTTAGATTTTTCATAAATTCGAGCTATTGCAAAATGCAAGTCTAGACAATTATTGACAAATATTCTTCAATAGAAATTTCTCACAAACATTTTCTATCTCCAAAATCTTGGAACAAAAGTATAAGTTTTTTGCTCAAAAGCAACTTTTAAACTGAAAAAGACAAAATAAATTTTAACATTTTTACCCCAAAATTCCGCTAATCCTTTCCAGAAAACACTCTAAGAGACAACCTTCCTTTTTACCACCATTTGCAAGAACTACAAGCTTATAAGAATTCCCTGATTTCAAGAAGCTCTCTTTTTCCCATAAAACTAATACATTCAATTTACATCAAAGAAGAATTTTATATTCGTTTCTAATCACGCAAATAAAATATACTCAAATTAATATATTTGTACAATTCAATTCTATCTCATCTATAGTCAAGCAAATGAAAAACAAATATACAGTCGGAAGTTTATATGCAGGCGTGGGCGGTATTTGTTTAGGTTTTGAAAATGCCGGATTCAAATTAGAATGGGCAAATGAATTTGACAAAAAAGCCTGCGTCACTTACAGAAATAATTTTGAACATACTCTTATCGAAGGCGATGTAATGCAGCTTGACGTAAAAGGCTTTAACAAAATTGACATTCTTACCGCTGGTTTTCCATGCCAGCCTTTTTCTCTTGCTGGCCATAGAAAAGGCTTTAACGACAGTAGAGGAAATCATTTCTTCAAAATACTAGATTTTATTGATGAAATGAGACCTAAAGTAGTATTTCTAGAAAATGTCAAAAATCTTAAAGGACACGACAAAGGAAATACCATGAAAGTGATTCAGCGCGAAATCAAAAAACGCAATTATACTTTTGATAGCGCTATACTGAACACCAAAGATTTTGGTAATATTCCACACAGTCGAGAACGCATTTTCATGATTGCTTTTGATAAGAATTTCGCTAAAAAAGGGTTTAAATTTAATTTCCCCGAAAAAGAAGAATTAACCAAAAAGGTAACCGATTTGATCACAAAAGAAAAAGTCGATAAAAAATTCTATTACAACGAAGACAAATACATGTACAACACGCTGAAAGAATCTGTCGTTAGAGAAGACAGAATTTATCAGTTCAGGAGACATTACGTACGAGAAAACAAAAAAGAAGTCTGCCCTACTTTAACTGCCAATATGGGAACTGGCGGACATAATGTTCCAATTATTACAACTGAATTTGGTTTTAGAAAATTAACTCCAAGAGAATGTTTTCGTTTTCAAGGTTTTCCTGACAGCTATAAATTACCTAAAATTTCCAATTCTAGCCTTTACAAGCAAGCAGGAAATTCGGTAAGCATGCCGGTTATAGAGAGACTAGCGTCAGAAATATTCAAATGCATTGAAAAAATAGAAGCCAAACAATTAAAAGCAGAAAAGGTCTAAATACTCAAAAGCATTATTGTTCCTTCAATTCTAGCGAGACAAACTTCTAAATTTTTCTCAATATCCTTGCTCCAAAACCTAAGAATGGTCCAATTTTTAGAAATCAAAAACGCATTGACTTCTTCGTCTCGCTGTATATTTCTTTGAATTTTTGGAATCCAATATTCTCGATTCGTTTTAATTCTTAACTGTTCCGTTTCCCAATCTTTTCCGTGAAAAAATTCACTATCGACAAAAATGGCAATTTTATATTTGGCAAAAGTAAGATCTGGCCTTCCAAATATCTTTTTATTGTTTTTTCGATATCTGTGGCCTAATTTCCATAATGCTTTAGCAAGCCTTACTTCGCCTTTTGTAGCAGTGCTTTTTATCGCCTGCATAGTTTTCCTCCTTTGTTCGGGAGTTAATCTATCCATCTGAAGATTAAATTTGTTTCGGACGGATAAAGTTAATGCATTTTACAGAAAAGGAAATTTAAATATTAACCTGAAAAATTTCAATTTTCACATTTGAAAAATATCAAAAAACAAAAAAGCCTCTACATTTCTGTAAAGGCTTTGTGATTAGAATTATTCCTAAATTATTTATCGATTAGCTTTTCAAGCTTTTGCATCATTTCGTCTTTCTCTTTCAGCATGCGCTCATACAAAGCAATTTTTTCTTCGTGAAGTTTTAAAATTTCTTGTAATGGATTAACATTATAAGTGCCACCAGAATTACCGATGAATGCTTCATTGTGAAAAGTATTAGAAATAAACATTTATAGCTTGCTCCTCATCAAAATTCTGAAAAGCTTCAACAGGAATCTTTAATACAGCCGAGATTTGTTTCAGCAAGCTTTCTTCAATTACATCTTTCTGCTCCAGCATAGAAATCTTCTTTTGATTCCATTCTTCTCCCAAATCATAAGCCAATGCCTCTTGCTTTATATTAAGCATTTCTCTGAAACGTTTTACGTTTCTTCCCTGATGTATTTTTTGTTCCATAATGAATATTAATTTTTCTAAAGCCCTAAATACAAAGCCTCGCGAATTAAAAATCTGATTTTCAAAGATAGAAAAATATCCTTTAAAACACTCTTTTTCAGATATCATCGGCATTGCAAAGAGGTATTTCTATAGCATTAGATTTATTTCCTTTGGAACTCACTAGGAATAAACTTCTAAATTTAAAAAAACTAACCTAATTAAGGATTAGCTTTTTATGTTTTTCATAACTGCTTGCCTTTACTTTTTCGACAAATTTGTAAACCTTTTTTCTAAGCTGTAATTCCGTTGCTTTTCTCTTATCCTCTCTATTTATTTTAAAATTGTATGAAATCTGCAATTCAGCATTCACATCCTTCTTTGTTATATAGTCAGGAAAAGAAATATCAATTATACATGTTCCCTTAACTCCATCAATGTCAAAATTATACTTTAAAGAAACAGAAGCAAAAATTAGCTTGGAATGATATAAATTATTTTTAAGCAAAATATGATTTTGTAATTCCTTTCCATTTAGCTTTAAAGAGTCTATTTCATCTAAAAAATCTTTAACATCAGCATGAGCTTTTTCATTTTCATCTAAATACAAATCAATATCAGTAATGGAAACATAATCCAAATAAATAGAGAATTTTGCCGTAAATGCATACAAAAACTGTATTCTATTTTCATTTGTGAAGCCATTAAATTTTATTCTAATAAAATCATCATCAGGCTTTATAATCTTTTTTTCTTTTAAAATTTTCTTAACCTCACCCCCTAAAATACTATTTATAAAAATAGTTTCTTTAGATGTGGAATCTTGCTTTACTGAAAGTTCAATATCGCCCTCTTTAGACTTACTAATATAAATTGCGCCATTATGCAAACTTTCACTTTCATTCCAGTTCTCAAGTAGGTTTTGTTTCTTAATCTGATAACTAAAAACTGCCTCATCATCCTCAAAATAAAAATGAGGTGTTCCAACTAAACTAAAACCTGGGTCATACTGATGTGCATCGTTTATCAATTTATTTAAATTAATATTTTCCGAAAAAACATCCATTAAATCTAAATCTGTAGTGCATTTTATTGTAGCTGTCCTATACTTTACAGTTTCGTCCTTAACTTTTTGCACTTCCCACAAATCATCAAATTCGCTGGGACTTATTAATGTTTTCATCAATAATGGCACAGAGGAATTTTTTTCTGAATGCCCCAAGAAAACACCTTTTTCTCTAAGTATTGTATTAAGATTAGAAGAAGTAATACTTCCATTTGTTAAAAATTGCCTAATCCTATCACCTTGTGGTAAAATATCTTTCTTCATAATTAATAATTTCTAAAATCCTCAGTATGCTTTTTCAAAAACAAATTTTTCTCATGAATATAATTTCCAAATCTTGCTAACTCCTTTTTCACAATAGGCGAATGTTCTAAATCATTAAAATCGGGAAACGACATTACTGTAGCTGATATAGATCCCAAATGATCAAACCCTTTTGCAAAATCTAATAGTTTAGTAAAATTGCTACTTGAAAACTCATCTTTTGAAAAAATCAAAAGCTCAACTTTCCCATCTTTCTCAATACGAACAGGTATTATATCTGAAAAAAGATATTGTAGAGGTAAAAAGTCGCCAAAGCTTTGTGATTGTAGATTAATATTATTTAATCCGGTATTGTGATAAACAAACTTTAAATTTTCTTTTCCAAATTCTTTTTTAGCATTTTGAATTGTGTCAACAAAAAAGCTTAATCTATTGTTATCTAAAACAATTATTTTATCAAATAATAAATTATTATCTATCTGAATATTTGAAACCTCAGATATTATATTTTTACCTTCATCGCTTTTGTTAGATGCCCAAACTAGTATACCTACGACCTCTGTTTTATTTACATTCGAAAAACCAAAATTTGTATCTGCCGATAATTTCGAGTTTTTAAAACATTCAAGTGTATGAGCTAAATCAATAAAATGCTCTTTAAAAGTTGCTTTAGGGGAGTTAGGATAAGGTTTTGAGGTAAACTTAGATGAAATAACACCTACATCAAGGGTTTGATCTTCCATAGGACTGACCATACTAACAAATGCATCTATTCCATGTGTTGTTTTATTTCCTTGAGCATTTTTATCTTTGTGTTTAACAGGCTTATTGCAAGTAATAGTTTCTCCATGCAATACATTGCCATACCCTAAAATATCTCTAAAAAAGTAATCAACTATTTTTTCTCCTTTTTCTCCTACGGACTTAGACCATTCTCCCATATTAACAATCAGTTTTTAAAATAAATGCTAATATTAAGAATAAAATCCGTACAAAAAAAACAAATCTATAATTATTAATTTTTTCGTCCCTTCACTTGTCCGTAGAAGCAAAAAAGCCTAACAAACATAATGTTTATAAGGCTTTTTAAGTATTCTCTGTGGTCCCACCTGGGCTCGAACCAGGGACCACCTGATTATGAGTCAGGTGCTCTAACCAGCTGAGCTATAGGACCGGTTTAGAGGATGCAATATTACTACTATTTTTCATTCACTCCAAATATTTTAAGACATCATTTGTATTTTATTTTAAATCTTTTTTTGAATCTCAAAAACGAAATTGATTTTCAACGTCTTATTCAAAAATTAAAATGACATTTTTTTATTTAATTTCTTGGCAAAGCTCCACCAAAACACCATTTGTGTTCTTTGGATGCAGAAAAACGACCAATTTATTATCAGCACCTTTCTTCGGAATCTCATTAATCAAGACAAAACCTTCATTTTTTAAACGTACAATTTCGGCTTCGATATCATCAACATCAAAAGCAATGTGATGAATTCCTTCTCCTTTTTTCTCTAAGAACTTAGCAATCGGACTTTCAGGATTTGTTGCCACCAAAAGTTCGATTTTATTATTTCCTGTTTGAAAGAAAGAAGTCAAAACACCTTCGCTTTCTACGGCTTCCATTTTATAAGACGGAACGCCAAGCATTTTTTCGAACAAAACATTGGCATCATCCATGTTTTTTACCGCAATCCCGATATGTTCTATTTTGTTTACCATTACTTCAATTATTGATTTGTATATGTTCTAAAATAACCACACTCTGCAATTACATCCTGATAATATTTGGTATCAGAATAGTCTTTTCTTAAAGCTTTGAATGCGTTCCAGGCAATAAAATTAACTTTATCATCTTGAATTTCCCAATAGCTCTTTAAGGCGTTGTACTTTTTATTGTAATAATCATTTCTTTCGCATTTCGAAATCAAATACAAACATTTTGCTTTTTGCTCTTTGTTTGAAGCCGCTTCAAAAGCTTTCTGATAATACATTTTAGAAACCGAATTGTTGGTAATCATTTCTTTCATCGAATCTCTAAATGAATAAGGACTTGAACCATAACCCACAATACTTATTTCATAAAAAGTTCTTCCGTTTCCAAAATGAGAAATATTATAAAACGCATTTCCTAACAAAAGACTGTTCGTGTAAACATCTTCTTTCTGAGCCAGTTTATCTTGCATTTCTTTTATTGTAGTTAAGAAATCCATATAAGTATATTTTCTTTTCTGGTACGCCGCATGCTCACAGTCGTGACAATCTTTAATATTTCCATTAAACGGATTTCCTAAGAATTTAACATACTGAACAGAATCGGTTTGTTTCATAAATTCAATCGCTTCTGGAATTTTATTTTTAAATGTCGCCTGAACCGCCTGAAAATTATTAATATCTTTCAGTTTTAAACTATAAATTCCCGCACCAATTTTTTCGATTTCAGATTTATTAGATTTTTCCAAAAAGCTTTTTAATGCCAGCAAATTCTTTTCATTGTCATAATAAGCATTTCCGTCGTTCCAATAACTATAGCGTGATTCGCCATAAATCTCGGCCATAACCTGATCTCCTTTTTCTTTATACAGATGCGACAAATAGCTTCTGCTCCATGAAGAAGCATTTTGATAACGAAATTCGCTTCCTTTATAATTTTTAGGAAGTTCATAATACAGCCAATCCAAATCAGCCAGAATAGTTTTCTCGTTTTTATCTGTCAGCTTATCGATCTTGCTTAAGTTATTTACAAAACGCAATAAACGAAGCTGCATTCCTGCCAATTCTGTTTTCGGAAGTGTCTTTTCTGCTTTGTTATAATTCTTTTCTGCATTGGCATAATCACCTTTTAGTGTTTGAAGATATCCCGTTGCAATATCCCATAAATATGGCTTTTCGGTATTTCCTGCAGCAGAAATTTTCGCAATTAAATCGACTGCGCTATTGTCAATTTTTGCTTTGTTCTCCGTTTTGTTTTCTGCAACAGTCTGTGGCGTAGGCGGCTTGCTATAATCTCCGCTGCTCACCTGAAATGAGTTGTTTATTTTTTCTTCCAGCGAATTAACCAATCTTGTTCCTAAATAATTTAAATGCTCACTTTTTGGATCCAATTCATAGATTTTTTCAATTGCTTGTTTTTCATCTTTGTAATATCCATGAATTGCCCAAAGCGCTGCTTTTTCTTTGTTGTTTTTTGCCATTGCCAAAGCTTTAGTCCAATCTGACTCATTTTTTGGTTTGAAACTATAAGCTGTAACCACTCTTAATTCTGGACATTTATCAAAAACTTGAGCATATAAATAATTAGAAGTCGCGTACTTTTTCTGTTTATAATTAATTCCAGCAACATACGCCAAAGCACGATAATACAAAGTATTCTTTGCAACAGAACTTTCGGTTTTATTAAAAAAGTCAATCGCTTTTTGTTTGTCATTACTATAAAAACGCGCTTTCATCGTCAAGAACCAATATCTGTTTTTCAAAAATGGATCCGACAAAGTATTGTACACATTTTCGATAGATTGAATCATTTTGGCATCATTGAAAGTTTTTGCCACAACAGGATCATAACTCCAATAATCGTCTCCAATTGAAACCGTTTCTATCTTTTGAGCCAAATACAAAAATTCGACAAAGTTTTTTACTTTCTCATCTTTCAAATTCAGCTTTTTGCTCCATTTCTGAGAGCTTTTATTTTCCTTTTTTGTTTTATAATAAACATGCAAACCTTCAATTTCTTCTTTGTTTTTGATAGCATCTTTTTCATCAGAATAATATCTCGGCTTTTCATCACCAATCAAAAAATAATTGACAGTTGTTGTATCTGCTTTTCCTTTAAGATAATCTGCCCAATCTGATTTTATGTTTTTATTGAAACGAGAATTATGCTGGGTATCAAAACCAATTCCGTAAAAAATCCCACCAGATAAAAACAAAGGCGAGTACGATTTGTCAGCAAAAGTTTCTGGTGTAAAATTTGAGTTATAAGAACCAAAAGAATCCCAATCTCCGTCTGCGCAAGCGTATGCAATTCCGAATGCAGAAAGCAAAACGGCACTAGAAGCAAGAAATAATCTGCTTAAAAATATTCTTTTCATAATTGTTTAAATTGAATTCGTCTAAATCGTAAAATATAATTTCGTTTGGCTTTTCGACAAGATGACCTTGCAAATCTTCTGCCATTTCTTTTAAATCTTCGGGTTTTATTTCCTCTATTTTCAAAAGATCATTTTCTTCATAAAAAACACCATTTTTATAATTGGAATGTTTTACCCTGAAAAAAATCGGACTTGTTTTTTCAAAGTTGGAATCTTTTTCTAATGATGCACTGCTCATTTTAGAACGGAGTCCAATCACTTTATTCTCCCTGATGTGAACTCCCCAAGAATAAATTGGAAATGCAAAATCGAGATGCAGCGGATACTTCTTTAAACTTTTAAGATATCGCTCTGCTACTTTCTGATCGTAAATAGAATTTAGCGAATCTGGAGCAATCGATCCCATATTGTAATACATCAGAACTCCAGAATCTACATTTGGGATTTTTGTTTTTTTGAAGTATTTCACCTGGTGCAAACGGATTGTTGCTGAAAGTTTCTTTTTCGAAAGTTTTTTAAAAACTTCTATAAATTTCAAATAATTCTCTTTGCTTTTTAATGTCCAATCGCAATCAATTTGAATTTCTTGGCTTACAATTTTATTTTTAGAATTGATTTGTTCTATAAAACCAAACGTTTTTTGAGCCAGATCATTTACATCAAGATTAGGTTGCAACATGACTTTGTTCTGAATGAAAACAACGGGAACAATAGTATATCCCTTTAGATTTTCCTCAAATCGAATTGGGCTTATCGGAATTGGAAAATTAGATTCTGGATGAAGTCCAATGTCAAAATATCTTACATAGAGTTTTTGAACATTGTTTTCTTTCAATGCTTCTTTTTCCGTTTCAGAAAATTTCAATATTGTTTTCCAGTAATAAAAGGAGATAATCGGTTTTTCGTTTTTACTGCATGATAGCATTAAAAAAAGAAACAAAACTGGAAAAAATCGCTTGAACAAAACTTAGGAAAATTACATTTTAGTTCAAAAGTAAGAAATTATATCATTTTAAAATGTTTGAAACACCAAAATTTTAAAAGATTCGCAAAAACTCCAAATCCTAATAAATGGATAAAAAATTTCAATTAAAGCAAATATAATCGTTATTTTGTGCAATCAAACTGAAAAACCGTTATGTTGAAAAACACTCTTAAATATATTGCATTTATAATTTTAATATCAATGATAAGCTGTGCCAAAAGAGGCAGTATTACCGGCGGTTTAAAAGACACTCTTGCTCCTGTTTTAATTTCGAGTTTTCCTGAAAATTACAGTACAAATTTTAAAGGAAACACAATTACTCTGAATTTTGATGAATATATCAAACTGAAAAACACCAATAAACAATTAATCATTTCTCCTCCGTTTAAAAACGAACCATTAATCACGCCTCAAAGTGTTAATAAATTTATAAAGATCGAAATTCGAGATACTTTACAGCCAAACACTACTTACAGTTTAAATTTCGGACAAGCGATTCAGGATAATAACGAAGGAAATGCTTTAAATCAATTTAAATACGTGTTTTCTACAGGAGCTTATATAGATTCGCTTAAATTGAGCGGAAAAATTAAAGATTCTTACGGAAAATATGTTGACAATTTTGTTTCTGTAATGCTGTACGAAGTAAATGATAAATTTAAAGATTCTACCATTTACAAAGAGTTTCCGCGATATATCACCAACACTTTGGATAGTATGCGAACTTTTCAGTTTGAAAATTTAAAAGAAGGAAAATATCTTTTGGTTGCTTTAAAAGACAAAGGATCAAACAATAAATTTAATCCGAAAGATGATAAAATCGGTTTTTTAAAAAGCTATATCACAATTCCAACAGATACTGTTTACGAGTTAGAATTGTTTAAAGAAACGCTTCCGCTAAAAACCTTCAAACCAATTCAGGCTTCTGGAAACCGTTTGTATCTTCCGTATGAAGGGAAACAGAATTTCAAAAATTCAAAACCAAAAATTACACTAAAAAACGGCAGCGAAGTTTTAGAAACTATCGTCACGCAATTTCCTAAAAAAGATTCGCTTCAAGTTTGGTACAAACCTGTTAAGGCCGATTCGTTATCAATGGAAGTTGAAAAAGGAAGCTACAATAAAAAGTTTTCTTTCAAAATTAAAGCCTTGAAAAAAGACACTTTAAATATTAAAGCTGCACAAAATAGCCAGCTTAATTTTAGAGACCGTTTTACATTGGAAAGTGAAACTCCTTTAGTAAAATTCGATAAATCTAAAATCAGATTGGTTAACAAAGATTCTGTTGCTGTTCCTTACACTACAGAATACGACGAATTTGATCAGAAATTGTATTTTGATTTCAAAAAAGAACCTTTAGATAAATATAATTTTACTTTCTTACCAGGCGCTTTGACCGATTTCTACGAAAAAACAAACGATACTTTATCATACAAACTCAGCACTAAAGAATATGCCGATTACGGAAATATTATATTGAATCTGAAAAATGTAAAACGTTTTCCTATCATTGTCGAATTGACCAATAAAAAAGGAGATGTTGTTTTAGCCGAAGGATATTCTGAAGGCGCAACTACTCTCGAATTCAATTTATTGCAACCTGACGTTTTTACTGTCCGCATTATTTATGATGACAATAAAAATAAAATGTACGACACTGGAAATTTCCTAGAAAAGAGATATGCCGAAGAGGTGTTTTATAATCAGGAAGAGTTTGATGTCCGTGCCAATTGGGATCGAAACGAAACCATTGACCTAAGCATTCCGTTTAATCCAGAAGTCGAGAAAAAACAAGACGATAAAAAGAGAAAAGAAGCAGAAAAGAAACGCAAAGCTTTTTAAAGTTTATGGATAGGGAGGAGTTAATTATTGAAAAAATTGGTTTAGTAAAAATTGGATTTGGCTACTCTTAGGAGTTCTTTCAGCAATATTCATTGTAATTGTTGCATTAAATTCAAACTCCAAAAATGGCTTATCTGACACTATAACAGCATTTAAAGAAAATTCTTTATACCAAAAGGCAATAGATCATGCTAATAAAAACCCAGAAGTCATACAAACTATTGGAAAAATCTCCCCCGTTGACAAGTTAGCAATTTTAGAAGGCAATTCTTCTTACTCCAACAACAACAAATCTGTTGATTTATCCATCAGAGTTAATGGTGATATAAAAAATGGAAAATTAGAAATTCATGCTGACAGAAATGGTTCAGACTGGAATTATAAAAAAATATTCATTCGAACTAAAAATCCACATAAAGAAATTATAGTCATCAATAAACCTTAGTCCTTTCTAAAGTTTGATTTCAAACAGATCTCTATCGCTTAAAAAGTCTAATTTTTTACGCGTCTCATACATGGTGTTTTTGTCTAATTCTACGACAAAGACACCATTTTTTTCTTGTGGCTCTAAAATATAATTGCCTAAAAAATCTAATGCTTGCGAATGACCAATATGTTCAAAATTGTGTGCATCCTTCCCTATTCTGTTTACTCCAATTACATAAGAAAGATTTTCTATTGCTCGAGCTTTTAGTAAAGCATCCCAGGCATTGGTGCGTACTTTTGGCCAATTGGCCACATACAAAATTAGATCGTAATTTTCTGAATTTCGCACAAAAACAGGAAATCTCAAATCGTAACAAATCTGAAGGCAAATTTTCCAATCTAGATAATCTATAATCACTTTTTGATTTCCGCGCGTATATACTTTATCTTCGCCTGCCAGAGAGAATGAATGACGTTTATCGTAATATTTAATTTCGCCAGACGGAAAAACAAAAACCATTCGATTATAATACTTCCCATTTTCTGCAATGACTACACTTCCCGTAATTGCGGTATTTTTTTGTTTTGCTTTAAACTTCATCCAACCAATTGTTTCACCCTGCATAGTTTCAGCAACTTCAGAAGCATTCATTGTAAATCCGGTTGAAAACATTTCTGGAAGTACAATCAAATCTACTTCCGAATCAATCTCATTGATTTTTGAATCGAAGTTTTCTCTGTTTTTACTGGCATTCTGCCAAAAAAGATCGGTTTGGATTAAAGCTATTTTCATTTTTTAAATTGTATGAAAGTCAAAAACACTTTGAAATTATACCACAATAAGACTTGGAACAGCGCTTTTATAAGCCTGCAGTTTTTCGTGATTCGGCTCTACTTCTGTGATTACATAATTTACCTCAGATAAATTCGCAATTTTCATTTTAAGAACCGTATTCAATTTTTCAGTAATGGTCAAAACCGCTGTTTTCCTAGAAGCATTAATCATCGCTTTTTTTACCTGAACTGTTTCCCAGTCAGAATCTGAATAACCACCCTCAACATCAAGAGCATTTGTTCCTAAAACCAAAAGATCTGCTTTTATGCTCGCTAATTGCTGAAAAGCTTCTCCGCTCACACACATTTGGCTGTAAGAAGAAATACTTCCGCCAATCATAATGGTTTTAATATTTGGTTTATCCAAAAGCTGGACAGCCGTTAGAGCGGTAATAGTAAAAACAGTCAGATTAAGATCGTTTGGAATTAAACGGATAAATTCACGAATGGTGGTTCCTCCATCAACAATTAAAACCATACCATCATGAAGAAGATCGACTGCCTTTTGTGCAATAACTTGCTTCGCTTCTACGGCATAAGTCTGATTCAAAGAAGAATAATGATAACCTTTGGTCATTGCACCACCTTTCACTTTGATGATAAGCGCTTCGGCGTCAAGTTCGTTTATATCACGTCGAACGGTATCCTCAGAAACACCAAGTTTTGCCGAAAGAGTTTCAAAACTCACACGTGTATGCAAGTTGATCTCTTTTAGAATATGATTTTTACGTTCTTCTTTACTGTAATTTAAAACTTCATTTTCAGTGCTCATGCCAATTATTTTTTTCTTCTTACAAAAATAAACATTTCATTAAACAATTCATCTAAACAAAAAATCAAATTAGCACATTACATCAATTTAAAACTCAACAGAAACACTTTACTCCAAAAAACAAAAACCAGACATTTTAAGCCCTTTTATACAATAATTTGGCATCTTTATGGAAATAAATCTAATTGCTGATAAAATATAAAAACAAAAAACGCTTCCATCGTAACGGAAGCGTTTTTCTAAAATATACTAAATTGTGTATTATCCTTTTAAGCTTGCTGCTAAATACTCACGGTTCATACGTGCGATATTTTCAAGCGAAATTCCTTTTGGACATTCAATTTCACAAGCTCCTGTATTGGTACAGTTACCGAAACCTTCTAAATCCATTTGGTGAACCATGTGTAAAACACGATCTGTTGCTTCAACTTTACCTTGTGGCAATAATGCATATTGAGAAACTTTTGCAGCAACGAATAACATTGCTGAAGAGTTTTTACAAGTTGCAACACAAGCTCCACAACCAATACAAGCAGCCGCATCAAATGATTTATCTGCATCGTCTTTTGGAACTGGAATAGTATTCGCGTCGATCGTATTTCCTGAAGTGTTTACAGAGATAAATCCTCCCGCATGTTGAATTCTGTCAAAAGAACTTCTGTCAACAACTAAATCTTTAATTACCGGGAAAGCTTTTGCTCTAAATGGCTCGATAAAAATTGTATCACCATCTTTAAACATACGCATGTGCAACTGACAAGTTGTAACTCCTCTATCTGGTCCGTGTGCTTCTCCATTGATGAATAAAGAACACATTCCGCAGATTCCCTCACGACAATCGTGGTCAAATGCTACAGGCTCTTCTCCTTTATTGATTAAACCTTCGTTAAGAACGTCTAACATTTCAAGGAAAGACATGTCTGGTTCGATTCCATCGATAGGATATTCTACAATCCCTCCTTTATCTTGAGCGTTTTTTTGACGCCATATTTTTAATGTAAGTTTCATACCTTTTTCGTTTGAAAGTCATAAAGTCGAAAGTCGAAAGTCGCTTGGCACTTTTGCCTTTTGACTTTAAGACTTTGGCTTTCGACCAAATTCTTATTTATAACTTCTTTGAACTAATTTAATGTTTTCGTAATTAAGAGGTTCTTTGTGTAATACTGCATCACTTGGTTTTCCTTTGTATTCCCAAGCTGCAACGTATGCAAAGTTTTCGTCGTCACGAAGTGCTTCTCCTTCTTCTGTTTGGTATTCCTCACGGAAGTGACCTCCACAAGATTCGTTACGGTGTAAAGCATCTTTCGCGAACAATTCTCCTAATTCTAAGAAATCGGCAACACGAGTTGCTTTTTCTAATTCTTGATTAAATTCGTAAGCACCTCCTGGAACTTTTACATCTTTATAAAACTCTTCACGTAAAGCAGCAATTTCTTCGATAGCTTCAGTTAAACCTTTAGCATTACGAGCCATACCTACTTTATTCCACATGATTTTTCCAAGTTTTTTATGGAAATAATCTACAGAATGTTTACCGTTGTTATTGATGAATTTATTGATTTGATCTACAACCGCTTTCTCAGCTTCAACGAATTCTGGTAAGTCTGTAGAAATTTCTCCCATTTTAATATCTGGAGCTAAATAATCTCCGATAGTGTATGGCAATACGAAATATCCATCAGCTAAACCTTGCATCAAAGCAGAAGCTCCAAGTCTGTTTGCACCGTGGTCAGAGAAGTTAGATTCTCCAATTGAGAAACATCCAGGAATTGTCGTCATTAAGTTATAATCAACCCAAGTTCCACCCATTGTGTAGTGAACCGCTGGATAAATCATCATTGGTGTAGTATAAGGATCTTCGTCGACGATTTTGTAATACATTTGGAATAAGTTTCCGTATTTACTTTTCACGATTGCAGCTCCTAATTTAGTTACTAAAGCAGCATCTTTATCATCCAAACCTTTTACATAAGCATCTTCAGTTCCGTAACGTTTAATTGCTGCTGCGAAATCTAAGTAAACTGCTTCACCCGTTTTGTTAACTCCAAAACCAGCATCACATCTTTCTTTAGCCGCACGAGACGCAACGTCACGAGGCACTAAGTTACCAAACGCAGGATATCTTCTTTCTAAGAAATAATCTCTTTCGTCTTCAGATAAATCAGTTGCTTTTTTCTTTCCTTCACGGATTGCCTGAGCGTCTTCTAATTTTTTAGGTACCCAAATACGACCATCATTACGTAAAGACTCAGACATCAAAGTCAATTTTGACTGGTGATCTCCTGAAACCGGAATACATGTTGGGTGAATTTGTGTGTAGCAAGGATTTGCAAAAAATGCTCCTTTTTTATGAATTTTCCAAGCTGCTGTTGCGTTACTTCCCATAGCATTTGTTGAAAGGAAAAACACGTTTCCGTATCCTCCAGAACCAACTACTACCGCATGAGCAGAATGTCTTTCTATTTTTCCTGTAATTAAGTCACGAGCGATAATACCTCTCGCTTTTCCGTTCACGATTACAATGTCAAGCATTTCGTGACGGTTGTACATTTTGATTTTTCCACGACCAATCTGACGGTTCATTGCAGAATAAGCTCCTAACAATAATTGCTGTCCAGTTTGTCCTTGTGCGTAAAATGTACGAGAAACCAAAGTTCCTCCAAAAGAACGGTTGTCTAAAAGTCCGCCGTATTCACGAGCCAATGGCACCCCTTGAGCCACACATTGGTCAATAATATTACCTGAAACTTCAGCCAAACGATAAACGTTTGCCTCACGAGCACGGTAATCACCACCTTTTACAGTATCGTAAAACAATCTGTAGATAGAGTCACCGTCACCTTTATAGTTTTTTGCTGCGTTGATACCTCCTTGTGCAGCGATAGAGTGCGCACGACGTGGAGAATCTTGGAAGCAGAATGCTTTTACGTTATATCCTAACTCAGCCAAAGTAGCCGCAGCCGAACCTCCAGCTAAACCTGTACCAACTACAATAATATCTAAATTACGTTTGTTAGCAGGGTTTACTAAATTAATATGATCTTTATAATTTGTCCATTTGTCCGCTATAGGACCATTTGGAATTTTTGAATCTAATGCCATTATAATTGATATTAATTATTGAAATGATGAAATAAAGCGATAATTACGAAAAGCGCTGGAACTACAACTGCAAACCAGTAACCTACTTTTGATAAAAATCTAGAGTATTTGTTGTGCATCCCTACAGATTGAAGAGAAGATGCAAACCCGTGCCATAAGTGGAATCCTAAAAGGATGAAAGACACACAGTACAATGCCGTACGGATTGGGTCGTGAAATTTGTGAACCAACTCACCATAATACCTTGTAGCATCTGGCGCTGTACCCGCAATATACTTGTAGGTAACTTCAGGAAACCAGAAATCATAAAAGTGCAATCCTAAGAAAGCTAAAATAACCAATCCAGAAATAATCATATTTCTAGAACTCCAAGAAGCGTTTGCAGCTCCATTGTATTTAGCGTATGCGATTGGTCGTGCTGCGCTGTTTTGAGCCGTAAGTACAAATCCCATTACGAAATGGAAAATTACTCCGAATGCCAAAACTGGCTGCATTACGTACTGAATCAGCGGATTGTATCCCATAAAGTGAGAAGCTTCGTTAAAAACGTCTTCACTAATAATAGAAATAAAATTTAAGGAAACATGCAGCGCTAAAAACGTGATTAAGAATATTCCCGAAAGAGCCATAGCTACTTTCTTTAAGATGGAAGCATTCAATAGTGCAGATTGTG
Organism: Flavobacterium nitrogenifigens; assembly: GCF_003254565.1. GTDB lineage: Bacteria > Bacteroidota > Bacteroidia > Flavobacteriales > Flavobacteriaceae > Flavobacterium > Flavobacterium nitrogenifigens. The sequence continues at coordinate 63,186 of NZ_QJRI01000173.1, forward strand.
CCATAAGTGTTAAGTAGTTTGTTTTAAAAAATTACACAAAAATAATTCAATTACAAAAGAACTACAACCATTTCGCTGTTATTTATAATGATTTTAAAATAGCTATTTTCTACGTATTTTTACGTACAAAAACGAAGCTGCTAAAAAATAATTCACTATGAGAAATTTCAAAATACTGCTTTTTAAGTGATAGCAAGGAAATTCAATTCTAAGTAGATTACCAAAAATTTATCATATTGTTATTTTATTCAAACATTTGATTTATTTTCTTCAAAAGTGCTCTTCGGCAGAAATTTTGTCTAAGTAAAAAATTGTCATTCCGTAACATAGTTTTACCTTTAGCGGCTCAAAAAAATAAGAATGAAAACAGGAATTGATGCTATTTCGTTTGATGTAGCAAACATACATTTACCCATAAAAACTTTGGCAATTGCCAGAAATATTGAACCAGAAAAATTAGAAAAAGGTCTTGGATTACTAAAAATGACCTTTCCAGACGTCCACCAAGACGCTGTAGTTTTTGGAGCAAATGCTTTAACAAAACTTATCACAGACAATAAAATAAACCTAAACGAAATAAGCCGAATTTATGTTGGTACCGAAAGCGGTATTGACAGTTCAAAACCAATTGCTTCTTATTTAATTAGTTTAATGGAGCAGAAATTTGGAGAAGATTCTTTGGCAGAATGTGATGTTGTTGATTTTACTTTTGCTTGTATTGGCGGAGTTGATGCGATGCAAAACTGCCTAGATTTCGTAAAACTGAATCCGACGAAAAAAGCAATTGTAGTTACTTCTGATTTTGCAAAATATGATTTAAACTCTGGCGGAGAATATACGCAAGGAGCCGGAGCAGTTGCCATGTTAATTGCTTCAAATCCTAGAATTATTGCTTTTGATGACAATTGGGCAACGAGCACAAAAGGTGTTTTCGATTTCTTTAAGCCATACAGAACTATTTCTAAAGAAGAAATTACCAAAAACACAAACAACGATTCGTGGTTTGACAATTTAGAAGCTGAAATCGAAATTCATAAAGACCAGCCAGTTTTTGATGGACAATATTCGAATCAATGTTACATGGATCGTACTCGAAATGCTTACTTTTCATTCAAAAAACTAAAAAATACTACCGAAACTTTATATAACACTTGGCATAGTATCGTAATGCACTTGCCATATTCTTTTCAAGGAAGAAGAATGTTATCTGAAATCTACGCTCTAGATAGTGCCGAAAAAATTATTGCTGATGATATTGCTCCTGCAGATTATCAGACAAAAATTAAAGAAGTGGCAAAATCTGAAGATTACAGAAGTTTTGTAACTGAGAAATTACAGCCTGCAGAATTGGCCTCTTCATTAATTGGAAACCTTTATACAGGTTCTATTTTCATGGGATTGTTATCTACTCTAGCTCATTTTTATGACACTAATAAAGAAGTAGCTGGAACTAAATTCGGTTTCTTAGCTTACGGAAGCGGATCAAAATCGAAAGTTTTTGAAGGAACGATTCAGCCAGAATGGAAATCGGCTTTAGAAAACGTGAAACTTTTTGAAAATTTAGCTGAAAGCGTAGAAATTGATTTCAACACTTACGAAAGTCTTCATAAAAAAGAACAAAAACAAAGCGTAAGAACTCCGAAAAACGAATGGGTTTTAGACAGAATCGAAAAAGAAATTCCTGTTTTGATCGGGGCGAGATATTATAAATGGGTGGATTAAATTTTTAAAATCCAATTTTTAAAACCCCAAACTCCAATAAAAAAACCGAAGCTTGATGTTTCGGTTTTTTTTATGTTTTTTGAAATTTAACCGCAAAGTCCACAAAGGATTACGCAAGGTTCACAAACCTTTTTATGAACACAAAGCTTTGCGAACTTTGCGTTTATTTAGATATCTCAAAAAAACCTTTGCGCCCTTTGCGGTTAAATAAAAGGTAATCAATCCTTCTTATGCTGTTCAGTATAATTTTGATTTCCTTTAATTCTAGTATCTTCGGTATGCATTCCGTTTGCCATGCCTAGCATAAAAGCGGTTATTATAATTATGAATTTTCTTTTTATCCAATGAAGAAGTGGTCGCTTAGATTGCTCCAAACGAGAATTATTATTTTGTTTATACATTTTGAAAATGATAAATAATTAGACATTATTGAATCATCTATGCTCAGAAATAAATTTTCTTAAGCAGTGTATAAACTTTTATCGAAATGTTTTGAAGTGATTATTTCATTTATAAAAACAGATTGATTTATAAATGAAGTTAGATTTTGATGAAGCAAATTTTGCAGTTTCAGAAGCTTTTTAACTTGAAAAGTAAAAACAGTTTCGGTTTTGAGAAAATTCAAAACAACTGAAAATCTTATTTCATTCCAGGAAACAACTTGCCCGAATTTATATAAACGAGAACTTTTAAGCTCTAATTCTTTTCTTAAAACTACAAACGAAGACTGATAATATTCTGCCGATTTAGATTGAGAATATAAAGCACCATCGCCTGCAATCACGACAAAAGTCAGAAAGAGTGCTATTAGGTATTTTAGATATTTTTTCAATCTTTAAGTTTTAGTTTCTGGAACGAAAATACGAATTTCGGATAAAAAAAACCGAAGAGAATTTGCTCCGATTTTGCTTTTATATTCAACTAATTTGTCATTCTGAGGAACGAAGACACGAGCGATAGCGAACTGGCGAAGCAATCACACTAGAAACTCGACAAAGATTGGCGATTTTGCATACGGAATCTCTAGTGTGATTCTTCGTTCCTCAGAATGACAAGATTGGGTTTAAAACTTTGACAAAGGTCGTGGCACATAAAGCAACAAACCCAATCCTAAAACAAAAAGCGCACAGCTTAAAACCATCAAAACTCCATTTTTTAAAGCAAAAAAGGAAACTCCCACAGCAACCGAACCAACAATTACCATTAAAGACTTTAAGGTTTCCGTTTTTATAAAAGTGAATGCATGCAAAGCCAGACCTAGAAAAAGCAAAGACGGTCCAACGGCTACAAATGGATAAAAAATCAAAGGCGAATTACTAATATGCTGACTTAATTCAGCTTTTTCGATTTCATTATTTCCGTAGCTTGACATTATAAAATCAATTGTGCAAAGACCGATATGTGCAATTATCCCCAAAGTGGTCAAAACAGAAGCAACTTTATTTGTCTTAGTTTTTGGAAATACCTCATTAAAAGACAATAAAAAACAAGCTCCAATTAAATTAAACCAATGCGCAAAATCTACAGATTCGCTTAAACTTGGCAATAATTTAGAAAAGAATAAGTAACTGATTAGAAAAAACACTAATCCGATTAGACAGCTTTGTTTTGTAGTCATAATTTTAATTCAGTTAGATTTTAAAGTTTCATTTCCATAATAGGCATAAACCGATTTTTTATGGAAGTTTCAAATTCACCAATTTTTACAAATCCCATTTTAGAATAAAATTCCTCGGCGTTGGGTTCTGAATCGAGAATTATTCTTTCTGTTTTCTCTTCTTTTATTCGGTTTAAGAAATCGAGAACTAAATGTTTTCCAAATCCTTTTCCAATATACTCCGGTAAGATAAACAAATTATCGAGTTCGATTACTTTTTCATTTTTGAAAACATAAGAATAATAACCTACAATAAAATCATTGTCTACCAATTTAAAAACATTTTGATCTCTAATATAATCTTGAGAAATGGTTAGATTTTTATCCCATTTCTGAATTTGTTCTGCAGAATATCCCCAATATGCTTTTGATTTTTTGGTTATTGCAGTTAGGATTTCGTTGTCGGTTATGTTCGCTTTTTGAATTATCATTAGTTTTAAAATAAGTTTTTAGGCATCTTTAAAATTTAACCGCAAAGTCCGCAAAAAAATTTCAATCTTAAGTTACATTGAATAATTGTAAAGTTCGCAAAGCTTTGAACACAAAACTTTGCGAACTTTGCGTAAGACTTAGCGGGCTTTGCGGTTAAAAAACATCTTTATTGATAAATCGTAAACTTATTATGACTCAAAGTAAAACCCAAATTCTCATAAATCGCTACATTCTCAACTCGCTTTTTATTTGTCGTTACTTCGATACTTTTTAAATCATTCTGCTCAGCAAAATCTAAAATCTCATTTATTAATGCTCTTCCAACGCCTTGACCACGATATTTTTGATAAATAAAAAACTCCTGAATTTCACCAACCAATCCACAATGATGCAGCAAATTTTGAGTATGAAAGCTAATAAAACCTAAACCCTCAGTTTCGTTTTCGGCAATTAGATATAGATTTTTTGGGTTTGAAATGTTTTCGTTGAATATCGTTTCGAAAACTTCAAAATCTAAAATTTCATTTTCGAGTTCACAGATTGCTTTGTAGACGAAGTTTAGATCTTCTACTTGGGTTTTTCTTATTTTGATCTTTGGATTCATTAATTTATTCTTCGATAATTATAGCACATTAAGCTATAGAAATTTTTAATTAAAAAGCGTCTTGATTCTTTCTATAAAACTTTTCTTTTTTACTGCTTGTTTAATTTCTTGAGAAGGTTTTGCATTTTTTTGATGACTTCTTCTTTTTTCTTTTTCTAATTCATTCAAAAATTCAGGAGTATCAGAAAGAAGCATTTCTTTAGAATATTTTATTTCATCATCTAAATAATAAACTTGAGCATTACAGTTATCGATCAATGCAACAGAGATAAGTCCAATACTGGCTCCAGCCGCATAGTCAGCTCCCCAAATAAATGACACAGCGACATCTTCATCTATTATATCTGTTTTAATCCACTCTAAATCATTAATTATTTCAGAAGGTTCTTCAAAATACATTTCAAAAAAAGTCTCAAATCCATTTATAGAACAATTAAGACTGTCTTGACCATATAATATTTCAAATTTATTTAAGATTTTAAAATCGTAACCTAATTCACGAATACTTTCTTCAATTTTTGATTTTGTTGGCATATCTACTTTTTTAAAAAAAGCAAGTTGAGTCATTGACATAATTATTTAAATATTATTAAAATGGAATTTTGAGAATGATTTATTTTGTTTCGCAGTACCAATATACGAATTCTCACAATTGAAACTCAAAACCTATACAAATAATAAACTTGCCAAAACGAGATTCGCGTGAGGGATAGAGGCGGTATCCTTTTATGAAGCGGAGCGGAATAAAAGATATAGCCGAAAGCCCGACCCGGAGGGGCACGCCCATATTGAGATGCTAAGATTAAAAATCTCTGGAATCTGCCAAATCTGCGTGGGACAAAACCATCAATCTTTGTCGAGTTTCTAGTGTGATCTCTCCTCCGTCGAGATGACAAAAACTTTGCGCTTATCAATCTTTGTGGAGTTACTTGCGGAGATTCCTCGTTCCTCGGAATGACAAGATTGTACAAAAACTTTGTGCCTTAGCGCCTTCGTGGCAAAACCAAAACAAATAAGAAAACTTTAATAAATCTGCTATACGCCACTAAATCAAAAATCATTAATTTTGAAATTCGAAGTTCAAAAACGAAATAATTATGAAATATCATCAAATAAACAGCGCTCTTTTTGTAAAAAACCGCAGAAAGTTCATGGCTGAAATGAAACCTAACTCTGTTGCAGTATTCAACTCAAATGACATTTATCCAGTTAGTGCCGACAGTACTTTGCCGTTCGCACAGCATAGAGATATTTTTTACCTGAGCGGTGTAGATCAGGAAGAAAGTGTTTTGCTTTTGTTTCCAGATGCGCCTTATGAGCACCAAAGAGAAATTCTTTTTTTAAGAGAAACCAATGAGCATATTGCAGTTTGGGAAGGTGAAAAACTAACTAAAGAACGTGCTTTTCAGGTTTCTGGAATTAGAACGGTTTATTGGTTGCAAGATTTTCATAAAGTTTTGAACGAAATGATGACGTATGCCGATACAATGTACATCAACACCAACGAACATTATCGTGCGACTGTAGAAACAGAAACTCGTGAAGCGCGTTTTGTAAAATGGTGGAAAGAGCGTTATCCAGCACACAATGTTGCAAAAAGCAACCCAATTCTACAAAGACTTCGTTCTGTAAAAGAAAGCGAAGAAATCGATTTGATTCAGCATGCTTGTGATATTACAGAGAAAGGTTTCCGCAGATTATTATCATTTGTAAAACCAAATGTTACGGAATATGAAATTGAAGCTGAATTGGCTCACGAATTCATCCGTAACCGTTCTAAAGGTTTTGCTTATACACCAATTATTGCTTCTGGAAACAATGCAAATGTTTTACACTATATCGAAAACAACCAGCAATGTAAAGAAGGTGATTTGATTTTGCTTGACGTTGCAGCAGAATATGCTAATTACTCAAGCGACATGACTAGAACAATTCCAGTTTCTGGACGTTTTTCTGATCGTCAGAAAGCGGTTTACAACGCCGTTTTGAGAGTGAAAAACGAAGCTACAAAAATGCTTACACCAGGAACGCTTTGGAAACAATATCATGTTGAAGTAGGTAAAATTATGACTTCTGAATTACTTGGTTTAGGTTTAATAGATAAAGCCGATGTTCAGAACGAAAATCCAGAATGGCCTGCTTACAAAAAATATTTCATGCACGGAACTTCTCACCATTTAGGACTTGACACGCATGATTACGGATTGCTTCACGAACCAATGAAAGCTAATATGGTTTTCACAGTTGAGCCAGGAATTTACATTCCAGCAGAAAAATTCGGAATCCGTTTAGAAGACAATGTTGTGGTTCAGGAAAAAGGAGAGCCTTTCAACTTAATGCGCAATATTCCTATTGAAGTAGACGAGATCGAAACGTTGATGAATGAATAATTTTTTGATGAAAAAGATTTTTCTTCTTGGTTTCTTATTAATTGCCACAACTATTTTTGCTCAAAGTGAAGGTTTTGCTTTGAATAATGATGGAAGTAAAACCTATTACAAAACATTCGGAAAAGGCGAACCGCTTTTAATTATAAACGGAGGTCCCGGAATGAACAGTAATGGTTTTGAAGATATGGCGAAAGTTTTAGGCAAAAACCAACAAACAATTATTTACGACCAAAGAGGAACTGGAAAATCGAAACTTTCAAAATTAGACCCTACGACTATTTCAATGAAATTAATGGCCGATGATATCGAATCATTAAGAAAACATCTTAAAATCAAAAAATGGAATATTCTCGGGCACTCTTTTGGAGGAATGTTGGGTTCGTATTACGCAACAATTTATCCGAACAGCATCAATAAACTGGTTTTATCTTCTTCAGGAGGTGTCGATTTATCTTTATTAAAAGGTCCAAATTTGATTGAATCTAATCTTTCTCAAATTGAAAAAGATTCTATGAATTATTGGAACGAAAAAATAGAAAAAGGCGACACTTCGCATAAAGCCCGTTTAGGACGCGGACGCGCGATGGCTCCAGCTTATGTTTACGATCAGAAATTTGTCCCGATTATTGCTGAAAGATTAACTCAGGGAAATTCAACAATCAATGGTTTGTTGTGGGCAGATATGCAGAAAATGAATTTTGACTGTAAATCTAAATTGAAGAATTTCAAAAATCCTGTTTTAATTATTCAGGGCAAAGAAGATATTATCAGCAATGAAATTGGAGAGTTGGCAAAGCAGACTTTTCCAAATTCGAAACTGATTTTATTAGAACATTCAAAACATTACGGATGGCTTGACGCAAGAGAAAAGTATTTTTCGGATATCAATTCATTCTTAAAATCATAAAAATTTAAAAAAGCTGTCTTAAAAGGACAGCTTTTTGTTAGACGAAATTTTTACAAAATTTATTCTAACCGTAAAACCCCCAGCGGGGTGAAATATTTATAGAATCAATAAAACAAACAAAAAAGAGCTCCAGAGGAGCGACATATATCCTTCTATAGCTTTATGCCGCTCCTCTGGAGCTTTATCTTGTAACCTTTTATGTTTTGCTATAAATATTTCGCTTCTCTGAAGCTTACAAATAAAAAGAGCTGTCCTTTTGTAGACAGCTCCTTTTAAAATTATATAAATCGTTTATTATCCGATTTTTGAAATCTGAACATCCAATTGGAACTTTCCGTCAGCTTCGTTTCCGTTGATTAGATCAAAAAGCTCTAAAGCTCTTCTTGCGTTTTTCTCTTCTTCTCTTTGTTCCGCTACATACCACATCATAAAATCTTCTGTAGCATAATCATTTTCAGCTCTACATTTTGCAATCACTTTGTTAACCGCTTGCGTAACTGCAATTTCGTTTTGCAAAGCAATTTCAAATACTTCTCTAAAAGAAGCAAATTCTTGCTGTACCTCTGGAACAGATGGCGTAATAGCAATCCCTCCCATGTCTGTAATATATTTGAAAACTTTTAGAAAATGCTCTCTTTCTTCTTCGGCTTGCTTGTACATATAAGAAGCTGTATTTGCATAACCATTTCTATCCAACCATGCGGCCATAGCTAAATATTTGTTTGAAGCGTCGCTTTCTAATTTTGCTTGTAAGTTCAATATCTTTTCGATTCCTTCAACTAATGAAGTACTTGTTCTTAGTAAATCTTTCATAACCTTAAATTTTTATACGTGTAAAATTACAAAAATTAAAGACGGCATCTCTAACTGCCTGAAAATTTGGATTTAATCTAAGTAAGAATCTAAATAAGCTCTACATTAACAATATTGCAAAGCATAGAATGCAATGTAAGGGTAAATTTAGTTCCGTTAAGTAAATCTCTCAACTGCACTATTTCGCAGATAGTAAGATTTCTAGAAAAATTTCTTTTGGTAGTTTCAATCAGCTGTGCATCTGACTGGTCAGATAAGTCGTAAAGCATGTTAAGAATGTCAACGCTATTAACCTTTCTTTGAAAAATCAAAAAATCTTGAATCTTGTAACTTGACACTGTATCAATAAAATTGATAATTATACTATTGGTCAAATCACATTGATAACTGTATCCTTTTTCGGTTTCAAATAATACTTTGGTGGTCAAATCACTAACTAATGCCATTCTGATAAAATATAATAACGGTGCAAAAATATAGAATTTAAAGCAATAAAAAACATAATTAAGACTAATTTAAAATAACAAAATCACATAATGTTCTTAAAAACAGTCGAAGTGCGCTAAAATCTGTAACATTTTACAGCATTATGTGTCTAATTTTAAAAAACGAATAACTAAGAAATTATGCAAGCACACGAAATAGATTATCAGATTTTTGGAGAAGAAATGCAATATGTGGAGATAGAATTAGATCCACAGGAAATTGTAATTGCCGAAGCCGGCAGTTTTATGATGATGGAAAACAATATCCAAATGGAAACCATTTTTGGAGATGGTTCTCAACAGCAGGGATCTGGTTTATTTGGCAAACTTTTAAATGCAGGTAAAAGAGTTCTGACGGGCGAAAGTTTGTTTATGACCGCATTTTTAAATCAAGGCAATACCAAAAGCAAAGTTTCATTTGCATCGCCTTATCCTGGAAAAATCCTTCCGATTGATTTGACTGAGTTTCAAGGTAAATTTATCTGTCAAAAAAGTTCATTTTTATGCGCTGCCAAAGGTGTTTCTGTTGGAATAGAATTTTCTCAGAAATTAGGTCGCGGATTATTTGGCGGTGAAGGTTTTATCATGCAAAAAATTGAAGGAGATGGAATGACATTTGTACATTCTGGCGGAACAATGGCCAAAAAAGAACTGGCTCATGGAGAAGTCCTAAAAGTAGATACGGGATGCATTATTGGTTTTACCAAAGATGTAGATTATGATATTGAATTTATTGGTGGCATCAAGAATTCTATTTTTGGTGGCGAAGGATTATTTTATGCCACTTTAAAAGGTCCTGGAACGGTTTACATTCAATCGCTCCCTTTCTCTAGATTGGCTGACAGAATTATTGCTTCGGCACCAAGATCTGGCGGAAACAGTCGCGAAGAAGGGAGTCTTCTTGGCGGATTAGGAAATCTCTTGGATGGTGACAATAGGTTTTAATTAGAATGGCTTTCATAGACGAAAGCCATCTTTTTTTATTCTTCAGGTATCAGTTTGTCATAAATAAATTTATAGCTATTTTAAAGATTTCCCAATTAAATCAAGACATCACGATATTTTAGTTCAGCTTTCTTAACTTTGTACTTCAGAACAAAAAATCTTTCATTTTGAAAACGCTTTTATATAAAAATACTAAAATATCATACTCAGATTCGGGAACTGGAAACACAATAGTTTTACTTCACGGCTTTCTGGAAAACAAAAAAATGTGGAAAGATTATGTTGATTTTTTCTCAGAAAAATATCGAGTAGTTACAATCGATCTATTAGGTCATGGCGAATCTGAACCATTGGGTTATGTTCACGAAATGGAAGATAATGCCAATGCAGTAAATGAAGTTTTGGAATATTTAAAAATTGAAAAAGCTACAATTGTTGGACATTCGATGGGTGGTTATGTTGGTTTGGCTTTCGCCGAATTGTATCCGCAGAAAATCCAGAAATTGGTTTTACTAAATTCAACTTCAAAAGAAGACAGCGCGGAGAAAAAACTAAACAGAACTCGCGCAATTAAAGCTGTAAAACAAAACTATGTTAGCTTTGTAAGTCTGGCTATTGCAAATTTATTCAGCGAAAATAACAGAACACGATTATCTGAAGAAATAGAAAAAGTAAAAACAGAAGCCTTAAAAACACCTTTACAAGGAATTATTGCTTCTCAAGAAGGAATGAAAATCAGAAAAGATAGAGAATGGCTTTTAAAAGAAAACCGTTTTCCAGTTTTATTGATTTTAGGTAAAAAAGATCCTGTTTTAAACTACGAAGAAAGCCTTTCGCAAATTGAAGACACAACTGCAGAATTAATTTCTTTTGAGGATGGACACATGAGCCAAATAGAAAACAAAGAAGAATTAAAAACAACTTTGTCACATTTCTTTGAATAAAAATCTAAGCAGTAAAATCGAAAAAGGCCATTTCTAACCTAGGGTTGAAACAGCCTTTTTCTCATTCTTGGGGGCAAAATATCGTTATAACTTTGAAGTAATATCTTTTTTGTATTTAGATAAAGTCGCTCTTGTCAAACCAAGATTTGCTTTAGTCGAATCTACTGCCAAGTAGATAAAGTATCTTCCGTCTTCAGAAACATCAATAATATGAATCTGATCTGTCAGGGTAATTAAAATATCATTAATTTTTTGATTTAATCCTAAAGCTTTAATCGCATTTAATTTTGCTTTTACAACTTCTAAATTATAGGCAGAAGCTAATTCTGGATCAAAATCTGATTTTACTGTTAACGAACAATAAGACATTCCTGTTTCAACTTCTGTAACAGAAACAGCAATAAATCCGTTAATATTCTCTTTTAAATCGTTTTGAAAGTTTTGCAAAAAATCTGACATGTGTATTAAAATATTTGGTTTTAAATTAGTTGTTAAAAACAGAATCCATTCTTCTCAGCAATAGTCCCATTTTACTTAAATCTTTAGAAAGCAACGCGACGCAATTATCATCTTGATTTTTGCTTGCCACAACAATTCCGTCATTATTTTTGATCATAACTTGTTTAAGATCTCCATTGTTAACGTCTTCAGACATTTCAAGGCACATCTTCAAAATCATTCCGATCATTGCTGCTACATTTCCGTCATATTCTAAATTCACAGACTCGTTTAAGATGCCATCAATATTAAAACTTAGCCCAGACTCTGCGCCAGTCTCTTGCACCAGTGTTTGTAAATCAATCATATTCTTATTTTGTCATGTTTTTGGAAGCGCCAAAGATATTTTAATATTAGCAATTGTGCGATAAACACTTGTTAAAAAAAGATGCAATATAACGTACTGGCACACTTTTATTTATCACTTAATTAATCCTATTTTTTTGCAAAAAAAACGCAAAAAAAATTAACATAAAAAGCAAATAATACTAAAAACGTAACATTTTACTTAACAAAACTCATTTCTAAAATTAACATTTGCAGATTATTGCATTTGACAAAAGTTTTTCTATAGCTTTGCAAAAAAATTTACTAAAAATGAAAACTGTTGACGAATTACGCTTTGACTTAAATGTAAAATTGGAGAAGTTTAGAAGATTTCGTATTGAAAACGGACACATTAATACTACGGCTTCTGAAGAAAAATCTAAAAAAGGTTTTTTCAAGAAAATATTCAGCTAATAGCGTCTAAAAAATTGTCGAATTTGCCAAATAACCTTCACTGACAAGTTCGGCTTTTTTATTGATTACCCGCAACTTACCCTCCTTTAACATTCTTAAATCGGTTGCAATTCCTATCACACTTTTATAATTATGATCGGTAAGGATTATTCCTTTTTCTTCAGAATTTTCTTTAATCAACAACATTATAATCTCAATCATTTTTGGAGATAAACCACTAAACGGCTCATCCAGCAATACAAATTTTGATTGATTAAAAAACATCAATTTAACCTGAAGATAGCGCAATTCTCCAAAAGACAAATCCTTAATTTTTTGATTTAAAAGAGGTTTTAAAAAATCATCTTCGCAAAAAACAAATATTTTTTGTTTATCGACAGACAACCGAATGGTTTGAAAAACCGAAAAATGATTTGGAATAAATTGGTTTTGATGTAGATACCTAATTTCATTTAACAACACAGAAGAATTATTCTTTGAAATTCCGTTAATAAAAATACTTTTATCTAAAGCAGGCACTATCCCAAATATAATCTTCAATAATGTAGATTTTCCAGAGCCATTTCTACCGAATAGACCAATTATCTGACCCGTTTCCAATTTCAAATAAATATCTGAAAGCAATAATTTATCATTAAAACTTTTTTGAATACCACTTATTTCAAGAATATGTTTTTTCAAGATATTTTTTGAATTGAAATTAACGCGACAGCAAACAAAAATACAAGCGCAAAATTGAGCAAGAAACAGTAAAACAAAAGCCTTCTTTTCGAAAAACCATTATTCATATAAAATAAATATTCATTTTGGCGATACATTTCTTTAAATCCAATACTTGACCCAAAACCTAGTGTGGCTATCATCAATAAAAAATGATCAACTCCCCAAAAAAGAAAGGCAATAACAGAGACCACCAAATTCGCAATCAAAGTTGTCTTATAAAACTCAAATATGTTTTGAAATTTTCTGATAGAGATAGTCTAGATTTTTTCCTCAAAAGGAATATTAATATCAAAAATTTCTCCTAACAAATTGGCAATTTCTTCTAAATAAGAGTTTAGTATCTGCGGTGTCACTATAGCATCTAAATCTTTTTCTTCTTTAAACCCGAAAGGTAAAAATCCAGATTTTAGGTTTTTGAATGAGATAATACCAACTTCTATCGGGAGTTCGCCTGCTTCTTTCTCATACATGAAAGCGTACGCCAAAACCTGAATGATTTTATCATTTTTAAGCTCCTGCGTTAACCCGTTCCATGTTTTCAGTACAACATTAGACTTCTCTACTTTTCCTGTCTTATAATCAATAATTCTAATTCTTCCGTCTCGGCGTTCAATACGATCCACATTTCCTTTAATTAAAACAGGAAATGGCAGTTTCGGATGAATAAACTCGCGTTGAAAAGTCTGCTCCAAAGCAATAATCTGAATTGCTTCATTGTTTTTTACAGACTCTAATTCCATCTTTAGAAAGTTAGCTACATTTCGTTTTGCCACTTCAAAAGCCAAAAGGTTTCGCCCTTTCTTGATTTCTCCCTCTTTGTAAACCAGTTTAAATTGTTTCAGAACTTCATCATCAAGTAATTTAAAGCAATTTAAAAGATCGCTTTCAGAAATAAATTTCCCAATAAAAGGCTCGTATAGTGCTTTTAACGTTTCGTGAATAATAGTTCCCAAAGTATTCAAAGCAATATTTTCTTCAACTTCTTCTACTTCACGGATTCTCAATATTTTTTGAAAGTAAAACTCAATCGGATTTCGGATATAACTAGTCAAAGCAGAAGGCGAAAAACCATTAACTGCAATTTCCTTCAATCTTTCCATCACCAATTCAGACTTAGGAACAGAAATCGGTTCGTAGGCCGTATTAGGCAGTTCTGGATTATAAATATCAAAAGTTATATTATGCTTTGATTTTTTTTCAACTTCTAATTGCGTAATAAAACGGCTTCTTTCACCAGCGTCCAATCCGTCATTTTCGGTATTATAAATCAGATAAATGTTTTTAGCTCTTTGAAGTAAATGATAAAAGTGATACGTATAAATCGCATCTTTCTCTTTAAATGTCGGAAGGCCCAACTCTCTTTTAACATCATAAGGAATAAAAGAATTTTGAGATTTACCAGCAGGAAATTTCCCTTCATTCATAGAAGTTATGATCACGGTTTCAAAATCTAAAACACGGCTTTCTAAAACCCCCATAATCTGTAAACCACGCAACGGTTCACCTTCAAACGACACTTCTGCCAAATCTATAATTTGCTTATAAATAGAATGCAAAGTGTCAATATTATCAATATGGTGATGTTTTGAATAATAATTTATTAGTTTATTAATCACTTTAAACACTCCATAAACAAAGGCTTTCGCAATTTTTTCCTCCTCATTATCATTACTGAAATGCTCTTTAATCGTAATTAATAGAGCTGAAATATTCTTTAATACCGCTATAGATCCACTCTGCCATTTTTCAAATAACAAATTAAAAAAACTAGAAGGTTCTGGATGAAGCTCCAAAATTTTATGATGCGTAATAAAAGTATAATTATTCTCTTTAATAATTCTTACCAGCCTTTGCGCATTTGCATAAGGTTCAACCAGTGGATGTGTCAAAATATCAAGCACATCTTTATAATAAAAAACATAACTGCCACCTTTTCGAGAAAGCGCATTGGTATGCATTTTAAACAATTTAGCAACAAATATCTGCGACGGATTATTCTTTCCCGAATATCCCATCGTAATATTTAGCGCTCCAACCGAAGCAGGAAGCGAGTACAAAACCGGAACTAATAAGTTTTCCTCTCCAAGCACAACTGCAACTTTATCTAAAGAAGCATCGGGATTTTGATCGATTAAATTCTCAATGATACTTCCAGCCAATTTGGCTTGTCCTATTGTTTTGGGAGTTCCAATTATTTGAATGTTTTTTGGCTCCGAAAAATCATCTACTATCCAATCAAAAACATTTGACTTATAATGTTTCCAACTTTCTTTAAACCTCCTCAAAAATAAGCCTGCATCATGATATGGATCATTTAGAAATGCCTGATCAGCATCCCAGTAAATTTTCGCTTGATCTAATGCTAGCAAATGCTGCACAATCTTTTCCTCAGCGGCATTCAAAGCATTGAATCCTGCAAAAATAAAAGTGCGATTACCGATAGTATTCGAAAAATGATTCAGATTATTTACTGCTTCTCTATAAATCAAACCTTGGTATCCAATTGATTTAAATAGCAGATGATTATATAACGACTCATAATAAACAGGAAGTAATTTCCAGAAGTCAATATAATTCTCTAATAATTTTGTTTTTTGATCTACCTCAAGCCCCCATCTCTTTATATCTTCAATATCTTTTAGATAAGACAGAACATGTGAAGGATCTAAAAGATATCTGTCAATTTCATTAAAATCCTGCAAAAGTGTTTTAGCCCAATTTGCAAATAACTCAAAAGATTGCTGATTCTTTTTTTCTGTAATAGATAAATAGACTTCATAAAATTCAAACAAAAGCTCGATCGAATCCACAGAACGAATTGATGCAACATCTTGAACAAAATCTTCTATGCTAGTAATCTGTGGGGCAATTATCGTTTTTGACGTTGCCTTTTTAAGTGCTTCAATCAAGAAAACCTTTGCCCTTTTATTAGGAAGAATTATCGTTATTTCGGAAAGTTTTTCAACATAATCCTGAATTACAACAGAGGCAATTTTTTGAAGAAAAGAATCATTTATCATAGTATAAAAATAAAAAAAGCCATTCAATTAAGAATGGCTTTTCCTGTTTATTTAAAAACTAAAATTATAGTTTACCTTGGTATTTAGAACCAATGTGTCTAATTTCAGTTCTTCTGTTTTGTGCTTTACCTGCAGCAGTTTTGTTGCTTGCAACTGGTTTGCTAGAACCAAATCCTTTATACTCTAAGTTTTCTGGATTAACACCTCTTTGGATTAAAGCGTCCATTACAGCTTTAGCTCTATCTTCAGAAAGTTTTTGGTTTAATTTAGCAGAACCTGTACTATCTGTGTGTCCTTCGATAGAGAATTTCGCGTTTGGATAGTTTTTAAGGATTTCTTTAATAGCATCTAATCTAGCTGGAGTTTCTTTGTCACCAGTTTTGAAAGTAGCTTTTCCTGAGTTGAAGTATACCGCTCTAGCTTGAACTTTAAGATCTTCTAACGCCTCAGAAGTTACTTCTGGACATCCTCTGTTACTAGCAGGACCTGCAACTGTAGGACAGTCGTCATCTTTGTCAGCAACACCATCTTTATCAGCATCTAAGAATGGGCAACCACCGTTTTCTTTAGGACCAGCAACTGTAGGACATTTATCGTCTTTATCAGCGATTCCGTCACCGTCAGTATCAGGACAACCTTTTAAAGCAGCTAAACCAGCAACATCTGGACAAGCGTCATCTTTATCAGCAATTCCGTCTCCGTCAGTATCAGGACATCCGTTTAATGCAGCTAAACCAAATACATCTGGACAAGCGTCAGAAGCATCAACGATTCCGTCACCGTCAGTATCAGGACATCCGTTGAATTGTTTTAAACCAGCAACATCTGGACAAGCATCGTCTTTGTCATAGATTCCGTCTCCGTCAGTATCTTTACCTCCGAATTTGAAAACTAAACCTGCAGTATGTTGGAAGTGAGATGGAGCATCTGGAGTTCCATTAGCATCTTCTCTATCTCCGCTAACTGACCATTTGTATCTTGTAGCAAGCTCAAGACCAATAGCATCTGTAAACCAGAAAGTAACACCAGCACCTGGATTAATAGTTCCGTAGCTGCTATCTCCGAAGAAAGTGTAACCTCCACCAACAGATAACGAAGGATCAACCACTTTAGATTTGATTAACTCTTGGAAACTATATTTCACAGTAGCATCAATTCCGTAGTACATTAAGTCTCCAGGATTTTCTACGATCATACCTCTTCCATCGTGACCTGCAGCAGTTGGAGCAAAAACAACATATTTGTCAATTTTGTTCACAGATCCCTGTAAACCTACAGAGAAACCATGCCCCACATATCTATTTACACCAATGTAAGATAAAGAAGGAAGAATATTCCAGTTATCTTTTACAGCGAATGGCTGAGAAAAGTGTGCAGGAAAAAAGTCAACATGATCTGGACTTGCACTAGTCCTTGTATCCACAGCATTAACCCCGAAAGAGATCGCCCATGGATTGTTACTGTCTTGCGCGTGAGAACTTAAACCCATCGCCATCAATACAGCAACTAAAAGTTTGTTAAGATGTTTCATACTTAATTTTTTTAATTACAATTTAGTTAATTACAAGCAAAAGTAACACCAAATTTTTTAAATACAAAATGAAATGTTAAAAAAAACCTACAAAAATTTAACTGAAGTGGTAATTATATAACTTTTAACATTTTACCGACAACTGTGAAGGCGTTTATAGCCTTATCCAAGTGCTCTTTTTCATGCCCTGCAGATAATTGTACTCGTATTCTTGCCTTATCTTTTGGAACCACAGGAAAGAAAAAACCAATAACATATATACCTTGCTTCAAAAGTTCGTTTGCCATAGTCTGAGATAATTTTGCATCATACAGCATAACCGGAACAATTGCAGAGTCTCCATCGATAATATCGAAGCCTGCTTTTTTCATACCTTCTTTAAAATAGTTGGTATTCCATTCTAGTTTATCACGAAGCGCTGTATCTTTCTCTAATAATTCAAATACTTTTATTGAAGCTCCAACAATAGCAGGCGCCAATGAATTTGAAAACAAATATGGTCTAGATCTCTGACGAAGCAATTCTATAATTTCTTTTTTGGCAGTAGTGTAACCTCCCATAGCTCCTCCTAAAGCCTTACCAAGGGTTCCTGTGATAATATCTACTCTTCCCATTACTCCTTTTGCTTCAAGAGTTCCTTTTCCTGTAGCTCCAATAAAACCTGCAGCATGGCATTCATCAACCATTACCATTGCATCGTATTTATCTGCCAAGTCACAAATTTTATCTAATGGCGCCACTAAACCATCCATAGAGAAGACTCCATCAGTTACAATTAATTTAAAACGAGCTCCAGCTTCATTTGCTTTAATTAACTGCTGCTCTAAATCTTCCATATTGTTATTTTCATAACGATAACGAGCTGCTTTACACAAACGAACTCCATCAATAATAGAAGCATGATTCAAACTATCTGAAATAATTGCATCGTTCTCTCCTAATAAAGGTTCAAAAACACCACCGTTTGCATCAAAAGCAGCTGCATATAATATAGTGTCTTCTGTACCGTAAAAATCGGCAATCTTTTTTTCTAATGTTTTATGAATGTCTTGTGTTCCGCAAATGAAACGCACTGACGACATTCCAAATCCATGTGTATCCATTGCATCTTTTGCTGCTTGCACCACTTCTGGATGCGAAGAAAGCCCTAGATAATTGTTAGCACAAAAGTTCAATACTGTTTCTCCAGTCGAAATTGTGATTTCAGCACCTTGTGGAGAAGTAATAATTCTCTCTTTTTTGAAAATTCCATTTTCTTCAATCGTCTGCAATTCCTTTTGCAGATGTTCTTTTATTTTACCGTACATTTTTTATTTATTTAAAACGTTAAAAATTAACAACTTAACCCAAATTAAGCTTCGTTTTTTCTTTAACATCTGATTAATTTTTTCACAAATTTACTACTTCAATTTCCTCTCCTATATATACAAGAGCTTTTTTTAACACTGTGTACCCCAAATCTTCAATTGCGTCTTGATATTCCTGAATTTGCTGCTGATATTTAGCATTAGGCACTCCTGTCTTATAATCCAACAAATAAGCCTCCTTACTTTCTAACAACACAATTCGATCAGGTTTTAAAATTCTTCCTTCTTTCTGAACTATAGTCTGCTCATTTAGAACTGTGTGATTTGCATCAAAACATATATTGAGCTCTGAATGATTTACAATTTCATTCAAAGTCTGCAATACCTGATCCTTTTGATCATAAGTTATCAAACCATTTTCGAGTGATTTTGTAACAGCCAAATCAATATCTGACCTATCTTTAACAAAAGCCAAAATCTCATGCACAATATTTCCATACGAAATCGCTTCCTGCTGATGCGTTCCCCACATTAAAGCTTCGCGTTGAGCAATTTTAATATTTTTAGGATTTAAAACTTCTTTCACAATTGGAATAGACTTCACCATGTCAATTGTTTTTGAAGATTTTGACAATCTAGCTTTATTTCCAAATTCGTAATTCAATTTTTCTTCATCATAAACTCCTTCATGAATCAAAAATTTAATAAAAAAAGAAGCCATATTGTTTGGATATTCACCATCACTTTTAGCTTTTAGCGATTGAGAAATAACATACAATTGCTCTTCAGCACGAGTCAGAGCAACATAGAGCACATTTATATTATCTAAAAGCTCTTCTTGTTTTTTCAAATTAAAAACTGCCGATGCGTTTTCTCCGAAACTTTCAACCGCACTGCTATTATCAACCAAAGCTTTTGGAACTCCCAAATCTATTTCTTCTGTATCCAGCCACAACTTGTCTTTTGGTTTTCGATTATAATCTTCATCTGCAAAAGGCATAATTACAACTGGAAATTCCAATCCTTTAGACTTATGAATAGTCATGATTCGAACAGCATTATTTCCTTCAGGAGAAGGAATGCTAAATTTCTCCGCATTTTTATCCCAAAAAACTAAAAAATCTGCAACTCCGGCTTGATTCCTAATATCTCTTTCTAAAACAATATCTAGAAAAAACTGCACATAGGCATTTCCTTCTGATGGAAGAATAAATTTAGAAATGATAATTTCAACCGCTTCATATAGAGATTTTTTTCTAACATCTTCGAAAGAAAAAGAAACATCAAATGTCAAAAGCCATTCTTCAAATTCTTTTTCAAATCGATGATTCATTCCCATCGCAATAAAATCATGGATAGGCATTGACAAATCTTTAGTTGAAGCCAAGAAATGTAAAAAGTTAGCTTTTGATTCTAAATCTGAATTATTATTTAGATATCGAAGAAGATGAATAATCAGACGAACTTCTGACGCATTCTGAATCATCAAAGTTTCCGAAGACAGCAACGGAATTCCCTGCTCTGTCAAATAATTAGCAATTGCAATTCCTTGATCTCTTTTTCTAGTCAGGATTACAATATCTTTATATTCGAAACCTTGCTTAACTACTTCTTGAATCGTATTTAAAGTAGCTAAAACATACAAATCTGATTTTTCTACAACATCATCTTCATCTGCAAAATCATTTTTATCAATAATCGGAAGAAACGAAATGTCTACATAACCGCCTTTTTTCGAATTGGTGTTTTGAAAACTATGATTTTCGTACAGATTTTTATAATCTTCATTTGAAAATTCGCTAGAAATCAATTTAAAAAAAGCGTTGTTAAACTCAATGACTTCGCTATAGCTTCTATAGTTTGTATCGAGATGTTTTACTACTTTTTCATGATGAAAAAAAGCCACCTCTTCTTTACTCAGTTCTATAAATTGCTCTGCTTTTCCTCCGCGCCAGCGATAAATAGATTGTTTCGGATCTCCAACAATCATCAGAGTTCCTTTATTTCCAAAATCATCTAATCCAGAAAGCGAATTATCAATCAGCGGAATCAGGTTCTGCCATTGCATTTCTGATGTATCTTGAAACTCATCAATAAAGAAATTTCGATAACGCTCTCCCAAACGTTCATAAATAAAAGGCGCTGGCTGATTCTGAATTTCCCGGTGAATTATCGCGTTGAATTCTGAAATAGACAAGACATTCTGTTCCGACTGAATTTTTGCAAGTTCATTACTTACCGTATTCAGCAAAGAAAGCGGCGTAATATTTTTTAAAAAGGCTTTGTAAAAATCTCTTTTCTCGAAATTCTGATAAACCTCTTTCAATACCTGAAGAAGTTCAGGTATAATATTTTCAATTAAAGCTCTGTCTTTTGCCGTCTTATTAATCGCAATATCGTCAAACTCATGAAAGGTTTTATTTTTCGGATTAAATTTTCCGTCTTTAATACTTTGCAAATGGTTCGGAAAGGTTCCTCTTGAAAATGATTTTGGGTCGATTCCGTTTTTATCAATTAATTCAATTGCCTTAGCTGCAAGACCCTCATTGGTTTCTTCCAATTCTTTACAAAGCCCTTGCATTTTCTTTTTAATCTCAACAAACTCTCCGATTGTTTTATTTTGAAAATGCAGAATTTCATTTCGATTGTTTTCATTCAAAACCAATCTACCAGTATCGAGAATTTCACGAGAAATATCCCAGCTTTTGTCGTCATCGGTTTTTTCCATTGTGAAATCGATGAGCAATTTGGTTAAAGTTTCATCTTCACCCGCTTGTGCAATAATGGCGTCAACAGCTTCAACTAATAAGTTTTCGGTATCCAAAGTCACCTCAAAAGTCATTGGAAGATTAAGATCATGTGCAAAAGCACGAATAACTTTATGTGTAAATTTATCAATAGTAGAAATATCAAAAGCAGCATAATTATGAATTAAGTGCTTAATGATTTGCTGCGATTTGGTTTTAATTTTAATAATCGAAAGTCCAGTATCGCGTGAAAGATCTTCCATTAAATCAGCCGCTTTTGGAGACGGATCGTCTTTTGCAAATTCAGATAAATTTCCAACAATACGGCTTTTCATTTCATGAACAGCCTTATTGGTAAAAGTTATGGCTAAGATATTTCTGTATGCATCGTTTTTTGGAGAAGAAAGAATAATTTTTAAATATTCTTTTACCAAAGTATACGTCTTTCCTGATCCTGCAGAAGCATCATAAATGGAAAAAGACGGACTTTGCATAAGTTTGGTTTTAATATTGTAAAAATAGCACAATTAAATATAAATCCCAATAATGAAAAATTCCAAATTCCAATTTTTGAAGCACTAATCGCAAACAAATATTGGAATTTGGAATTTTTTATCTTGTATTTTTAAAAATAATTAGTGTTTTGGAAAAGCTCTTCTATTGAAAACCAAAAGTATTCCTACACCAGTAGAAATTGCTACATCGGCCACATTAAAGATAGCATTAAAGAAGGCAAAATGTTTTCCACCAAATAGCGGAAGCCATTCAGGAAGATTTCCCTCCCAAATAGGAAAATAGAACATATCTACTACCAAACCATGAAACCATGTTCCATAAGGAGCTGGAGAAAAAATTGTTGCAAGGTTGTGAGTACTGTCATCAAAAATAACTCCGTAGAAAACAGAATCGATAATATTTCCTGCCGCTCCTGCAAAGATCAACGCAATAGCAACTACTAAATATGTAGAATGACGTTTTTTTATAGAATCAGAAAGCCACCAGCCAATTCCAACAACGGCAAAGATTCTGAAAACCGTCAAAATTAGTTTTCCGTATTCTCCTGGTATTTTTGTTCCCCAAGCCATTCCTTCATTTTCAATAAAATGAATTCTAAACCAATCAGCAATTACAACTTCTTCACCAAGAACAAAATTTGTTTTGACATAAATTTTAGAAAGCTGATCAACAATTAAAACTAGAAATATAAGGAAATACGCTTTTCGTAATGACATTTTATGATTTTTTGATGGGCAAAAATAACAATTAAATCAAAAAAAACGCTCCTAAAGGAGCGTTAATTCTTTTGCAACAAACCAAACAAGTTTATCTGCTAATCTAAACGTAGTAAAGTTTACTTTTTTACAGCTGCTTTTGCTGGCGCTTTCGGACTGTCGGAGAAAAAATCTGAAATCGACTTGAAGATTCCTTTGCTCTCTTTTCCGGCAGCCAGTTTCTTAGCTTCGCCCTTTTTTACATCTGCTTTAAATTTAACACGCAGTTTTTCAAATTCTTTCATTCTGCGCTCTACATCAGAGTTTACTTCTTTGAATTTCAATACTTTAGCCATAATGTAAGTTTTTCGTCGTAAATAATTAAAATTATTACTGATTTGGTATTACAATGATACATAATTTAATTTATATTTGTTAATAAAAATTAACACTTGTTTAGGACAACTTGCATTAATTTTTGAAAACGAATACCAACACAAACTAAATTTAACATTCCTCCCAAAATCCTACAAAATCATGAATGAAATCACAACTACACTAAACGACTTTCTTGTCAGCACAAAATCTACTGCTGCATTAATTTTGAACGGAAAAGGAAAACTTATCACTTCCTTAAATCTTGACTACGGCGACAGTATTGCCGCAATGAGTGCAGCTATTTTATCTATGAGCGAAAAATTTTTAATTGATTTAGAAAAAGGCTCTCTAAAACAATTATACCTAAAAAGTGCTGAAGGCGTTATTGTTGGAAACAAAATAAGCGGTTCTAACTTTATCGTTGCTTTTTCTAAAGAAGGAAGTAATCTAGCCTTATTAATGCGTTCTACAGAAGAAGTTTCTGTTGAATTAAGCAAAAATTCTCTATTGAAATAACATAAAATTCTATTAACAAATAACCCAAATGAACTATGAGCAATGATTTTTTAAACGTGTTTTTAAACGAAATGAAAACTAACGTAAACGGCTTTATCGCTGTAGCAGTAACAGAAATTGAATCTGGATTAAGTTTTGGAAACCTAACAGTCGATCCTAATTTTGATCCTGAATTAGCTGCAGCGTACAACTTAGAAGTTGTAAAAGCTAAATTGAGTGCAGTTAAAGCACTTAACTTAAACCAGGACATCGAAGATATTTTGATTACATTATCGAATCAAATTCACATTATCGACATTTCTCCTAACAAAAAATTCATGATCTATCTTGCAGCTGATGCTTCAAAAGCAAATTTAGGTATGACAAGAGCTATTTTAAGAAAACACAAAGCAGACGTTGAAAAAAATCTAGCGTAATTATGCAACAATTTTACTTTTAAAAAACACCGCCCCTAACCAAGGCGGTTTTTTTTATTTATCGCAAAAAATCTTAGGTAATTTTACCTGCTTAATTCTTACAAAAAAAACGACCTTAAAATTCGCTTATCTTGATTAATTATAAATAATTTCTTTCAATAGTAATTTACATCATCAAATCTGAATTTCAGTGAACATTAAACAAAAAAAACGCTCCCTTTTTAGGAGCGTTTTCTTTCTATCTAAAGATATTTTATAATTATCTCTGCAAGTTTTTAGCTTCGATACTCATTGTTGCGTGAGGAACGATTTTAAGCCTTTCTTTGCTAATTAATTTACCCGTTACTTTGCAGATACCGTATGTTTTGTTTTCTACACGGAATAAAGCATTTTTTAAATCGCGAATGAATTTCTCTTGTCTGATAGCCAACTGAGAGTTCGCTTCTTTTGACATGGTCTCACTTCCTTCTTCAAAAGCTTTAAAAGTTGGAGAAGTATCGTCAGTTCCGTTATTCAAATCGTTCATATAGGCACTTTTGATCAAATCAAGATCTTCTTGCGCTTTTTTAATTTTTGCTTGGATTATCTCTTTGAACTCTGCTAAATCTGCGTCAGAGTATCTTGTAATTTCATCTATCATTTTCTAACTATTTTGAAATTAATATAATGGTTCTAATGTCATCAAACTCAATTTCTGTGCCGTTTTCTAACGTGTCAGCAAAAACCAGTTCGTCTGTTAATGTTTCTGACTTAATATAGTCTTCATTTTTTGAAACTGCATCTTCTAAAATACCGTCTCGTTTTATTTGAACTTTAATCTTATCCGTAACCTCAAATCCTGAATCTTTACGAATATTTTGTATTCTATTAACTAATTCTCTAGCGATACCTTCATTTTTTAATTCTTCGGTAAGAGTAATATCAAGCGCAACTGTTATTCCGTTTGAATTAGCAACCAACCATCCTTCGATATCTTGTGATGTAATTTCCACATCTTCTAATGATAAAGTTACACTATTTCCTGCAATAACAATATCTAGCGTCCCTTGCTTGTCTAGCTGGTTAATCTGATCTGCAGAAAAACCTTGTATCTCCTTAGAAATCAGACCCATATCTTTACCAAAACGTGGTCCAAGAGCTTTAAAATTAGGCTTAATCTGTTTCACTAAAATACCTGAAGCATCGTCTAAAAGTTCAATTTCTTTCACGTTTACTTCGGCTTTTACAAGGTCCGAAATTGCTTCGATTTCAGCACGCTGATTCTCGTCAAGTACTGGAATCATTACCTTTTGCAAAGGTTGACGTACTTTTATCATCTCTTTTTTACGTAGTGATAATACCAAAGATGAGATCGTTTGCGCCTTCTGCATTTTGCTTTCCAACGTTTTATTAACAAAGTTTTCGACAAATTTTGGGAATTCTGCCAAGTGAACACTAGCAAAATCCTCGGTTCCCGTAGAAGCTGTCAAATCTCTGTATAATTTATCCATAAAAAATGGAGCTACTGGAGCGCTTAGTTTACTGATTGTAAGTAAACAAGTATAAAGCGTTTGGTAAGCCGCAATTTTATCTTTAGCGTATTCTCCTTTCCAGAAACGACGACGGCATAAACGAACGTACCAGTTACTTAAGTTTTCCTGGACGAAGTCAGAAATGGCCCTTGTAGCTTTTGTTGGCTCGTAATCTTCGTAGCATTCGTCAACAAATTTGATTAGCGAATGTAATTCAGAAATAATCCATTGATCAATTTCAGGTCTTTCGTTTAACGGAATTTCGGCTTCAGCATATTTAAATCCGTCGATGTTTGCATATAACGAGAAGAACGAATAGGTATTATAAAGTGTTCCGAAGAATTTACGTTTCACCTCAGCAATTCCTTCAAGGTCAAACTTCAAGTTATCCCACGGATTTGCATTCATAATCATATACCAACGTGTAGCATCTGGGCCGTTTTCTGCAATGGTTTTAAACGGGTCTATGGTATTTCCTTTACTCTTAGACATTTTAATTCCGTTTTTATCCAAAACCAAACCGTTTGAAACTACGTTTTTGTACGCTATTTTATCAAAAACTAAAGTTCCGATAGCGTGTAAAGTATAGAACCATCCACGAGTCTGATCTACTCCTTCGGCAATGAAATTCGCTGGAAAATCTTTGTTTCCGTCAATTTTATCTTTGTTCTCAAAAGGATAGTGCCATTGTGCATAAGGCATTGCTCCAGAATCAAACCAAACGTCGATTAGATCACTTTCGCGCTTCATTGGTTTTCCAGAAGCCGAAACCAAAGTGATAGCATCAACAACATTTTTGTGCAAATCAATTAAATCATAGTTTGATTCAGACATATTTCCAATCTCAAACCCTTTAAATGGATTTTCTTTTTGGAAACCTGCTTCGATTGACTTTTCGATTGCATTGTACAATTCTTCAACAGAACCGATAATAACTTCTTCTGTTTTATCTTCTGTTCTCCAAATTGGCAACGGAATTCCCCAATATCTAGAACGAGATAAGTTCCAATCATTAGCATTTTTAAGCCAATTTCCAAAACGTCCTTCACCAGTAGATTTAGGCTTCCAATTGATAGTTTCGTTCAGATCGAACATTCTATCTTTTACATCGGTTACTTTGATGAACCATGAATCTAGAGGATAGTATAATAACGGCTCGTCTGTTCTCCAGCTGTGTGGATAACTGTGCACGTATTTTTCAACTTTAAAAGCTTTGTTTTCTTCTTTAAGACGAATAGCAATTTCAACATCTACAGATTTCTCCGGAGCTTGTCCTGCATCGTAATATTCGTTTTTAACATATTTACCAGCCAAATCACCTACATGAGAAGTGAATTTTCCTTGCAAATCAACTAAAGGAACTGCTGTTCCGTTTTCGTCTAAAACCAACATTGGCGGTACTTCTGGCTTAGCTTCTTTTGCTACTTTAGCATCATCTGCACCAAAAGTCGGAGCCGTATGCACGATTCCTGTTCCGTCTTCTGTTGTAACGAAATCTCCAGAAATTACTCTAAATGCATTTTCAGCATTTTGGTATGGCAATACGTATGGCAATAATTGCTCGTAACGGATTTCTACTAAATCTGCTCCTTTCGCTTCTGTTAAGATTTTGTATGGCAATTTTTTGTCGCCATTTTTTACATTGTCAAAATCAGCATCGTCTTCACTTACGAAATATCCTTTTCCGAATTGTTTTCCAACTAAGTTTTTAGCCAAAATCACATTGATTGGCTCAAAAGTATATTGATTGAAAGTTTTAACTAAAACATAATCGATTTTTGGACCAACTGTCAAGGCTGTGTTTGACGGAAGTGTCCAAGGCGTGGTCGTCCAGGCCAAAATGTGAATATCTCCAAATCCCTGTAAAAAGCTCGGAAGTGTTTCTGGTAAAGTTTTGAATTGCGCTACAATTGTAGTATCTGTAACATCTCTATAAGCTCCAGGCTGATTTACTTCGTGAGAAGATAACCCAGTTCCTGCTTTTGGAGAGTAAGGCTGAATCGTGTATCCTTTGTACAACAAACCTTTATCGTAGATTTGTTTCAAAAGCCACCAAACAGATTCCATATACTTTGGTTTATAAGTCACATACGGATCATCCATATCAACCCAATACCCCATTTTTTCGGTCAAATCATTCCATACGTCCGTATAACGCATAACGGTTTTTTTACACGCTTCGTTATATTCTTCGATAGAAATGGTCTTGCCAATATCTTCTTTTGTAATTCCTAATTCTTTTTCGGTACCCAATTCCACAGGCAAACCGTGAGTATCCCATCCAGCTTTTCTTTTTACTTGAAAACCTTTCTGAGTTTTATATCTGCAAAAAATGTCTTTAATCGCACGTGCCATTACGTGGTGAATTCCAGGTAATCCGTTTGCTGAAGGCGGACCTTCAAAAAATACGAAAGGCTCAGCACCTTCGCGAGTTGTTACACTCTTTTCAAATATATTTTCTTTCTTCCAAAAATCAAGAACTTCAGACGCTACAGTTGGTAAGTCAAGTCCTTTGTATTCAGTAAATTTTGTACTCATTTTATCCTTTTCTTAAACGAGGTGCGAAAGTAAGGAATTTTGAGGAAAATAGATAAAAGATAAGGTAAAAAAGACCAGTTCTTGGAAATTTTGAGTATATTCCGCAACAAATAATATCTTTTTTCGTGATTTAAGAGAAAACTTCCTTTAAAATCTCTAAAGATTTAGGTTTTTTGAATCCCTCCAAATGCAAACTGTAATAATCAATCAGAATTCTCAGCAGAATTTGTCTTTCCAAAACATGAAAAACTTTTTGATCATTATCAAACTTTAAGTCAAGGAGTTTTTTAAACAGATTGGTTTCATGTTCCGAAAGTACATTCCCATTCTGAAAAAGAGTAAAAATCCCTTCATTCATCTCAAAAAAAGGAAGATTAACCTCTGACAAATCAGGATAAAAACCGAGGTATTTTGTAATTTCTAAGAGGAGTATTAAATGAAAGTTAGAAATTTCATCATGATGATCCAACCAAGTTAGCGCCGTTTCTAAAAACAAGAAAAGCTGTTCGTTTTTCTCTTCTTCTTGAATGGAATAATGAAGCATTTCTGAAAGAAACATTACCATTGTACTTTTCACAATGTCCGTGTGAATGCTTTGAAATGGAACCGCCGTTTTTATTTCTTTAAAATTTTCAAGCGTGCCTTTATTTTTATGGACAGCTTCAATTTCTAAAATCGAAAACGGTTGAAAATAGGCAATCTTCTGACTTGCCTTTCTGCTAGAAAAAGCATCACGCACAAAATAAGATTTCAGTCCGCTGGAAAGTGTAAAACATTTTACAATCAAGCTTTTTTCCTGAAATTTTAATGATGAAATTACTATGGCTTTGGTTTTAACGAGCATTTTTAATTTTAGATTGTAGATTTTAGATTTTAGATTTCTATCCAAAACTAAAAACTGTGACTGTGACCGAAAACTGCGACTGAATACTAACGAATTATCATTACTTTTTTAACCTTAGTTTCACCTCCATCTTCGGCAGAAATAAAAACCATATAAACACCAGAAGCCACTTTGTATTTGCCAAAAGCTGTTGTGTCCCATTCTATTGTTCCTCCAGAAGAGGTTGTTTCAAAAACCAGATTACCTTCTATATCAGTAATTTTAACATTGGCTTTATCAATTAATCCAGCAACTTTTACTGTTCCAGTATAATTTGGGCGCACAGGATTTGGATAGACGTATGCATTGCTCAAGTCATCGTTTGCTCCTGTTGCGATTCCGTTAAATGAGATTAATCCTTTATTGGTTGCAATAAAAACTTCTCCCGTTTTAGCATTTATCTTGATGTCATTTACATAATTGCTTGGTAATGGAGAATTATTTATGGTAAAATGATATTTGGTTTCTTGACCATTTGGCGAAACCATAAAAACTCCAGAATCGGCAGTTCCAATCCATTTATTGTTTGCGCCGTCAACTACAATAGAAGTGATAAACTGCTCATATAATAATTCTTGAGCCAAATCGTCTTCTGTAATAATAATTGCATTTGCTTTTAGCTGACTTTCCGACTGAAAACTTCCAACATTAGACAAAACCCTCAAACCTTTTGTTGTCCCAATCCAAAGCTGATTTTTTGTATCTAAAGCTAATGCCCTGACATCTGCAATTGGAAGATTTCCCGCATCAACTCCAAAAGTCATTTTTTTGAAGACATTACCGCTTTCATTAAAACCAACAACTCCATCTTTATTGGTTCCAATCCATTTGACATTATTTCGATCAATAACCAAACTTGAATAATTACTTTCTTCAGCATTATCCAAAATAGAAGTCATCGCATAACTTCCCCATTGTCCATTTGTTTTTAGAACTTTGAGCCCATTTTTAATTCGGCTGTTTGTTACCCAAAGATTTGCAGATTTATCAAATGCCGTTGCATTGATACGGATATCAATATAGCTTGGATCTCCTGTTGTTAAAGATTCTAAACCGCTATTTTTTTCATTGTATAAAAAACTCGGAACATCATTTTCAACTTTTACCAAACCAGAAAAAAAAGAACTTGCATAAACTTGTTTTTCATTGTTTGGATTAACAAGAACTCTTGTAATTGATTTTGCATCATACACTTCAGAATATGGAATATTCAGCCATCCTGAAGCATTATACTTACTGATTCCGTAATTATCTAAAGGATAAGGATTATACGAAACATCATAATCGCCATAAACCGCCCACAAAACACTTGAACCTGCATCTATGGCAAAAATATTGTTTCGAACAGGCCCCGCAGGCGTATTATTCTCAAAAGCAGCAATAGTATTAAGAGAAGAGACAAATAATCCTTTTTCTTTTGTTCCAATAAAAATCTGATTTCCTACTGCCGTTGCACAGCTAAAATTTAAAGTATTATCTAAAACCTCAGAATTTGTAATTTGTCGGTTCAGCATCATCTGATTATTATAAACATAAACCGTATTGGCAGTGGTAACAAATAAACTATGATTTTTTGCTCTTGTATCTACAGCTGCCTGAGGCAATTGCAAAAAACCAACAAATGTGTTTGAATTGAATCTATGAATGTATCCAGAATCATTTATTGCAATAAGCTCAGCATCTAAAGCCTCTAAACTAGACCAATTTCCACTATTTACTACCGACCATTGCTTGTAATCTATAAGATTGGCATTTGTCTTATCTGCTTTTCTAATACCACCCGATGTTGCTGCAAAAATAAATCCGTTAAACATAGCGGTTTGTTTAACGCTTATTTCAACGCCATTATCACCAATAAAATAAGTATCACCAAACTGTGAAGTTTTCAAATTAAACTGCACAATTCCAAAATCACAGGAAACATAAACCAATCCATTATCTTCCATAAAATGATTGATCTTTTTTGTGTTTGCTGGCAATTGTTTATTTATTATATCAACTACTTTTAGAATACTTCCGTCAACATCATTAATCAAAATTATCAAGCCATTTTCGTAGCCGATTATTGTTTTTTTGAATGTCTCACTATAGTAAACCGCAGAAATGGTTTGACCTGATAGTCCGTCAACGGTGGTCGTAGTTTTAAGAATATTTGTTGCTGTATTTTTTGAAAACAATGCATTTTCTGAAGCAGCAAATACGCTCGTAGCCGACTCAGAAATATCTTTTATTTCATTAAATGAAAAATATCCCTGCCAAGACAGTTCGCCTTGTGCCTCGCACAACTGAATGAGAAGTAAAAACAAACTGCAGAAAAATACTTTTTTCATCATTTAATGTATTCGATTATCGCAAATATACTACAAACGAGATTTTATTTAATTTTTAGCACAAATAAAATACCCTCGATATCTTATGATGATAATCGAGGGTATTTTTTATAGTAGTAAGTAAATCTTAAACAACACCTTGTGCAAGCATCGCATCGGCAACTTTCACAAATCCGGCAATGTTTGCTCCTTTTACGTAGTTCACATATCCGTCTTCTTCAGCACCGTATTTTTTACATTGGTTATGAATTCCGATCATGATTTCTTTCAATCTCAAGTCGACTTCTTCACTAGTCCAGTTCAAACGGATTGAGTTTTGAGTCATTTCTAATCCAGAAGCAGCAACACCACCAGCATTTGCAGCTTTTCCTGGCGCGAATAATACTTTATTATCTAAGAAAAGCTTAATAGCATCTAATGTAGAAGGCATGTTTGCAGCTTCAGTCACACATAAAACGCCATTATCGATTAATTTCTTAGCATCCTCTCCGTTTAATTCGTTTTGAGTAGCACATGGAATAGCGATATCTACTTTTACTTCCCAAGGACTTTTCCCTTTATGGAATATCGCATTTGGATATTTTTCTAAATATCTTTCTGCTCTGTTATCTCCGGTAGCTCTCATTTCAACCATATGGTCAATTTTTTCTCCAGAAATACCTTCTTCGTCATAAATGTATCCGTCAGGTCCAGAGATTGTAACCACTTTACCTCCTAATTCATTTACTTTTAAAGCTACTCCCCAAGCCACGTTTCCAAAACCAGAAATAGCTACTCTCTTACCTTTAATCTCATGCCCGATAGTACGAAGCATTTGATCTGTAAAATAAACTACTCCATACCCTGTAGCTTCAGGTCTGATTAATGAACCACCATAAGCCAAACCTTTTCCAGTTAAAACTCCTGTAAATTCATTTCTAATTCTTTTATATTGTCCGAACAAATAACCAATTTCTCTTGCTCCAACACCAATATCTCCAGCTGGAACATCAAGATCTGGACCAATATGACGGCATAATTCTGTCATGAATGACTGGCAGAAACGCATAATTTCTGCATCAGATTTTCCTTCTGGATCAAAATCAGAACCTCCTTTACCTCCACCCATTGGAAGAGTTGTCAAACTGTTTTTGAAAACTTGTTCGAAAGCAAGGAATTTTAAAACTGATAGATTTACTGTATGGTGAAATCTAATCCCTCCTTTATAAGGTCCAATTGCAGAGTTCATCTGAATTCTAAAACCTCTATTTACAATAATTTCTCCTTTATCGTCTACCCACGGAACTCTGAATATTATTGATCTTTCTGGTTCAGCGATTCTCAAAAGAATGTTCTTTCCATCATATTTTTTACGCTCAGATATAAACGGAATTACAGTTTCTGCAAATTCTCTAACTGCTTGAAGAAATTCTGGCTCATTTGGATTTTTTGACTCAACAAGAGCCATAAACTCATTTATTTTTTGTTCCATCTTTGAAATAAATTTTCAGATAATTTAGATTTAATTTTTACTCTTATAAAAATAAGAAAACCTGTTTAAGAAAACGTTTTCGTTTTAACTGACAAAGATATAGCAAATAATGATTCGATGTTACATTTTTCACTTTTTTGAAACGATTTGTGGTTTTTTCAAACATTCCAAAAAAAACACATTTTTCATGTAGGTGTTTACATGCAAATCACCTTTTAAAAGTTAGTAAATTAAGTATTTTGTTACTTATTTTTCAATACAGCAATTTAATATTTTGAATCGATTAGGTTTTTTATATATTTGCTTCGATTTGTAAGCCCCTAAAAAATGCCTAAGCACCTATTTATCACATTATTTGCCTTATTGGGCATCTCAACTGCTGTATCAGCACAAGGATTGGCTCAAGAGATCGGAATCTATGCAGGACCCGTTACTTTACAGTCCGATTTTGGAGAAAGAAACAACTTTGATAATAACATCAGAAATACAGGCTTTGGCATTGGAATCATGCACTTTATAAACTTCTCTGCCAATAACAATAGAGAAAATTATTTTACAGAACATTTTAAAGTAAGATCTGATCTGTCATACAGTAAAACTACCTTAAAGCATCATGGCCAATGGGTTGAACATAAACCTAATGGGATATTTGCTACGCAATTAAGAAACATGCACGCAAGCTCAAGTATAGTAAATTTGGGCGCACAGATTGAATTTTCTCCTTTTATGAAAATTCACGATTTTGAAAACACAGTTGGTAGCTTCAGTCCGTATGGAGCTTTGGGTATTCAAGCAAGTTATTATTCTACAAAAATTGGATCGCGTTTAGGAGACATTACACTTCCTGCTAATACTCCAGGAAAATACTTAACTCCGTCTGACGGACGAGCACATGGATTTTCTACTGAGACTGGCGTAGTTTTATCTGCAACAGCTTCCGTGGGAGTTCATTACAAATTAACAAAAATGAGCGATTTAATGTTTGAAACTCGTTTTCAAATGTACAACTCAGACTGGATCGACGGATTAAACCCAAACAAAGATATTTACAAAGAAAACAAATCTAACGATTGGCAGGTTTGGTTTAATTTCGGATATATCTACTATTTAGAATACTAAAAAAAATTAAAACCAAAATATAAAAATCCCAAATTCCAAAGTAATCAAAATTGGAATTTGGGATTTTAGTTTATTGGAATTTCTTTTTTAAGAAAGCGCTTGCTCCAAATCTGCGATTAAATCTTCTGCATCTTCGATACCAACACTTAATCTGACCAAATCATCAGTTATACCCACCTCTGCTCTTTTATCGGCAGGAATCGATGCGTGCGTCATTAAAGCTGGATGATTTGCCAATGATTCTACTCCACCAAGAGATTCAGCCAATGTAAATACTTTCAGTTTTTCTAAAAACGCAATCGAATCTTCTTTTTTACCAGATTTGAAATCGAACGAAACCATTCCGCCAAACGCTTTCATTTGTTTCTTAGCAATTTCGTGAAACGGATGATTTTTTAAACCTGGATAATAAACTGTTTTAATCTTTGGGTGATTACTTAAGTATTCTACCACCTTTTCTCCATTTTCACAGTGTCTCTGAACTCTTAAAGCCAAAGTTTTAATTCCTCTTAAAACCAAAAAGCTATCCATTGGCCCAAGAGTTGCTCCTGTTGCAAATTGTTGAAAATGCAATTGATCTCCAAGGGCTGCGTCTTTTACAATTAAAGCTCCAGCAATAACATCAGAATGTCCTCCTAAATATTTTGTAGCCGAATGCATTACAATATCAGCTCCTAAATCAAGAGGTTTCTGTAAATAAGGAGTTGCAAAAGTATTATCTACAGCAAGAAGAATTTTTTTCTCTTGAGTGATTTTTGCTATTTCTTGAATGTCCGCCAATTTCATCAACGGATTGGTTGGTGTTTCTACCCAGATCAGTTTAGTATTTTCGTTAATTAAACTTTTCAATTTTTCGATATTTGTCATATCAACAAAATGAAATTTGATACCTGAATCTTTGTAAACACGAGAAAACATTCTGTATGTTCCTCCGTATAAATCATCCATCGCAATGATTTCGTCTCCAGCTTTAAACGATCTTAAAACGCAATCTGTAGCTGCAAGACCAGACGAAAATGCCAATCCGCGGGTTCCGTTTTCAATACTTGCCAAAGCGTCTTCTAAAGCAGTACGAGTCGGATTTGAAGCTCTACTATATTCGTAATCTGCCAAAGGTTTCCCTGGGCTTGTTTGCACAAATGTTGAAGTTTGATATACTGGCGGCATAACTGCACCTGTACTTGGATCATGATGCTGTCCGCCGTGTATTACTTTTGTATTGAATTTCATATAGTTATAAATTTAAATTCCTAAATTCTTTTACAAATTTACCGCTTAATTTATTTTATCGCGACACAACTTCTTACCTTTGTAGATAATTAACACTTTTTGATATGAAAAATTACTTATTTATACTCTTTTTGTGTTTGATTTTTACAAGTTGCAAAAAAGAGCTTTCATTTGAAAATGAAACGTTTGAAGAGAAATCTACTGTACCGTGCACAAATGATTGCCCAAAAATCACGATAGAAGTCCCTATTGCTAAAAATATTAAAGTAACATCAGACAGCATTAATAAAAAAGTTTTTGCTGTTATAAAAGAGATTGTATTTTTCGAAGAAGATTCAGTAAAAGTCGATGATTATAAATCGTTGGCAAAATCGTTTATTACCTCATACGAAGAAATGCATCAAAAATTCCCAAATGATACTTTTGGCTGGGAAGCAAAAATTATTGGAAATGTCGAATTTGATTCTGATCAAGTTTTAAACCTTAAAATCGACCATTATACGTTTACTGGCGGCGCTCACGGCTATCAAGGCTACCGATCATTATTGTTTGATAAGAAAACTGGGAAAACCATTTTCAACAAACAGTTATTTAAAAACGAAAATGAGTTTAAAGCTTTCGCCGAAAAAACTTTTAGATCAAAATATAAAATTCCAGAAAAAGCCAATATTAATGCTACAGGTTTAATGTTTGAAAACGATAAGTTTCAACTTCCTCAAAACATTTTTTATACTTCTCAAGGTTTACTTTTATACTATAACTCATACGAAGCCGCATCTTACGCAGACGGTCCAAAAGAACTTGTGTTTCCGTACGAAGAAGTAAAAAAGTATTTGAATTTTCAATAGAAAAAATAAATCAAACGATTTAATTTAGTTCCTGTATATTATCGTAGAGACGCACTGCAGTGTGTCTAAATCCAGCATATCGACAAAGATTGTGTTAGACGCACTGCAGTGCGTCTCTACAGAAAAACCTTAGAACCTTAGTATCTCAGCAGCTCAGAACCTTTCTTACTGCACATCATATTTCATTTTACGCAAAACCCTCAAAGCCTCTTTAAAAGAAGAATAAATATTTTTATAAGGTTTCAGAAGTAACTTTGCATCAATTAACTTCTGTCTGGCATCTTCAAAACCATTCAAATAACAAATCATAAAAGTAGAAGGAAGGTTTTCCAGATCTTTCATTTCGCGCTCGGATAACGACATCTCTTTTTCCAATTTTCTAAGTAGCGCTATATTAGAATTATAAATATGATGCAGCATTTTTCGGTTAAACTCAGGTGGCTGAAAAAGCATTTGACGATCAATTTTATAATATCCGTTATCAAAAAAATGAATTGTTTGCTCTTCTAACGGATAATAACTCGTTTTGTCATTTAAACCAAGCGGCACATACTCTGTTATCGTAAAAGTATCATCATTATAATCGATCGTAACCACATCTTGCGCAGAATAAAAAAGTTTAATCTGTTCGTTTATCAATTCAATATCAACACGTGACAAATAAGTTATATCTCTAAGTTTCTTCGGGACTCCAGCCCAGCAGATTACAAACAATTCCTTGAAAACACGATATTTCGGAGACATATCTTTATGTCTGAAATTCATAAAATCAATAACTCCGTCTAAAGTATATTGAATGCTATTTCGAGAACTATTTTCTATTCCAATTACGGTTTCTGTATTCTGATTGCTTTTTTCAATTTCCTCGTGTTCCTCTAAAGGAATAGAATTACTGCCACGTCTTATAAAAACACTATTAGCAAGAATGGTGTGAATTCCTTTTTTAAAGTAAGAAATTTTACTTTTTGGTTTGATGGTAACCAGACCGATTACTTTATCTTTTGGAAGGTTGGGAAAAGGAACGTTTTCATATTGAATTTTCGGTGGATTTTCTAAGAAAGCGTTGACCAGATTTTGAATTCGGCTATCATCAAAGAAGTCATCACCTACAATTTCGTTATCCTGATCTTCTACTCCAACTACGATATAAGAATTATTGTTTGGATTGGAATTGGATAATGCGCAAATGTGCTTTAAGAACTTTCCTTTTCCTTCTCTGGAATGAAGATTCAATTGCCTTTTCTTATCATAAAAACTACTTTCGTCATTATGAGCGAGTAGATTTTTAATTAAAAGGCGCTTATTAATCATGTCGGTTTTATTTTGCCACGAATTGCACTAATTCGCACTAATTTAATTTATTAAAACTTAAAATTAAAAAAAAGACGCACTACTGTGCGTCTCTACATTCGATTTTATTTAAATATTTTTCTTTACAATCGTCGAAGACGCCTGTGCTGTACTCATAACAACCAAATCGGCAATATTTACATGAT
This sequence comes from Flavobacterium nitrogenifigens, assembly GCF_003254565.1. Lineage (GTDB taxonomy): Bacteria > Bacteroidota > Bacteroidia > Flavobacteriales > Flavobacteriaceae > Flavobacterium > Flavobacterium nitrogenifigens. The sequence goes on from NZ_QJRI01000173.1 coordinate 100,599, forward strand.
AAGGTCTCGAAACCATGAAGTGAATAATATCGGCAATATCTTCTGCCTGTAGCGGATCAAATCCTTTATAAACATTTGCTGCTCGTTCAACATCTCCTTTAAAACGGACTTCACTAAATTCTGTTGCCACCATTCCTGGATGAATACCACCAACTCTAATTCCAAACGGATTCAAATCGATTCGCATTCCTGCTGTAATGGCATCAACGGCGTGCTTAGAACCGCAGTATACATTTCCGTTCGGGTAAACCTCTTTTGCCGCAGTTGAACCAATATTAATAATATGACCCGATTGTCTTTCGACCATTTGCGGAATTATCGCTTTTGACACATATAAAAGTCCTTTTACATTAATATCTATCATGGCATCCCAATCGTCTAAATTTCCGTTCTGAATTGGATCTAAACCGTGAGCATTTCCAGCGTTATTAATTAAAACATCGATTGTAGAAAAATCGTTTGGCAGAGAACCTATTTTTTCTAAAACTTCTTCTTTGTCACGAACATCAAATGCTAAAGAATGCACTTCAGTAAAAGCTGAAAGTTCATTTTGAAGTTCTTCTAAGCGGTCTATACGTCTTCCGCAGAGAATCACTTTATAATTGTTTTTTGCTAAAATCTGAGCAGTCGCTTTTCCAATTCCGCTCGTAGCACCAGTAATTAAAACTGTTTTTTTCATTTTAAATTATTTATTTTTTTGACACAGATTAAAGTAACGTGTCAATTGTAAAGTTCAATTTTTATACTTTATACAAAACCCAATTATCTAAAGATTAGATTAATTCAACACAAAATTACGGCATAAAAGCACTAAATGAAGTTCGTTCTGCGTTATAAATTTACTAATTTAAAAACAAAGAGACTTATGAAAGCTGTAAACCTCAAATTTAGAATTTTTCTCTTGGCGTCATTATCTACTCTATTTCTAGCAAGCTGTAGCAGTAGTGATAATAATGATAGTTCACAAACTTCAAAAGTAAGTGTACGAATGACAGATGCACCGGGTGATTACGATCAGGTAAACGTTGAAGTTTTAGACGTTAAAATTAAAAGCAATTCTGAAACTGGCGAAGATGGATGGGTTAGTATAGGAAATATTAAACCTGGAGTATATAATTTATTGGATTTAACTGGTGGTGTAAATGTACTTTTGGCAGATAACGAAGTGCCATCTGGATATTTAGGCCAAATTCGATTAATTCTTGGAGATAAAAATACTGTTGTTAAAGACGGCACAACTTATCCTTTAAAAACACCAAGTGCTCAACAATCGGGTTTAAAATTAAAAGTTAACCAAACATTGACAGCTGGCGCAACTTATGACTTTTTATTAGATTTTGATGTAGAGCATTCTATAGTTGTAGAAGCTGGTAATTCTGGCAACTTCAATTTACATCCTGTAATTAGAGTTTCTACAAATGCAACATCTGGAATAATCAAAGGAATTGTAACACCTTTTACTTTCCAATCTTTAGTATCAGTTCAGGTTGGAGACACAACTGTTTCAGCTTATACAGATGAGCTAGGAGTGTTTCAGCTAAATGGTATTCCGGCGGGAACTTATTCTGTAACCATTACACCTGATGTAAGTTCACAATTGCCTGCTTTAATTGTTCCTAATGTGGTGGTCGTAAACGGGCAAATCACAAACATGAACACTCTGATTTTAGAATAAAACTCTAAAACATAAAAAACAGCTATTCTGAAAAGTAGAATAGCTGTTTTTTTATGGTTATTCATTTAAAGAATTAAAAATGACTTCTAAATCTGTGAATGTCTTTAATCTGTAGAATATTTCAATTCTTATTTTTCCATTCTTCTAAATTCAATACCATATTGAGCGCCGTCCAGGTTTCTCCATCTACTTCTCTTAGGTATTTTTTATCGGGATTTAAAGTAAACCCAACTTTTTCATAACACTTTTGATCTCCGATATTAAAGTCAAAAACATTCAACTCAATATTTCTTTCTTTTCTGTTTTCAAAAATATATTGCAGCAATAAAGTAACCATCTGCTCGCCGATTCCTTTTCCTCTTTGGTTTTTATCCATAATCAAGATTCGTCCTAATTTTGCAAAACCATCGTAAAAATAAATCTCACAATGTCCAATAGTATTGCCATTAGAAATATTTGCAACTCTAAAAGCAATTCTATTTTCATCAGAAAGCGTTTTATCTATCTGCTCTTCTGTTAGAGGAAAAGCAAATTCTGGTCCGCCAAATTGCATTAAATCTTTGGCATTTTTGACAGAATCGATCAATTCTGAATAATCTTTTTTTTCAAAATTTTCTAGGTATATCATTTTTCAGAATAGCACAAATTAAGGCACATCGTCGCCCATACTTTCTGTCCAGATAGCAAACCAATCTTGGTTATCCATTTCCAATTCAACTGCTTTCATTAAAGACTGAATTCTGGCAATGTTTACTGTTCCTGCAATAGGAATTATTTTTGCTGGGTGTTTTAAAATCCAAGCCAATAATAAAGTGTCAGAACCTAAATGGTATTTTTCTACCAACTCAGAGAACAGTTTTTTCAGACGACGTGTTTTTTTGGTGTCTTCTCTAAAAACAGTTCCAAGCGGATTCCAAGACAACGGACGAATTCCATGCGTCTGCATATAATCTAAACTTCCATCTGTCATTGCTTCATAATGCGTTGCCGAAAATTGCACTTGATTATAGCTCACTTCTGTTTTACTACGAATTAATTCGGTTTGAGAACTTGTAAAATTTGAAAGACCAAAATCGATAATTTTCCCTTCGCCTTTTAACTTTTCTACTGCTTCTGCGATTTCATCAGCCTGCATTAAAGGACTTGGTCTGTGAAGTAAAAAAACATCTACATAATCTGTTTTTAAATTCTTCAAAGAAGTTTCTACAGACTTAATAATATAGTCTTTAGAATAATCATAATGTTTGATTTTGTTTTCAGGGCGTTTTTCAGCAATCATCTGAATTCCGCACTTGGTAATTAGTTGTAATTTTTCACGGGCAATCTTACTTGCGTGAAAGGCTTTTCCAAAATCGGCTTCGGTCGTATACGAACCGTAAATATCCGCGTGATCAAAAGTCGTAATTTTGTTTTCGATACTTACCTGTATCATGTTTTCCATTTCTTTGGTTGTAAGGTTTTTATCCCAAACTCCCCAATTCATAGTGCCCGAAATTATAGGCGATAAGACTGTTTTGCTCATAATAATTATGCGTTATTTTTGGTAATAATTATGCTTTTATAAAACATAATCATCAAAGTTCTTAAAAATATAAAAATAGATTCACAATTAGTCCTTAAAATTAAGTCATTGGTCGAAGTTTTAACCATTCTTTAACATCTTACTTATCAAAAAATATTCAATTTGCACTCTCAAAAATTAGGCGTTAAAATCAAGGTTTTAAAAATATTTATATGGAAGAAAATACAACGACTTTAGACATTAGAGCGATAAATGAAAAAATTGAAAGAGAAAGTGCTTTTATAGACCTTCTTACAATGGAAATGAACAAAGTTATTGTGGGTCAGAAACATATGGTCGAGCGTCTATTGATCGGATTACTTGGACAAGGGCATATTTTATTGGAAGGAGTTCCTGGTCTGGCAAAAACTTTAGCCATCAATACGCTTTCTCAAGCGGTGCAAGGTTCTTTCAGCCGTATCCAGTTTACACCAGATTTATTGCCTGCCGATGTTATCGGAACCATGATTTACAATATTAAAGCAAACGAGTTTTCAATTAAAAAAGGACCGATTTTCGCCAATTTCGTACTTGCCGATGAGATTAACCGTGCTCCTGCAAAAGTTCAGTCAGCACTTTTGGAGGCGATGCAGGAGAAACAAGTTACAATTGGTGACTCAACTTTCAAATTAGATCGTCCATTTTTAGTATTAGCAACACAAAACCCAGTTGAGCAAGAAGGTACTTACGCACTTCCTGAAGCGCAAGTTGACCGTTTTATGCTAAAAACTGTGATTGATTATCCAAAAATTGATGAAGAGCGCTTCGTAATTCGTCAAAACTTAAAAGGATCTTTCGAAAAAGTAAATCCTGTAGTTTCTGTTGATCAGATTTTACGTGCTCAGGAAGCGGTTCGTGAAGTTTATATGGATGAAAAAATCGAGAAATACATCTTAGATATTATTTTCGCTACACGTTACCCAGAAAAATACAAATTAGCCGATTTAAAACCGCTTATCAGTTTCGGAGCTTCTCCTCGTGGAAGTATCAACTTGGCTAATGCTGCAAAATGCTATGCTTTCATCAAACGTCGCGGTTATGTAATTCCAGAAGACGTTCGTGCAGTTGTTCACGATGTATTGCGCCACAGAGTTGGAATCACTTACGAAGCAGAAGCAGAAAACATTACTTCTGTAGACATTATCAACAAAATCGTTAACGAGATTGAAGTACCTTAAAAAAAGTGCTCAGTGTTCAGATTTTTAGTATTCAGTTCCCTACTAATACTTTTAACTGAACACTAATAAAGACAGAAAGACCTGTTGGAATTTGGACTTGACTGATCACTTTCTAACTGATCACTGAACACTAAAAAAAATGGATACAAAAGAGCTTTTAAAAAAAGTACGGAAAATAGAAATCAAAACGAAAAGACTGAGTAATCATATCTTTTCGGGAGAATACCACTCTTCATTTAAAGGACGAGGAATGACGTTTAGCGAGGTGCGTCAATACCAATACGGAGATGATATTCGTAACATCGATTGGAATGTAACCGCACGCTACAACGAAGCTCACGTTAAAGTTTTTGAAGAAGAACGCGAATTAACCATGGTTTTAATGGTCGATATTTCGGGTTCGGAATCTTTTGGTTCTAAAAATCAATTTAAGAAAGACATCGTAACCGAAATTGCGGCAACGATGGCTTTTTCTGCTACACAGAATAATGACAAAATTGGTTTAATCTTATTTTCTGATACAGTAGAATTATATATTCCGCCAAAAAAAGGACGTTCGCACGTACTTCGTATCATTCGCGAATTGATTGAATTTGAACCAAAAAGCTACAAAACAGATATCGCTCAAGCTTTGAAGTTTTTATCTGGAACTCAAAAAAAGAAAGCCATCGTTTTTATGATCTCCGATTTTATGTCTGACTCTTACGAGCATACTTTAAAAATTGCTTCTAAAAAACATGATATTATTGGAGTTCGTGTATATGACATGCGCGAAGAAAAAATTCCAAATTTAGGAATGGTCTCTATGCTGGATTCTGAAACAGGAAAAATACAATTGGTTGATACTAGCTCTAAAGCAGTTCGAATGAATTATGAGAAGCACTATCAGGAGAAATTAAATTACTTTAAAGATACCTTCCGTAAATCTGGAGCAGGAATTGTAAATACCAGAGTAGACGAAAATTACGTTACTAAACTATTAGGCTATTTTAAATCGAGGTAAAGATTTTTGATTTTTTATAAAATCTTGAAAGCAAAAGAAGAAGTGAATCAGTTAATATCAATTTCATTTCAAGTATTAAAACATCAAAAAATAATTCATAAAAATTAAAGATTACAATTTTAGAAAACTATTGACAATCCTTGGAAAAATCAAAAATCAAAAATCGTTAATCTTCAATCGTTAATCAAATGAAATTTAAACTTTATATATTTTTATTGCTTTTTTCTACTATGATTTTTGCTCAGCAGAAACAAGTGGAAACAAGTATTGATACTACCAAAAATAAAATTGGTGCCGAGTTCAAACTGACCTTGAAAACAGTTGTAACTTCAACAGCAAAAGTTGAATTTCCGAAACTTAAAAATATTGGCCCGTTAGAAGTTATTCAATCGTATCCAATTGATACGGTTAAGAAAGATGCTACTAATTACGAACTTATAAAAAAATATGGTTTAACTCAGTTTGATTCTGGTCGTTATACAATTCCAAGTGTTAAGATTTTAATAGACAAAAAGCCTTTTTACAGCGATTCGATTAAAGTTGAAGTTGCCAATGTAAAAGTGGACACTTTACAGCAAAAAATGTACGACATTAAAGATATTTCCACTGTTGACGAAGGAATCGGCAATTGGTGGATTTATGTTTTAATTGCTTTAGCTATTATCGGAATCGGAGCTTTTGTTTATTGGTACGTTAAAAAGCGCCAGCTGAAAAAAATCGAAGAGGAAGTTTACAAAACACCTATCGAAAAAGCGACTAGTTTATTAAACAACTTAGAGCAAAAAGAACTGGTTCAAAAAGGTGAGATTAAAGAATACTATAGTGAACTAACTGATATTGCTCGTAACTACATTGAAGAAGCTATTCATATTCCAGCAATGGAAAGTACAACTTCTGAGTTAATTGCAGCAATTAGAACAGCATCGACTCAAAAGAAAATGACGCTGACACCAGAAACAGTTGAAAATCTGGAACGTGTTTTACGTCAGGCCGATTTAGTAAAATTTGCGAAATCAAAACCGCTTGATTTTGAAATTAAAGAAGATAAAAATAAGATTCAGAAAGTAATTTTAACACTTGATAATGCTATCCCGACAGAAGTTCCTGAGGATATCGAAGATCAATTGTTAAACGAAGCGCAAAGACAAAAACAAATTCAGGCACAGCTTAAAAAACAGCGTAACGCAAGAATTGGCTATGCTGTTGCGACTATCATACTTTTATTGTTTGCCACAACAACTTTCTTTGTGGTTACCAAAGGGTTCAATTACGTAAAAGACAATATAATTGGCCACCCTTCAAAAGAATTATTAGAAGGCGAATGGGTAAAAAGTGCTTACGGAAATCCAGCCGTTCTTATCGAAACTCCAAAGGTTTTAAAAAGACTAGACGCACAAAAAGCACTTCCAAAAGAAGCGATGGCTCTTATCAAAGAAATGCAGCTTTTTACATATGGTAGCCTGATTGACAATTTCTATGTAACGGTTTCTACATCTAAATTTAAACAGCCAACCGATATTGACTTAAACAAAACGCTTGAAGGCACACTAAAAATCATTGAAGCTCAAGGCGGACAAAATATTATTGTAAAACAAGAAGATTTTCAAACAAACGAAGGTATTCAGGGAATAAAAGGTTACGGAACAATGACTGTTTTGAATCCAGCAACCAAAACGAGTACAAAAGCATATTATGAATTACTGCTTTTCAAACAAGATCAAGGTTTACAGCAAATCATGATTCTGCACGAAGAAGGCGATACATATGCCAATGAAATCACGACCCGAATACTAAATTCTGTTGAACTTCAAAGAGCAAACAACTAATGAGCAAGATCACTTTTTTAAATCCAGAATTTCTTTGGTTGTTTCTATTAATTCCGATTGCAATAATCTGGTTTTTCTGGAAACGCAACCAGCAATCGGCTACCTTAAAAATGAGTTCGACTGCAGGATTTCAAAACAGCGAATCGTTTTGGACAAAATTCAAACCTGCTTTATACGTTTTCAGAATTCTTGCTTTATGTTCTTTGATTATAGCTTTGGCTCGACCAAGAACGGTAGACATTAGTAACCAGACTAAAACAACAAAAGGAATTGATATTGTAATGGCAATTGACGTTTCTGGATCTATGTTGGCAAAAGATTTAAAGCCAAACCGTATGGAAGCTTTAAAAAGAGTGGCTGCAGATTTTGTTGGAGAAAGACCAAACGACAGAATTGGTTTGGTTTTATACGCTTCTGAAGCTTATACTAAAACTCCAGTTACCAGTGATAAAGCCATTATTCTTGAAGCCATAAAAGGAATTAAATATGATACTGTTTTACAAGATGGAACTGGAATCGGAATGGGATTGGCAACCGCTGTTAACCGTCTAAAAGACAGTAAAGCAAAAAGCCGTGTTATCATTCTGCTTACTGATGGTGTAAACAATGCTGGATTTATCGAACCTGAAACTGCAGCTGACATTGCAAAACAATACGGTATAAAAGTATATACAATCGGTCTTGGTACAAACGGAATGGCAGAATCACCATATGCTTACGCGCCAAACGGAGGTTTCTTGTTTAAAATGCAGAAAGTTGAAATCGACGAAAGATTGATGAAGAGTATTGCCCGTAAAACAGACGGAACTTATTTTAGAGCTACCAGCAACGATAAATTAGCAGAAATATACAACTCAATCAATAAATTGGAAACCACAGAAATTCAAGAATTGAAGTTCTATGATTATGATGAAAAGTACAGGTTTTTTGTTTTATTTGCTGGCTTTTTATTATTGCTTGAAGTTGGATTAAGAAATACAGTTTATAGAAGCTTCATTTGATTTTTTCAAAATCAAAAAATTCCAAAAATGAAATTCCAAATAACAAATTGGAATTTGAAATTTTTAGAATTGGAGTTTAAAACAAGTTTGGAATTTGGAATTTATCTCAACAGTAATTTGAGATTGGAATTTTAAAAATATTTATGGAATTAGACGAAAAAAAATATTTATATCTCTTATTACTCATCCCGATTGTGGTATGTATTTTCCTTTTCAATATGTATTGGAAAAGAAGAACACAACGTGAATTTGGTGATTTAGAAATGGTAAAAAGATTGAGTCCGGAGAAATCGGTTTTTAAACCTGTTTTAAAAATTGTAGTCATTCTTCTAGCTCTTACCTGTTTGATTATTGGTTTGGTAAATCCGAAGATTGGAACCAAAATGGAAACCGTAAAACGAGAAGGTATTGATATTGTTTTTGCTGTCGACGTTTCTAAAAGTATGTTGGCAGAAGACGTTGTTCCAAGCCGTTTGGATAAAAGCAAACAGTTGGTTTCGCAGATCATCAACAATTTAGGAAGCGATAGAATCGGAATCGTGGCCTATGCAGGAAGCGCTTTCCCTGTTTTGCCAATCACATCAGATTACAGCGTTGCTAAAATGTTCCTGCAAAGCATGAGCCCAGGAATGGTTTCGTCTCAAGGAACATCTTTGGACGAAGCGATTAAATTGTCTTCGACTTATTTTGATGAAAAAAGCAAAACCAGCAAATTATTAATTCTAATTTCTGATGGAGAAGATCATTCTGAAGGTGCGACTGCTGCGGCAGAAGAAGCCAATAAATTGGGAATGAAAATCATTACAATTGGTGTTGGTACAGAACGAGGAGGAACAATTCCGTTAAAAGAAAATGGTGTTGTAAGAGGCTATCAAAAAGATCAGAACGGAGAAACAGTAATCACCAAATTAAATCAAGAAGGTTTAAAAACAATTGCAAAAGCAACAAAAGGTGGTTATGTTTACGGCGGAAGCACAAAAGAAGTTTTAGAATATGTAAAAAATGCTTTAAACAATATTCAGAAAACAGAATTTGAAGCTACGCAAATGGCCGAGTTTCAATCGCAGTTTCAATGGTTCATCGGATTTGCATTTTTATTGCTTTTCCTAGACATTTTCTTATTAGAAAGAAAAACAAGCTGGATCAAAGAGTTGGATTTATTTAATGAAAAGAAATAAAAAAGTCAGCCACTAATTACTCGAATTTACACGAAAGACAATTATTTAATTTGTGAAATTCAAAAATAATGATAAAAAAAAATTAGTGCCAATTTGTGACCCGAACGATAGTGAACAGGCGAAGCAAATTCGTGGCGAAAAAAAATAAAACTAGAATGAAAAATTTACTCCTTTATATTTTACTAACCGTTTCTTTTGCAGTTGCTGCACAAGAAAAAGACAAATCATTGCCTGTTGGGAATGAAGAATATAAGCAGAATAAATTTACTGATGCTGAGGCAAACTATAGAATTTCGGAATCAAAATTTCCTAAAAAATCTGCAGCGGCCTATAACTTAGGAAATACCATTTATAGACAAAATCAAGTTTCGGAAGCTAAATTTGCTTACGCGAAAGCGATAAAAAATGCCAAAACGAGACCTGAAAAACACAAGGCTTATCATAATCTTGGAAACACTTTCATGAAAGAGAAAGATTATACGCAGGCAGTTGAAGCGTACAAGCAAGCACTTCGTAACGATCCAACAGATGAAGAAACGCGTTACAACTATGCTTATGCCAAACAAAAGCTAAAAGAAAATCCTCCTAAAAACGATCAGAAAGATAAAAATAAGGACAAAGACAAGGATAAGGATAAAAACAAAGATAAAGACAAGGACAAAAATAAAGATAAGGACAAGGATAAAAAAGACGATAAAGGCGATCAAGACAAAGACAAAAAAGATGGCCAAAATGATCCTAAAAAAGACGATAAATCAGACAATCAAGGCCAGCCAAAACCACAGCCTGGAGGAATATCAAAAGAACGTGTTCAGAATTTATTAGATGCTGTTAATAATGAAGAAAAGAAAATTCAGGACAAAGTAAACGCTCAAAAAGTAAAAGGTAGTCCTAAGAAAACAGAAAAAGACTGGTAAAATAAGTTGAATCGTTTAATCGTTTATTTGTTAGTACACAAAACGGTTAAACGATTAAACAGTTAAACAAACAACGACTAAAACAAGTAATGAAAAGATATTTAATTCTATTTCTAATCACTTTTCAAGGACTTATGGCTCAAGTACAATTTGAAGCCAGAGTCAGCAAAAACTCGCTTGGAATAAATGAAAGACTCCGCATAGACTTCATCATGAATGTGGACGGAGATAATTTCGAGCAACCTTCTTTCGATGGATTTAAAATGGTTGCGGGACCAAGCCAACAGATTAGCCAGTCTTGGATAAATGGTCGTAGCTCTTTTCAAAAAATATATTCTTATATCATACAGCCTGAGCGAAAAGGATCCATTACAATCAAACAGGCGGCAATAGAATTTAATGGCCAGGTTTACAAAACCAATCCGATAAAAGTTACAGTAACCAATGCAGTTGCTCAAGAAAGAGATCCAAATGACAGACCTCAAGGATCTGGAAATGAATTATTGGAACTTGTTGCAGAAATCTCAAAAACAAATCCGTACTTAAACGAACCAATCACAGTCGTTTATAAATTGTATTTTAATAATATTGGTGTTAATGGTTTTAAAGAATTAGCAAAACCTAAATACAATGATTTCTGGAATCAGAATATTGATGTAAAACAACTTTCTGTACAACAAGGATCTTATCAAGGTCAACAGGCTTACTATGTAATCTTAAAAAAGACGATTTTATACCCTCAGAAATCAGGAAGACTTACTATTGATCCTCTTTCATTAGATATTGAAATAGAAATGGCTTCTAATCGTCGTGATATGTTTGGTCAAATGATTACGACACAAGGTAATAAAATAGTTACTGCTGGAGCTAAAGCAATCAATGTAAGACCGCTTCCTGAAAGCACTCAACCAGAAGGATTTACAGGCGCAGTTGGAAAATTAAATTTTACAGTTACTCCATCAAAAACAACGCTTAAAAATGGCGAAGGGCTTGATTTAATTGTAAGTGCACAAGGAACTGGAAACATGAAATTATTCACGCTTCCTAAACCAGTTGTTCCAAATGCATTAGAAATGTATGATCCTGTTCATGATGAGAGTGTAACAACTTCTCTAACAGGTATGTCTGGAAGAATTACAGATAAGTATACGATTGTTCCTCAATACAGAGGAAAATATGCCATTAAACCAATGCAGTTTTCGTATTTTGATTTGAGTAGCGGAACTTATAAAACGATCACTTCAAAAGAAATTATGATTGATGTTTTAGACGGGCCAACACCTGCTGAGGCAAATACAGGAGCAGCTTCTAAAAATATTGTGGCCAAAGCAGATCAATTCAAAAATATTAAATCTAAAACAGCATTAATTCCAGTTGAGAAAAAAGATTTTTACGATTCAAGTCTTTATTTAGGATTATTGTTTGCTCCATTCATCATTATTCCGATCATCATTTTAGCTAGAAAGAAAAAAGAAGCTATGGATAGTGATGTTACTGGAAATAGAATTAGAATGAACAATAAACTGGCTAAGAAATATTTATCGCAAGCGAAGAAACATCTTAACAACAAAGAGCCTTTCTATATCGCATTAGAAAAAGCAATGCATAATTTCTTGAAAGCTAAACTGCATATTGAAACTTCAGAAATGAGCAAAGACAATATTAGAGAATTGCTATTGTCTAGAAATGCAAATGCAGAAACGGTTCAGAATTTTATTGCTTTGACCGAAAACTGTGAGTTTGCACGTTATGCACCAGCATCAAGCGCTTCAATTCAGCAGGATTATGATAAAGCTGTTTTGATTATTTCTGAATTAGAAAAACAGATTGTTTAATTTTTTTTTACCGCAAAGTTCTCTAAGAAAATTGATTTAGATTGCGTCGATTTTAAGTTCGCAAAGTTGAAAATCTTATTAAAAAAGAAAATGAAAAACATACTATATCTCTTTTTATTCATCTCGCAGGTTTTCTTTGCGCAAGGTCGCTTTGAATCGGCTAATGCATTGTACCAAAAAGGGCAATATAAAGAAGCTGCGCAAGTTTATGAGAACATTATAAAAGAAGATAAATTACATTCTGCCGAAGTGTATTTTAATCTTGGAAACTGTTATTACAAACTAAATCAGGTTGCACCTTCGATTTATAATTATGAAAAAGCTTTGGTTCTCAAACCAAACGATCCGGAGACTTTAAACAATTTAAAGTTTGCCAAAAAACTGACGATTGACGAAATCAAAGAAGTTCCGAAAGTAGGTTTTGCCAAACTGATTCAGAACTTTACTTCAATTTTTGACTATAATGTTTGGGCTAAAATCTCTGTTGCACTTGGTTTTGTGTTTTTATTAAGTTTTATAGGATATTATTTTTCAAATGCTACATTGGCAAAAAGAATTTATTTTGTCGGAATGTTTATCATTTTAGTAGCTTTTGCTTTAAGCATTTCTGCCGGAATGTCTGAAAAAAGTCATTTTGAAAACGATCGTGTTGCTATTGTATTTTCTGAATTAAGCCAAGTAAGACACAAACCTCAAAAATCTTCAAATGGAATTATTTTATTGCATGAGGGCGCAAAAGTTTATGTTTTGGAAAGTGTTGCTGGCTGGAAAAAAATCGAACTAACAGATGGAACTCAAGGTTGGATTGATTCTTCTACAATTAAAGAAGTGAAATAAAGTTTTAAAATATTTAAATATAAAAATCCCAAATTCCAATTACTGTTTTGGAATTTGGGATTTTAAATTATTTGGAATTTAATAATTAATTCACCGCATCAACCAATCTAACAAATTCAGATCTGTAACCATCTTCGTCATTTGACAAACCAGATTTTGCTAATCTTTTGATATCCGAACTTGAGCTGTTGGCAATATATTTTGATTCGCGTAATTTTAGTCCGAACCAAGAAACCGCAGTTGTGAATTTGAAATCTTGAGAGCTATTTTCTAAGTCAGTTTTCTTATCTGCTATAACATTTACGATTTCAATACTTTTATTGCCATCAGGTTTTTTATACCTAAACTTTACCGTAGCCAACTCATCACTATGATTTTCAGCAACTTTCTGCGTTTTAGTATATTTTAAATCAGAAGTAACATAGTCACTCTCTACACCTACCGGAACAATCTCATACAAAGCCGTAACCGAATGTCCGCTGCCTAATTCTCCTGCATCAATTTTATCATTTTTAAAATCTTCTGCGTTTAGTTTTCGGTTTTCATAACCAATCAATCGATACGCTTGAACATGATTCGGATTAAACTCAATTTGGATTTTTACATCTTTCGCGATAGCAAACATAGATCCTTTAAATTCTTTTCCAAGAAAACGATTTGCTTCCTGAATGTTATCGATGTAAGCATAATTTCCATTTCCTTTGTCGGCCAAAATTTCCATTTTACTGTCTTTGTAATTTCCCATTCCAAAACCTAAAACAGTTAAGAAAACACCAGACTCTCTTTTTTGTTCAATCAATTTCAGCATATCATCATCAGAAGAAGCGCCAACATTAAAATCACCATCTGTAGCTATTACTACTCTATTGTTTCCGTCTTTAATAAAATTTTGCTGTGCGAGTTTATACGCCAATTCGATTCCTTCTCCTCCTGCTGTACTTCCGCCTGCGTGCAAATCGTCAAAAGCATCCATAATTTCGTCTTTATTATCTCCAGAAGTTGGTTCTAAAACTACTCCCGCAGATCCCGCATAAACTACGATGGAAACCTTGTCAATACTTCTTAGCTCTTTCACTAAAACCTTCATAGATTCTTTTAGCAAAGGCAATTTGTTTGGTTCATCCATAGAACCAGAAACATCCACTAAAAAAACCAGATTAGTAGCCGGCAAATTTGCCATTGGAATATTTTTTCCCTGCAAACCAATCTTAAGCAGTCGGCTGTTTTTATTCCACGGACAGTCACTGTATTCTGTATTAATCGCAAACGGATGCTCGCCATCTGGCTGTGGATATTTGTACTTAAAGAAGTTGATCATTTCTTCGACACGAACTGCGTCTTTTGGAACTTTCTGTCCTTCGTTTATAAATCGGCGGATATTGGTATACGATGCATTATCAACATCGATAGAAAAAGTGGATAGTGGTTCTTTTAGTGGAGATTCAAACGGATTTTCTTCTAATCCTGCATAGCTTTCTGTATTTGCATCAGGAATATAATTTTCCTCTTCAATTAAATCGGTCGTTGTTACCGCAACTGCGGTAGAATCTACAGCCTCCGCGGCAGAGTAATCAGCTTTCTTACAGCCGAAAATAGTAAGTGCGAGGAATGCCATCATAAAGAAATTAAGATTTCTCATAAAGTAAGTTTTTAAAAAATTAATAAAAGGTTATAGGCTTCAAATAAGGACTAGCATTCCGGATTTACTAGAGGCGATTATTTGCAATTTTTCGAGTATCAAAATCGTGCCAATTTTTTTACAAATATTTTTCTTACGTGAAAATAAAATGAGAAACCCTTATTTTTAAAGGGATTTTTAGCTGAAAATATTTTTTTGTTTTTTGTAAAATGAGAAATGTGAGAAGTGAAATGCAATTCTATCTTTTGTCCATACAGAATTGTAGAGACGCACTGCAGTGCGTCTACGTCAAGCATATCGACAAACATTGTGTCAGATGCACTGGAATGAATATTTATTTTTTGCCACAGATAAAATGATTTTAAAAGATTAATCCTTTCTAATCTTGTAATCTGTGGCAGTAATTTATATTCTATGTGTTAGACGCACTGCGGTGCGTCTCTACAGAATACCAGAATGTAAAATTAAAACTGATAAATTCTCTCAGGCGTAACGCAATAATCCAATTTAATATCCGATTCAAAAACATCATCAATCTGATTAACTGCTTTAAAAAATGAAAGCCCAATTTTTAAGGTTTCAGGTTTGCATTCGGCAAGGAATTTATCGTAGAAACCTTTTCCGTAACCAATTCGATTTCCATGAATATCAAAAGCCAAAAGCGGTACAAAGACCACTTCCACTTTAGAAGAAGGCACTTCGATTCCGTCAACTGGTTCTGGAATATTGTATTCGTTTTTTTTGATTCTAGTATTGTCTGTTAAAAGAAAATGAGTCATTTTTCTGGTTTCAAAATCACTTTTCGAAATCAGAATTTCTTTGTCTTTTCCAGAAAGCAAATGCAGGACATATTCTGTATTCACTTCTTTATGCTCTTCAATTGGAAGAAAAACATGATAATACGTTTTGTCCCAAATAGGCATTTGAATCAATTGATTGGCAATTTCTAGACTTTTCTCTTCTATTTCATCGAAAGAAAGTGCTTTACGGAGATTTTTATATTCTGTGCGAAGTTCCTTTTTACTCGTCGGCATTGTCTGGAGTTTTAGATAAATGATAAATAGCATCGCCTTCGTAAACAATTGGCGAATGGTTGGCATTAATTACATAACCATCATGTGGCGCTTTGATTTTTTGTTCAAATTTCCCAAACGGATCTGTAATGATGGCTAAGATTGTGCCTTTGGTTACGAACTTTCCAACGAGATTAAAATCATGCAGCAGTCCAGAACATTTCGCACGAAGCCAAACTGATTGTTTAATGTAAATTGAAGGTGTTAATGCAGGTTCCATAATTTGTTTCGAATCCAGCATTCCTAAATAATGAAGCAAACGTTTTGTCCCTAAAACTCCCTGATTAGCAATTTCGTTATTGATATCTAATGATTTTCCCCCTTCAAAAAGCAGCATTTTCACATTGGCACTTTCAGAAGTTTTTCTAAAAGAACCGTTTATGTTTTTAGAATACAATGTAAATGGCGCATTAAAAATATCGGCTAAAACTTTCAGTTCGGGATTATTCTCGGTAATTCTAATTTGTGGAGCATTAAAACGGCTTGCGCCACCTGCATGAAAATCGACTGCGTAATCTAAAATTGGTAAAATCTCTTCGACAATATGATAAGCAAATCGGCTGGCAAGCGAACCTTTTTTACTTCCTGGAAAAACGCGGTTTAAATCACGACCGTCTGGAAATTCACGAGATTTATTTACAAATCCGTACATGTTGATTACTGGAATGCAAATTATTGTGCCACGCGCAGGTCTATTTATTTTTTTACTGATAATCTGACGAACGATTTCAACTCCGTTAATTTCGTCACCATGAATTCCAGCAGAAAATAAAACAGTCGGTCCTTCGTGTTTTGAACGACGAACAATAACAGGAATATTCAACTTAGTTGTAGTATGCAGTCGGGCAATTTCGACGTTTATGGTTCTGTGTTCTCCCGGCAAAATCGATTCGCCGAAAATAACCAATGGAGCATTATTTTTCATGTGAATTATAAAATCTAAATATAGAAATTATATTTTAAATTCATACTTTTGGATTTAATACACAAATTCCTATATAAACAAAACAATAACCTATTTACCAAAAGAATGAAAAAGACTTTAATATTACTTAGCGCACTGATGCTAATGGTTTCATGCATGAGCAAGGAAGAAAAAATGAAAGAAGCCGAAGAAGATGGAAATGAAGCAATTGCTGTAAAATCTAAATTAATTGAAGGTGCTGGAAAAGCGCTTCAAGATGAAGGGAAAGCAGCTGCAAAAAGCGCTTCCAAAGGTATTGGAGATGTGATAAAAGGAATAAATTCTGGAGTGAATGAAAGCATAAATCAATCTGATGTAATTGCTGAAGCCTCTTTTAAAGCAAATTTTGAAGATTGCAAAGCCGAAAAAATTTATGCTTCTAGCGAAGACAAAGAAAAAAAAGTAACTATTTATTTAATAGCTAAAAATGACTTTAAAGGCGATCTAATTTTAAAAGCTTTCAATGCTGATAAAAAAGAAATTGGAAGAAGCCGATTAAAAGTCGACATTAAAAAAGATGATGCTAAATATGTAGATTTTACTTTTGACGAAAGAACACATTTACTGCAAACAGAATATTTTTCGATCAAATAAAATATGTTTTACAGAAGAGCCCTTTACAATATAAAGGGCTCTTTTTTTTTGACGAAGAAACTCAAAAGAATTTTAAACTTTAAGCTCAATAGTTTAATTTTGTAATTATGCAGAGTCCTCTTGAACTTCAAATTATTACCTTACCCGATAATCCTGGCGTTTATCAATATTATGATAAAGACGGGAAAATCTTGTATGTCGGAAAAGCCAAAAATTTAAAAAAAAGGGTTTCATCCTATTTCAATAAAATTCACGATACTGCCAAAACCAACGTTCTGGTAAAAAAAATCGTAACGATAAAACACATCGTAGTTCCAACCGAAACTGATGCGCTTTTATTAGAAAACAATTTAATTAAAACACTTCAGCCGAGATACAACGTTTTGCTTCGTGATGACAAAACGTACCCTTGGATTTGTATTAAAAAAGAACCTTTTTCGAGAATATTTTCAACTCGAAACATGATCAAGGATGGCTCTGAATATTTTGGTCCATACACCAGTTTCAAAACAGTACATACTATTTTAGATTTAATTAAAGAATTATATCCGCTTCGAACTTGCAATTACGATTTGAGCGAATCGAACATTAGTTCAGGAAAATTTAAAGTTTGTTTGGAATATCATATTGGCAACTGCAAAGGCCCTTGTGAAGGTTTGGAACCTTTGGAAGAATACCAAAAACAAGTCAATGCTATTCGCGAAATCCTAAAAGGAAACTTCAAAGAAAGTTTAAAGGATTTCAAGAAATTGATGAACAACTATGCTCAGAATCTACAATTTGAAGAAGCACAAAAAATAAAAGAGAAAATTG
Source organism: Flavobacterium nitrogenifigens (assembly GCF_003254565.1). GTDB lineage: Bacteria > Bacteroidota > Bacteroidia > Flavobacteriales > Flavobacteriaceae > Flavobacterium > Flavobacterium nitrogenifigens. The sequence goes on from NZ_QJRI01000173.1 coordinate 118,693, forward strand.
AGGTTTTAGAAAACTATCAATCAAAATCGACAATCATCAATCCGAAGATTACCAATATTGATGTTTTCTCTATTGTTTCCGATGAAAGTGCGGCTTTTGTCAACTTCCTTCAGATTTCTCATGGTTCAATTATCCGTTCGCACACTTTAGAAATGAAGAAAAAATTGGACGAAAGCGATGAAGAATTATTAGAATTAGCTATTGTAGAACTTCGCGAGCGTTTTCAATTATTATCAAAAGAAATTATTGTTCCTTTTGAAATGGATTTGGGCGAAAATATCAAAATCACTGTTCCGCAGCTTGGAGACAAAAAACAGATTCTGGATTTATCGATTCGAAATGCGAAATTCTATCGAATCGAACAATTAAAACAATTACAGATTGTAGATCCCGATCGTCATGTTAATCGAATTATGGCGCAGATGCAGAAAGATTTACGTCTTCCGTCTGAACCAAGACATATAGAATGTTTTGATAACTCGAATATTCAAGGAACAAATCCTGTTGCGGCTTGTGTCGTTTTTAAAGACGGAAAACCAAGCAAAAAAGATTACCGCCATTTTAATGTCAAAACCGTTGAAGGTCCAAACGACTTTGCTTCGATGACCGAAATCGTATATCGCCGTTACAAAAGATTATTGGACGAAAACGAACCGCTTCCGCAATTGATTATTATTGACGGTGGAAAAGGACAGCTTTCGGCAGCATTAAAAAGTATTGATGATTTAGGCTTACGCGGAAAAGTGGCTATTATTGGAATCGCAAAACGTTTGGAAGAACTTTTCTATCCAGGCGATTCGATTCCGTTATATCTAGACAAAAAATCAGAAACTTTAAAAGTGATTCAGCATTTACGAAACGAAGCACACAGATTCGGAATCACATTTCATAGAGATAAACGCAGCAAATCGGCACTTAATTCTTCGGTTGAAAGCATTCCGGGAATTGGCGAAAAAACCATGACAACATTAATACAACATTTCAAAAGTGTTAAAAGATTGAAATTGGCTACAGAAAAAGAAATTTCAGCCGTTGTAGGTGTTTCTAAAGCCAAAAAAATTGTCGACTTTTACAAAACCAATTAAAGTTTTTATGCGTTCATTCCAACTGTACATTTCAAAAATTTGGTTCAAAGGAGCTTCTTCGTGCGCATTCTCATTTGTTTTATTGATGACCTTTTTGTTTTCGCAAGAATCTTTTTCTCAAGAAGCAAAAAAAGACAGCGTAAAGAGACCTAAAATTGGTTTGGTTTTAAGCGGTGGTGGCGCCAAAGGTTTTGCTCATATCGGAGTTTTAAAAGTTCTGGAAGAAGCCGGAATCAAAATTGATTATATTGGCGGTACCAGTATGGGTTCTGTAATTGGAGGACTTTATGCTTCTGGATACAATGCTTCACAGATTGATTCCATTTTCAAAAAAACCAATTTTGACGAATTAATAAACGATTACATTCCGCGTTCATCCAAAAACTTTTATGGCAAAAAGAATGACGAGCTGTATGCAGTTGTTTTACCGTTTAGCAATTTTAGAATTGGCATTCCTGAAGCACTTTCAAAAGGAATGTACAATTATAATTTGCTAAGCAGTTTGACTAGAAATGTGCGTCATGTTCGTGATTTCAACAAACTCCCAACTCCGTTTTTATGTATCGGAACCAATATTGAAACTGGCGAAGAAGTATTATTAAATAAAGGAAATCTCGTTCAAGCCATGATGGCAAGTGCGGCTTTTCCTTCCCTATTTACTCCAGTAGAAATTGATGGGAATCTGTTGGTTGATGGTGGTGTGGTAAATAATTACCCAATACAGGAAGTTCGCAATCTTGGTGCTGATATTATTATTGGGGTCGATGTTCAGGACGATTTGCTGAAAAGAAAGAACCTGAAAAATGCCACTAGAATTTTGGTTCAGATTACCAATCTGCAATCTATCGAAAAAATGAAAAACAAAAGAAAGGATACCGATATTTATATTAAACCGGATATTCGTGACTTTGGTGTTATTTCATTTGACCGAGGAGAAGAAATCATCAGAAAAGGAGAAGAAGCCGCTTTTGCTGTTTATGAAAAACTCAAAACCTTGACGGATGAAAGCAATTTTTATAAAAAACCAAAACTAAAACTGGCTTCAGATACTCTTCATATTCAAGATATAAACACTGACAAATTAGAAAATTACACTAAAGAATACATTCGAGGCAAACTTCGTTTCAAACCAGGAAGCACCATAACCTATGATGGACTTAAAGCTGGGATAAACAACTTAAACGCAACACAAAACTTTAGCACAATCTCCTATTGCCTTCAACCAGATGGCGATAAAGACGACTTGGACTTAGTTTTAAGAGAAAACCCAACTCAGACTTATTTAAAACTTGGACTTCATTATGACGGTCTTTACAAAAGTGCCGTTTTATTAAATCTAACACATAAAAAGACTTTCTTAAAAAACGATGTTACTTCTCTCGATATTATTTTGGGTGATAATTTCAGATATGATTTTAACTATTATGTCGAAAATGGTTTTAACATCAGCTTTGGCTTCCGTTCGAGATTGAATCAATTTAATCGAAATGTAACTACTAGTTTGAGTGGCGTTCTCAAAGAGAATCCCAATGTTAACCTTATTAATGTTGACTTTATGGATATAACCAATCAGGCTTATTTCCAGACTATTTTTGTACAGAAATTTTTAATGGGCGGTGGTTTAGAATATAAGTATCTAAAAATTAGCTCACCAACTCTTACAAACGAAGACAACACAATTGAAAAAAGCAATTATTTTAGTGCCTTTGCCTATTTAAAATACGATTCGCTAGACGAAAAATATTACCCAAGTTCTGGATTGTATTTTTCTACAGATCTGCAGACTTATATGGCATCGTCAGATTACACCAATCAATTTAAGCCTTTTTCGATTGCAAAAGCCGAGGTATCAATTGTTAGACCACTATTTAAAAAAGCAACGATAAAATTTGGAACCGATGCGGGATTTAATATTGGCAGCGACAGCGTTCCGTTTTTTGATTTTATATTTGGAGGTTATGGCTACAACAAAATAAACAATTTCAATTATTTCTATGGCTACGATTTTCTAAGTATTGCTGGCAACAGTTACATTAAAGCTGACATCAATATTGATTACGAAATCTTCAAAAAAAACCACATCAATGTATCAGCTAATTTTGCCAATTTGGGAGATGACATTTTCTCTTCTGTCGATTGGGTTTCTATGCCAAAATATACTGGTTATGCCGTGGGTTATGGTTTAGAAACCATCATTGGTCCTATAGAAGTAAAACAATCTTGGTCTCCAGAAATGTCAAAAAGTTTTACGTGGTTTAGCATCGGGTTTCAATTTTAGTAGTATAATCGAGAATACTTCAATAAATTCTGCCTATTTTTTTATATCATAAAAATTATATCAAAAAAACTAAGTTATTTTATAGTTATAAATAATATAATTTTTATTTTTACTCCGAAAAAATTACGACATTTGTTATAATGAAAACAAATTGGACAGGTTTATTAGAGTATCTTCAATTCCTCATCAAGAGAAATCCTGAGTAATGGCTCTATCGAATTGAAATAATCAGTCAATTGCAAAAATTGAACTGATTATTATCTCTGCAATTCAAATTTTCGAATTATCTAATTTACTAATTATCTAATTGAAAAAGCCATGCCACTATATCATAAACTTGGGGATTTTCCTCAAAAGCGACACACCCAATTTGAAAAACCAAATGGAGGTTTTTATTACGAACAATTGTTTGGAACCGAAGGTTTTCACGGACATTCGTCGCTATCATATCATGTACACAGACCAACACAGGTTAAAGAAATTTTAAACTCTTATTCGGTTGAACCAAAAATTGCAATCGGAAAAAATATAAAATCGCTTCTTTTTAAAGGTTTTGAATTGAAACCTGAAAATGATTTTCTGGACAGCCGAAAAGCAATGTTAGTCAATAAAGACTGTATTATTGGTTTGGCTGCGCCGAAAGAATCACTTCGAAACTATTTCTATAAAAATGCCGATGCCGATGAAATGCTTTTCATCCATAGAGGAAAAGGAAAATTAAGAACCATGTTAGGAAATATTCCGTTTGAATATGGCGATTATTTGATTATTCCACGTGGCATTATTTATCAAATTGATTTCGAAACCGAAGATAACCGATTATTTTATGTAGAATCGTACTCCCCTTTTTATACTCCAAAACGTTACAAAAACCAATCTGGTCAGCATTTAGAACATTCTCCTTTTTGCGAGCGTGATTTTATTTTGCCAAATGAATTGGAAACGCACGACGAAAAAGGTGATTTTTTAATTAAAATCAAAAAAGAAGGGATGATGCACGAAGTGGTTTACGCCACACATCCGTTTGACGTTGTAGGCTGGGATGGCTACAATTTTCCATACGGATTTTCAATTCATAATTTCGAACCTATAACTGGGCGTGTTCACCAACCGCCACCAGTACACCAAACTTTTGAAACAGCTACTTTTGTAGTTTGTTCATTCTGCCCAAGACTTTACGATTATCACCCAAAAGCTATTCCAGCACCTTACAATCACAGCAATATAGATTCTGACGAAGTGCTATATTATGTTGACGGTGACTTTATGAGCCGTAATAATATTGAGCAAGGTCATATCACTTTACACCCAAAAGGAATTCCGCACGGACCAGCGCCTGGCGCAATGGAACGTAGTATTGGTCATAAAGAAACTCAGGAATTAGCTGTTATGGTGGATACTTTCCGTCCATTAATGGTTACTGAAGAAGCGATGGGACTTGACGATGGTCAGTACTACAAATCTTGGGTTGAATAAATTAATGTAACGCAAAGTTCGCAGAGGATTTTTCGCAAAGTTCACAAAGATTCTAATGACGTTTTACTCAAACGAGTTCACAAAGCTTTGCGTTCTTAGCGATTTTACAAAATCTAACTTAAAAAAATCTTTGCGCTCTTTGCGGTAAAAAAAACTTAAACACAACATTTCGGAAAATCAATTAAACGATTAACCGATTAAACAAATAAACATCATGTCAAAAGAAGTAAAATCAGTAGAATACGGATTAGAGAAAATATTTGAAGGAGCACAAGATTTCCTTCCATTATTAGGAACAGATTATGTAGAATTTTATGTGGGTAATGCAAAACAAGCAGCACACTATTATAAATCTGCATTCGGATATCAGTCATTGGCTTACGCCGGATTGGAAACTGGAGTAAGAGACAGAGCATCTTATGTTTTGAAACAAGATAAAATCAGAATTGTTTTAACGACTCCTTTAACAGCAGATTCTCCAATTAATGAACATTTGAAAAAACACGGAGACGGAGTAAAAGTTGCTGCACTTTGGGTTGAAGATGCTACAAAATCTTACGAAGAGACTATGAAACGTGGAGCGCGTTCTTTTATGGAACCAACGGTTGAAGAAGATGAATTTGGTCAGGTAGTTCGTTCTGGAATTTACACTTACGGAGAAACCGTTCACATTTTCGTAGAAAGAAAAAACTATAATGGTGTTTTCTTGCCAGGTTACAGAGAATGGAAATCTGACTTTAACCCAGAACCAACGGGATTAAAATACATTGACCACATGGTTGGAAATGTAGGTTGGAACGAAATGAATACTTGGGTAAAATTCTACGAAGAAGTTATGGGATTTGTAAACTTCTTATCATTTGACGACAAACAAATTACCACAGAGTATTCTGCTTTGATGAGCAAAGTAATGTCTAACGGAAATGGAAGAATTAAATTCCCAATCAACGAACCAGCAGAAGGAAAGAAAAAATCTCAAATTGAAGAATATTTAGACTTCTACGGCGGACCTGGAATTCAGCATATCGCTATCGCTACAGATGATATTATTAAAACAGTATCACAATTAAGAGCGCGCGGTGTTGAATTTTTATCAGCTCCTCCTCATACATATTACCAAGCAATTCCTGAAAGATTAGGAGTTCACATGGATATGATGAAAGAAGATTTGAACGAAATCGAAAAACTAGCTATCATGGTTGATGCCGATGAAGATGGCTACTTATTACAGATTTTTACAAAGCCAGTTCAAGACAGACCGACGCTTTTCTTCGAAATTATTCAAAGAATGGGTGCAAAAGGGTTTGGTGCAGGTAACTTTAAAGCCCTTTTTGAGTCTATCGAAAGAGAGCAAGAATTGAGAGGAACACTGTAAATTGTTAATTTTGATGCACAAAACCGCATAATTCTCCAAAAAACGATGATTTTTTTGCAAATGTTATGTTAAACTTGACTTTCGCTATTTGATTTTTGAACTTTCTATCTATCTTTGCACTCGCAAATCAGGAAGGGGTGGTTTCCTTCCGAATTGATATAAATTTCATAATTTATAGTTTTTTGGTTAGTTAATAGCATAAAAACTCAGTCATCTTTGACTGAGTTTTTTTGTTTTGGTACATTTGGAATAGAATTTGCATTTATCTACCTTTATAATTAAATGTAAAGATTGTACTATGAAAAAGCTCGTCCTCATCATATTATCACTAACACTACTATCCTTCTCACCTCAAAAAGAAGACGCTTTCGACACAGGAGAATATTTCAAATTTAGAATACATTACGGATTTGTAAATGCCGGATATGCAACACTTGAAGTTAAAGATGCTACTATCAACAACAAAAAGGTATATCATTCTGTTGGAAAAGGTTACACAACTGGAATGTCCAAATTTTTCTTTAAAGTAGAAGATTTATATGAAAGTTATTTTGACAAAGAAACAGGAAAACCATACCGATATGTTAGAAAAATTGACGAAGGGGGTTACACCAAAAATCAAGAAGGTTTTTTTAATCAAAATGAAAATAAAGTTTTAGTAAAAGATTATAAACGTAAATCAGAAAAAACCATCATGGTTTCAGAAGAAGTGCAGGATATTGTTTCTGCATTTTACTACTTAAGAAATCATCCAAACATTGACAAACTTAAATCCGGCGAGGCCATTACAATCGACATGTTTTTTGATGATGAAATCACAAAATTTAAGTTAAAATATGTAGGTCGTCAAGATATTACGACTAAATTTGGAACGGTTTCTACGATGGTCTTCAAACCATTGGTGCAGACAGGCAGAGTATTTAAAGAAAAAGAAAGTTTAACACTCTGGATAACAGACGATGTAAACAAAGTTCCAATTAGAATTAAAGCAGATTTGGCAGTAGGATCTCTTAAGGCCGATCTCGATGAATATAAAGGATTAAAAAGTCCACTAAAAGCAAAAAAATAATGAACCCTACAGATCATTCTGAAGCAATTTTAAAAGAAATTGACCTAAAATTTCAAGCCATAAATCAAAAAACTGATGTTCAGTTAGAAGGATTGCTTTGGGCCAAACCAATTACTTATTGGGATTACATTCAAACAGATGCCTTATTAAATTTACAAATTCAGCGCACTACACTTCCTGACGAAATGGTTTTTATCATGTATCATCAGGTAAACGAATTAATCTTTAAAATGATCTTGTGGGAAATTGACCAGATTGCCGAAACAGAAAATATTCAGGTTGATTTTTTCAGTGAAAGATTATCAAGAATCACCAGATATTTTGACATGCTTACCAATTCGTTCAGTATTATGGAAAACGGAATGGAAGTAGATCAATACATGAAATTTAGAAATACTCTTACTCCAGCAAGCGGATTCCAGAGCGCTCAATATAGAATGATCGAATTTGCTTCGACTGATGTTATCAATTTGACAGACCGCAGATACAAAGCAAATTTTGACGAAAACACGGATTTGGAAACCAGTTTTGAACATCTTTATTGGCAGGCTGCCGGAAAAGATTATCACACTGGCGAAAAATCATATTTATTAAATGAGTTTGAAAAAAAATACAAAGAGCAGTTTTTAAGACAAATGGCTTCGTTTAAAACGAAAAATATTTGGCAAAAATTCACTCAATTACCAGTTGAAGATCAGCAAAATACAGAACTGATCGCTGCTATGCGCCATTACGACAAAACGGTAAATATTACTTGGGTAATGCAGCATCTTAATACTGCAAGAAAATACATCTTGGAAAGTGGAAAAGGAAACGGAGAAGCGACTGGCGGAAGCGACTGGCAAAAATATATGCACCCAAAATACCAAAGACGCATCTTTTTTCCTAAATTGTGGACCGAAGAAGAATTGTCCAATTGGGGAAATGAAACCGAAGTTTAATTTCACCACAAAAATTTTATAAAGTTTGAAAAAAGCAGTCGTAATTTTAATTGTCTTGTTTTCTATTTTTTCATGTAAAAAAGAAGAAGAAAAAGTAGAAGCAAAAATTACTAAACCAACAACCAAAAAAATAGAATTCGGTTTTAATTACGCAGACTTTAATATTGTTAATGATACTATTTCAAAAGGAGATTCTTTTGGCTCGATTTTGCAAAGCCAAAATATTGGAGACAAAAAAGTGCATGATATTGTTGAGCAGGTAAAAGATTCTTTTAATGTTAGAAGCATTCGTTACGGTAAACCTTTTACTTTACTTCGCGCCAAAAATAAAACCAACAATTTGGAGGTTTTTATTTATCAGCCTGATGCTTTAAGCTATTATGTTATTGATTTAAGAGACAGTATTGCCAAAGCATATAAAAAAATAAAACCAGTTACTTTAAAAAGAAAAATTATTGGAGGCGTTTTAAAAACTTCATTATCTGAAACTTTAGGAGGTGAAGATGTAGAAACAGCATTAGCGAGCAGAATTACAAAAGTCTTTTCTTGGTCTATTGACTTCTTCAAACTAAAAAAAGGTGATCGTTACGGATTAATTTTCACAGAACGTTTCATTAACGGAAAAACCTATGACGGAGTTGAAGATCTCGAAGCTGCATTTTTTGAATATAAAGGCAAAATCGTTTATGCTTTTCCTTTTGAAAGAGATACTACTTCTGGAAAGATTGAATATTATGACGATCAAGGAAAAACGCTTAAAAATTTCTTCCTAAAAACTCCGATCAAATTCAGCCGAATCACTTCTAGATTTACCATGAATAGATTTCATCCCGTACAGCATACTTGGAAAGCACATAAAGGAACCGATTACGCGGCTCCAACAGGAACTCCAATTTCTACTACTGCTTCTGGAGTTGTAGAAACTACTGGATATACAGCTGGAAACGGAAACTTTGTAAAAGTAAAACACAACGGAACCTACTCTACCCAATATTTACACATGTCTAAAATCTTGGTTCGCCGTGGACAACGCGTTACTCAAGGTCAGACAATTGGTTTAGTTGGAAGTACAGGTCTGGCTTCTGGTCCGCACGTTTGCTATCGTTTCTGGAAAAACGGCGTACAAGTTGATGCGCTTCGATTAAATCTTCCAACGGGAGAATCTTTGACAGGAAACGACAGAACTCGTTTTATGACACAAATTGAACCTCTGAAAAGAGAGTTGGACAGTATTGGAAATCTGTAAATCATCTTTTTGAATTGAAAGTCATGAAAAACGCACGCCTTAAAACCATGTATCATGAAACTTTTTCTGGTTTAAAATTATTTTACAGAGACACCAATCTTACCGAAAGTTTAATTTCAAATTACAAAGTCGGACAAATCATTCAAGAAAAAGGTTTTACCGACATGAGTTCGATTGGCGGAGGGCTTTCGGGAAATTTGAGATATTTAATTGCAAGCGCGCATGCCAAAGATTTGTCGAAATTTAATCCTGATTCGGCAAAAATTGGACATTTTCTTTTAGATTCAATTGCCTATTTTAAAGTATTGGACATTCAGAAAATCGGTGATAAAACCCAAGTTTTTCTTTTAAATATTCCAGACAATTCGATTTCACTTTTCAAAAATTCATCTTCAAACTTAGAAGAAGAAATTATAGAAAAAGCTCATAAACGCTTTCGCGAAAAAATTGATGTTGACTTAATTCCAGAATTACAGACCGAAAATTGGAAAGAAAGAACAAAATCGCCACTCGGAATGAGTGATAATGGCGAACTTTTTTTTGATGATTCTAAAATTAAAACAGAATCTCCAAAAAGAATTGATGTCGATGTTTCGAAAAAAACCATAGAGATTAACAAAAAACCTTGGTGGAAGTTTTGGTAATTAAATCTCTTAATTACTAAGAATATTTTTTTCTAAATTCCGAAGGATTCATTCCTTTATGTTTTTTAAAGACTTTATTTAAATGGCTTTCGTCCGAAAAGTTTAATTCATCTGCGATTTCATTAATTCGCATATCGCTGTTCAAAAGTCTAGCTTCAATTAACCTCAATTTGTAGTTTGCAATATATTCTTGTAATGTTTCTCCCGTTTGCTTTTTAAAATATTTACCCAAATAATTAAGCGTAATATTAAAATGCCCACTTATTTTTTCTGATTTTAACTCTTTTGGATTGTAAATATTCTCTTGAATATAATGTAGAATTTCAAGAACCATTTCTCCGGTTGTTTCTTTAATATTCTTTGGGAGTTTCAAAGCAATGTTTCTCGCAACAATTGTAATTATTGTATTTACAATCTGTTCAATAATCTTTTGATGGTAAATCTGTTGATTGTTTTGCTCACTGATTATGTTGTCAATTAATGAAGCAATTAAAGGTTTATCAATTTGATTTTTCAAAATACAACCTGGGCGATGACTTGCATTTTGCAGAATATACTCCATTCGCAAAACTGCTTCAGATTGCCCATTTTGAGAACCTGTTTTTACGTAATATTCATTAAATCGAAGAAAGAAGAATTTTGTTGGTGTTACAATTTCAAACGAATGCACATCTTGCGGCGTCACCAAAAATAGATTTCCTTTTCTATATTGAAACTTATTGTCATTAATAACTTGAATTCCTGTTCCATCAACAATATAAATCAATTCAAAGAAATTGTTTTTCCGAACTGTTTTCGGAAACTGCTCCAATTCTTTAAAATCAACTTCAAAAGGAAGATATAAATTCTTGTTTGTCATTATGTAAAAATACAATTTTAGTACCAATAAGTACAATTTTCAGCGAATGCTAACTTCTTAATTTTGTTTCAGATAACAAATTAAAAATCTGCAAAATGAAAATACTTTTAATTGGCGCAAATGGTGAAATTGGCAAAATACTGCATCCTGCTTTCGCAAAAAATCATGAAATAATTTCGGCTGGAAGAAACAGCGGCAATTTCAGAATCGACTTATCAGATTCAAATTCGATTGAAAAATTATTCGAAGAAGTTAAAAACATTGATGCTTGCATTTGTGTTGCGGGCGATTGTTACACCGGAGATTTGCTTTCGCTTGACGAAAAAAAACTAAACATTGGCATTCAGAACAAATTGCTTGGCCAAGTTAATCTGGTTTTAATTGGACAAAAACATTTAAACGATAACGGATCATTTACACTCACTTCAGGAAAAATGGGCGATAAACCCGTGAAGAACAATATTAGTAAAGCGATTGTAAATGGCGGAATCAACAGTTTTATTCTTGCAGCTTCGCTAGAATTGGAAAGAGGAATTAGACTAAATGCTATTAGTCCGGCAAAAGTCGCAGATATTCCGACTGAAGATTTAATAAACGCTTATGCAAAGAGCATTGAAGAAACTTTAAATGGAGAAATTATTAAAGTAAACTATTAAATTTTTAAAAGATGAAAAACGTAATTTTGATTTTACTGCTTTTGATTTTAAATTCAATTCACGCACAAAAAAAATCTGAATTTTCAGGTTCATGGACTTTGGTTTCGGTTGAAAACACGAATTCTGACGGAACCAAAAGCCTTCCGTACGATACAAATCCTAAGGGCTTTTTATTCTTTGATGAAAAAGGAAACTATGCAATTCAGATTTATAAAGATAAAAGGGCAAAAATTGCATCTGGAGATAAAAATAAATGCACACCCGAGGAAAACGCGGCAATTGTTCAGGGAAGCAATTCGCATTTTGGCAAATATCAAATTGACGAAACAAATAAGACTATAACTTTTAAAATAAAAACGGCATCTTTTCCAAACTGGGAAGGAACAATTCAAATGAGGTCGTACACTTTTGCAAACAACGAACTTAAATATGCGGTGACCAATACTACCCAAGGCGGAAAATCGGTAACAGCTGAAGTTGTCTGGAAAAAGTTATGACTTACTCATAAAACGTTTTCGTAACTAATTGTTATATAATTGCAAACCGCTCCCCTTTTAAAAGTTATTTCAGTATTTTTGTGTTTCAGAAAACAAACTCAATTATAGATAAAAATGGCTTTAAACACAACAAACCCAACTGGGACTGAAGCGTGGAAAAATCTACAAAACCACTATAACGCAATTCACGAAACCACAATACAAGAATTGTTTCAACAAGATAGTGCCCGTGCAGAAAAATTCAATTTACAATGGAATGATTTTTTAGTAGATTATTCAAAAAATAATATTAGTCAAGAAACGGTTTCTCTTTTATTAGAATTAGCAAATTCAATTGGATTGAAAGATGCAATTGCACAATATTTTGGAGGAGAATTAATCAATCAGACAGAAAACCGTGCAGTTTTACATACAGCATTACGTGCTCCAGAATCGGCAGTTATTAAAGTAGACGGAGAAAATGTAATTCCAGAAGTTTACGAAGTAAAAAATAAAATCAAAAACTTTACACAAGAAGTAATCTCTGGACAAAGAAAAGGTTACACTGGAAAAGCCTTTACAGATGTTGTAAATATTGGTATTGGTGGTTCTGACCTTGGCCCTGTTATGGCAGTTGAAGCTTTACAATTTTACAAAAATCACCTAAACACACATTTCGTTTCAAATGTTGACGGTGACCACGTAAATGAAGTTATCAAAAAACTAAACCCTGAAACTACTTTATTTGTAATTGTTTCTAAAACTTTTACAACTCAAGAAACGCTTTCAAATTCAGAAACTATAAAAGAATGGTTTTTAAAATCGGCTTCTCAAGAAGACATTGCAAAACACTTCGTAGCGGTTTCTACAAACATTAAAAATGTAACAGAATTCGGAATTAATCCAGACAACGTTTTCCCTATGTGGGACTGGGTTGGTGGAAGATTTTCTCTTTGGAGTGCCGTTGGTTTAAGCATTGCTTTAGCTGTTGGATTTGACAATTATAATGATTTATTAAACGGCGCCTACGAAATGGATGAACATTTCAAATCGGCAGAATTTGATGAAAACATTCCAGTTATTTTAGCTTTATTAAGCGTTTGGTACAATAATTTTTATGGTGCTGAGAGCGAAGCTCTGATTCCGTACACACAATATTTACACAAACTTGCTCCTTATTTACAGCAAGCTTTTATGGAAAGTAACGGAAAAAGTGTTGGTCGTGATGGAAAACCTGTTAACTATCAAACTGGAACAATCATTTGGGGAGAGCCAGGAACAAACTCACAACATGCTTTCTTCCAATTAATTCACCAAGGAACAAAAAGAATCCCAACAGATTTCGTCGGTTTTGTAAAACCTCTTTATGGCAACGAAGATCACCATGATAAATTAATGTCTAACTTCTTCGCTCAGACCGAAGCTTTAATGAATGGAAAAACAGAAGCGCAAGTTCAGGCAGAGTTTGACAAACAAGGACTTTCTGCTGACAAAGCATCTTACTTAAGACCGTTTAAAGTTTTTACAGGAAACAAACCAACGAATACTATTTTGATTCAAAAACTTACACCAAAAAGCTTAGGATCATTAATTGCATTATACGAACACAAAATTTTCGTTCAAGGTGTTATCTGGAACATTTTCAGTTTTGATCAATGGGGAGTTGAGTTAGGCAAACAATTGGCAAATTCTATTTTAGACGAGATCAATTCTAAAACTGTTAAGAATCATGATAGCTCGACTTCATTTTTGCTAAACCACTTCTTAAAGAATAAATAAGAGGCAAAAATTAAAAATTTCATAACATACTGAAACGTCTTAATTTAATCGAAATTAAGGCGTTTTTTCGTATAAAACATCGACTAAACGCTCAAATAAACGTTGATTTGCACATCTCTTCCTACAACAATATTCAAAAAATTATATATTTAACAAAAAAGCAATGTATTAATTCAACAAAACAATATTTTTTTTAATGAAAAAAGAAAAATTCATTTTAATGCGCAGCACAAAAGACAAAACTGTTTTTTCTTAACATTTCGATAACATTATCTGAGTTATTTGTTATAATTTTGCCAAAAACAATAAACTCAATAACAAAATGAAGAAAATGAAAAATTGGTTACTGACTGGACTATTTTTTATGATAGTTTCGACCGTATTTTCTCAAGGAAAAGTTACTGGTAAAATTACCGACGGAACAGGCGGATTACCAGGAGCAAATGTAGTGATCAAGGGGTCTACTACAGGAACTTCAACAGATTTTGATGGTAAATTTACACTTACTACACCATCAAACACAGGAGAGATTGTAATCTCTTTTTTAGGTTATGACAACCAAACTGTAAAGTTTACCGTATCAAACGCGGGAACTACAGACTTAGGAACTATCACTTTGGTAGCTTCAAATTCTAACGAATTAAGTGAAGTTGTAGTTACAAGCAGCATTATTGACGTTGCAAAGGACAGAAAAACTCCTGTTGCAGTTTCTACAATTAAAGCTGCTGAAATTCAAGCAAAATTAGGATCTCAGGAGTTTCCTGAAATCTTAAAAAGCACTCCATCTGTGTATGCTTCAAAAGCAGGTGGTGGATATGGAGATTCAAGAATTGCGATTCGTGGATTTGACCAAAAAAATATTGCCGTTATGATCAACGGTGTGCCAATCAATGATATGGAAAACAGCTCTGTTTACTGGAGTAACTGGGCAGGTATCTCTGATGTAACTTCTGCAATGCAGGTTCAAAGAGGTCTTGGAGCTTCTAAATTGGCTATTTCTTCTGTTGGAGGAACAATCAATATCGTTACAAAAACATCTGACATGAAAGAAGGTGGATCTGTTTCTTCAAGCTTTGGTAACAATAATTACTTAAAAACACAAGCTTCTTACAACACTGGAGTTATGAAAAACGGACTTTCAGCTTCTGTTTTATTTAGCAGAACAGCTGGAGACGGTTATGTAAACGCAACTGAATTTGAAGGATACAACTATTTTATTGCTTTAGGCTACAAAGCTAGCGACAAACATAACTTCCAATTTACATTTACAGGAGCACCTCAATGGCACGACCAAAGATCTCAATCTCCTCTTTTAAGTGATTTCTTAAAATACGGAAGTAATGGTACTGACCCAAACATTAAATACAACGCTGATTGGGGAATGAGAAATGGTGAGCAATATAATTTAAAAACAAATTATTACCACAAACCTGTAATGTCTCTTAACTGGGATTACGATATCAACTCTACTACAAAATTATCTACAGTAGGTTATGCTTCATGGGGACGTGGAGGAGGAACTAATACAAATGGTGGTATTAGAGGAAATAACGCTTACTCTACAAACAACTCTTTAAGAACAGCTGACGGTCTTGTTAACTTTGATTTAATTCAAAACTGGAATTCAGGTCAACCAACAACTTTAGGAACAAGAGTACCTGTAAATGGTAGATATGAGAATAGTGCTGATACGGGACGTAGCTCTACTGGTGTCATCAATAACACAGCGGGTATTTCTCAAATTGCTTCTGTAAACTCACACAACTGGTATGGTGCAGTAATCAATTTAGACAAAAAATTCTCTGAAAACTTTACATTCGATTTTGGAGTTGAGGGAAGAATGTACCAAGGTATCCACTTCCAAAACTTAATTGATTTACTTGGAGCTGATGTTTACAAAAATACAGCTGACGTAAATAACAATCCTGGTTATTTTAGCACTACTTATGCTCCAAGACCAAATGGAAATCCATTTGTTAGCACAGATTATCAAGATAGAATTAACTACTGGAATGACAGTAAAGTTAATTACTATGGAGCATTTACTCAATTAGAATATACTACTGGTAACTTTACTGCTTTCCTTCAAGGAGCTATTTCTCAACAAGCTTACCAAAGAATTGACCATTTCAAGTATACTTATGATAGCCCTCTTGCTAAAACAGGTTTCAAAACTATTACTGGTGGAGACATTAAAGCTGGAGCTAACTACAACATTAATGAGCACCATAATGTATTTGTAAATGGAGGTATATACTCAAAACAACCGTTTTTCAATGCAGTATATCCTAACAATGCTTCAATCGTTAACCCAAACCTTACAAACGAAAAAATCAAAGCAGTTGAAGTTGGTTACGGTTTCCGTTCTGGAATCTTTAACGCAAACTTAAATGCTTATTACACAACTTGGGATGACAGATTTACAACTGCAACAGATCAAGCACCAACTAACCCAAGCGGATACTACACTTTCCAAGGTGTTAATGAAATACACAAAGGTTTAGAATTAGATGTTACAGCTAAACCAATTGACAAGTTAAAATTAAACGGGATGATCTCTATTGGTGACTGGAAATACAGCGGAAATGCTACAAGTAGCCGTTTTGATGTTGCTAACAACCCAATTAGTGGAGACCAACCTTTATACCTAGATGGAGTTAAAGTTGGAAACAATGCTCAAACTACAATGGCAATTGGAGCTGCTTACGAAATCTTAAACGGTCTTAATGTTGATGCAAACCTTAACTATTCTGAGAAGTTATTTGGAAACATCGATGTATCTAAATTTTCAGCTGCAAACAACAAAGGAGCAATGGAATTGCCAGGTTTCGCAACTACAGATGCTGGTGTATCATACAAATGGAACATCTCTCCTAAGATTGGCGCATTAAACTTTAGATTAAATGTAAACAACGTTTTTGATAAAATTTTCATCAACGAATCATTTACAAACATCTTTACAAGTGATTACAAAACTGCTCCTACTACAGCAAACCCTGCTGGTGTAACTTATGCACAAGCTGGAGAAGTTTACAACGGAGTTGCTACTGCAAACAGAGTTTACTTTGGTTACGGAAGAACTTGGAACTTTAGTTTACGTTACGATTTCTAAAATTTAGAATCTAAATAAATAATAAAAACGGCATTGACTTTTAAGTTTAATGCCGTTTTTTTATAGCCTTTTTTGCTATATTTGTTTTTAAACAAAAAACACCCCTTATGTATAATTTTCTACAAAAATTTCACTCTGGCTGGGCATACTTAGCATTGCTTCTTCTGCTAGTTGCAGTTGTTAACGCAATTATCGGAGTAACTTCAAAAAAAGAATTTACAGCTAAAGATCGTAAAATCGCTTTATTTGCTTTAATTGGCACACACACTCAATTATTGATTGGTTTAATCTTATATTTTGTTTCTCCGCTTGGACTTCAAGTATTAGGACAAATGTCCAATGCAGATTATAGATTAACATCATTAGAACACCCCCTAATTAACATTATTGCTATCATCCTAATTACTATTGGATGGTCTAAACATAAAAAATTAGTTAATAGCGAAGCTAAATTTAAAACCTTTGCTATTTTTTACACATTAGGATTATTGCTTATTTTAAGTAGAATTCCATGGAACCTTTGGTTCTAAAAAATACCAATTAAAAGCCCTTTATCAGGGCTTTTTTTATCTCGGCATATTATTTGTACAAACTCCCCCCAAGTCTGAAAAAGAATAACCCATGAGAAATAAAAAAAACATTTTATTCGCCACAATCGCCTTAACCCTAATTAGCGGCTTTACCTATATGATAAGCCAGACCAAACCTACAACAGAACCTAAAATCATTCAAGATACTGTTAAAAATGTAAAACCAACTATTATCCCATTACCGGATTCGGTTTTTACAGACAAAGGTTTAAAACTTAGACCATACAAGAAAAACGCTCATGCCTCCTACTATGCTGATCGTTTTAATGGAAAAAGAACTGCTAACGGAAGTCGATTTAACAACAACAGCTACACAGCGGCTCACAAAAAACTTCCTTTTGGAACTAGAGTAAAAGTAACCAATGAAGCCAATGGCAAATTTGTTATCGTCAAAATTACAGACCGCGGTCCATTTGTAAAAACTCGTGAAATCGATTTGTCTAAAAGAGCTTTTATGGACATCACAAAAAATAAAGGTGCCGGAGCAATGAAGGTTACCATCGAAACCATAATCGAATAAAAAAAAACCGCTTAAAAAGCGGTTTTTTTTTATTTAAACCAATTTTCGTAAAGCCATTGCAACTCCTGTGTGAAGACCTTCATGATAATTATTAAAATCTAAAGCCCCTTGAATATTTTTTAGCGTATAACCTAAGCTTGTTGCATATTCGGTATAATTGACAAAGATCTTGTTCTCAAAATCATTAATCGTTTGTAAAAATGTAGATGACAATAACGTTCTGATTTCATCAACCTCTGCTTGCGAAACATCACCTTCCGGTTTTGTTCCTTTTCTGTATTTTGCAATAAATTCCTCAGAAACCATAGTAGGCAAACCTGATAATTTATAAACCAACACTTGTTGCGAAGCCACACAGTGTGCAACATTCCAAATTAAATTATTATTAAATCCGTCTGGGATTTTATTCAATTGTTCTAATGAATGACCATCTAAAATTTTCAAAAGAACTTCTCGAATTGTTTTTTGTACTTCAAATACTGAATTCATAATTACATTTTTTTTCTAAAATTAGTCATTTTTAAGTTTCAAATGGATTTTCTTTGCATTCTAACAAATTCATAAAATAATGAACAAAATATATTATTTATCGTCTTGCGACACTTGCAGAAAAATCATCAAAAGTTTACCTGAAAACAATTTAGTCTTTCAAGACATCAGACAAGATCCAATTACAGAAGAACAATTGGAAGAAATGCACAAACTTGCAGGAAGTTACGAAGCATTATTTAGCAGAAAAGCACAGCTATACAAATCGATGGGACTAAAAGATCAATCTTTGACTGAAGCCGATTTTAAGAAATACATTTTGGAACACTATACTTTCTTAAGTCGCCCAGTTTTTATTATTGATGGCAAAATTTACATCGGCAACAGCCAAAAAAATGTAGCCGAAGTAATAAATGCTTTAAGCTAAATAGCTATTTTCTTTTCTGTTAAACTGAAAACTGCGACTGAACACTAATTTCCAATCAAATAGAGCAAACTTTTATTTATCTTTGCGCCTTTATACTCAATTATATGATACAATCTATGACAGGGTTTGGCAAAGCTTCTTTGCAATTGCCTACAAAAAAAATTACCGTTGAAGTAAAATCCCTAAACAGTAAAGGTTTAGATTTGAATGTAAGAATGCCATCTGTTTACCGCGAGATGGAACTTGGTTTACGAACTCTTATTTCGACTAAACTTGAAAGAGGCAAAATTGATTTTGCGATCTATGTAGAAAGCACTGCAGAACAGACTTCAACTAAAGTAAACGTACCTGTTGTAAAAAATTATATCGCACAGTTGAAAGAAGTAAATCCTGATGCCGACGAAACTGAATTAATGAAAATGGCCGTTCGTATGCCAGACACATTAAAAACAGAACGTGAGGAAATCGACGAAAATGATTGGGAGCAAATTCAGACAATTATTGACGAAGCACTTCAAAATATTTTAAATTTCCGTAAAGACGAAGGAGAATCTCTTGAAAAAGAATTCAATTTAAGAATTGGAAATATTCGCCAGTACATGAACGATACACTGGCACTAGACCCAGAGCGTATTCAAGCTATTAAAGACCGTTTACAAACTGCAATTTCTGAATTGCAAGTTAATGTAGACGAAAACCGTTTTGAACAGGAATTAATCTACTATTTAGAGAAATTAGATATCACAGAAGAAAAAGTACGTTTAGGAAATCATTTAGACTACTTTATAGAAACTTTAAACGGTTCTGAAGCCAACGGAAGAAAACTTGGTTTTATCACTCAAGAAATGGGACGTGAAATCAATACGATGGGTTCTAAATCAAATCACGCGCAAATGCAGAAATTGGTCGTAATGATGAAGGATGAATTGGAGAAAATTAAGGAACAGGTTTTGAATGTTTTGTAAACGCTATAAGCTTTAAGCAGTAGGCTATAGGCAACAAAATACCGCACAAATATTAAAGCTTAAAGCATATTGCTTAAAGCCTAAAGCACAACAATAATGAACAAAGGAAAATTAATTGTTTTTTCGGCACCCTCAGGCTCAGGAAAAACAACTATCGTAAAGCATTTACTTGGGAAAGAAGATTTAAACTTAGAATTTTCAATCTCTGCAGCTTCACGCGACCCGCGCGGAGAAGAAGTCCACGGAAAAGATTATTATTTTATTTCGCTGGAACAATTCAAAAAACACATTAAAGCAGAAGAATTCCTAGAATGGGAAGAAGTCTATCGCGATAACTTCTACGGAACTTTAAAAGCAGAAATCGAAAGAATCTGGGCAATGGGGAAAAACGTAATTTTTGACATTGATGTTGCCGGCGGTCTTCGTATTAAACATAAATTTCCAGAACAAACTTTAGCCGTTTTCGTAAAACCGCCGAGTGTTGACGAATTAAAACGTAGATTAAAACAGCGTTCTACAGAGAGCGAAGATAAAATCAATATGCGTATTGCAAAAGCTTCTGTTGAATTGGCAACTGCTCCTCAATTTGATACCATTATCAAAAACTACGATTTAGATACTGCTAAAGAAGAAGCATATCAATTAGTGAAAGAGTTCGTAAACAAGTAATTTTATTACGCAAAGATTCACAAAGACAAACACGAAGATTCGCAAAAGGTTTTTTAAACTTTGCGAATCTTTGTGCTATCTTAGCGATTCTCTGTGAAACTATAAAAAATGAAAATAGGTCTTTACTTCGGAACATATAACCCTATACATGTTGGTCATTTGATCATTGCCAATCACATGGCTGAGTTTGCAGATTTAGATCAGATTTGGATGGTGGTAACGCCACATAATCCGTTAAAAAAGAAATCTACTTTATTAGACGACCAGCAGCGTCTACAAATGGTTTATCTGGCAACAGAAGATTATCCGAAGATAAAACCATCGGATATTGAGTTTAAACTACCTCAACCAAGCTATACAGTAGTCACACTAGCTCATTTACAAGAAAAATATCCAACTCATGAGTTTTCATTAATTATGGGTGAAGACAATTTGAAAACGCTGCATAAATGGAGAAACTACGAAGTAATTCTTGAAAATCATGATATTTATGTATATCCGAGAATTTCTGATGAACCTGAAAATGTAGAGTTAAAATCGCATCCAAAAATTCATGTTATCGATGCGCCAATTGTAGAAATCTCTTCGACTTTTATTAGAAACAGCATTAAAGAAGGCAAAAATATCCAGCCATTATTGCCACCAAAGGTTTGGGAATATATTGATCATAATAATTTTTATAAGAAGTAAGATTATCAAATTTGAATTGCCTCCAGTTTTAACTGGAGGTTTCTTATTTACAAAAGGAGGAGGCTTTAGCCAAATTGCGATATTTTGGCTAAAGCCGAACCAAGGCCTTTATTTTTACCCTCCAGTTAAAACTGGAGGCAATTCACAAAAAAAGCCTGAATTTAAAATTCAGGCTTTCGTTTTACAATTAAGCTTCGATACTCACTTCGCTTTTCACTCTCGTTCTGATTTCACTCAGCGATTGATCAATCAAAAGTTTTCCATCTCTGAAAACTTCTTTCAATTCACCTTGTTTTTCTTCTTCCCAAGAAACATTATCAGTTAAATGATACTTACCGTCGATTAAATCAATTTTCATCAATCCTTTAGCAGATTTTTTCGTTCCGTCATCAGTAATTGGGTCTTTGAAGATTGCTCTTCCCTCTCCGTTTACTTCTCCATAAGTTGCTTTCATCGCAAATCCGAAAGTATCTCTGGTATTATATTGATAGGTAAAAGATCCGATTCCTAAAACCACATTGGTAGAAGCAAATCCTTTTTCTTTTAATCTTTCGCAGATTTGAGTTGCTCTGGCTACTGTAATACTATCTCCGTAAATAGCTCCGATTTGCGGAACCAATTCTTTGAATCCTTTCGCATTTGTTGTTCCGCCAAAAACATCCCAAAGCAATTCGATAACTCCTTTTTTCTCCTGTTCTGTTTTTCCGTTTGGATTTCCGCAGATAATATCAACAGGATCACCACTATCAGGACGAATTACGACTTTTCCTTCTCTTGAAACGATATCTTCTCTTAATCTTGGAAGATAATCCGTTAAAACTTTCCATAGATCCCAAGTATCAGAAACGATAGAAACAATTCCTTTAGGATAAACTTCAGTAATTAATCTTTTAAAAGTCTCATATTCGCCTTCCGTAGTTCCCATACACATAACAGAGTGCTCTGTTGCTGCAACTGAACCCGCAACCAGTTCCTGATCTGAGTTGGCTTTGTAATATTCTTCTAAGAAATCAATTGCCGGAATAGTATCAGAACCTGTGAAGTTTAATAAATGTCCAGCAGCAGAAGTTACAGCAGCTTCGATTCCGCCCATTCCTCTCATAGAGAAATCGTGTGCTTGCCAATCTACAAATTCTGGAACAGATGAAGTCTGATCTGCATATTTATCTAAAACTTTTCTATACTCTTTTGCAATTGTAGCAGAGTTACAAGGAAGCCAGATTACAGCAGATAGTAAAGTTTCGAAATAATTGGTCAGCCAGAAAAACTCTGGAATGGTATTATACATCGTAAACATTGGCACTCTCAACGGAACGCTTGCTCCTTCTGGCAAAGCTTTAAAAACCATCGGAATATATCCTAAATCATGCAAATCTTCAATATGTTTAGTTCCAACTTGGTTTTCGCCTAAATAATTATTGATTCTGCGAGCGTATTTTGCCACAACTTCTTCTTTTGATTTTTTAAAGAAATACTCTTCAAAGTCATGAATAATATATTTTTTGATGAAATACTGCAATCCGAAAAACACAACTTCATCAACTTCTTCTAATCTAGATTTACGAGGAGTCCAGTTAGAATATACTAATGTTGTTCCGTCTGGATATTGTCTTCTGTGGTCAACTTTGTAACCGTCGGTTAATAATAGTGGGTTCATATATTTTTATTTAATAAATTTTGAATCAACTCATCTAATGTTTTAAATTGTTGTACCGAATATCTTTCGCATACAATATCTATATTGCCTTTTCGCCAGAAATTCTCTTCAACAACTACTTTCATTTTATTCGATTGCGCATAAAGTCCAAACTCTAGCAACGATATTGGCGACATTGTATTTTCTGCAAAATACATGATAACAATATCTGCTTTTTCAAGTGCATCAAGTTCCCAATTTACCTGTTCCTTAAAATGAATATTTTCTATGGTTTGTGACCAGCTGCTATCCCATTCATTTCTTCTGGGATTAAAAACAACAAATTGATCTTGCAGCAATTCTTCGCATTTTTTCTGCCAATCAACCGCTTTATCCATCTCTATAGAACCTGCTAAGAAAATGGTTTTTAAATCAATTTGCAAGGGAATTTCTTCTGGTGCTTTATAAATTTTCTTCATGACTATTTATTTCTTCCTTTTTCATTTGGATAAAATGTCTGTACTGCATCACTTTGCCAAAAGACTTTTGTTTCAACATCCAAACAAGTTAATTTACCATAAAAACCTGCTCCTGTATCAATATTCCAAACATTGCAACCTTGCATCGGAATTTCAACATCATAATGCAATGTTGGCGTGTGACCGATATAAATTTCATTAAAAAGCAATAATCGTTTTGGATATGAAAGCGAATCTTTTTGAATTCTTTTATCCATTGTCAAAGCCATTTCCCAAAGTGTTCTATCCCATGAATAATTGGTTTTGTAATGTTCTTTCTCTGGACCATGCATAGATGAAAACCCAGCATGAATAAACAAATTGTTATTTTCGTCTACAAAGTAATCTTTCATTCCGTTGAAGAATTCAAGATGCTTTTCTTTATCTGAAGAATCAATTCCTTTATAACTTTCTATAGTCGATTTTCCTCCGTGCAAAAACCAAATGTCATTTACAACATCATTCTCTAACCATTCCTGACACCAGGCATCATGATTTCCTTTTATAAAAACACATTCCTGCTTTTGAGATAAATCAATAAGGAAATCAATTAATTGTTTCGATTCGCTCCAACCGTCAACATAATCTCCTAGAAAAATAAATCGGTCCTTTTCTGAATAATTAATTCTTTCTAATAACTGAATTAAAGCTTTTAATCCGCCATGAATGTCTCCAAAAACTAAGGTTCTTTTCATGATTAACTAAACTTGTTATTCAGAGCTACATCCAGTTTTATTAGAAAATCTTTTCCAAATTTATCGTTCTCTAATTCTTCGTAAAGAAATGATGGTAATGTCTTCTCACAATTCTGTTTCTGACTTAAAATTGCCATAGACAATGCTGCAACGGTATCGGTATCTCCGCCGTAACTTATTCCTGTTTTTAGGCAATCTTTCATCGAAACAACTTCAGAAACCATTTTAATTACCGCTTGCGTGGTTGGATAGCCATGCATATCAATTGGAGAAGTTATTCTATAGTTTTCATTTTCTTTTAAAGTCTCGTTCAGAAAATTTGTCAAAGTAGATCCATCGCCAAGATTATATTTAAAATAATGAACTGCCAACGCAATACGTTTAGCACAGGTTATTCCTTCAACCGTATTATGCGAAGTTTTCGCCTGAATCTCACAGAACTCGAGTATTTGTTTGATATCTTTTAAATGTCCAATTGAATACGCTCTCATTGCAGAACCATTTCCGCTGCTTCCATTGTCGATTATTTTGATAAAATCGGAGCCATTTTTACTGGCATCTAAGGCATTGTAAACTCGGTCTGAATAACCGCGTCTTTTATCTCTATGAAATACCTCAACAAACTTATCTGCTACTTTTATCTCGTTCCAATTATCATCTTCAAGCAGCAATTCTGAAATCGCAATTGCCATTTGAGTATCATCAGTATATTTTTTATAAATCTCTGTATACATTCCGTGTTTATCATACTGAGTCAGATTGTTGTTTTTAGAAATAAAATCTAAATCCCTAAACTCAAAACCTGCTCCGTATGCATCGCCTATTGCTGCTTCTAAAATCATAATTGTTGTGTTTGATTATTTAAGATTTAAACTCGATATACTTTGCTGGAACTTCATCTGTCAACCAAACATTGTTTTCAGACAAATAAAATTTGAATCCGTCTCTGTACATGGCACCGCTTCTAACGGTTAAAATTTGTGGAACTCCTCTTCTACTTCCCACTTTTGTTGCGGTTTCTTTGTCTTTGGAAAGATGCACATGCTGACGGTTCATTTTTTTCAAACCTTCTTTCTGAATACTTTCCATGAATTTTCCAACGGTTCCGTGATACAGATATTCTGAAGGTTCTGTTTCGGCTAAATTCAATTCAACCGAAATTGAATGTCCCTGACTTGCACGGATTCTAGTTTTATCTTCGTTATAAGCGAAACGCTTTTTATCGTTATTTTCGACTACGTAATCTAAAAGTTCGGCATCGAGACGATTCCCTTTTTTAGTACATTTTTCTATTAATTCATTGACATCTGCCCAACCGTTTTCGTCTAATTTTAATCCGATTTTTTCTGGCGAATGTCTGAGCACCAAACTCAAAAATTTGCTGACGCTCTTTGCTATATTTTCATTCATGATTATTTTTTTTCTACCTACGAAATGTTCCGATGGAACATCTACAAAAGGCTTTTGTAAATCTTGTAATTTTCATCATCGAAACAGACAAATATTACCTTTTCTATTTCATTTGATTTATCGAAATCTTTTACAGTTCTTACTGCGATTTCTGCGGCTTTATCTTTTGGAAAATGATAAATTCCAGTACTTATATTCGGAAAAGCAATAGATTTAATTCCATTTTGAGTGGCTAGATTCAAACTATTTGTATAGCAATCAGCTAGTAACTTAGATTTTTCTTCTTTATCTCCATTCCAAACTGGTCCGACTGTATGAATAACATATTTTGAAGGTAGATTTCCCGCTGTTGTTATAACGGCTTCACCTGTTTTACATCCTCCCTGCTTATTTCTAATTTGGACACATTCCTCTAAAATTGCTTTTCCTCCTTTTCTGTGAATCGCTCCATCAACTCCGCCTCCGCCCAATAACGAAGTATTGGCAGCATTGACAATCGCATCAACCTGAATTTCTGTTATATCCGCTTTAAGAAGTTCAATTTTCATTTTCCAAGTTTTATCTCAATTCATCCCTAACCTCCATCAAAGCAAAACCTAAAAGATTCAAACCTTTCCACTTCTCAGGATTTAACGCCTCTGTATGATCGCTTGCCATTCCAATTCCCCAAATTGGATCTACGGGACTTGCTTCTACAATCACTCTATCGTTTGTGCTTAAAAGAAAGGTTTTCAATTCTTTATTTTGGTCGAATTTGTGAAAGTTCCCTTCTTTTACGATTTCAAATCGGTTTTCTAACCAGATTTTATCATCGTAGTTTCTCACTTTACGGCCTAATTTTTTGGCTTCGGCAGGTGAATTGCATTTTATGATTTTTTCTAAAATTTCCTGATCCTTAAACAATTCAGCCTTTTTTGCCATCATCCAATGTTCGGCTGTTTTGTAAGTCACACCATTAACTTCAAAAGAGCTTAACCACCATTGGCTGAAACAGGTTTTGGTAATCATTCCGTCTTTGCTTGGCTGATGTCCCCAGAAAAGTAAAAATTTACTTTCTGGAGCTATAGTATCTATATTGTATTTCATTTTCTTTGTTTTTTGTTTCAAGTTTAAAGTTTCAGGTTTTTCACTGAACTTGAAAACTGTTTTTAACTTGAAACAGTTAGCTTTTTTTTGTTTCAGGTTTACGTTACACAGAGGACTTGAAACATTTAAACTAATTGATCTAATCCAATCACTTGAACACTATCACCTTCAAAATCTTTAAAAGAGTTTGTGGTAAAAATTCCATCGAAGCAGTTTAAAACTTCAAAACCTTTATTGAAAATTCCGTGGCTTACAGATAAGTATAATTTTCCGGCATTTTTCTTTTTTAATTCTTCAGCTAATCCTACGAAAGTTCCTCCTCCATCGCAGATATCATCCACAATTAAACAATCCATTCCTTGCAAATCATCTTCATACACTTTAAAACCAGATAGTTTTCCTGTTTTAACATCTCGGCTTTTACTGCATTCTACCACTTCAACTCCGCCTAAAAACTCAGATACTTTGTAGATTTTTTTCAAAGCGCCTCCATCTGGAGAAATTAGTTTTACATCATTTCCAATGTTTTCTAAAACTGCTTTTATAAAAGTATAATTCGGAATCACTGTACTATTATTCAACAAAGCTGGAGTAACCTCAGAGTGGGCATCAAAAACAAAAACTTTGTTCAGCTGCATTGCATTTATAATATCAGCATACACTTTTACAGATAGCGGTTCGCCAGGAATCATAACACGATCTTGTCTAGCAGCTGGAAAGTACGGAATAAAAAGATCGATAATCTTCACATCCATTCTGCGTAACGCATCTACTGTAACGCATAATAAACCTAAATCGTTGAATGAATTTAATCTATGTGTAATGGTTACTTTTCTATTGGCATCAAAATCTGGAGCAATTTTAATGTGTGGTTCTCCACCAGAAAATGTAAAACTTTGAAATTTGATTTCTTCCTGATTTTGAAATGGAGCGAATTTTGGGTCGAGATTTAGTATCATGGTTTTTTATTTTGCGTTAATTATACGCAAATGTAGAATTAAATTTTAAATAAACAATTTATTTTGTGTAAAAATTACGCAAACTTTATTTCGAAGTGAAAGCCTTTATCAATTAACTCATTATATTTCAATTTATTAAACTTAAAAAGCTTTGCCGGACGTCCTGTTTTAATTGGCGAAAATTTTTCTGTTTCTTCTAAAATACCATAGCTGAGTATTTTTTTTCTGAAGTTTCTGCGGTCTATTTCTTTTTCTAAAATCGTGCAGTAAAGGTTTTCAAGATCTGAAAACAAGAATTCTTCTGGAAGTAAATCGAAACCAATTGGTTCGTATGTCAATTTGGCTTTAAGCCTTTCTATTCCTTTTTCTAAGATCAAATTATGGTCGAATGCCAAAGGTGGAATTTCATCTATCTTAAACCACTGTACTCGTTCGGCATCTGTATCAGCTTTAATTTCCAAATTCGAAGCATCAACTAAAGCATAATACGCTACTGAAATCACACGATTTCTGGAATCTCTATGGATATCATCGCCAAAAGTGTACAATTGTTCCATAAAAGTCAATTGTACATTGGTTTCTTCATGCAATTCGCGAATAACAGCGTCACTTAAAGATTCATCATTTTGAACCAAACCACCAGGCAATGCCCAATATCTATCCGCTGAACCAAATTTCTGCTCAATCAATAGTACATATAAATCATTATTCTTGTATCCAAAAACAATCGCATCTACAGCAATTCTAATATTTTGTAATTTTTCCATAATCCTAAATCCTATCAAACAAATATAACGAATGAGGACCAACTTTGTAATCTATGCTTGCGCAATAAATTACAAAGTTGGCCCTCATTACTATTTTTACAAGCGGTATTTTAGTTGACCGTTACACTTTTCTTTGGACTAACAGTACAACTTCCGCCATCTTTTTTTAGCGTTACATCAGCTTTTACTTCAAAAGTTCCCGCGGTACTATAAGTATGTGATACAGCTCCGGTCGAAGTATTTATGGTTTCTGTTTTTCCATCGCCAAAAGTCCATTTAACAGAAGCTACTGTATTGCTACCACTGTATTTTATGGAGTAGTTAATTATTTTCGAATTTGTTCCATCTGCCGAATGCTTTAATTCTGTTAATATTGAGTCTCCAAAACAATCTACAATTGCTTCATCGTCACTTTTACTGCAAGAAATAATTGCAAAAAAGAGCATAGGAAACATCAAAATAGGCATAATCTTTTTCATAATCGGAAATTTTTAGTGGTTTATATATCAAAATTAGTCTTTTATGCTATAAGAACAAATGATCGAAATCATAATCTATTTCCAAAAAACAGTTTTAACTCCTTCTCAATAATATCAAAAAACGACTTTACATTATTATTTTTTGGCGCCAATAAATACACAAACTCTTCTGGAACATGAAAGCTATTCCAAACTAACTGCAGTTTATTTTCTTTAATGTAATGTCTTGCGTTGCAATTCCAAGTTGCGGCTATTCCTTCATTTTTAGCCAAAAGTCTCAACATTTCAGATTCTGAAGGTATAATGTAATTAGGAACCATCGATGGCCTTTTTTTATTAAAAGCATGCAACCAGAATAATTTTATGTGTGGAATGCGTGCATCGTGACTATACCATTTTTGTGCATTCAGCCATTGTTCAATTTCAGTAAAATTATCTGATTTTAATTTCTGACGAAACTCTGTTATATCTAAACTTATTGGAGCAACTAAAATCAGTTTGATTTTTCCAACAATTTCATAAGTCGTATCAAAAGTGTCAAATCTTTTGGTTGTAATGGCAAAGTCAAGTTTTTTAGCATCAACTAAGGCAAAAAGTTCGTCGTTTTCTGCAAAAGTAAAATCAATTAAATCAAACTTTGAAATTAAAAGATTGCCAACACAGTCAAAAAGATGTTTCGAGATTCCAACAGAAATTAATCGATTAGCATCTTCTGCTTTAGCTCTGAAACTGGTTTCGACACTTTCGAGCCTGTCAAGAGCGTCTATAATCAAATTATTCAGTAACTTAGCGTATTCGGTTGGTTCAACGCCTTTTGATTTCCGGTTAAATAATTTATTTCCGACGTGCGCCTCAAGCATTGAAATCTGCTGACTAACCGCAGGCTGACTCATAAATAATTCCTTCGCAGCCACTGAAAAATTACCGTTTTTGTAAACTGCCTTAAAAGTTCTGTACCATTCTAGATTTACCATGACATAAATTTATTTATAACAAACATAGTTTATTTTATTTTTACTGATATCACATTCGACGTAAATTTGTTCAAAATTTAATATTATGAAGAAAATAGCACTATTCGCAATAACTGCATTTACAGCTGTAAGCATTTCAGCTGAGGCTCAAAAATCAAACAAGAAGAGTATGAAAAAGGTATTATTTGTTGTTACCAGCAATGACAAACTGGGCAATACAGGAGAAAAAACAGGATTCTGGTCAGAAGAATTTGCTGCACCATATTATGAATTATTAGATCAAGGAGTAGAAATTACAATTGCGTCTCCGCTTGGAGGCCAACCACCAATTGATCCAAAAAGTGCCGATCCAGCTTCGGCAACTGAAGACACAAAACGTTTTGACGCTGATAAGGTTTTACAGGAAAAACTAAAAAACACTTTAAAACTTTCGACAGTAAACCAAAAAGATTACGATGCTGTATTTTATCCAGGAGGCCACGGTCCGCTTTGGGATTTAGTCCAAGATAGAAATTCTATTGCTTTAATCGAATCTTTTTACACCCACAATAAACCGGTAGCGTTTGTTTGTCACGCTCCTGCCGTTTTAAAAAATGTAAAAGTAAACGGCGAATATTTAGTAAAAGGTAAAAAAATAACCGGATTTACAAATGACGAAGAAGAAGCGGTTGGTTTAACTAAAGTAGTTCCGTTTTTATTGGAAGATGCTTTAGCTTCAAACGGCGGAATTTTTTCTAAAGGACCAAACTGGCAACCTTACGCTGTTGAAGACGGGCTTTTGATTACAGGTCAAAATCCAGCATCGTCTAAATTAGTAGCCGATAAATTATTAAAGAAATTGAATTAAAAAAGGACTAAGGGACTGAGATGCTAAGGTTCTAAGATTTCTTTTAGTTGCTTAAAAACTCAATCTCTTATTTCATTACTATTAAAAATTAAACAAACAACAATGTGCTAGGCTACAGATAAGTACAAATAAAAAAACTTAGCAGCTTAGCAGCTTAGAACCTTAAAAAAAATGCTAAACTTTGAATTATACAATCCGACGAATTTAGTTTTCGGAAAAGGACAAATTGAAAAACTTTCGACTTTAGTGCCAAAAGATGCTAAAATTCTTTTGGCTTATGGTGGTGGAAGTATTTTCAAAAATGGAATTTACGATCAAGTAATTGCTAACTTAAAAGGTTTTGAAATTGTGGAATTTGGCGGAATCGAACCAAATCCGAGATTTGAAACTTTAATGAAAGCTGTTGATGTGATCAAAGCAGAAAAAATCGATTTTATTTTGGCCGTTGGTGGCGGATCTGTAATTGATGGCGTGAAATTTATTTCGGGCGCAGTTCATTTTGAAGGCAATCCGATTGACATTCTTCAAAAAAGAATTTTGATTAAAGAAAATGCAATGCCGTTTGGAACTGTTT
Organism: Flavobacterium nitrogenifigens; assembly: GCF_003254565.1. Lineage (GTDB taxonomy): Bacteria > Bacteroidota > Bacteroidia > Flavobacteriales > Flavobacteriaceae > Flavobacterium > Flavobacterium nitrogenifigens. Next base: position 149,984 of record NZ_QJRI01000173.1, read on the forward strand.
TAACACTACCAGCAACAGGAAGCGAAATGAATTCTGGATACGTGGTAACAATCGAATCAACTCAAGAAAAGTTATCTTCTGGCGGAAGTGCTTTGTTTCCGAAATTCTCTATTTGCGACCCTACTGTAATTTCTTCTTTACCAAAAAGACAAATAGAAAATGGTGTTGTAGATGCTTACACACACGTTATGGAGCAATATTTAACGTATCCAACCGATGCTTTTCTTCAAGATAGAATTGCTGAAGGAATTTTACAAACGTTAATTGAAGTTGGCCCTGGCGTTGTACAAAACCCAACCGATTATACTTTGGCTTCCAATTTTATGTGGAGCTGTACAATGGCTTTAAACGGATTGATTCAGAAAGGAGTTCCAAGCGATTGGGCAACGCACATGATTGGCCACGAATTGACAGCGCTTTACGAAATTGATCATGCTAGAACTTTGGCGATAATTGGGCCAAGTTTGTACCATGTAATGTTTGAAACTAAAAAAGCGAAATTAGCACAATACGGAAGAAGAATCTTCAATTTAACAGGTTCTGACGAAGAAGTAGCAAAAGAAGCCATCAACAAAACGGTTGAATTTTTCCATACAATGGGAATGGACACTAAACTTTCTCAATACACCGAAGACTATTCTAACACAGCAGATTTTATCGTAAATCGTTTTGAAGAAAGAGGCTGGAAAGGTTTAGGAGAAAATCAATTGGTAACTTTAGACAAAGTAAGATCTATTGTTGAGCTTAGTTATTAAGTAATCAGTAATCAGGTTTTTGGTGGTCAATCAAAACAAATAGTGAGCACTAAAAAACTGAACACTGCCAACTAATAAAAAAGGCGTTCTTAACAAGTTTAGGAACGCCTTTTCAAAATACTAAAACAAAACTAACTAACTCAATTTTTTTTAAATTCATTAAAATTCTAATTTATAAACTATTATAACGGAAGGTGATTATTTTTTATTGTATCGCATTTAAAAAAAATATTTTACGCTTAAACTTCTTGAAAGTCATTGCAATTAAAGAGGTTTGCCAAATTTCTTAAAGCAGATTTTGCTTTATTAGCACATTATTAAGTACTTTTGTTTCAAATTAATAAAATAATGAGCGAAAAGTTAAAATTTGCAGTAATTGGAGGAGGAAGTTGGGCAACGGCAATTGCCAAAATGTTATGTGTGAATCTTTCGGAAATTGCGTGGTATATGCGTAATGAGTCTGCAATTGAACATCTTCAGAAATACAAACACAATCCCAACTATTTAAGTTCTGTTGAATTTGATACCAACAAGCTTAAATTGACAAGCAACATAAACGAAGCGATTGAATATGCAGATTACATCATTTTTGCTATTCCTTCAGCTTTCTTAGATGCCGAATTAAAAAACATGACGGTTTCTCTAGCCGATAAAATCATTTTTTCTGCTATTAAAGGAATTGTTCCAGAAACGAGTTTAATTGTGGGCGAACATTTCCATATTCAATACGACATTCCATATTACAACATTGGAGTTATTACAGGACCTTGTCACGCAGAGGAAGTTGCCTTAGAAAGACTTTCTTACCTAACAATTGCCTGTGGTGATCCAGAAAAAGCTTGTACTGTAGCAAAAACTCTTTCAGGAAATTATATCAAAGCCAAAATTTCAGACGACATTATCGGAACTGAATATGCCGCAATGCTAAAAAACATTTATTCTATCGCAGCCGGAATTGCACATGGTCTAGGTTATGGAGACAACTTCCAATCGGTTTTAATGAGTAATGCTATTCGCGAAATGAAAAAGTTCATTAGAAAAGTGCATAAAATGAAACGTAACATTAACGATTCGGCTTATTTGGGAGATTTACTGGTTACAGGATATTCCGTTTTCTCTAGAAATAGAATGTTCGGAAATATGATCGGAAAAGGATATACTGTAAAAAGCGCGATGATGGAAATGAGCATGGTTGCCGAAGGGTATTACGCTACAAAAAGTGCTTATAAACTAAATCAAGGTTATGGTGCTAAAACTCCAATTATAGATGCCGTTTATGCTGTACTTTACGAAGGAAAAGACGCTAAAACAGTTTTCAAGAAATTGACTGAGTCTTTGGATTAAGTATTCAGTGGTCAGTTTTTTAGTGATCAGTTAAAGCAAAATAAAAAAGTCCGAAAAAAATATTTTTCGGACTTTTTTATTTTATGCTTAATTTCAATTTTAAACTGAATACTGAGCCTGATCACTAAAAAACTGACCACTGAATACTATTTCACCATAATCCCTTCAACAAACAAAATCGGCACTTCTTCCGTATTGTTTTCGTCAAGCGAATTGGCTTTAAAAATAAACTTCTTATCGTATAAAGTATTTCCGATGAAGAAAGTTACCATAAATTCATTATTAAGCGCTAAAAGGCTTTTTTCTACCAATTCTATCTTCACAACAGAAACAGAAGGAACCTCAACAAACGCATGACGCAGAATGGAAGTTTTTTTCATTTCTCCATCAATAGTTCCAAAAGCTTTTGAAACTACCATTACGCTATCTAAGTTAAAATCACTATCATTAACCAAGTAAGCGTACCATACTTTTTCCATAAAATCGTCGCTCCATTCCTGCACTGCTGCAAGAAATACATTTTCAACTTCTGGAATTATTATATCTTTTTTCATATGAGTCAAAAATTTTAAAGTCGAAAGTCGAAAGTCAAAAGCCATCACTCTGAGACTTTTGACTTTCGACTTTACAACTTTATGACTTAAATTAAATATTTGCTTTAAACTGCTCTAAGAAACGAACATCATTTTCGTAGAACATACGAATATCTCCAATTTGGTATAAAAGCATTGCAATACGCTCTACTCCCATTCCGAAAGCAAAACCGTTGTATTCATCTGGATTGATATCACAGTTTTTCAAAACGTTTGGATCAACCATTCCGCAACCTCCAATTTCCAACCAGCCTGTTCCTTTTGTGATACGGTAATCAGTTTCTGTTTTTAGTCCCCAATAAATATCAATTTCAGCACTTGGCTCTGTAAATGGGAAATATGACGGACGAAGACGAATCTTAGATTTTCCGAACATTTCTTTTGTGAAATAAAGCAATGTTTGTTTCAAATCAGCAAAAGACACATCTTTGTCAATGTATAATCCTTCCACTTGATGGAAAATACAGTGCGAACGAGATGAAATAGCTTCATTACGGAAAACGCGTCCTGGAGAAATCGTACGAATTGGCGGTTTATGATTTTCCATATAACGCACCTGAACAGATGATGTATGCGTACGCAACAACACATCAGGATTGGTCTGAATGAAAAACGTATCTTGCATATCACGTGCTGGGTGATATTCTGGTAAGTTTAATGCTGTAAAGTTATGCCAGTCATCTTCAATTTCTGGTCCTTCAGAAACGTTGAATCCGATATTGGCAAAAATATCTATAATCTGATTTTTAACGATAGAAATTGGGTGGCGCGAACCAATAATTACTGGTTCTGCAGCACGCGTTAAATCTCCAAAAATGCCTTTAGACTCTTCTTTGCTTTCCAGCTCTTCCTGAATAACTCTAACTTTTTCTTCAGCAACCGATTTTAAAGTATTGATTACTTGTCCGAAATCCTTTTTCTGGTCATTCGGAATATTTTTAAATTCAGTAAAAAGTTCTTTCAGCAAACCTTTACTTCCTAAATATTTAATACGGAATTGTTCTAACGATTCTTTATTTTTCTCATTAAAGGCTTTAGCTTCCTCTATGTGCTGTTTTATCTTATCTATCATTTTCCTTCGATAATTGAGAGTACAAATTTAGTGTTTTTAGTTGAAACTGTGCGGTCACAGTCGCAGTTTTCGGTTTTCCTTAAATTATTTTATCAGATTTAACTTTTCTTCAATTTGTTTAATCTTTACATGCCAATAATCTAATCCTTCTTGATTGGTTACGATTTCCTTTTTGTATTTAGGAGAAATACTGCTTAATTTATGCCAGTTCTTATTTAAATCTCGTTCTCTTTCTTGTTTATTTGTGGGTTCAATTCTGGTGCGCCAAAAATCCATATTTTTAAAATAGGTCTTTTTTATGCCTTCAAAATACTCTACTAGTTTTTCTTTTGAATTCGGGATATACCCTGGTCCACTGCAACCGCAAGAGTGAAATGTAAGACCAACAGAAAATAAACTTTTAATATGTTCCCACATTTTGACATCGTCTTTTTTAGGCGATTCAAAATCCAGTCCCATATTAGCCATAAACTCCCCGCATTGCGGACATTTGGCTTCAAAAACCGATGCTTTTCCTTTTTTTATATCAACCATCAATCTTCTTTTAAAGGTCTTTCGACAATTAAAACAAGCATAATGAGGTTTATAAGGTGTCATGGCGTATCTGCACATTTTTTTAGTGGTCAGTGGTCAGGTTTTTAGTGATCAGTTTCGATTTGCTTAGTTACAATTTACATCACTGAACACTTGCTAACTGAATACTGAACACTAAAAAAAAATCTACTCAATAAGTTTTCTTTCCAAAAAATAACTCACAATAGCTTCTTTCATTAAAACCGATTGTTCGCCTGCTTTTAACGGCGGCAAATTTTCTTTTACTTTGTAATGAGGCCAGCCTTCATCGTCGAAATATTCGAATTCGTAAAAACCATATGGCTCCAGCAATCGACAGATCGCAATGTGCATTAAATTCAGTTTTTCGTCTTTCTTGTATTCGCGGTGCACTTTTCCGTATTCCTGAACTCCGATTAAGTAAATTATAGCATCCAAATCTAAATCTTCGCCTTGCGAAAACTGATTGGAAAGTATATCAACGAGCTTTTCCCATCGCTCTTTTAATTGTGTATCTCTAGACATTTAATTTATGATTTTTGATTGTAGATTTTAGATTGCTGATTAAAAATCAATTCTGAGGGGGCAGAATCGCAATCTATATTCTAAATTTTGATTTGCAAAGATACAGAGTTCAAACCCAATGTGCCTAAAAAAAATAAACACATAAAATTACAGCTGTTGTAAAACCTACGAACCTTTGTCTCTCTGCACCTTTGAACCTTAAAAAAAGATATATCTTTGCGCCTTTATTAAACACCCGTAAAAAAATGAGTTTTTTTGATATTATTGTAGCCGCGCTTTTAGGATACAGTTTGTATAAAGGCATTAAAAATGGTCTTTTTGTAGAAGTTGCCTCTTTTATTTCCTTGTTGTTAGGAATTTATCTTGCCATTAAATTTTCATCTTTAATGACTGGAATGATTTCAAAACATGTTTCTTGGAATCCGACCAATATTCAAATTACGGCTTTTATCCTGACTTTTATTTTAGTTGTAATTGGCGTTTATTTCTTGGCAAAAATTTTAACTGGAATTGCCGATTTTGCCATGCTTGGCTGGATGAATAAATTGGGCGGAGGTTTTTTCAGGGTTTTAAAGACCATCTTAATCCTGAGTATTTTTATTGCTTTGTTTGAGAAAATTAATTTCAATAATACATTCGCAAAAAAAGAAACTTTAGACAGTTATATTTTTTATAATCCAGTGAAAAAAGTGGCTGCTTTTGTTTATCCTTCTATTGAAGAATGGTACGAAACTTTTAAAAAGGAGCATTCTGAGAAACCAGAAGAAGAAAAAGAACAGACAGAAAAATAATAGTTTGGTCGTTCAAAATTGAATTAAACCCGACAGGTTTCAAGAGCCTGTCGGGTTTATTATTAAAAAGCCTCAGCGAGGCGAAATATTTATAGAAATTAAACCGTCCGAATGTAAAGAGCTCCAGCGGAGCGAAATATTGAATTGTAAATAATTTATATGTCGCTCCGCTGGAGCTTTATATTGTAAATGTTTATTTTATTCTATAAATATTTCGCTTCTCCGAAGCTTGCATAAAAACACAAAACCCGACAGGTTTCAAAAACCTGTCGGGTTTAACTATAAAATCAAATATTATTTTAAAAATTAATTTCTTTTTTATCTCCTTTCTTTAAAACAATTTCTTGTTTTTTATCTCCATAAATCAAAGTTGTTTTTCCTCCATTTTTAGAAGAAATAATTACTCTTTGTATTTTTTTATCACTCCAATTCATTTCAATTTCAAATCCGCCTCTGGCGCAGATACCGCTCACAGAACCTTCTGCCCAAGCGTCTGGCAAAGCAGGCAATAGTCGAATTTCATTTTCGTCTGATTGCACTAACATTTCAGCAACCGCAGCTGCACCTCCAAAATTACCGTCAATTTGAAATGGCGGATGCGCATCAAATAAATTCGGATAGGTTCCTCCTCCTCTTCTTGGTTTTTCTGTCTTCTTTCCGTCAGGATCTACGTAGCGAAGCAATTCACGATACATTTTATACGCACGATTTCCGTCCCAAAGTCTTGCCCAAAGATTGATTCTCCATCCTTTTGACCAACCTGTGGTTTCGTCGCCTTTTATTTCTAATGTTTTCTTTGAAGCTTCAGCCAAATCTGGAGTTTTTAAAGGTGTAATATGATCGCCAGGGAAAAGTCCGAATAAGTGCGATTGATGACGATGTTTTGGTTCATCATCATCCCAATCAAAATACCATTCCTGCAGATTTCCTTTTTTTCCAATTTGATACGGATGCAGTTTTGAAAGTGCTGTTTCTAGTTTTTTTCTAAAATCAGCATCCGTATTTAGCACTTTTGAAGCTTTTATGGTTTTATCAAAACATTCGCGAATCATGGCTAAATCTGCAGTTCCTCCGTACAATGTTGCTCCAACAAAACCATCTGCCAATTTATATTGATTTTCTGGTGAAGTTGAAGGCGATGTAATTAAGTTTCCGTTTTTATCGGTAACCAACCAACCTAAACAAAATTCAGCAGCACCTTTCATTAACGGATATCCTTCTTTTTTCAAATACCCTAAATCTTGTGTAAAAGTATAATGTTCCCAAATATGAGTGCTCAACCACGCTTGCGCCATTGGCCAGCATGCCCACATTGGATCTTCTTTTCCGAACTGTCCCACCGGATTGGTCATGGCCCAAATATCAGAATTGTGTGCCGCCGCCCAGCCTTTATCTACTCCGTAAAAAGTCTTCGCTGTAACTTTTCCCGTTACCGAAAGATTTTTAATAAAGCTCAAAAGTGACGAATGCATTTCGGAAAGATTGGTGTTTTCTGCCAGCCAGTAATTTTCTTCCAGATTGATATTCATCGTATAATTACTGCTCCAAGGCGGATTCACATACGGATTCCAAAGTCCTTGCAAATTGGCTGGAACACCCAAAGTTCTTGACGAACTTATCAATAAATAACGTCCGAAATTGAAATATAGAATTTCTAGGTTTTTATCTTCTTTTCCGTCAGCATACCGTAATAAACGTTCGTCGGTCGGTAAATCTGGAGCGGTTGTTTTTCCTAAATCTAAATTGACACGATTAAAGAATTTTTGATAATCGGCAATATGAGATTCTTTTAGTTTGTCGAATGCTTTTGCATAGGCATTATTCAGATTTTGCAAAGCAATCGAAACATCATCTAAACCTTCTGACGCAGGATTTTTATCAAAACCATTAAAACTTGTCGCAACAGAAACAAAAATTGTAGCTTCGGTTGCGTCTTTTAAAGTCAACGTTTCTCTAGAGCTTGTAACCGTTCCGTCTGTTTTTTTAATTTGGACTAAACCTGTAAATCGTGTTCCTCTTTCTTTTAAGCTCAAATATTTTTGAGGTACATTATATCCCGCGTTTTCATGAATTGGTGCAGAGCCTGTTAAAACCAAAATATTATTTCTTACCTCAACATTTGATTTTAAAAGGCTTTTTAGATTAATATCAAAATTTAAAGCTCCTTTTTGATCGGCCGTCAATTTGATAATCATGACTTTATCTGGAGCCGATACGAAATATTCGCGTGTATATTTTATGCCCGCCATTTCATAACTTACTTTCGAAATGGCATTCGAAAGATCCAATTCTCTATGATAATTTACTGCTTTGCCTTTTTCAGAATTATTAATTTCTAATGTTCCTAAAGGCGCATACGACTCGGAGTTTTTTCCTTGAACTTTTTTATTGAGTTCTTCTGCCAGTTTGTAATTTTCCTTTTGTAAAGCTTCACGAATTGCCGGAATGTTTTTATAAGCTTCAGGACTCATATTGGCATTTACGGGTTCACCTGACCAAAGCGTAATGTCATTCAAATAAATTTTATCCGAATTGGCTCCTCCAAAAACGGTTGCTCCCATTTTTCCGTTTCCTAAAACTAAGCTTTCCTCAAAGAATTCAGCGGGTTGTTTATACCATAAAACATTTTTGGATTGCGCCGAAATGTTTGTGTAGCAAGACGTGAGAAGTAAAATGAAAAATGTTTTTTTAATCATATTTGGTTATATTATCCTAACAGGTTTTAAAAACCTGTTAGGTATTTATTTTTTATCTAAACTAATAAAAAAATCTAGTGATACCTAACAGGTTTTGGAAACCTGTTAGGATAAAAACCTATAATCAATCAGATGTTCCTATGGAACATTATTACGGGACGTTTATTTTTTCATCAACGGATTTCATCCATTGCTACCGATGAAATGTTCCTAGGGGAACATATATCGTTGCGAATTATTTAGCTATTTACTGGGGACTGAGGACTAATCACTAACGACTAATAACTACTTACTCACTTTATATTTTTCATTCGCCGTTAGCATTTCCCAATTATCCGTTCTAAATGGCGATGCTGGGAATTTTTCTTTATTGAAAAGATTGATTTGTGTATCGTCATCTGCCCAACCGTAATGCACAGCAACGGGGTTTTGAACTTTATCACTTGAAACGATTATTTTGTTGTCTTTAATTATCGCTTTCGCGGAATGAAAAACTTTGTCTGCGCCTGCAATTTCGAAACCTTTTAATTCATCATTATTTGGCGTTGATAATCCGCTGCCGATGTTATCGAAAGTAAGGATAATTTCGTTTCCTTTTATTGTTTGAGATTTATAAGTTGGGCCGCTGTAAACTTGTTTTTTACCATAAAGATTGTTCATCGCAATGGCAGCCAGACGTAATCCAATGTCTTGTTTGTTGGTTGGATGAATGTCTTTTGCATTTCCGATATCGGTTGTAACCGCCATTCCGGTGTTTGGCAATTTTAAAGTTTCCGATTGTGCTTCGCGAAGTTCTGCCCAACGGCTTCCTTTTTGGCTATTGCCTCCGAACTCATCAAAAGTGGACAATTGAACGAAATAAAAAGGGAAGTTTCCTTGTTTGAATTTGCTTCGCCAATCGTTGATCATTACAGGAAATGATTTTTTGTATTCTGCCGCTCTCCAAACATTCGCTTCTCCTTGATACCATAAAGCACCTTGAATAGCATAAGGAACCAACGGATTTACCATTGCATTGTACAATAATGACGGATAACTGTTTGGTGAAACTTCGATTCTCACTTTTACAACATTGAATTTCCAAAGTCCTTCAAGCGGTACATTAGAATCTTTAAAATCGATTTTCAAATCGGCTGGATCGCCGTAAATTCCGCCGCCGCCACTATAGTCTGTAATTCTTACTGCGATTACGTTTGTTCCTTCTTTTAAGACATTAGCTGGAATTTTGTAAATTCTTTTAGCATCCCAAAGATTATTCGTTCCAACTTCAACTCCGTTTACATAAGTTTTATCTTCATCATCTACTTTTGCTAAATGTAAAACGGCTTCTTTTTTAGCCTGTTCTGCTGTTAAAACAATTGTTTTTCGCATCCAGACAATTCCGTCGATATTGCCAATCTGTTGGTTTTCCCAAAGTGAAGGAACTTTTATTTCTGGCCAGTTTTTGTCTTGGAAATTTGGGTCTTTAAATTGCTCTTCGTTTTCCATCGAAACATCAAAACCTTGCACTTTTTTCAGATTATCTAAAACCGATTTTTTATACGTTTCAAAAATGGCATTGATATCTACGGTTGGAACATCGGCAATCATGGCTTTAAAATCTGGGCTGTTTTCAAAAGCTTCACGGCTTGTCCAGGTTTCCACATTGGTTCCGCCCCAGGAAGTATTGATGATTCCGATTGGGATTTTTAATTCTGAATATAATTTTCTAGCAAAATAATATCCGACTGCTGTAAAGTTCCCAACATTTTCCTTATTGGCTTCTTCCCATTTCCCTTGTTTTAAATTGTCTTTTGGAGTTCCGCTTAAATCCTGTGCAACACCAAAATGGCGAATCATTGGATAATTGGCACTGCTAATTTCTTTTTCAGCATTCATGGTTTTGAAAACCTGAAATTCCATATTCGATTGTCCGCTGCAAATCCAAACTTCTCCAACCAAAACATTTTTGATCGTGATTTTATTTTTTCCGATAATGATCAATTCGAATGGTCCGCCGGCTTTTTCCGCATTCAAATTTACCGTCCATTTTCCGTTTTTATCGGCTGTTGTTTTCTTGATTTGTTTGTTGAAATGAACTTCTACGCTTTCATTCGCATCAGCAAAACCCCAAATCGGAATTTGTTTGTCTCTTTGGAGTACCATTCCGTCAGAGAATATTAAAGGCATTCTTACATTAGCGCTAGATATCACACTAAATATCAACAAAATAAAAACTATTGCTTTTTTCATTAATTCTTAATTTAAATAATTAAAACAACAAAAGTGATATAAAAAAACATAAGCTCATTTTTGAATTTTACTTAATTTTACTTATATCACTGATGTGTTTTTGGGGCTATATTTTTTACTTTAATCCATCCAATAAAGCATTTAATGCTTGGGCATCATAAACTGTGTTATTACTTCTATCAAATAACGACATTGTATTTACTCCTAAATTTCCAGCATCCCAATAAAAAGGAATTAACCCATTAGCTTTAGATTGTTTTACTACATATTTTAAGAAATAAGCTCTTGATGCTAAATGTAAAGTTAAATCATCTCCAGTCAAGTTAGTGCGTTTTATAGCTCCAAATTCTCCTAAAATTACTGGAATTCCTTTGTCTACAAATTGCGTTTTCATAGAAAGGAAGAATTTATCTAAATCTGCTTCTTCTCCCCATGTTGCGTTACGAGTAAGATCTGTTGATGAATGATATTCTTTTCCCCAATAGTAGAACATTTTCCCCCAGTCAGCATCTTTGTCCATTAAAGCAAATTGATATGGTGTATAATAATGAACTTCTGCCATCATTCTGTTAGGCACTTTATCTGTTGGCAAAGTTGTCATTAATTTATTTGTTTTTTCAATATCGGTTGATGGACCTTGTACGATTAAATTACGATATGCATTTTTTCCTCCAGTAGAACGAACGGCATCAATAAAAGTTTGGTGATAAGAAGTTAAAACAGCCATTTGCGTTGCGTTTTCAACATTTGGTTCATTGGCACTTGCAAAAAGAAGATGTTCATCAAAACCTCTCAATTCAGTTGCGATTTGTTCCCAGAATGCTTTTTGTTTAGCATTATTTGCGTCTTTTTTAGCTTCTGTAACATTATTTTCAAGCCAACCATTATCCCAGTGAATGTTAACAATAACATACATATCATTATCTACACAATATTGCACAACCTCTTTTACTCTGTTAAGCCAATCTGCTTTTATTTGCGCTTTTTCAGCATTAGCTAAATACTGATTCCATGAACATGGAATTCTAATTGCATTAAAACCATTCGCTTTTACCAAGTCTATTAGCTCTTTAGTTACTTTAGGATTTCCCCATGCTGTTTCTCCTCCTGTTGCTTCTAATGTATTTCCTATATTCCAGCCTAATTTCATTTTTGCCGCCAATTGAACTGCCGTACTGCTCATTCCTGTAGCATCTGCAGGAAGCGGATTTGTATTATAGCTTGGATATGTGCCATCAACTGCTTTTCCTGCTGCCTGAGAAACTTTTATTTGTAAAGGTTTTGCCTCTCCCGAAGTTAATGTTATAATTCCTGTTCTTGCGGTTAAAGTCGTATTCTCTAATACAGTAACCTGAACAACCGTAGTTCCTGTAGTTCCTGCCACTTTGCTGAGCTTTATCCAGCTTGCGTTTGAGATTTGTAATAGCCAAGCTGTAGCTTCACTATTAATGGTTATCTCAGCATTACTTTCTGCACTTTGAAAATCAATTTTATCTGTGTTTACTGTTAATCCTTTTACAGTCAAATTTTGTGCTGTTTCTTTATCAGAACTGCATGCTAAAACTCCTAAAAATGCAAAAGATAAAAGCACGCTTGCAAGGTAATCTCCAATTGTTTTTTTCATTTTGGTTTGGTTTAAGTTAAGTGTAAGTTTTTAAAATAAACGCCAGCTGGTACATGGGCTGGCGTTAATAGTTTGGTTATTTTATAGCAATATCAGTTTTATTTAACTGTAATATCTACTTTGAATTTTAAATCTCTTGAAGAGTTACCTAAATTCAAAGTATATTTTCCAGGTTCTACTGTCCATTTCTTAGAAGCAACATCATAATAAGCCAATTCTTTAACTGGCACTTTGATCGTTACTTTTTCTGAACCTCCAGCTTTAACAGCAACTTTTTTGAAACCTTTTAATTCTTGTGCTGCACGAGTAATTTTAGAATCAGGTTTTGAAGTATATAATTGAACCACTTCTTTTCCTTCAACATTCCCTACATTTTTAACTTCTAAAGAAACTTCAATTACATCTGTTAAAGCATAAGCTGTTTTATTCGTTTTTGGATTTCCAAAAGCAAAATTAGTGTACGATAATCCGTAACCAAAAGGATATAATGGCGTTACATTTTTAGTATCAAACCAACGGTATCCAATTAAAAGTCCTTCCGCATAATTTACCGTTTTGTCTCCAGGGAAACTGTTTGTAGCATGTGCAGGAGAATCTTTTAAAGCAACAGGCATTGTCCAAGGTAATTTTCCAGACGGATTTACTTTTCCTAAAATAACATCAGCCAAAGCATTTCCACCTTCAGAACCGTTGAACCAGCTCCAAACTAAAGCTGAAGATTTTTTGCTTACTTCATTAATATCAAAAGGAGCACCAGCTACCATTACAACAATCGTTTTTGGATTAGCTTCTATTACTTTTTTGATTAATTCTTCTTGTCCAAAAGGCAAGTGTAAGTCTCTTCTGTCTGAAGCTTCTGTTTCGTAATCACGGTTTGAACCCGCAAAAACAATTGCTACATCAGAGTTCTTAGCTGCTTCTACTGCTTCTTGAACTTTTGCTGGATCTAATTGGTCAATTGTAACAGGACCATTAGCCGTAATATTTCCTAAATTTCCTCTGTTCTTTTTATCGTAACGCTCTAAATATCCTTCAGCATAATTGATTTTAACTGATGCAGGAAGTCTATTTTTAAGACCTTCAAGCGGTGTAACTTCTCTTTTGGTTTTTACTCCCGCTCCAAATCCGCCCAAAGCGTTTTTCTTTGTCGCGTTGTTTCCGATAACGGCAATAGATTTTACTCCATCCAGTTTTAATGGTAATGCATTGTTTTCGTTTTTCAACAATACGATTGCTTCAGCTGCAATTTTGTAAGCGTCTTGATAATGTGCTTCGGTTGCGATGCTTCCTTTTGCGCGCTCGCCTCCGCCCATTGCTTTCACTTGGAATAAAACTCTTAAAATACGTTTTACATGCAGATCGATTTCTTTCTCAGAAACTTCTCCAGATTTAACTGCAGCAATTAATTTATCGGCTAAGAAAAATTCGTTGAAAGGTTTTGGAGTTCCCATTTCAATATCTAAACCGCTTTTCAATGATTTTGCTGTAGAATGCACCGCAGCCCAATCTGAAACTACAACGCCTTTAAATCCCCATTCGTCACGAAGGATTTTATTTAGCATATAATCGTTCTCACATAAATATTCGCCTCTGAATTTATTGTAAGCCCCCATTATACTATACGCTTTTGCTTCTTTTACCGAAGCTTCAAAAGCTGGAAGATAAATTTCGCGAAGCGTACGCTCATCAATTTGAACATCAACAAAATCACGATTCGTTTCCTGATTGTTTGCCGCGTAATGTTTTACACACGCCATTACATCTTTTTCTTGCAAACCAACAATCAAAGGCACAGCGATTTTTTTGTTTAAGAACGGATCTTCAGACATATACTCGTAAGTTCTTCCTCCAAGCGGTGTTCTCACCATATTGATGGCTGGAGAAAGCAACATGTCTTTGTCTCTTGCACGCAATTCTTCTCCTAAACTGGTTCCAAAAGTATGTGCCATTTCAGCATTCCAAGTTGCTGCCAAAGCACCTCCCGCAGGATAGTAAGTTGCAAAATCGTTTGTCCATCCTGCTGGAGCCCAATTATCTCTTGAGATCTCTTCACGAACTCCCAGTGGACCATCGGCCATTTTTAATTCTGGAATTCCTAAACGTTTTACACCTGCATTGGCAAACATGCTGTTTCCGTGAAGCATTCCGATTTTTTCTTCTAATGTCATTTGCGAAATCAGTTTGTCGATTTCTGCATCATGGTCTGTACTTATTTCTTTTCCAACGTATTCTTCGGTCTGCGCCGAATTTGAAGCCGTTGTCTGTGCATCGTTTTTACATGAAGTAAAGAACGCAAAAACTAGAGCTGATGAAAGGAATATCATTTTGTTTTTCATAGATAGTTAGGTGTTTTTTTATTTAAAGATTTTGAGCCTCACACATATTCTTTAAATACCGTTAATATTATGTATTTGTGGTTTTCTCTAAAATTATTGTTTAATTAAATTCAGCATTATAACATCATTTTCGTTGATTTTAAATTCTCTACTGAAAGTTCCTTTTCCGTCAATTGTAATTTTTTCTGTCGAAATGGGCGTGCCGTTATTTTTCTCTTTTATGGAATTGACTTGCTCACGTGTTAACTGACTCGGTTTATTCATCGCCAGATAATCCGCGTAAGCGTCATTTACTTTGTAACCTACCTTGTAAATTTCTAAAAGATATTTTCCTTTTTGCATTCCGTCAACTTCAACTTTCACTTTTCCTTTTTCTTTTGATGGAAGGTCTTTAATGTAATAGGTTTGATTCAATTCTTTATCGCCTGGATGTGTATTCGTAAAATCCCAAAGTAAAACCTGAACATCACCTTTTGCATTTTTGGAAGTCCAAGAAGCTTTATCTGAGTTTTGAAGTTCTGTTTCTCCTAATTTATTCATTAAATAATAAGAGAAATAGGCTGGTTTTTTAATTCCCTGCGTATTCAATAATCCGAAACCTCCGTGGAAAGGCGTAAATCTTGGTCCCGCTTCTTCAAAAATATCAGTAAAAACCCAATAGGACATTGAGTTTGCCGCATTTCCAACTTGTTTTAATTTCTGTAAAATATACGCTGCCGAATGATAACTATCGTGAATTGGATCTGCTGGCGTATAAGATGTACTCCATTCTGTATAATGCAATTCCAGATTTGGTTTTGCCGATTCCGTAATCAACTTTCTAGAATTGATAATTTCACCACTCACACTCCATTCGTCCTGATTTAAAATCGTTCCCGAAGTTCCGAATTCGTCCAAATATCCGTGTTTTACTCCATAAGTATGTGTTGAAACAAAATCCATTGGGACGTTATTCTTCGCACAAAAATCAATTGTTTCAGCAACCCAAGCAGAACCAGCTGTTGCAGGTCCACCAACTTTGTAAGCTGGATTTACTGCTTTTACACCGCGAGTGGCGTAATCGTATAATTTATAATATTCTTGCTGTGTGCTGCTCCAAAATCCAGGTGAAAGATTTGGTTCGTTCCAAACTTCAAAATACCATGTTTTTACTTCTTCGTCTCCATAACGCTCTTTAAAATGCTGGGTTAGATTCTTAACTAAATCTTCCCATTTTTTATAATCTTTTGGAGGTGTTACATTTCCTTTCCACCAGAAAATAGTTTCTTTTCCGCTTGCTAATGCATTAGGCATAAAACCTAATTCTACGAACGGTTTCATTTTTAAACTCACAATATAATCGAACAAAACGTCTACATATTGGTAATTGTATTCTGGATTTCCTTTTTCGTCTTCACGATAAACGGCCATATCATCAGACAATAAACCATGAAAACGGATGTATTTAAAATCGCATTCTTTTTTCACCAATGCCAATTGCTGTTGCCAGTCGGCTCTCAAACCTTCGTTTGCTCTTCCGGCACCGATGCATTCTTTGAACATGGTGTTTAATTTTCCTGCTTCTTTTTTATAATCCACTTTTATCGTTCGGTTTTGTGCCATCAAATGGACTGAACTAAATAAAACTGCTACTATTAAAAGTTTTTTCATCTGGAAATGGTTTTGTTTATTTTTAGCCAC
Source organism: Flavobacterium nitrogenifigens (assembly GCF_003254565.1). GTDB lineage: Bacteria > Bacteroidota > Bacteroidia > Flavobacteriales > Flavobacteriaceae > Flavobacterium > Flavobacterium nitrogenifigens. The sequence continues at coordinate 166,184 of NZ_QJRI01000173.1, forward strand.
TCCCGATAGCTATCGGGAGTGGCTAAATATTTTATTTTCTAACTATATGTTAGACGCACTGCAGTGCGTCTCTACAGATTACGTTGTGTATAATCATTGTGTTGAGTAAACCCGACAGGTTTTTAAAACCTGTCGGGTTTGAGAAATTAATAATTATAGCTTTTTAAATCTCACTGCTCCACCGCCAGCTCCACCTAATTTCAATTGTAATTTATCTGAAGCTTTTACTATTTTCTTAGAAATTGCTACTGCTTCTGGATTATGCGTTTGATCTGTTCCTTCGGCATCAACATAAATCTGAGCTTCGTAAGTCGCACTTGGATCTAAGAATGATAATGAAACTTCTACATTTCTAGGTTTTTCATTTGTTAAAGTTCCTAGATACCAATCGGCACTATTTCTGTCTTTTCTTGCTGTTGTGATGTATTCGCCAATTTTTCCTTCTAAGATTTTAGTGTCTTCCCAATCTGTTGGAACATCTTTTAAGAATTGTAAAGCTGGTTTTCCTTCGTAGTTTTCTGGAAGATCTGCCAACATCTGGATTGGAGAGTAAATCGTTACATACAATGCCAATTGCTGTCCAACTGTTCCTTGGATTCTTTTTCCAGGATAACCTTGTTTTACCTCAACATCAAAAATTCCAGGTGTAAAATCCATTGGGCCAGAAAGCAATCTTGTAAACGGAATAATACTTAAATGGTTTGGCGGATTTCCTTCACTCCAAGCATTATATTCTTGTCCTCGCGCTGCTTCTCTGGAAACCATGTTTGGATACGTTCTTCTTTCTCCCGTATCTTTTATCGATTCGTGGTATAAAACGGCTAAATCATATTGCGCCGCTTTTTCTAAAATATATCTGAAATAGTTCACTCCAAATTGTCCAAAGTGCATTTGTTTCATATTCAGTTTCGAACCCACGTGACCAATTTTTACGGTATGAATTCCAAGTTTTTTGTACAAAGCAAAACCTTCGTCAACTTCTTTTAAATAGTTAATTAAGTTTGAACCTGTTTCGTGATAACCGATTAATTCGATATTCTTTTTCTTTCCGTATTCGACTACTTTTTCAAGATCGAAATTGTCTGCGCTTTTTGTAAAACTGAACATGTGCATACGGTTTTCATACCAACCCGGTGTCCAACCTTTGTTCCAACCTTCGATTAATAAATGATTGAAACCTTCTTTTGCTGTAAAGTCGATATACTCTTCAGCGTGTTTTGTAGTTGCTCCTTGTTTGTCGCTTTCCCAGAAAGTATATTTCCCAATATGCATTCCCCACCAAATTCCTAAATATTTGTATGGTTTGAAATAACTGTTTGTATTCTTTAATTTGTTTGGCTCGTTTAAGTTTAAAACCAAATAAGAAGTAATCAATTCTCCTGGATTTTCTCCTATTTGAAGCGTTCTCCAAGAAGAAGTAAACGAATCTTTTACGCGAACTTTAACTCCATCAGGCCACGGCACCAAATCCGACTTTAATTCTGTTCCTTTATTATTGACCAAAGTCATACTGGCAAAATCGATCAGGTTTGCTTCGTGGAAACTTAACGCTAATCCGCTTTTACTTTCTATTGTTAATGGAGTTAAAACGGTATCTAAAGTGCTAACTGGCGCATCTTTGAAAAGATATTCGTCACGGTTTTCTCTGTTTGCCGGAATCCACCAAGCCTTTCCATCTTCTTTTAAGTTGAAAGTTGTTTTTTCATCCATGATGAAAATACTGTCTTTTACATTTTGTTTTGGATAAACATATCTAAAAGCCACTCCGTCATCAAAAGCACGAAACTGAATTTGTAATTTTCTTTTGTTTCCTGTTTTTTGCTGCAAATAAACAACCAATTGATTGTAATGGTTTCTAATATTTTTCTTTTCTCCCCAAACTTGTTCCCAAGTTTCATCAAACGTAGAAGTTTTTGCTCCTTTTATTTCAAAGTTTGTGCTTAAATCTTCGTTTCCTTTCAATACAAATCCCATATCAGAAGGAGAAATTACTTCTGTCTTTCCGTGAGAAACTGCGTATTTTGGAGCATTTTTTACCAGCTCAAATTTGATTGTATTCTTTCCGTTTGGCGATGCCAATTCGTAAGCGTTTTTCGTTTTTTGACTGTAGCCTATTGCTATAGAAAACAATGCGGCTGGGAGAATTAGATAGTTTTTCATGTTTTTTGGTATTATATTTTTTGCCTAAATGCTGGCTATATTTTTTAACATATAGAAACATAGTTTATTGGAATTTTTAAAAGAGGCGTTTCACTTGTTTAAATTCACATAGCTTTCTATGTGTGAGAAACTAGTTTCTTTCCAATTTCTTTTATTCAAAAACAAAAATCTATGTTTCTATGTGTTTAAATATTTTTTTTTGCCACGAATTGCACTAATTTCCGCGAATTAAATTTGTGATAATTCGTGCAATTAGTGGCTAACTTTTTTATTTTGCCCACTCTGTTTTAAAAGTGGTTTTTCCGTTTAATGGATTTGCTACTACATCAAAATTGTTTCCGTTTTTATTCACTTTTATTTCTTGTACCGCATCGCCTTCAGGTAAAAATACTTTGGCTGTTGCCGAAGTCGTTTTATCGCTTGCAAATACTTTTAAGGTCAATTTGCTCCAATCCATATCTTTTGTAGACTGCGCTAAACCGATGTGCGGAATTGCTGTTCCATCTTTTACTAAAACTACGATTGGCACTTCGCCTGCTTTGATTTTATGCCAGCCCGATTGGTACACTTTTTTAGTTTGGTAATCAATCCAAGTCCCTTCTGGAAGGTACACGTCTCTTTCTTCAACTTCTTCAAAAAGCGGTGCAACTAAGATACTTGAACCAAATAAATACTGATTATCCACTAACCAAGCTCCCGGATCGTTTGGATATTCTACAAATAAAGCACGCATCATTGGCAATCCTTTTTGAGAACTTTCTTTTGCTTGAGCGTAGATATATGGCATCAATTCGTAACGCATATTATCTGCCTTTCTAAATCCTTCTAAGAATTCTTTGCTGTACAACCAAGGTTCACGAGGCGGTTCTCCGTGGCTTCTTACGTGAGATGTAAACATTCCAAACGGTGTCCATCTTCTGTAAATATTCTCAGGAGATTTTGTGGCAAAACCTCCAACATCATGACTCCAGAAACTGAATCCGCTTAGTCCTAATGAAAGTCCACCTCGTAATTCAGCCGACATTGCTCCGTTTGTAGTTTCAGAATCTCCTCCCCAATGTAAAGGGTAACGCTGTGATCCTGCCCAAGTACTTCTTGCCCAGATTAAAGTATATCCTTTTTCTTTTTGCGTGATTTCTGCAACAGCTTTATTATAACGTAACGGATATAAATTATGCTCATAGAAACCAGTTCTTCCCGAATGATAAATTCCGTCTGGCGGAGCTGCTTCTCCAAAATCTACTTTGAAAACTGCTACGCCTTCATCAAATAACTTTTTCAATTTTCCTTGATACCAAGAAATGGTTTCTGGATTTGAGAAATCTAGAACAGCATCTTCATAAGGAAGATTTCCTTTTCTGTCTCTTACGGCTAAGTTTTTATCCATAATTTCTGGAAATAAAGTATTCTTTGGCGTAAAATAAGGCAACTGCCAAAGACAAACCTGGAAACCGTCTTTCTTTAAATCAGACATCATTTTTGTAGCATCTGGGAAACGAGATTTTGCAAACTCGTAGTTATTTCTCCAATCTACATCAAACCAGCCTGTATCAAAGTGAATTACATCGGTTGGAATTTTGTATTTACGCAAATCTCTGGCAACATCACGTCCTTCTTTTTCTGAGAAATAGGTAATACGGCTCATCCAAAAACCGAAAGACCAAAGTGGTGGCATAGCTGCTTTTCCTGTCAAATTGGTATATTGATCTAAAATATCTTTTGGTTCTCCGATAAAGAAAAACAAATCGGCTTCGTCGTCTCCAATATACATTTCGTTGGCACTTGAAAAGTATTTTCCAAAGTCCACTGTAATTGGTGTTGAATGATGCATGAAAACTCCGTAACCTCGGCTACTCATGTAAAACGGAATTGGTTTGTACATGGTTTCATTTTGGATTCCGTTTGCATCATCGGTCCATAAAACTACTTTTGAACCGCGTTTGTTGAATTGTGTGAAAGATTCTCCGCAACCAAATATTTTTTCGTCTGGTTCTAAACTGAAAGCCGCGCCCATACTTCTTGAATAATCGCTATTTCTGCGAACATAGGAAAATGGAAGCGTTGGTGTATACGTGTTTTTAAAGTCCGTATCGTGAAGTGTGCTTGTCAGCAGTTTTCCTTTTTCATCGTAGATTTTTACGTGCCAAGGTTTTGTCAAAATTTCAACTCTTCCGTGTTTGCTAGTATAACTGTGACCACCTTCAATTTTAGCATATTTCCATAATTCTGGGTGATTTGGCGCAACGCCGTCAACTAGCATTAAAGACTCTTTTTGCGGATGAAATTGTGGCCCTGAAGTCGTTTTGATACGAAGGGTTCTGTCTGAAACAAACTGAATTTCGAATGGCAAAACAGGAGATTCTGCGTATTCTGTTGTTGGAAATTCGTTTGCTTTTTCCACATCTGGTTTCATCATCATGTTGTTGAAAGCCTGACGTGTTTTATAATTGTATCTCAAATATTTGATGGTTCCTTTTCCCGTTGCAGGATCAAAAGAAGCCAGTTCGTCTGCAAAATAAAAGGTGTTCAGATAGTTCTGAAAATCTTTACTGATATCTATTGGCGCATTCAGCACATCTGCGTTCTGAATTTGAGCTGATGCTTTTGGCATCAAAACAAATCCAAGCATAAAAGCCGAAAACAATGTGGTTAGTTGTCTGTTTTTCATGAGTTAGTTTTATTCTTTATATATCTTAAAATCTTTTAAACACATAGAATCATAGCTCATCGGAGTCTTTAAAAAGGCGTTTCACTTGTTTAAATTCACATAGCTATGTGTTAGAAACTAGTTTCTTTTAATTTTCTTTTTCACAAACAAAAAATCTATGTTTCTATGTGTTTAAAATTTAACGTATTATAATTATCATTCAGCTGTAATTACAATTGTAGCTTGTTTTAGCCCATTCGCTTTAGCAGTCAATTCCAATCTTCCAGATTGATCTCCAGATTGTACAATAACTAAACATTTTCCAGCCAAAGCGGTATGTTTATTTCCTTTATACGATTCGTGGCTAACCGGATCTCCGCTGCAAACACCTACTATTTTTCCGTTTCCTTTTAAAGAGAAATTAATTTCGTTATTTGCATTTGGTGCAATTGTTCCTTTATCGTCTAAAATATCAACTGTGATAAATGACAAATCGTTTTTGTCTGCTTTAATGGTACTTCTATCCGCAGTCAGTTTTAATTGAGAAGGATTTCCAGCCGTTTTAATTTCTTTTTCTAAAACTACTTTTCCGTCTTTACGAGAAATCGCTTTTAAAGTTCCTGCTTCAAAAGGAATTCTCCACATTACGTGTAAATCGTCTCCTTTTTTACTTCTTTTTCCAACTGATTTTCCATTTACAAAAAGCTCCACCTCATCAGCTTTATTGTAATAGGCCCAAACATCAACAGTTTGTCCAGCTTTCCAATTCCAATGTGGGAAAATGTGAAGAACGGTTTTGTCTGTCCATTCGCTTTGGTACATATAATACACATCTTTCGGGAAACCGGCTAAATCAACAATTCCGAAATACGAACTTACAGATGGCCATTCGTACGGAGTTGGTTCTCCAATATAATCGAAACCTGTCCAAACGTACATGCCCGCTAAGAAATCATGTTTTTTGATGATTTTCCAAGTGGCTTCATGTGTTGAACCCCACGGAGTCTGTACCTGATCGTAAGCTGAAACGGTATTTCCTGGATTTCCTTCTGTAAATTTAAGATCCCATCTTACTGGCCATTTTTTGATAGTATCTGAAACGGCATCGTAATATCCTCTTGTCTGTAAACCTGAAGTAGTTTCAGTTGCGATGAAAGGTGTATTTGGGAAATTCTTCAAATGATGTTCGAATGTCTGATGTGCGTAATTGTATCCGATTAAATCTAAAACTCCAGATCCCGCAAGCGGATTAATCGAAACATTTTTTTTCTCAAATTGCAAAGTCACAGCATCAATATTCATGTTTACTGGCGGATTCATTCCAGCAGTCAACGGACGTGTTTTATCATATTGACGTGTAATTGCGGCCAATTCTTTTGCAATTTCAATACCTGTTTCATTCCATTGTTCTGGAATTTCATTTCCGATACTCCACATAAAAATACTGGCATGATTTCGGTCGCGCAACAATTGATCGGTTAGATCTTGTTTGTGCCATTTGTCCCAATCATTTGCATAATCGTATTTCGTTTTGTTTTGTTTCCACATATCAAAAGCTTCATCCATAACAATGAAACCCATTTTATCGCAAAGCTCTAAAAGCTCTGGAGCAGGCGGATTATGAGAAGTTCTGATTCCGTTTACGCCCATTTCCTTCAAAATCTCTAACTGACGCTCGATGGCGCGAGTATTAATTGCAGAACCCAACGGACCTAAATCGTGGTGCATACAAACACCTTTTATTTTGACCTGTTTTCCATTCAAAATAAAACCTTTATTCAAATCGAATTTGAAGTCTCTGATTCCGAAAGTGGTTTTATATTGATCAATGATTTTATCGTCAAGCGAAATTTCGGTAACTGCTGTGTACAATTCCGGTTTTTCATCTGACCATAAAATCGGATTTTCAACTACTGCCGATTGATTGAGCGTTTGATTTTCGTTGGCATTGATGGTTATATCTTGAGTAACTGAGGTTACTTTTTTGTCTTCTTTAAAAATAGTAGTCGTTACAGTTGCCTTTTTACCTGCTGCATATTGATTTTTTATTGTTGTTTCGATACTTACAGAAGCTTTTTCGGCTGTAACTTTTGGAGTTGTAATGTATGTTCCCCATTGTCCCACATGAAGTTTGTCTGTTGTTTCGATCCAGACATTTCTAAAAATTCCTGAACCCGAATACCAACGTGAATTAGGCTGTTTTGAATTGTCAACCTTAACAATTATTTCGTTGTTTTTGTCTCCGTAATTCAAATACGGTGACATATCATATTGAAAACCTATATATCCGTTTGGGCGTTTTCCTAAATAATGACCATTTACCCAAACTTCACTATTTCTATATACTCCGTCAAAAGTAATAGAAGTTATTTTTGTGCTGTCTTCTGCAGCGACTTTAAATGTTTTTTTGTACCAGCCTAAACCTCCATTAAGCGATCCTCCGCCATAACCGCCAGGACTTTTTTCATCAAATTTTCCTTCGATGCTCCAATCATGAGGAACGTCTAAAGTTCTCCATTTTGTTGAAGTTCCAATAGTATCTTTATCGACAATACTATCATTTAGATGGAAACTCCAATCTGCATTAAAAGAAACTTTTCGGTTTACAAACGCATCTTCTTTTTTAGAGCAGGAATTCAAGAAAAAAACTCCAATTGCGATTGCCCATAAACTTATGTTTTTTATGTTTTTTCTAATATGCATAGGTACTTTTTATTTTTTGGAATTTGAAGATAGAAATAAAAAACGGTTTCGTTTATTTCTCCGTAAAACAACTTAAGTCTCAGTCTTAAAGAGCAATACAAAATACCTTTAAGACTGAAACTTCAAAACTAACTAACTTATGATTTTGGTACTAAATGATAAATCAAATAATCGTTATCTGCTCTAATTGCAATAAAGCATAAACTTGTATCAGTCAATTCTACAATTTTTACATTTGTAAAACTGAATGAAGGAAGAAAATAACTTGGCTCATTTGGGTGAAGCATTTCTGCCCCTCCGTTGAAAGATATTCTGTCATTTGTTTCCCCATCTGTCAAACTATAATTAAATGTTCCTTTCTTAGTTGTCTTAGCGGTACTACCTAAAGCTGGATTAGTTTGTGTTACCGAAACATTATAACCTCCATTCAGGTCAAATGTAATTTCACCCCAATCCTTATTTTCTAAACCAGCCCACGAGATATCTGTAAGATTTGGCCACCATCCAGGACCGCTTACTGCTCTGTTAATATAACCTGGAGTATTTCCAATAAATTCTAATGGAGCCGTCATATAAAGCACCCAAGTTTTTCCAGCTTGTCCGTTTGTTAATTTCGCCCATCTTGGATCTTTAAAGAAAGTTTCATCATTTTCAGGAACATCTACAGTTACAGGAGCTGCTTCAACAGAACCGCCTCGCGCAAATGCTGTATAAAAAATAGAATATTTTCCAGCAAAAGGAAAAGTTACCTTATCCACACTTTGATTAGAGTGACCTAATTCGTTACCATTTGCATCTACATATTTCCAAAATGGAATGACAGTCGGATCGTCACTTTTAAAATTTACAAGATTTTTATTTGTAGCATCTTGCGTAATAGAAAACTTAAGTGTTTCTGGTGTTAAGGTAACTGCTGGAAGACTTTCGCGATCCTCAATTGCCTCACAAGAAAATAACAGCGAACCAATTGTAACAGCTGCTATTAAAATATATAATATACGTTTCATAGTCATTTTGTTTTGAATTAATTCCAACCTGGATTTTGAGTTATTGTGCCATTTGAAAGAATGATCTGCGATTGCGGTAATGGTAACCAACCTTGAGTCTCTGTTCTAAAAGTAACTGTAAACTGAGAACCACCTGCAGTATTATCAATAGCTAATTTCATTGCAGTCATTCCTTGTCTGATTAAGTCAAAATAACGATGTCCTTCAAGAGCTAATTCTAATTGACGCTCTTTCATGATGTTTTCTATACTAGCTGTTTTTCTGTTAGTAGTATTTTTAAACGCACGATCACGTACTCTGTCAAAATCTGCTTGCGCTAAAGCTTGGTTAGAAGATAAATTTAACTCGGCAGCCATTAACAATACATCAGAAAAACGAATAATCGCATAATCTTGGTAGTTGTCAATTTGAAAGTTTCCTCCATTTGCTTCTACAACAGCTGTTCCTGCTTCGTTGGTAATTGGGCAATATTTTTTCCAAGAATATCCAGTGTACTGACGTTGCTCTCTAGCTTGCGCATCAAAGTTTAATCCTTCACCAGCATAGTCAATAAATGAAGCTGCTTTTCTAGTATCACCTGCTTCATACAAGCTTACTAATTTAGGGTTTACAGTTGCTCCACCCCATCCAGTTGCATATCTTCCAATTGCTCCTCCACGTGGCGCAATGTTTACTTGGAAGCGGTTTCCTTCATGAAGATCCCAGTTTCCTTTTCCTGAACCGTTAAAACGAACCGCCCAAACCATTTCTGTATTATCTTCTCCAGCAAAGTTTTCGAAAGAAGCTGCTAACCAAAGATTAGCAAAATCAGCTACTAAACCGTGCCCGCTATTATTTACTACATCATTGATGTAAGCTGTTGCTTCTGCTTTAGAAACTACACCAGCTAAATCTGCTTTACCATATGTTCCTGTATAGAATAAGAATGTTCTAGCCAAATATGCTTCAGCAGCCCATTTTGTAATACGGCCGTAATTAGCGTTTCCTGCTTGTGAGTAGTTTTCTGGACCTAAATTATCAGCAGCAAATTTTAAATCGCTTGCTATTAAAGCATAAGTAACTTCTGGAGCTTGTCTCGGCAATTCGAACTCGCTTGTTGTTACAGTATGATCTAACGGAATAATATCTCCAAACATTTTAGCTGCTGTAAAATGGAAATGTGCTCTTAAGAAACGTGCTTCAGCTTCGTAACGAGTTTTCAAAGCCGTATCAGATCCCCAGTTTACTTTATCTATATTTTCTAATAAAATATTAGCTCTATAAATTCCTAAATAAGCATTTGACCAAACATCTTTGTTCATGTCTTTGTCTGAAACATATAGGAAACGATCCCATTCGATATCAGATTGAGCATCAGCAATACCATAACCTCCAAAACAATCATCAGAAGCTTGTTCACTAATTAATAAAGGTCCGCCGTATGCCTCGCGCTGTAAAACATCGTAAACTGCTACAAGACCTTCAAAAGCGTCAGAAGGTGTTTTATAAAAATTCTCTGTTACCTTATCTGTATATGGTTCGTTTTCCAAAAAATCTTCCGAACAAGCCCCTAAAACAAGCAAGCTTGAAAGGGCAAATAATTTTATATATCTTTTCATGGTTTTCAAAATTTAAAAGTTAACATTCAGACCCATTAAATAGGTTCTTGGCTGAGGATAATATCCAACATCAATTCCTTTAGCCCAAGACTGATTTACGTTTCCGAAACCAATTTCTGGATCCATTCCTTTGTACTTTGTGAATGTATAAATGTTATTTCCTGCAACATACAGTCTGAATTTGCTGAAGAAACTAAGTTTCGTTGTCAACTTTGTTAAATCACATCCGATTGTAGCATTTTTAATTCTGAAGAAATCTGAATCCTGGATATATAAATCTGAGAATTTAGTATAATTTCCGTTTGCATCAGTTCCGTAAGTTACTCTTGGAATTCTATTAGAAGTTCCTTCAGTTGTCCATCTGCCTAACACATCTGTAGTGTTGTTTGTGTAAGCACGTGTGTAATCGTGAACTCCAAAAACGTTTTGTCCTCCTGCGATACCGTAAGTATTAATAGAGAAATCAAATGCTTTGTATGATAATTCTAAATTAACACCATAGTTAATATCTGGGTTTGGATCTCCAATTTGTGTTTTATCGTTTGCATCGATTTTTCCGTCATTATTTAAATCTACGAAACGAACGTCTCCAGGTTGCGCATTTGGCTGAACACCTGCTGTAACTTCAGCAGCATTTTGGAAAATTCCGTCTGTTTTTAATCCGTAGAAATAACCCATTGGTTTTCCAACCTCAACGCGGTTCATCTCGTCTAAACCTTGAAACAATACGTTTGATTCTCCATGAATGATTCCTTCGTTGTTAGCAATTTTCAACACTTCGTTTTGGTTACGTGAAAGATTTGCATTGATGGCAAAATTCCAATCTTTTCCAAAACGTGTACGGTAAGATAAACCAATTTCAAAACCTTTATTGCTTACGTCTCCACCATTAATGTAAGGTGCAGTTGCTCCCGCATAAGTTGGGATAGACGCCAATACTAACCAATCTTTGGTTTTCTTGTCATAGTAATCAAAAGTTAAAGTAAAGTTGGTAAACAATGTAGCATCAAAACCTAAGTCTAACTGCTCTGAAGTTTCCCATTTTAAGTTACGGTTTGCCAATTGGTCAGGGCTTGAACCTACTAAAAGAGTTTCATCGCCAGTTCCGAAATGATATGTTTTGTCTGTTGAGTTTACAGTTGACATATAAGCAAATCTTCTTGCAAATTGGTCGTTACCATTTTGTCCCCAGCTCGCTCTTAATTTGAATGTATTTAAAACTTTGTTTTCTTTGAAGAAAGCTTCTTTATCTAAATTCCATCCTGCAGAGAATGATGGGAAAATAGCATATTTGTTATCTGGACCAAATTCTGATGAACCGTCACGACGAACTGTTGCAGAGAATAAGTATTTATTGTTGTAATCGTACAATAAACGTCCGAAGTAAGACTGAATTGCATAATCTTTACGATTTCCTTTTACCACATTTGATGTTGGATCTTTTGCATTATCTAAATAAGCATGTTCGAAATCATCAAAAATTAAGTTTCTTCCTTGCCCTTCCATATAATCAGAAGTATTCTTTTTAGCAGAAGTACCCACTAACACATCAAAATTATGAGCATCGGCAATGTTGAATTTGTATTGAAGTGTATTCTCGAAAATCCATCCTAAAGATTTTGTAGCACTTTGAGTTACGCTAGAAACTGTATTGTTATCATTTGAAGAAAGCGAATAAACTGGTCTGAAAGAACGGTAATTGCTATCTGTCATATCAACACCATAACTAGTTCTGAAAGTAAAGTTTTTTGCAAATTTTAATTCAGCAAAAATGTTACCTACATAACGATTGGTTTTAGTCTGATTGAAGTTGTTGTAGTATAAAGATCCAACTGGATTGCTGATGTCTTGAGAGATAATAGAATGAGCAAAATCTCCATTTTCATCATACGCCTGATCAATTGGAGCAGCGTTTAAGAAACTTCTAATTGCATTGCTGTAGATACCATCGTCTGCAACACCACTAGATTTAATATTTGATAAAGTGAAGTTTTCACCAATTTTCAAATATCCTTTAATTACTTCAGAAGTAGAGTTTACTGTAAAAGTTACACGATCGTATTGAGATTGGTTAGTAGATCCTCCAATCATACCTTCTTGTCCGTAGTAAGATAAACCAGTTGCAATGGTAGATTTTTCGTCACCTCCTGTAATCAAAAGAGAGTGATTTTGTTTTATCGCACCTTCATTAAACAAATCTTTTTGCCAATCGTGATTTGGGAATCCTGCAACTTGCTCCTTTGTATATAATGGCGCATATCCAGAATTTACACGAGCTTCGTTCATGATTGTTGTATATTCCTGTGTATTCATCAAATCTAGTTTTTTAGCAATCTGCTGAAAACCTGTATAAGAACTGAAAGACACATTCATTTTACCATCCTTTCCTTTTTTAGTAGTAACCAAAATAACTCCGTTTGCCGCTCTTGCTCCGTAGATAGAAGCTGCCGAAGCATCTTTTAAAATGTCTACCCTTTCAATAACAGAAGGATCAAGGTATCCGATTCCGTTATCTACCACTACACCATCAACTACATAAAGCGGATCACTGTTTCCTGCTGTACCTGCTCCACGAATATTTACCACCATATTCGCTCCCGGCTGCCCAGAAGATGAAGTTACAGAAACCCCAGAAGCTTGACCTTGTAAAGCATTTACAACATCAAGACTCGCCACTTGCTGAATATCTTTTCCAGACACCAAAGAAGTTGCTGCAGTATTTACTTTCTTCTTTTGAGTACCGTAACCGATTACTACAATTTCTTTCAGTTCTGCCGTTTCTGGACTCAAAACCACATTGACAACTTTTTGAGTTCCAACCGTAATATTTTGTGACTTGAAACCTACAAAAGAGATTACCAAAACATCTCCTGTTTTAGCCTCGACTTTATATTTTCCGTCAAAATCGGTAACAGTACTCGATTTTGTTCCCTGTACTTGTACAGTTGCTCCTGGAACTCCAAATCCGTCTTCGGAAGAGGTAATTGTCCCACTTACAGTTTTAGATTCTTGAGCAAATCCAAACTGCATCATAAATACGCTAAGCAGCACCGCCATAAAACATGGAAGCTTTGTTGTTTTAATACAATTTTTGCTTTTCATAATAAGAATTGATTAAGTTTAAGTTATAGTTAGTGTTTTTTTTTTACCCTAAGAGAAATCTGGGAAAGCTCCCCAAGCAGATGATGCCAAAATGAGGGCCTGAATCTCATTTCCAACATTTCGTGCTTGCTGACAATAAACAGGCGTTTTAAAAACAAGCATTTCTAAAACTTCAAAATCGATTCTTTCTGCAAAATTTGATGATGGTAATCTCATCAAAAAACTATTTAAATCAATTTTTAGAAAAAACATTTGTGGTAAGTTTAAGTTAAGTGTAAGTTTGTTCTTTTTTTGCTTATAGTCAATTTGAATTTATCTTATGGTAAATTTGACTACAAGTGTAAAACAAATTTTCTATATTAGCAAAATATTAGGGTTATTTTTTTTCGATTCTAATTAATCACAATTCATTTTTATGAATGTTGTAAAAACCTAACAAGAATTGAAATAAAAAATGTAGAAAAATCAAGGATTTATAAAATTGACAATCAGCAACTTAAAAACAAGTTTAAAAACAATAGTTTTTTAGTTCCTTAATAAACAACTGATTGTCAAATTTTTGTTTCGTTAAAAAAATATAGAGTATTCAAAAAGGCTAATAATGATTTTATTTATTTAATTTGTCAAAATTTATCTCAGATATGGTTGAAAATGTAGACGACAAAACTGCTCATAAAAATGAAAACAGCGCGATGAATGCCATCACAATTGACTGTGTCATTTTTGGTTTTGATAAGGGCAGTCTTGAGGTGCTTTTGGTGCAGCATGCTGAAGGTATCAGTAAAGGAAAATGGGGACTTCCAGGAGGATGGATTTATAAAAAAGAAAGCACAGACAGTGCCGCTCATCGTTTATTGAATGAGCTAACAGGTCTTGATAACATCTATCTGGAACAGCTGAAAGCATTTGGAGACCCAGATCGTTTCCCGCTGAGACGTGTCATTACGATTGGTTATTATGCTCTTGTAAAAAGAGAAGATTATAATGTTAAAGCTGGTTTTACTGCTTCTGATGCGCAATGGTATAAAATAGACAGTATTCCAGATTTAATTTACGATCATAACGAAATTTTAGCTTACAGTTTAAAACACCTTCGAAACAGAGTTCGTCAAGCACCGATTGGTTTTAATCTGCTTCCTGAAAAATTCACTTTATTGCAACTGATGCAGTTATATGGAGAAATTTTAGGAATTGAAATGGACAAACCCAACTTTAGACGAAAAATTCTGCACATGAAACTTTTGGTGGCCTTAGACGAAAAACAACAAGACGTTTCACACAGAGCTGCTCAGCTATATAAGTTTGATCCTGAAATTTATGAGCAATTAACTGAAAAAGGATTTAATTTTGAATTCTAATTTTCAATACAAATTACTAACAACAACAAATTGACTGAAATAACTACTAACCATCACAAACCAGCCGTAGAAGGAATCACGATTGACTGTGTTTTCTTCGGATTTAATAAAGAGAGTCTCGAAGTACTCTTAGTGCAGCATGCAGAAGGCGAAAGTAAAGGCAAATGGGGACTTCTTGGCGGATGGCTTCAAATAGACGAAAGTGCAGATAATGCTGCTCAACGAATTTTACAAGAACTTACAGGTCTTGAAAACATCTATTTGGAACAATTAAAAGCCTTTACAGATCCGCAGCGTGTTCTGGAAAGACGCGTGGTTACTATTGGTTATTATACTTTGGTCAATAGAGAAGATTATAACATTAAAGCCAGTTTAAAAGTTTTTGAAGCAAAATGGTTCAAGATAAATGAAATTCCTAAGCTGATTTTTGACCATAATGAAATTTTAAATTTCAGTTTATTACAGCTTCGAAACCGCGTGCGTCAGGCGCCAATTGGGTTTAATCTTCTTCCTGAAAAGTTTACTTTATTGCAGCTGATGCAGCTATATGAAGAAATTCTTGGAATCGAATTGGATAAATCGAATTTTAGACGAAAAATTCTGCACATGAAATTATTAGTAGCTCTAGACGAAAAACAGCAGGACGTATCGCACAGAGCTGCAAAACTCTACAAATTTGATCCCGATATTTATAAAAAACTGACTGAAAAAGGATTTAATTTTGAGTTCTAAAACACAAAGAGACATCAATGATGTCTCTTTTTTAATTGAATTCAATTTGGTTATAAACAAGTCAAAACGCAGGTATAACCATCAAGCATAGGATAAGAAGTTCCCTGACAACCCGTTGCGACTAAACCATATCCAGAAGCACAAATGCTTGTAGGAACTGTCAATCGACCAACAGGCGTTACGCCGCCAGTTATATTTTTCATTTCTTCATTAGAAAGTCTGCCAAATTTAGTGGCAAGCTGCATAGTTTGTTTTTTCATAATTTGTTGGGGTTAGATTAGTAAATAGTAAAATTCATTTTATCATTTTCGAAGAGGTATCTAGTGCACAGATAAATTCTAAAAAAATAATACAAAACCAAAGTCGATCAATCTTATGGTTATAATGACTACAAGTATAATCATATTTAATTAAACCGACAATTATTCGCACAAATTTTACAAATTACTCAGCTAAAATTCATTTTTACCATTTTTTCAATAAACAATAATTGAAATAAATCTATAAATGCAAACATTCTTCAAGTTTTTGATTGAATGCGAAACAGTAATTTAAATAGAATAGATACGTTTAGAGACTGAAAAACAGCTTTTTGACTTCAAATTTCAAAATCGTGCAACTAAATTCCAGAATCCAAAACTTTGCGCTATCTTTGCCACTTGATAAGATGCGTCAAAACGATTGCTACAGCGCATTTTACACAAAAAAATACTTAAAACTCGATAGAGAACTGATATACTAAAATGAAGAAGATTCGTAACTTTTGCATTATTGCACACATTGACCACGGTAAAAGTACATTGGCGGACAGATTACTAGGCGCAACACAAACCGTTACAGCTCGTGAAGAAAAAGCACAATTGCTTGACAACATGGATCTGGAGCGCGAGCGTGGAATTACCATTAAGAGTCATGCCATCCAGATGGAATACAAATACAAGGGCGAAGAATATATCTTAAACTTAATTGATACTCCTGGTCACGTAGACTTTTCTTATGAAGTTTCTAGATCTATCGCTGCCTGCGAAGGAGCTTTATTGATTGTTGATGCGGCACAAAGTATTCAAGCACAAACGATTTCAAATTTATATTTGGCACTTGAGAACGACTTAGAAATCATTCCGGTTTTAAATAAAGTTGATTTACCAAGTGCTAATCCAGAAGAAGTTAGTGATGATATTATCGATTTATTAGGATGCAAATTAGAAGATATTATTCACGCTTCAGGAAAAACTGGTTTTGGTGTTGAGAACATTCTTGCTGCCATTATCGAAAAAATCCCTGCTCCAAAAGGAAATCCAGAAGAGCCATTACAAGCTTTAATTTTTGACTCGGTTTACAATCCATTCCGCGGAATTGAGGTAATCTTTAGAGTTGTAAATGGTGAAATCAAAAAAGGCCAGAAAATTAAATTCATGGCTACAGATAACGAATATTTTGCTGACGAAATTGGAACTTTAAAACTTAATCAAGTTCCTAAAAATGTAGTTTCGGCAGGAGACGTTGGTTATTTGATTTCTGGAATTAAAGAAGCTCGCGAAGTAAAAGTGGGTGATACCATTACAGATGCAAAAGTTCCGACAACAAATATGGTTGCTGGTTTTGAGGATGTAAAACCAATGGTATTCGCAGGTATCTATCCTGTAGATACAGAAGATTATGAAGACTTGCGTTCTTCAATGGAAAAATTACAATTGAATGATGCATCTTTAGTGTTTACTCCTGAAAGTTCTGCAGCATTAGGATTTGGTTTCCGTTGCGGATTCTTAGGAATGCTTCACATGGAAATTATCCAAGAACGTTTAGAGCGTGAGTTTGATATGACTGTAATTACTACAGTTCCTAACGTTTCGTATTTGGCTTACACTAAAAAAGAGCCAGAAAAAGCTATTGTTGTAAACAACCCTTCAGACTTACCAGAGCCTTCAAAATTGGATAGAGTTGAAGAGCCATTTATTAAAGCTACCATCATTACAAAATCTGACTTTGTTGGAAACGTAATGAGTTTATGTATCGAAAAACGTGGTTTAATTACAAACCAAACGTATTTAACTACAGAAAGAGTTGAATTGAATTTCGACATGCCTTTGGCAGAAATTGTATTCGATTTCTATGATCGTTTAAAAACAGTTTCTAAAGGTTATGCTTCTTTCGATTACTCTCCTATCGGAATGCGTACTTCGAAATTAGTTAAATTGGACGTTCTTTTGAATGCTCAAACAGTTGATGCACTTTCTGCATTGATCCACGAAGATAACGCTTACAACATCGGTAAAAAAATGACCGAGAAATTACGTGAATTAATTCCAAGACAGCAATTTGATATTCCGATTCAGGCTGCCATTGGAGCTAAGATTATTGCTCGTGAAACTATTAAAGCACTTCGTAAAGACGTTACAGCAAAATGTTACGGTGGAGATATTTCGCGTAAGCGTAAACTTCTTGAAAAACAGAAAAAAGGTAAAAAACGTATGCGTCAAGTAGGAAACGTTGAGATTCCGCAAGAAGCATTTATGGCTGTTTTGAAATTGAATGACTAGTTCTTTTTAGATAAAAGAGTAAAGGACAAAGATAATAGATTAGACCCGATGGCTCATGTTATCGGGTTTCTTGTTATAAATAATCTATTTCTGGTTTTTAAAAAACGTAAGTTAAAACTTATTTTTTATAAAAATATTAACTTAATCGATTGTTTTTTAACGCTTTTACAAAAACTTAAAGTTAATTTTAAGATAAAATTGTATTTTTAATCTTACAACTTTAAAAAATAAAAGATTATGAAAACCAAATTATCTGTTATTCTAGCATTATTTACATTTTACTTTGCAAATGCACAGCAAGATCAAGTTGATTCAGAAATGAATTCTGCAAAAGGTATTACTTTCCAACATGGCGATATGTTTATAGAAGGTTCTATCCAGATCACTACTGGTGGAGATAAAGACTATTATGCTTTTAATCCCAAATTTGGATATTTTCTTAATGATAAATTTGCCGTTGGGGGACAATTGAGCTATTCTAGCAATAAAGTTGAAGCAACCGATGAAAAAACTAACATTTTTGGAATCGGTGGTTTCGCAAGATATTATGTATTGGAACTCGATAAAAAACGATTCAAAGCCTATGGAGAAGTAGGTTTAGGATACGGCAGAAATAAATACGAAAGTCCAATTACTGGCACAGATAATAGCAATAGTCTAACAGCCAATATCAATGTTGGTTTAAATTATTTCCTAACCAAAAACATTGCAGTTACTTTTACTCTTGCTAATTTATTATCATACAACAGTGTTTCTCCAGAAAACGGTCCATCTTCAGATACTTTCCAATTAAACATCAACTTATTTGAAAACATCTTTGATCAACCAAAATTCGGATTATTGTTTAGATTTTAATTCGTTTTAACGATTTACACATAAAAGCTGTTCTAAACTAGAACAGCTTTTTTTTTTATCCCAAAACCTAATAATGAAAGAAAAATAGTATATTTGATAATTGTAATACAAATCCTATATTTCTTTTATATGCCTAATTATTATATACCTGAATTCTCATATAGTAATTATACTACTTATGGAATTAAAGAAAGAGATACACCCGAAAATGTCGCTCATAATATGGGAATTTCTGTTGATCAGTTACGTACTTACCACAATAGATTTTGTCCTTTAGAAGATTTGATTGGACCATCTTTTCCAATACATCTAAAGTTTGTTATCATCCAACCACCAACAGTTAACCTCACAGATGAACAAAAAGAACAGCAACGTCAAAAAGTAGTCTTTAATGATGCTCCCGGTAAACTTACTTTAAATCATTCTCATGGAGAAAACACATATGCCGTACAATGTACTATTGAAAATGGCAAAGAAATTTACACAATAAAACAACAAATCAAAATAAGCTGGCGAGCCAAAAACGAGGGTTACCACTTTTATTATGTATCTCGTTATGAAGATTTATATGTAAACAACATTGCTGCAAATACAATGATAGAAGAGATTGCCCAAAAAGCTTCTCAGGCACTATACCCCATGCTTATTGTAGTTGATGAAAATGGAAAATGGGTATATATTAATAATTATGATCAAATAGTTGAACGCTGGAATGAAACTAAAAGCAAAATAAGAAAATATTATAAAGGCGATCAAACCGAAAAATACTTTAAGATCTATGATAAAAATCTTGAAGATGAAGACAGTTTATTTTTTTCTATTCAGAAAGACTGGTTTTTAAATGCTCTGTTTAACGAAATTCATGTTCAGTATCCTCAAGATTTATCACTCAAAAAACATATTAGTTTTCCACATCTTGCTAAAACTGAAAACATACAATATTTAGTTCATCAGGAAATAGACGACCATTTGAACATTGACAACCTTATTGTTATTGACATAAATGGAAAACTAGATGACTTTAGAACCAAGACCGATTTTCAAAATGAACTCAAAATACCAGTAAAAGAGTATTCTGAAGAAAAAGCATTAGGCAATTATAAGGCAAAATATTTTCTAAATCCAAATACCTACATGCCAGAAGCCTTTACAGTTTCTTGTGATCTAGCCTTAGATATACCTCAAAAATATACCGTAACAGCCACAAACCTGCATACTGCAGAAAAACTAGTAATCGCATCACGAGAATTAACATTTGCAGGCGTTTACAAACCAGAAAAACGCAACTATTCTCTTCTTTATATAATCTTACTATTCATCTTGGGCATATCAATAATCATTTTTACAAAAATATTTCTTTCACGTCAATAAGACTTTAACAAAAAAAACAGCAACACACTAAAAAAAATATTATGAGCGAGGAACATTTTGTAGTACAAGGCGCAACCTGTAAATGCAAGTTGAGTCAAGACAGTTCTAAAACAGATAAACTTAAGGTAAAATCACAGTCGAAACATTTTGGTAACGACAACGGTTCAAACAAACTTATTGCAACAACTAAAGAATTAGGGCAGACTTTAGAAAATAACTCCTTTGGAAATTGCTTAAAACAACCGCTAGGAAATAATCAATACAAGAAATGCATTGTGGACATTATTCAATGGGATAATTTTCACGAAAAAATTACACTTAGTAATCAAGGTAAAAAATTACTTGAAAACAGTAAAGCAACATGTTCAATGGGTGCCCCAGATTGTATTGAAATTGTAAATCACGGACAAACGGCAGAACCCGGTGAACAAAACTTTAAAAACATAAACCCGATGGTTCATAACCTCATAAATCCTATGGTTGATGTGAGAGAAATGTATACCAAAAAAGCAAAACATGAAGGTCTAAAGTTTAACGATTAAATTGTTGGAAATGGCAAAAGGTGTTAAAAAAATAAAATGGACAGGGAGAGGCAGAGTGATAAGCAATATGTCTATTCCTAATAAAAAAATAACAATTACAGCAGATCAAGTTGTTACATTCGAGGTTGACCAATGGTATAAAGACACAACAGAAGATGAGAAAAAAAAGAATTTAACTTGGATATATCAAGACCGAAAAAAGCTAACCATAATTTATCAAAGAACTTTGGTCGCAAGTACTCCTTTTCAAGTAACTATACCTCCTCATTTATGTGGGCCATTTCAATATTATCTTGAAGCAAGTCTTGGTGGAAAAAGAGATTTTCATGATGAAACGGGCTTATATATTAGTGGCTATTCACCTCCAAAGATAGTAAGCAACAAATGGTGCAAAATCTACAATGGCGAGGATGTTAGCAAAAAACATACTTTCTCCTATGGAGAAACGATATATCTAAATTTAAAAACAGAAGGCCTTAACGGACATAAAAACATGCAAATCGAAATTTTTAGACATTTCATGATTTTTAAAGATCCGCTTATGCGCAAAATTTTTAGCGTAGAAGTCATTGATGGCGAAATAAATCTAGAAATTAAAAACACATTTGCCTGGTACTCCTCTATTAAAGATCTTCAAGAAACAGAAGAATTTTATATAAAAATTTACGATCCAGTTACCAAGACCTATATTACTGGCGAAAAAGGCATAATCGATCATGCCAAGTATCTAAAAATTAAGAAAAAAGTTGTTTCTCAAGAAATAAAACCTCCAACAAATATATCTCCAATAAAAAAAGGTGAGCCTGATAAAAATGAAGAGCGATATGAGCTTTGTAAGTTTGAAACTATCTCTATAACAGAACCTACAAAAACACCTGTAGAATTATTTAATAATGGTAAAAATTTAAGCAAAGTAACAAATCCAAAAACGCCTATTTCAAAAACCATTCTATTTGAATTTGAAAAACATGAAATAACCGCAGAAGCCAAAACACAGCTCAACAATGTTTTACAATACTTATTGCAATCACATTTTTCAACAATAAAAATTGACTGTCATGCTTGTGTAATTGGCAAGGAACAATACAATCAAAAATTATCACAACAGCGCAGTGATGCTGTAAAAAAACTATTTGTTGATGGAGGTCTGGACGCCCGACGTATTATTTCAATAGGCCGTGGCGAAGTAAACCCAACCGATGACAAAAAGGGACGAGATAATATAAAATACAAAAATGAAAAAGAATACATCGAGAATCGTCGTGTAGATATTGCATTTGACTCTCTTGGTCACGACGCTCAAACTATAATTTATGAAACTATTGCGCCAAGCCATAGCCAAAACATTACTATTGACGTTACAGAATATCAAAACAAGGCCTGTTTTACAGGTAAACACAAAAAAAACATTAGAGTAAATTCAACAGAGTATCCTAAAGCAAAGGATCAGGTGGGTAATAAATTAGATTTTCCGGTAAAGTCAGATTTGTCATGGATGAATCCTGCTCCATTACAATATATATGGCCAAGATATAACATAACGCATGTTTTAAATGTTGAAAAAAGTATGGATTCAGCAAACAACTATTTTATTGATGTTCATTCTTGCAGATATTTTTCCAATGATGCTAATCATACTATTCAGATAAAAGCCTACCCAGATATAAAATGGACATTTGAGTTTTTCTTAAACCTTACTAATGATTTAAGTGTTAAATGGCAGAATAAAAATGAATTTGATGTAAAGGAGTTGCAAAAAAAATCTGGCAAAATAGGTGCTGAAAGAAGATGGAAGCAAAAAGATGCTTCAATTGGTTTTAGCTTAAAAGCCAAATGGGATAACGAAAAACAAAGTAAGGAATTAAAAGCTGAGTACGAGACAAAATTCAAAAAAGCTTACGATATATTTGCCTCAATAGGCGCATTAGCCGATGGTATTACAAATAAAACTAAAGGAACCTTCAGCGACACTGTATCTAAGAGTATTCCTGCAAGTTTTGTTGTAAAACCGCCTAATCTATCTTTTACTGGAGATTGGTTTTTAGCCCATCCAAAAGATAACAAAACTATAATTGGAACAGATGTAACTATTGGTTTACATGCCAAACCTCTTATTGGACTGGAAGTAACAATTGATTTGTTAGGAGCTATTGTTTTTGCAGGTGGCGAAATATTTGGTTTAGGCCCAGGAGTATTAAAATTATACAATGCAATTCAAGGACAATTAAAAAATGGAATAAAGGCTGGCAATGAACAAAATGGCTTAAGCGCAAGTGTTGATATTTATATGGATTTAATTATTACCAATACTATAACAATAAATACCGATATCAATTTTAATACGGCAGGAAAAACAAAAGATGCAAAATTACAATTAGAAACTGAAGCTAAACTAAAAGTAGAGCTAAAGGTTGGTATTAAAATAAAGGGAGAAGCAGCCATTGTTATCATTAAAGTTAAAGCTTATTTTGAAGCCTCAGCAAGTGCTGAAGCTTCTATAACGTTTGCACATACTTTTAACTATGATGAAAAAGGACTGTACTACAGACCAAAGCTTGGATTTGATGGTATGGATGCAAAATATGTAGTTAGAATAAGTGTAAGTCTCGCGATGAAAATTGTGAAAGATAAAAAATCAGTAGAAGAAACTCGTGAAGACGATTATAAAATTGCAGAGGGAACTATAAAAGATGTTATTCCTCCGTTTGATGTCATAAAAGAATTAGAAGAATTATTTAATATGAGTGCCAATATTCCATTAATTAAAAATTAAAATAACTATGAAAAATTTTATCTTATTATTTACAACCATTATAATCATGACATCATGTAATTCTCAAACGGATCTAGAAACGTTAAAATTTGACTCTGACATTTCATCAATAGTTACTGATACAACAATATTTGAAAAAGATGAAAACATCAGATATAGTTTTGTTGGTTATGTAACTACAAATATTGATAATTTTAAATATGGAGATGTAAATCTCTCAAAATTAGAAATTAAAGATAATGTAAAAAGTAGTTTAATTAAATACACTAGCAATTTATCTATTTATGTTAATAATTTTAAAAACAATAAATTATCTGGTTTAATCATTAAAATTGAAAATGAAAATGAGGGTAAAAATTTATTATCCTATATGAAAACTAAATTAGGAAAACCTCTGTTACAAAACATTTATAATAAAGACAATCATATTCAATCTAAATACTTGTGGGATGACAAAAAAAAAAATCAGTTAGTCTATATAACACAAAATACTGAATATTACAATAATGATAAAAATAGCTTCATTTCAACAGAAGTAACTATTTTAAAAAGAGGATTGAAATTAACTCCTGATAAAGGCAACAATCCAGAAAGCATAAAAAAAATATTAGACGAAAACCCAAATGCATTTGATGTTTTAGAAATGTTAAAAAGTCGTTTTTATTAATTGAATAATGAAAAAACTATTATTACTCATTATCTGTTCAATAAATGTATCATGCAATTCTCAAACAGATTTAGATGCGATAAAATTTGATGACAATGTTATAAACATTATAAAAGATATAAAGGATGTTGAAAAAACTAGAGAAACAAATTTTGGTCTTTTGTCTTACGAAACAAATGAATTACAAAATTTTAAATTTGGAAATACATCAATTTCAAAATACAAAGTCCCTGAAAGTTATGAGTATGGCAACAATAGATTAGATATTCATGTCGATCAATATAATTCAAATAAATACATAGGTATAACTTTGGAAATCACCAATCTTGAAGAGTCTAACAAAATATTGGAGTATTTAGAGCAAAAATACGGAAAACCTGAAAAGCGATATCAAGCTGGTGATAATAATGGTAAAGCATATTTGTGGGATATAAAACCTCTGAAAAAAGTTATTTTGGTAACTCAAGTTACAGAATATACAAGAAAAGATAAATCATATTTATCTACTCGCATTGTAGTTGCAAAAAAAGGCATAAGATTAGAAAACTCAGATGATTCTAAATTCCCTACTATTACAGATCAAATTCAATATCTCCATCCAAAATTAAAATGAAAAAATTAATACTATTATTTACCACTGGTTTAATGATCACATCCTGCAATTCTCAAACTGACTTAGAAACCTTAAAATATGACGATGATATTTCTAACATAGTTCTAAACTTAAAAAAAAGTGAGAAAAGATTAGATGATAATAATGGATTAAAATCATATCAAACGGAAAATTTAAAAATCTTCAAATTTGGAGACATTGCCCTTTCAAATTATAGTATTCCTAATGGCTATTCCTATGGAACAAATAATCTATACATTAATGTAGATAATTATGATTCAAATAAATATTTAGGTATCACCTTAAATATTTCCAAAGAAGAAGATGGTAAAAAAATATTATCATACTTAAAAAAAAATTATGACAATCCAGAAAATAGAGATACTGGAGGAAATGGAATATCTCTTTTTTGGAATGATATAAAACATAATCAATGGATTTTTGTGTTTCAAAACAAAGAAAATACTAGAAAAAGTAATATTTATTTAGCTACTCGAATAACAATTATCAAGCAAGGAATTAGAATAGAAAATTCATCTGACCCTAAAGTTTTTACAATTCTAGATAATTTTAATATGTCTTATCCAAAATTAAAATGAAAATAATAATATTGTTATTTACAATTAGCTTGATGGTAACTTCATGCGATTCTCAAACAGATTTAGAAACATTAGAATTTGATAAATCAATTCCCGAAAATATTAAAAAGATTAAAGAAATTGAAAAA
Organism: Flavobacterium nitrogenifigens; assembly: GCF_003254565.1. GTDB lineage: Bacteria > Bacteroidota > Bacteroidia > Flavobacteriales > Flavobacteriaceae > Flavobacterium > Flavobacterium nitrogenifigens. Next base: position 191,579 of record NZ_QJRI01000173.1, read on the forward strand.
GACGATAATGGAGCATATGGACTAAAGTCGTATAGAAGCACTCAATTGGATTACTTTAGGTTTGGCGAGGTTTTTTTCTCTAAATACGCTGTCCCTAATGGATATGATGACGCATACAGTGATATTTATATACATGTAGACAATTTTGAAAAAAACAATTATTTAGGTTTTACTGTATATGTAACAAATGATAAAGAAGGAGAAGATTTACTTAATTATCTAAAAAAGAGGTTTGGTAAACCTGAAGAAAGAACTACAGGTCTGGAAAATGGCAGTGCTTTAGTCTGGGAACTAAAAGAATCCAAACAGTGGGTTTTATTGGAACAAAATACTGAAAATACAAGAGATCATAAAAAATATTTAAACACTGAGTTTACGATTGTAAAACAAGGGACTCGAATGCTAAATTCAAATAATCCAGAATGGCTTACTGTTTTGGAAAATTTTAAAGCAAGGAGTACTCCAAAAGATAAATAATTTCTATAAAAAATGAGTCAAATATATTACGAATTAGATTGTAGTGCTTTTATGTGTTATTTTGAAGTACGCATAAATGATGTTTGTGTTTTTTCTTTAAATGTAGATGGACAAGCAACAATGGATATCCCAATAAATAATGGGATTCTAGAAAAAGGTGAACAAGATATAGAAATTAGAGTATCTCCTCTTTCAGGAGGAACAAAACTTCATAAAGAATCTTATGTTAGATATAAAGTTATAGAATATGATGTAAGTTCTGGCGATTTTAAATTTATACAGCAATTTGAAAATTTTCAGACAGCTCCTGTTCAGGAAAACATTCCTTTTATAATTCATAAAAGTGTTTTTATGTCAAATGTATCTTATAAACTCGATGCATGGCAGAATGGAGTAAACTTAAAAGATGTCAAGTTCGATTTAAAAAAAGCTTTACTATCAGAATGCAATTTAATTATTGATGCATTAAACAATAAAAACTATGATTTCCTTAGAGATAAATTAGCCAATAAAGAAAAAAACATTGCCATTGCCATGTATTTAAAACCATCTGAATCTAAGAGTAGAATATCACAAATAATAGATGAAATTGAAGATGGATTTAGAGCGATGCCAATTGATAATAATGTTTATATAGAATATTCTGCTTATAACAAATTGGCCACTTTAAAAAGATTAAATAGGATGTCAGCTTTGTATTTAGAAAATTCCAAAACTAATGAAGAAATTGTTTTAGATATAAGCTTTTGTGGCTTACCTGGCAAAAAAGAATTTAAAATTTTCTAAGCAAGTATAGTAAAAGCGCCAATTGCCGCACCCAAAATAATCGATAACCTGTTTGTGAAAACAATAGTATCATTCGTTTTTTTCTCAAAAAAATATAATATCGGTATCCTAAAAAAATGCCAAATATTCTAGAACTAAATGGATATTAATTTCATAACCAAAAATAACTGGCTCAAAAGGAAACTTCATTCGATACTTTAAAATTTAATACTATAATTCTGTAAAGATGCAAAAAAATGTTTAATTTCATTCGGCTTATAAAGTAAAAAGCTATTTCAATTTGGAACAGCTTTTTTATTTCTACAAAGATTAAACCTTTGTAACTTTGAACCTCTAACCTTTGAACCAAAAAAAGAAAAAATGCTCGACGAAACCCCAAAACGATTTGACCGAATTGTAGCTATTCTTATCCAATTGCAATCTAAAAAAATTGTAAAAGCACAAGAATTGGCCGATCGTTTTGAATGTAGTTTAAGGACAATTTATAGAGACATCAGAACTCTGGAAGCGTCTGGAGTTCCTATTTATAGTGAAGCTGGAGTTGGTTATGCTTTAATGGATGGCTATCGTCTTCCGCCAGTTATGTTTACTCGCGAAGAAGTCAGCAGTTTTATTGCTGCCGAAAAATTAATGCAGAAGTTTACGGATCCTTCTTTGGGAACGCATTATGCGTCAGCAATGTATAAACTGAAAGCGGTTTTGAGAAGCAACGACAAAGATTATCTTTCGAACATCGAATCTAGAATTGTCATGCAAGATGCAGAACCGATGTTCAATGATAATTCGCCAAATACTTTGGCAGTACTTTTTGAAGGTATTGCAGAAAAAAAACAAATTCTTTTGACCTATAAAACTTTTGAAAAAGACGAAACCACTGAACGTAATCTTGAACCTGTTGGAGTTTTTCACGACAATAATAATTGGTATTTTCTGGGTTATTGCCATCTTCGAAAAGATTACCGACAGTTTAGAACCGACAGAATTCAGGGAATAAAAAAAACAGACGTTGATTTTACAATCGAACATGATGCCCTGGAAACCTATTTAACTAAAACAGATGCTCATCCAACAACAAAAGTTCGTCTTTTAGTTGACCGAAAAATAGCGAGATATTTAGCATCCGAAAGAAAATATCATGGTTTTATTTCGCAAAAAGAGGTTGGCGAAAAAATCGAAATGACTTTTATGTCTAGAGATATTAATAACGCTTTTCCGAGATGGTTTTTGATGTTTGGAGATTATGCAGAAATTCTAGAACCCGAAATATTAAAAACAAATGTCTTAGAATTGTTAGAAATTAACAGAAAAAGACTTTTATAAAAAAACTCCTGAGAGCAATATCTCAGGAGTTTTTTCATTTATTTCTGTTTTATCACATTATAAAAATTGTAATCTGTGTTGGAAGCATCTGTAATTCCGATATTTCTTCCCATGGTTACAATCTGTCCTCTATGGTAAGTGCCATGATTGATAACCTGAATTAAATATTCAGAAATTGGCAGTTCGCATTCAAACCACGGATTTGTAATTTTAACTTCTTTCATCAAATCTTCTTCGGATAATGAATTGATAAGGTGTTTCAATCTTGTAGATGAATTGAGCAATCCTTCAAATATTTCTTCTTTTGACAATTCGCTTTCTGGCTTCTTTACTGTCATTTCATTTTCAGAAATTACAGAAAACCAATATTCTTCTGTAGACCAAATGTGGTCTAACGTTTTCATAATAGTTGAAAAACTCGATTGAACTTCTGCATAAAGCAATTCATCAGCTTTTGGCGAAAGCCAGTTTACAAATTGTTGGTTTACCCATAAATTGTAATCTGCAAAATTGGACATTATCTTTTTTAAACTCATTTTCTTAGTTTTAGATTGTGATATTAAGATAGTAAAAAATTATGAATTATCTCTCCCAGAAAAATGGTGGTTCGATATTTAATGCTCTCAGATAAACATAAGCTTGTCCGCGGTGGTGCACTTCATTATCGATAAAGTATAAGATATTCTGAATTACAGGAAATTCATATTGTCCAAAAAGGTTAAAAGTCTCGCTAAAATCCTCAACCGATAATTCTTGCCAATATTTATCAATTTCTACTGTAGCCTCATCCCATTTTTCAAGATACTGTGCTTTAAAAATTAGTTTTTCTGTTCCTTCTGAGAATGGTGCAGTTTCTTTCGTTACAATTCCTTTTAGACCTGGAACTGCAATAGCCAAAAGCTCATCTACTAATTTTGAAAAAGTTCTCATTCCGCCAATTGAAAATTCGAAGAAATCTTTCTCTGGGAAAATCTCAATTAAACGACGTGTAAGTGCTCTGTGCCCTTGCCAGTGTTTCAATAAATCTTCTGAAGTAATAACTTGTGCTTCTAATGTTTTCATGGTTTTAAAGTTTAAATATTTTTAATGCTTCAAAAGTAAAATGGGCTGGTGACAACAGTTTGTCAGCAGCAAAAAAAATATTTTAAAAAATATTATTTAGCACATTTTATACGCACAAAAGTGCATTTAACACATCGGAAATCTACACCCAATTTATACATAAGAGAGACGCACTGCAGTGCGTCTCTACAGAATAAAAAAACTTAGAACCTTAGCATCTCAGAATCTTAGCATCTTTAAAAAAATCCTTTGTACCTTTGCACCTTAATAACTTTGGAACTTAACAGAAATGATTGAAGATAAAAATCAGCAGAGAACTAGTATAGCTCAATTAGGCGAATTCGGTTTAATTGATCATTTAACCAAAAACTTTGACGTTACTCAGGAATCTACTTTAAAAAGTATTGGCGATGATGCTGCCGTTCTTGATTTTAAAGACAAAAAAGTAGTCGTTTCAACCGATTTATTAATTGAAGGAGTTCATTTTGATTTGGCTTACATGCCACTGAAACATTTAGGATACAAAGCCGTTGTAGTAAACGTTTCTGACATTTGTGCAATGAATGCAAAGCCGACTCAGATTACAGTTTCGGTTGCCGTTTCGAATCGTTTTCCTTTGGAAGCTTTAGAAGAATTGTTTGCAGGAATTACACATGCCGCAAAAGAATATAAAGTGGATGTTATTGGCGGAGACACAACCTCATCTCAAAAAGGATTAATTATAAGTATAACTGCCATTGGAGAAGCTGATGAAAATGAATTGGTTTACAGAAACGGAGCTCAAAAAACTGATTTATTGGTTGTAACTGGTGATCTTGGAGCTGCTTACATGGGATTGCAGGTTCTGGAACGCGAAAAACAAGTTTTCCAAGTTAACCCAAACAACCAGCCCGATTTAGATCCTTATACTTATTTGGTAGAGCGTCAATTGAAACCTGAAGCACGAAAAGATGTGCGCACCCTACTTCATGCTTTAGACATAAAACCAACAGCAATGATCGATATTTCAGACGGATTATCTTCTGAGATTATTCATATCTGTAAACAATCAAAAGTGGGCTGTAATTTGTATGAAGATAAATTGCCATTAGATCCGCAGTTTATTTCTACTTGCGAGGAATTTAATATTGACAGCACAACGGTTGCTATAAACGGTGGTGAGGATTACGAACTTTTATTTACGATTGATATTAATGATTTCGACAAAATAAAAGGAAATCCAAATTTCTCTGTTATCGGGCATATGACAGAAGAAAATGAAGGAATCCATCTTGTAACCCGCGCCAACACAAAAATTGCTTTAAAAGCCCGCGGATGGGATGCCCTTAGCGAATAAATTTTAGAAAATTCCAATAATAAAAAATTCCAAATTCCAATAATGACGTGAGCATTGGAGTTTGGAATTTTTTATTTGACTTTTTTTATTGGAATTTTTCTCTCTAAAAAAGCCCTTTGCTTTTTGCTTCTTTTACTAAATCGTGATCAGAGCCCGTTTTTATTTTTAGCAATTCCATTAAATGCTTTTTTCGCTTCACGATGGCATTTAAAGAAATTGGAATATTTTGCAGCACTTCATGAATTGGAGTTCCTTTATCCAAATGAACTAATATCTGTTTATCGTATTGATCAATCTCAATCGCATTATGCGTCGATTGATTAAGCATTTTCACAACCGACTGGCTGTAGTACTTTTCGTTTTTCATTACTTTATCAAAAGCCAAAAGCAATTCGTCAAAAGTAAGATCATTTTTAATGATTAATCCATTGGGCTGAATTGTTCTGATAATGGTTTTGATTTTCAGCAATTCAGTATACATCGTCAAAAGAATAATCTTGCAAGAAGGCATTTTTTTCAAAAGCAATTTTGCCAGATCTTCACCAGAAAAAATCTCTTTTTCCTCATAAGGAGGCATACTGATATCAAAAAAAGCAATATCAAAATCTAGCGTGCTATTATTTTCTATTATATCATAACCTGATCTACAATCATGTGCCTGAGAAATAATAAACTCATATTGCTTTGGATTATAGCGAGTTATAGCGTTTTTATATCCTTCAATAATAAATGGATGGTCATCTACTATTAAAATATTCTTTTTAACCAATTGTGGAACTGAAGCTGTTAAATCAAATGTCATTATGCAGGTTATTATTTGGCTCTATTGGGACTCTTATGGTGAGAATTGTTCCTTCTCCTTTGGCAGATTTTATGGTAACTGTTCCCTTACACTCTCTTGCTCGATATTCTATATTAATAAGACCAATTCCGTTTTTAGTCTTATTGGTATTAAATCCAATTCCGTCATCTTCAATGATTAAAACTAGATTACCATTTTCATTTTTAAACTCCACTTTAATAATATCTGCCTCTGCATATTTATTACAATTCTGAAGTCCTTCCTGAACAATTCTGTACAGATTGATTTTTACAATGTTACTTATCAAATCCCATTTAATTTCAGGATCAAAAACAGTAATCAATTTTGAACTATATGTATTAATCTGATCTTCAAATAGTTTGCTCAAAATCGAAACAAAATTATTAATTAATTCCGATTTTTCCCGATTTAAGTCATGCGAAATTTCTCGAATATCCTGTTCAACATTTTTCAATTCGTCAAGATATTTTTTTCTTTTAGAAATAGCTTCAGATTCGTCCAACTTATCTAAGCTGTCCAAACTTATTCTAATACCGAACATACGTCCTAAAACACCATCGTGCAATTCTTGCGCTACCCTTTTCTTTTCTTTTATTCGCGTAAGCTCAATTTCGTTCTGTTGCGAAATCATCAAATTGTAAATATCTTCATTTGCAATCTGCTGCTGCTGTTTAAAAAGAAGCTCACGATTTCTGGCTTGCTGTGTTTTGTAAACATAAAAAAACAACCCGAGCAATGTACAAATACTAAAAACATAAACCAAGGTTTTATTCTTTTCCTGAAGGTTAGAATTTTGATCTTTAATTTCGTTGGTTTCGTATTCGATGCGAGAGAATTTTTCTCCCATATTTCGCTCTGCTTTGAGCATTTTATCATTCAATTGAATATATTCTTTTGAATACTTGGAGGCATTTTCAGGATCTACCACAGCGATTTGCTTTAAAGCGAGTAAAGTATTTGCTAATTTATCTGAAGAGCGGGAAAGAAGTAAAGCTTGTTTCGAAAACTGTATAGCCCTTAATGTATCTCTTTTAAACGCATAATACTCAGACAAATGAATTTGATTGGATACTTTAGCCATTTTCAATCCTAGACTATCTCTAATTTTAAGAGATCTATAAAACTGAACTGGAAGTCCGTCTAATCGTTTTGATTTCAATTTTGAATAAGCTAGATTATCAAGCAGCATGGCGTATAAAATAGTTTTTTCTTCGAATAGGTTTTTTTCTTGAAGTCCCCTTTCAAAATAAACAATGGCTTGTTTATAATTTTTCATGCGCATGTAAACAAACCCGATATTGTTTAAAGAAGTCGCTTTTAGCTGAAGATCAGCTGGAATTGATTTATCATTTAAAGTATTTAAAGCCTTATTCTGATATTCCAGTGCCTTTTCATATTCTCCCCTTTCATTATATAAAATACCCAACAGATTATAACATTCATAAAGCTGGTCATTTACATTTTTCTGGTTTTTCAATATGCTTAAAGCTTTGAAAACAGATATTTCGCTTTCGAAAAAATCGGATTCGTTATATTGCAGACTTGCTTTGCTCAATAAGGTTTTTGCCAAATTATATTGATCGTTAATTTGCAAATAAATCTTCTGCGCTAAAAAATAATTTCTAAAAGCACTGTCAGAAATCACTCTTGAACTATAATAATCCCCTAGATAGATATAAGCTTTTGCAATGCTTGTCGAATCTTTGCTGCTTATGGACCTATCTAAAACTAGTTGTGAAATTTCATGATATGATTTAAAATCATTCATATTATAATACCTATTGGCAATCTTAAACAAATTAAACCTGCTAATAGAGTCATTTTTTTGTTTAACTACTATAGAAAATGCCTTCTGAGCATATTGTTGTTTAAGGGCATAATTGATCTGAATATCGTTTGCCAATGACAAATAAATAGGAAGACTATCCTGCACTGAAGTTAGTTCCTTTGATTTTTTCTTTTGGCTACAACCTGAAAAAATCAACAATAAAAACAATAATATTGGGTAATATCTTTTCAATGCAAGTTTTGAATTTTACCAAAAATACTAAAACTATAAACATAAAAAAAGGCCACCAAAAAAATTGGCAGCCCAAAGACTTTTATAAATATTTTCTTTAAATTAATCTATTTTCTTAGAATCACCAAAAGATTGGTTGATATTAGCAAAAGATAGTTCGTTATTTTTAACTACAATCTTATTACTTGCGATACGTGGATTATCTTGTTTTCTTCCTCCACCAGTAGAACCATCCACAGGAGGAATTATGCTTACTTTTTCATTTGAAAGAGTTGTCGAAGCTGGTGATGCAAAAGAAGTTGCAACTATTACTAATGAGAATAATCCGAATGTTAAAGCTGTTTTTTTCATGACCTGAGGGTTTTAATGTTGTTTTAATTTTTGGAGATGATTCACTGTTTACTTGCGAATCAGAGTGTAAAACTAACACCAGGTTGAAAAAAAATTTATACAAAAAATTGAGTTTATAGTCAATCATACCCAATTGATAGTCAATGGACGGCAAATTAGTGTAAATATCTAATTTTTAGACTTCTAGATAATTTCCTGCTGCAAAATCGGCAATAATCTGCTCTACATTTGCTCTATAAGTTTTAGAAAATGGAATTTTTTTGGCGGAGTTTTTTATGTAACAGATTGAGTTTCCGCTATGAATCCTCGAAATGTAATTTCTATTAATTACATAACTGTTATGAATACGAATAAACGGATACGTCAAAACGCTTTCAAAATGCTTTAACGTTTTAAACGCCGTAATCATTTCACCAGTATTTAAATAAATATCGGTTGAGTTATTATCGGCTTGAAAATAGCAAATATCCTCAGCATTCAGATATCGGTAATCACCATATGACTTTATACAAATGGTTAATGGTTTTTGGATATTTTGAGGAATCGTGACGTTATTTATATTATCAATTACAATAGAAGTCTGTTCTTCTATTGAACCAACTATTTTAGCCTCGAAATTTGCTTTTTTAAGCTTTAAAACAGCTTTCAGTAGATCAATATTCGCAACAGGCTTTAAAAGATAGTCAAATACGCCATATTGAATAGCATCGAAAGCTTTCTCTTTTGTATTGGTAGTAATTATAATTTTGGGAATTTCCTGAAAGAACCGGTGCAATTCGCTTATAAAAGTCAAAGACAAATGACTTGACACATTTTCGGGTTCTATTTCTAGAAAAACCAAATCCGGTTTATGTTCTAAAACCAATTCTAAACCTTCCTGAAAATTTGATGCCGATGCCTTAAAAGATAATTCTGAAAAACCTGAAGCCGTTGTTTTGGTTTTCAAAATACTCTCAGCAACATCATCAATTATTATATACGAATACTTTTTCAATTTCAGGTTTTATTGGTTTCTCACGGCGCAATCATAATCAAAAAAATACTTTTAATTGCTATGTGAAGAAAAAAAATTGGTCTTTGCAGTAATTACAGATTTAAAATTACGGATTTAAACATCTTAAACATTTCATTGTTAATACATTACAATAAAATGTTGATACATAAGGATGAAATGCAAAAAAAACCGATAAAATGCTTGTTTCAAAAATTAAAAATCCCAAACTCCTTTACGGAATTTGGGATCTATAGTATAACTTGTAAAGATTACATTTTCATTAACCAGTTTTTCATCGAAACTTCGTTTTCGATAATACCTCTTAATTCAGCAATTTTTACACGATCTTGTTTCATTGTATCTCTATGACGAATTGTTACCGTTTCGTCTTCAAGCGTCTGATGATCTACTGTAATACAGAAAGGCGTTCCAAGAGCATCTTGCCTTCTGTAACGACGTCCTACAGCATCTTTTTCATCATAAGCCACATTGAAATCCCATTTCAAATCTTCAATGATTTTTCTTGAAACTTCTGGCAGACCATCTTTTTTAACTAATGGCAATACTGCCGCTTTAGTTGGTGCTAAAACTGCTGGCAATTTTAAAACTGTTCTTGTAGAACCGTCTTCAAGAGTTTCTTCTTTTAATGAAGTAGCAAAAACCGCCAAGAACATACGATCTAAACCTACAGAAGTTTCTACTACGTAAGGAACATAGTTTTCGTTTAATTCAGGATCAAAATATTGTAATTTTCTTCCAGAATATTCTTCGTGCGCTTTTAAATCGAAATCGGTACGAGAGTGAATTCCTTCCAATTCTTTAAATCCGAATGGGAAGTTAAATTCGATATCAGCTGCTGCGTTTGCGTAGTGTGCTAATTTCTCATGATCGTGAAAACGGTAATTCTCTTTTCCTAATCCTAAAGATAAATGCCATTTTAAACGCGTTTCTTTCCAGTATTCGTATGATTTCATTTCTTCTCCTGGACGCACAAAAAATTGCATTTCCATTTGTTCGAACTCACGCATACGGAAAATAAATTGTCTTGCTACAATTTCATTTCTGAACGCTTTACCTGTTTGAGCAATTCCAAAAGGAACTTTCATACGGCCAGATTTCTGAACGTTTAAAAAGTTCACAAAAATACCTTGAGCTGTTTCTGGACGTAAATATAAATCCATAGCATTTTCTGCAGATGCACCTAATTTTGTTCCGAACATTAAGTTAAATTGTTTTACCTCTGTCCAGTTTTTAGAACCCGTTTCAGGATCAGCAATTTCAAGTTCTTCGATCAATGCTTTCACATCGGCCAAATCTCCTGCTCCCAAAGAACGTCCTAAACGCTCTCTGATTTCTTTTTCTTTAGCCAAATATTCAATTACACGAGCGTTTGTAGTAACAAACTCTTGTTCGTTGAATGCATCGCCAAAACGAGCTTTTGCTTTGTCAATTTCTTTTTGTGCTTTTTGGTGAATTTTTTCAGCATGATCTTCAACCAAAACATCAGCTCTATATCTTTTTTTAGAATCTTTATTATCAATTAATGGATCATTGAAAGCATCAACGTGACCAGAAGCTTTCCAAGTTGTTGGATGCATCAATATTGCAGCATCAAGGCCGACAATATTCTCATTCATCTGAACCATTGATTTCCACCAATATTCACGGATATTCTTTTTTAATTCGACACCGTTTTGTGCGTAATCGTATACAGCACTTAAACCATCGTAAACTTCGCTTGACGGAAAAATAAATCCGTACTCTTTTGCGTGCGAAACCACATTCTTAAATATATCTTCTTGTTTTGCCATAGTGATGCAAAAATATAAAAACTAGCTTTATAAAAAAGAAAAATTATAAAGATTGAAGGTTTGATTTTGTTACTTTTGTAAATAAAATCTCTCTTTTTGTGATTAATTATCTAATAAATCTATTTTTCCCTAAAGTTTGCAGTGGATGCCACTCGCTTTTGCTTCAGAATGAAACGGTTTTTTGCACCGGATGCCGACACGAAATGCCTCTAACCCAATATCATTTAAATCCTAAAAATGAAGCTGCCAAAAAGTTTTATGGCAAGATCGACATTCAATTTGCGTCTGCATTTTTGTATTTTAATAAAAAAGGAATGGTTCAAGAATTAATTCATAATTTAAAATACAAAGGTCATCAGGAAATCGGAACTGTCTTAGGAAATTGGTATGCTGAAGATTTAAAAGAACTTCAATTCGAAATTCCTTTTGATGCTGTCATTCCCGTTCCGCTCCATAAAAGAAAATTTAAGGAGCGTGGCTATAATCAGGCCACCACTTTTGGAAAAGCAATTGCATCGGGTTTTGAAATTCCTTTTACAGAAAATATCTTGATCCGAAAATTATATACCAAAACACAATCCAAGAAAAACCTTTTGGGAAGATCTGAAAATATTGAAAACATTTTTGATGTCAAATTCAGCGAATCTGATTACAATAAACATTTCTTAATTGTTGACGACGTGCTTACGACAGGCGCAACACTCGAAGCATGCTCAAAAGCTCTACAGAAAATACCTGGTGTTAAGATTAGTATACTCTGTATGGCTATGGCACATTAATCTTTGAAATTCAGAAATTAATTCACCAATATTTTTTTCACTTCTTTTCTGTTACCATCAGTAACTGTTACAAAATAAAGACCTGAAGGCACATCTGGCAATTGAATATCTTGAATAAAATATCCTGAACCTTGAAAAGTTCTATCGTAAACATATTTTCCATTAATATCATTAACGTAAACTTTAATTTCGCTTACTGAATCTCTATCAAATTGCACTGTAAAAGTTCCTTTGTTTGGATTTGGAAATGCCATAAACTTAACATTCTCAAAATCTTGATTTCCTAATGTATAGGTTTTAGTGCAAATATTTACTGAAGCAGAATTTATTGTCCCTAAAGCGCCTACTCTATCATCAAAAACTCTAAAAGTCCAATTTCCTTGCGGATTTTCACCATTAAAAGCACTTAGAGCAGTTGAAGGAATAACAATCTGGCTAGTAGTCGTATTACAGTTTAATGCGGTTCCGCTATCGTCAAATTGTAAAGCAAAAGTTGCATTTGTACTTCCACAGTTTTTATTAAACAAAGTCACCACTGTTCCGCTCGGACTTATGATTTGCATAGTCAAATCTGAAAATCTCGCATGTGTTACATTTACCGAAACATTTACATCTGAAATCAATCCAGATGAAGAAGGTACAGAAACAGTTTTGTTTACATTTACATTAACATCTGTCGAATATCCGCCACCAAAATTATACGACGCGCAAGATGTAGAAACCGTATATCCTATAGCAAATGTTTTTTTATTTATAGCATAATAAATATTATTGACTGGTTCTATCAAAAGCCTACAGTTTGTAGCGGCATCAATTTCTGGAACCAATATGGTTTCAGAACCATCATTTGGAGTATTGCTTACTAAAACAATTGGATAGGTTAATCCGCCATCTACAGATAATTTTATATTTACGTTTGATGATCCAGGCAGTGTATTTGTATTATTTACACTCCATGTAATCGTTTGTGCAGATCCTTTTGCCCAACCCAGATTTTCGTCTGTTTGGGAAGTTACTGCAAATGGTCCGGCTGCGTCACTTACAGTAACAATCATTGCATCTGTATTGGTTTGTGCCTTTCCTAAAGCGGCGTTGTCTCTTCCTGTCAGAGTAAAATTCATTGTTTTTGCAATAGAAGAAACAGATTCCCAACTTGTCGTCAATTGATTATTTAATACCGAACTTAAAGCAGGCATATAACGAACTGGTGAAGTTGTTGGCGAAAAAGATCTAAACATTGGCCCATCTGGTTTTGTAGGATACGTTAAACTATTACTTGCAAAAGTTGTTATAGCACTATCAAATTGCTCCCAAGTATAGGTTATAGAATTTCCTTCAGGATCAGAACCTGTTCCTGTCAAAATAAATGGTGTACTAATTGGAATAGTATAGTCTGAACCTGCCTTTATAACAGGTGGATTATTATCAGCTATAGGTGTAGACACAGGACAAGTTTTTCCTGCTAGATTATTTTGTATCTGACTAATGCTTGCATAAGAAAAATAATCGTCTGAATGATTCTGAACATCATAATCTGTTACTCCAGCATACCCCATAATGGTTGAACCACTTCCTGGTTCGTAGCATGTTCCCATTCCTTCATTTGCATATGAAAAAGTATGTGATCCCCCAAGCTGGTGTCCCATTTCATGAGCTACAAAATCAATATCAAAATTATCACCTTGCGGTTTTGCGTCTGCTGGAGATGTAAATGCACTTCCCTTTCCTAGAGGTTCACTAGAAGTAGGGCTCACACATACACAACCAATACAACTTGCGTTCCCTCCTCCGCCCGAGGCTCCAAACAAATGACCAATATCATAATTGGCCTCGCCGATAACATTGGTTAATGTTGTCTGTACTTCTTTTGGCCAAGCAGGATTGTTATTATCAGCACCTACTGATGCAATAGAATAAGGGTCTGTAGATGCATCTGTATAAATAACAGCGTCATTATTTGCAACTAAAATTAATTGTACAGCAAGATCTCTATTAAAAATACCATTTACTCGAGTTAAAGTAGCATTCATTCCCGCCAAGGCTCCTGCTACTGTTCCGCCAAAATAAGCTGTGTATTCGCCTGTACAGGATAGTGCCAATCGAAGTGTTTTGAACTCTTTGGCATTTGAAGCTGCTTTAGCAGTAACAGAAGATGTGTTCTTAGAAATCGAATTGGGAGTTTTGCAATCCAAAATCATTTTTGATGCTGCGTTATCTGTCGATTTAAACAAAACGTATTCCGATTTATTGTCTGGGTTTTGTTCAATATATTCTGTTGGTCTTGCTGTCCTAAAAACCATCGTTTGCATACCAATTGGAGCAACGCTAAAATGTATTTTAGCACCTTTATCATCTATTCCTCGACCTTCATAAGATCTAATTTCTGGATATTTTGCCTGTAATTCTGGATCAAAATTAGATGATTCCCAAACCGAAAAACGTTCTAAAATCCCATCCGTATTAGGAATTGTAATTTCTGAAACAGTATTTTTTGCAGTTTTATTTGATGCCGAAACTAACTTTGAGCTGAGTAGACTTGTATTTAATTTATAGTATAATTTATTAGAACTTACACCATCCGTTTTTCGCGAAAACGATGAAGAAGTTACTCTCTGCCATAAAACATCCTGTGCATTCATCGCTGCAAAACAGAAAATTAAAAATATACAAAGTAGTTGTTTTTTCATACTCTTAAAATATAGATAATCAAAATTACTTCAATTAATTTGAAATTATAGTATCAACGCGACAATTTGTTTTTTAATCTGCAAGTCGTCTTATTTTTACAAAAAGACACTCATGGGTTAAAATTCGATTTATCATAGTATTAAATTTAAAAGAGAATAGTATAAATTTGCAGCATCTTAAATAATTTGTTTTGAAGCTCTTTCATTCTATAAACGATTTTCAGTCAACCAAGAAAACAATTTTAACTCTTGGCACCTTTGATGGCGTGCATATTGGTCATAAAAAAATTCTCGAACGAATTACTCAGAATACTGAAAATGGAAAATATGAAAGCTTGGTTCTAACCTTTTTTCCACACCCAAGAATGGTTCTTCAGGAAAAATCTGAAATAAGATTACTCAACACCATTGAGGAAAAAATAAAACTTTTGGAAGCAACCGGTATAGAAAACCTTGTTGTTCATCCTTTTAACGAAAGTTTTTCAAGATTAACTGCAGAGGAATTTGTTCGTACGATTTTAGTAGAGAAATTCCAGATTCAAAAAATTATTATTGGACATGATCATCGTTTTGGCCGCAATAGAACTGCAAATATTGACGACCTAATTGCTTTTGGAATCGAATACGGATTTGAAGTGGAACAGATTTCTGCTGAAGAAATTCAAGATGTTTCGGTTAGTTCAACCAAAATCAGAAAAGCCTTAAATGAAGGCAACATGGCCTTGGCAAACGAATATTTAGGCTACAGCTATTTCTTAAACGGAACAGTAGTAAAAGGAAAACAGTTGGGACGAACTATTGGTTTTCCTACAGCAAATATTTATATCGAAGAAGATTATAAACTTATACCAAAAATTGGCGTTTATGTTGCAAAAGCCATAGTAAATGGAGAAACTCTTTATGGTATGATGAATATTGGTTTTAATCCTACTGTTAATGGAGAAAAACAAACTATTGAAATTCATTTATTTAATTTTGACAAAGACATCTACGATCAAAATATTGAAGTTTCTTTATTGCATTATATTCGTGAAGAACAAAAATTTGGTTCATTAGATGCCTTAAAAGCACAGCTTCATCAAGATCAAACCGATTCTTTAGCTTTTGTAAATTCTTTAATAAAAAACCAGACTGCATAGTTTTTACAGTTTTTAAACCATCGTAGTTATTTTTTTAGTAAATTTGATAGAACACTGTTTTTCAAATATTTACTATTAACTTCTAAAAAATAACCACTATGAAATTACCTAAAGAAATTACCAATGGGTTTTTGATTTTCCTCGGAATTGGCATTTATTTTTTATTAATGAATGTACTAGGTTTAGCAGATTTGTTTTATTTGAGAACACTCAACGTTTTCTTTATATTCTACGGTGTTAACAGGACCATGCAGATGAATCTTCATGAAGGGGAAACCAATTTTTTATCTAATGCCATTTCTGCAATGACAACTTCTGTAGTTGGTGTATGTATGAGTGTATTTGGCTTATTAGTTTATAGTTACGCCCGAGGCGGAGATGCCTACGTAAGAACTTTGTCCGAAACATTTATGTTCGGAGGAAATCCATCAGTGCCAACTTATTGTATCTGTCTATTATTTGAAGGAATCGCTTCTTCTGTAATAGTTACTTTAATGATGATGCTGTATTGGAATAATAAATATGCAGCGGATTGATTTTTGAAATCGATTCGATCAAAAAATTAGTTAATAGAGTTCAAAAATTTCAACAAAAATATTTAAATTGCTTATAGCTCCGACTATAAGCAATTTTTTTATTTAATAGAATGAAATTAAAACAAATAGAGAGGGTTAAAAAAATCTCTAAAGCAGATTTTGTTTCCCAATATGTAAAAAAACAAATTCCTGTTGTTATTGAAGAATTGACCGAAGACTGGCCAGCTTATAACAAATGGAAATTATCTTATATAAAAGAAATCGCAGGAAATTCAATCGTTCCTTTATATGATGACAGACCTGTAAATCATGAAGATGGCTTTAATGAGGCGCATACCACAATGAAGATGAGCGACTATATTGACTTGTTGCTAGAAAAACCTACAAACTACCGTATTTTTCTTTACAATTTAATAAAAGAGGTTCCGTCATTAAAAAACGACTTCTTATGGCCCGATATTGGCTTAAAATTAGTGAAGCAAATGCCAATGTTATTTTTTGGAGGAGAAAATTCGAGAGTTTTCATGCACTACGATATTGACTATTCCAACATTCTTCATTTCCATTTTCATGGCGAAAAACAATGCATGATTTTTGCTCCAAACCAGTCTAAATTTATGTACAAAGTGCCTCATGCTTTGATTTCGAGAGAAGACATTGATTTTGATAATCCAGATTATGAAAAATTTCCAGCACTTAAAAATATCGAAGGTTATATCACAAATCTAAAACATGGCGAAATGCTCTATATGCCAGAAGGCTATTGGCACTATATGAAATACTTAACACCTGGCTTTTCGATGAGTCTTCGCTCCTTTCCAAAAAACATTGTCAATTTGTCTAAAGCAGCCTACAATGTATTTATTATGCGCCATTTTGATATTATGATGCGAAAAATTCAAGGTCAAAAATGGATTGATTATAAGAACGAAAAGGCACTAAAAGATACGAATCAAAATTTGCAGCGTACTCTTTAGTTTTAAATAAAAAAAGCGATTGAGCTTTATGAAACTCAACCGCTTTTTTTAATTTTATTGGAACACTATTTTTCTTGCGACAATCTTTCCGCTATCTAAAGTCATTTTTACAAACAAAACTTGAGGTCCCGATTGAAAGTTTGTTATAAGCCATTCTTTGTTTCCAATTTGTTTTTTCAGGTATAATAATGTACCCCCTGTATCATAAATAGCCACTTCTTCTAGATTTTCCTGTTCAGAAATATATTGTAACTTGATGTTTTTATTTTTAACAGAAACAAGGATTTTCTGATATTGATTTTCAAAACCCTCATTACCAAGAGTTCCTTCATCTTTATTTGTATAACGCAATACAAAACGATTAAGAAAAGTTCCTGTCGCTGATCTAAAGGTATATCCCCCTGTTCTAAGATTATGAATCGTTTTTGTTACGTTGTCTTGAAGATAAATATCCTGCGTGCTTAAACTTCCATCAGCATGATCTATAGCAATTGTAAAATTACCTTCCGCGATAGTAGACTTATATCCTAAAGGAATTGTATCAGAAGTAACGAAAGGTACAGCTCTTCCCTGAATAACCAATTTTTTTCCTTCATTAATACTATAGAAATCAGCATACGGATTGGCTCCCATAGTTATCGCGTCGTAATTATTATCCCAAGAATTCGTGGCTCCTGTTACATATCCAATAAGCAACTGTTTAAACAACCCTTCTGTATTTGTTAAATTCAGCCAGACACGGTGTTTTTCTATCACAGTACTAGCTGAAGATTTATAAAACTGACTGTTATGACTTGGTACTCTCATCGAGTTTGTATATATAACATTCTGTCCTGTTATGGATTTAGCGAAAAAACCTTGTCCTGCGGCAATGTATCCTGCCGGCTCACTTTGATTTCCTGGAGTTGAGGCGCCTGTTCCTTCCATTGCTCCTACCTCAGTGAGTCCTGATAAGTTATAATAGGCATAATCATTACCAGTGTATCTGTAAACATTTGTGCCAGGAACTAGGGTAGGGAGGCTATTATGCGTCCAAAAATACAACGTTCCATATATACGATCTGCATTGTCGTGAATAAACTGATCTGCATAAATTGCTGAAGGATATGGATTTCCTAAAAAAACAAATTTTTCTGCAATAGATGCAGGACCTAAAATCGTTCCGTTATTTGGCACACCAACAAATTCCCCTCCATAGATTTGAGGAGCATTTAAATCATATGGCTGAGGCGCACGGATACTATATCCAGTACCTTTTACCATTTCTTCAGTTCCATTATAAATTATACTCCAGCCTGAAGGATTCCATTTATAAAATTTGTCATAGAGCGTATTAGGTGATAAATCATGCAATGTGAATACCGGATCACGAGTTACAGGCGAAGACCAATAGGTAACATCATAACGTCTTACTGGTGTTGTATTTCTTTTATAAATAATATTTCCTGTATTAGGAACATCAGCAATTTGAACCAAACTTGAATTGTTTTCAAAAATAAGACTGCCACTTCCTAATACGTTTACTTCATTGGTTACTGTAATTGTATTTGTACTTTGTACAATCAGAGAACCATTATCCTGAACTGTTAATCTACTGACAAAAATGCTTGCATCGGTTCCAGAAATAATCGGATCAACCCCTACATCTGTAATATCAATACAGTCAGTAGCAATAGGAACGCCCGTCGGTGTCCAATTTGCAGGATTTTCCCAATTGGCATCAACGCTACCATTCCACACTTTAGTAACAAAAGCATTTATCGGAATTGATGTCGGGTCTGATTTACAACCTGTTGCATTATTCTCCACTTGCACATCATAAACCCCAGAAGACAACCCTGTAAATATTCCCGAAGTATTACTAAAATCTACCCCATCAATACTATAAGAATATCCCGTTCCTGATGCTGGTGAAGTCACCGTAATAACACCTGTATTATTTACACAAGTAGGCAATTGAGTTACAGATGCTGTTGGTGCAGCTACAATTGGATTTACAGTTAAAGAAACATTCTGAGTGGCTTGGCAACCGCCCGAAGTTGTAATCGTCATTATACCATTGTAAGTTCCTGAGGTAGTATTTGGTGGAACATTTACATTGATAATATCTCCTGATCCCGCACTAAAAGGAAATGGTGTGGTTCCTTGATCTGTCAAAGCAACCCAATCAATGGCATAATTAATTGGAGACCCAGTTGTCGAATTATAGCTTAAAGTAGTAGTCTGTGCTGTCGAACTTTGACAAACCGGACTAAAAACTCCCGCCGTGCTTATAGTTGGAAGACTATTGATTGTTAATGAAATTGCTTGTGTTGTCTGACAGCCGTTTGATGTAAAAATTGTCATTACTCCGCTATATGTTCCGGCAGCTGCATTGGCAGGAATATTAATATTATTGATAATTCCTCCTGTAGAATTAAAAGAAAAAATGGTAGTCCCCTGATCATTTAAAGCAGCCCAGTCGATTGAATAACTTATTGGCGAACCACTTGTTGAAGAATATAACAGAGAAGCTGTTTGTGCTAATGCATTTTGACAAACTGGAGTTAAATTTCCTGATGTAGTAATTGTTGAAGCTTCATTAATTGTTACTGTAAAATTGGTCGGTGCCGAAATGCACCCATTTACATTTTTTACGGTTAGAGCTCCTGTATATGTGCCCGCAGCCGTTCCTGCAGGAACTGCAATGCTTATAGAGCCGGCAGTTAAAGCGGCATCGGTAACCGCTAAAAAATTATTGGTCGGACTTGAATTCCACACAATGCTGTATGAAGTTGGTGAATTTGTTGCCGCACTATAACTTAAGCTGGCTGTTTGGGCTGAGGCATTAAAACAGACTGCATTTGCAGTTCCAAGCGTGATTGACGGCAAAGGATTC
>NZ_QJRI01000090.1 GCF_003254565.1 Flavobacterium nitrogenifigens
TTCAGATGGGAACATTGAGTTTATGGGCAGAAAAGACCATCAGGTTAAGATCCGCGGATTCCGTATCGAACTTGGCGAGATCGAGCATGCCGTTTTGCAATATGGATCTGATTTAAAACAAGCGGTGGTAGAGGCAAAAGAATCCAATGAAGGAAAAGTTCTGATTGCTTATTTTACAGCTTCAGAAAGTATTGATAAATCGGCATTAAAAAGCTATCTTCAAGGCAAACTGCCCGATTATATGGTTCCTGCGTTTTACGTAGAACTGGAGCAGTTACCCCTTACTCCAAATGGAAAGATAGACCGTAAAGCCTTGCCTGGAGTAGACGGAGAAGACCTTATCAGAAATCAATACATAGCCCCAAGAAATGAGACAGAAGAAAAACTGGCTTCCATATGGCAGGAGGTACTGGGAATTGAAAGAATTGGAGTAACAGATA
>NZ_QJRI01000010.1 GCF_003254565.1 Flavobacterium nitrogenifigens
TGGAGCAGTTGTCCAAGTAGGAGCAGTTGTATCCTGAATGGTAATCACCTGAGTGAAAGTTTCAGATGTGTTACCGCAGTCGTCTTTAACTGTCCAAGTGTTGGTGTAAGTTCCAGCATTTCCGCATCCTTCAGAGGCAACGAACTGTCCGCTTACTTTAGTGATGTTTAGAACATCCGCATCGCATAAATCTGAAGCTGCTGGGATT
>NZ_QJRI01000026.1 GCF_003254565.1 Flavobacterium nitrogenifigens
GCTTACTTTAGTGATGTTTAGAACATCCGCATCGCATAAATCTGAAGCTGCTGGGATTTGAGCCTGTGCTGTAGCAAGACCTTCTGTGTCATTGCATTCTAAAGTTACATTTAGAGCTGTTGGAGCAGTTGTCCAAGTAGGAGCAGTTGTATCCTGAATTGTGATCACTTGAGTGAAAGTGTCAGATGTGTTACCGCAGTCGTCTTTTACGGTCCAAGTGTTGGTGTATGTTCCAGCGTTT
>NZ_QJRI01000133.1 GCF_003254565.1 Flavobacterium nitrogenifigens
GGTAAATCCAGCGGGATCTTCTGATCTGTCGCATGCAGAAGCTGATAGAAATCTTTAATTAAAATACTCATACACCAGCCATCAGAAAGGATATGATGGTGGCTCCAGATAAACTCATATTGATCATCGCCCAGATCCAATACCCCAAGTCGCATCTGTGAAGGGGTCTCCAGGTCAAATCCCAATGTCTTGTCTTCTAATTTTACGGACGCAATGTAAGCTGACGGATTGATTCCATCAGGGATTTGACGGTATGAAAAATGATTCGCCACTTGCTTTCTCACCAATTGTAAAGGGTGGTCGCTCAGATCATAGGTAAAGCTTGTTCGCAGTACGCCATGTCGGGACACTAATTTATTATACGACTCTTCGATAGAGGCAATACTCAAACCAGAAGCTTTTATCCTGTAGGACATCTGCTCGAAATACATCGGGTTGGATTTATCAGACAGCCAGTGGTAATAGATTCCTTGCTGTAACGGAGAAAGTTTATAAACATCCTCAAGGCTATTGTCTCTGTTTATTCTGGATAAATCTGAGATGCTTAAACCTTTAAAGGTTAAATCCGATGGGGTTAGTTTTGGTTCTTTTATAACGCTAAGCTCCTGAATTAATCCAACAAGATTTTTATGATAGCAGGCGGCTAAGTTTTCAATGGTTTGTAAATGGTAAAGTGCTTTAGAGAAACGAACAGACAGCCTAAGCTCGCCTGAGACCAGCATTCCTGAAACACTCAAAACGGCATCGCTCTGAATGGCTGCAGCAATATCTGAACCGATATTCTCTGAGGAATATTCAAATCTCGAAGCCGATTCGTTACCTGCATTATATCCAAAATCTCCCAAATAGTTGAACTCAATCGGATGCTGGAAATCTCCTTTTAATCCATCTGATAAATAGCGCTGGATTCCGTATCCGATCCCTTTATTGGGGATTTTTCGTAAATCTTCTTTTACTTCAATCAGACTCGCGATCGGGGATGCTGTGTTTTTTATGTTTAGCAAAAACGGATAGGCCGAAGTAAACCAGCCAACGGTTCTGCTGATATCAACATCGGCGATAATGTCTTCCCTGCCGTGGCCTTCCATTTTAATAACGCTTTGATCCAATCCGAAGGCCTCTTTTATGGCAAGGCCTAAACCGGTAAGCAAAACATCGTTTATCTCGGTATTATAAGCCCCGTGAACTTGTGTCTGAAGCAGTTCGGTCATGGATTTGTCAAGGCTCAGCGAAACAATGCTGTCCATTCTCTCAAGCCCTGAAGATGCCATATCCGTTGGAAAAGACCCTGAGCTTTGGCTGCAAATAGACTCCCAATAAGACTTCTCTGACGCTTGGGCATCGCTAGCAGCATATTGCTGCAGCAGCTGGGACCATCTCTGGAAAGAATCTGTCTTTAGGGGCAATTCCGGGTTTTCTCCTAAGCTGAATTGGCTGTACAGGGTAGATAAATCCTCAAGCAAAATACGCCAGGAAACGCCATCTACAACAAGGTGGTGGATGATTAAGCCTAAGCGGTCCCCGCCAGCCAATCGAAAATGGGCCGCTTTAAGCAAAGGGCCTGTCTCTAGATTAAAACTGCTCTGAAGCTTTTCTCCCAGCGCTGCCATGGCTTCCAATTCATTTTCTTCTTCTCGCAGGTCATAAAAATATACGTTTGCATCACCCGCTGCAATGCCCTGGTTGAACTGTGTCCACTTAGCGCCTTCCTGGCTGTAAACCATACGAAGCGCATCATGGTGCCCGGTTAAAAATGCTATGCTTTTTACTAACAGCTCATGGTTTAAAGCTTCTTTGCTTTTTAAAACCACGGACTGGTTAAAATGATGGTGCAATTTAAAAATAGGATCTTCGAAAAAATAACGCTGTATAGGGGTCAGATCCACCGCCCCAATTACCGCCGACTGATCGATGCTGCGAACGCTTAATTCCAAATATTTGGTCAGATCCTCCAGTACGGGAACCTGAAGGATATGCTGGATTTTAAGGCTGTAGCCGTGCTGTTTTAAACGCGATACGATCTGGATCGATTTGATTGAATCGCCTCCTAAATTATAAAAACTGTCTTTTATACTAATGGAGTCTCTTTTGAGTACGTCTTCCCAGACCAAAACCATTAGTTTTTCTTCTTTGCTGCGAGGCGCTGCATATGGATTTCTGATAAGGTCTTCGCCTTCTACTCCCGGCAGGGCTTTGCGGTCGATCTTTCCATTTGGGGTAAGCGGCAGCTCTTCCAGTTCTACGTAAAAC
>NZ_QJRI01000040.1 GCF_003254565.1 Flavobacterium nitrogenifigens
TGTCACGCTCATCGTTCCATCGGCATAAGTGATTGCATAATTGGGTGCAGCGGCTCCGCTGGCTGCAATCGGGTAAGTCCCCACCGGACTTCCTATAACTGCCGTGGTGGTGACTGTCGGCACTGTGGTTAGCACAGTTTCTGTATCGCCGTTTACAAAACCAGAATAGCTTACAGTCAGAGCCGGATTCGCGCTACCGTACGTTTTGCTTTTATTGTCTGCAGTCACCGTAAGAGATGCCTGGCCCACCGTAAGAGTGCCGTCTACA
>NZ_QJRI01000101.1 GCF_003254565.1 Flavobacterium nitrogenifigens
TTCATATGTTGAGGGTACTCTTACGGTGGGTCAGGCATCTCTTATAGTGACAGCCGATGATAAGAGCAAAACCTACGGAAGCGCGAATCCGGCTTTGACTGTGAGCTATTCTGGTTTTGTAAACGGCGATACTGAAACTGTGCTAACCACAGTGCCTACAGTCGCCACTACGGCAGCTATAGGAAGTCCGGTGGGGACTTACCCGATCGCAGCCAGCGGAGCCGCTGCACCCAATTATTCAATCACTTATTCCGATGGAACGATGAGCGTGACAGCCGCCTCGCTTACAATCACGGCGGATGATAAGAGCAAAATATACGGCAGTGCGAATCCTGCTCTGACGGTGAGCTATGCAGGATTTGTGAATGGGGATACTGAAGCATCCCTAACAGCTGCAGCTGAAGCTTCAACGTTAGCTACGGCATCCAGTCCCGCGGGAACGTATGCAATCACAGCAGGGGGCGCATCATCTGCGAATTATTCAATATCATATGTAGACGGCACTCTTACGGTGGGCCAG
>NZ_QJRI01000072.1 GCF_003254565.1 Flavobacterium nitrogenifigens
TGTAGACGGCACTCTTACGGTGGGCCAGGCATCTCTTACGGTGACTGCAGACAATAAAAGCAAAACCTACGGCAGCGCGAATCCGGCTCTGACTGTAAGCTATTCTGGTTTTGTAAACGGCGATATAGAAACTGTGCTAACCACAGTGCCGACAGTTACCACCACGGCAGTTATAGGAAGTCCGGTGGGGACTTATCCGATCGTAGCCCGCGGAGCTGCAGCGTCCAATTATGCAATCACTTATGCCGATGGAACGATGAACGTGACAGCCGCCTCACTTACGATCACGACGGATGATAAAAGCAAGGCATACGGCAGTGCAAATCCGACTCTGACGGTGAGCTATGC
>NZ_QJRI01000155.1 GCF_003254565.1 Flavobacterium nitrogenifigens
AAACTCCAGCTAAAGCTGGAGCCAATTCAAACTAATAATTGATTTATACGCATATCACTCGTATCCTCGTGGTTGAAACCACGGGCTATGTTTTGAATATATTGTGCAATGATTAGGCGACACTCATAACTCATAACTCATAACTCATAACTCATAACTCTTTTTCAAATATTTTAAACGAATAAAACAGATTACACTATAAAAAGCAAAAAGCAGTATAAGATGCAATAAAACAGATGGATTATCCCATAAACTGGCACCCGATTGCACAATAGCGGTATACGAAACAATAAATGGTGTTGTAGGCAAAAGATTAGACAGCCACTGTAATGCTAGTGGAAGCGATTCAAACGGCCAGCTGTATCCTGTAATTAAGAAAATCGGATAAGTCGAAAAAGCCATCATCTGCAAACAAAGCAATTGCGATTTGAATAAAGAACCTATAAACTGAGCCATCGGAATTAAAGTCAAAATAAACAAAAGCAGTAATAAGCTTAATTCGAATCCGCTACCTCTCATGGGTAAATTGAGCAGTTTGTAATTTACATTTAAAAAGAAAAAGCCATACGAAGAAAAAAGTATCAGATAAAACAATCCTTTTCCCCAAATACCATTAGAGATACCCGAACCGAGCCATTCTTTTAATCGAGAACGCTGCCTCTCGCCTGCCACACTTTCGCACAAACCAATTAATAAAGTTTGCTGTAAAATTAAGGCTAACAATCCTGGCAATAAAAATGCACCATAACTCGATCTTTCATTAAATAAAGGGCGATAATCTAAATTTACTGGCATTACATTTTCCATTGCAATAGTGGTGCTCATTCCTTCTTTTTTCTGATAATACTGAAGCCTCACTCCTGCTCCAACTGTCAGACATATCTGCTGTACATTCAATAACAAATCACTCGAAGGAAGAAATCTCGCAGCGTTGATTGCCAATACTACATTGCTTTGTTTTAAACTCAGTAAATTGGCTTCTGTTCCTTCCGGAATATAAAAGTATCCTTGGCAATTTCCTTGATACATCTGTTCTTTTGCCTGTTCCAGATTCGAAAAATGAATCAGTTCTACTATCGGAGAATCGTCTATATTTTGCTGGAGCAAACGGGATAGTCTTGAGCCATCATCATCAACAACAGCCAATTTTACATCAAATTCTTCTTTATTGATATAAATACTTCCGTAAAAGAATGCATAAAGCAATGGAGCAATAAGAAGCGTAAGCAGCAAACTATGATCCTTTACTACTTGCGAAGCTTCTCTCAAAAAGAGATCAATCAGCGATTGTTGCGGTTTCTTTTTCATCTTTAATTGAATTAAATTGACGTTTAAACAACAACATCGCGGTCGGATACATTACTACACAAAATAATAAGAGTTTGGCGAACTCTCCTTGAGCATATTTCAAAGGCAAATTCATATAATACACCTTAAAAAAACCGTCTAAAAAAGCGGTATAAGGCATAATAAGTGCATAATACTGATCGTACCAAGGCATTGCCCATCTCGGAAAAGTAAATCCGCTGAAAACAAAAGCGGGCGAAGTATAGAAAAGCGCAACATCTCCCGAAAGCATCACATCTTTAAACAAAGCCGATATAAACATTCCGATGCCAATACACGCTAGAGAAAGCATGGTATATAGTATAAAAAACTTTCCAGTAGCGGCAGGAATGCCAATATCAAAAAAAGGAAAAATAATTCCTGTAATAATGATAAAATTAATCCAGCTAATGGCAAGATGAGCTATTGTTTTACCTATAATTGCAACAACAACAGAACCTCTTGACGAATCGTACAATTCCTGCATCGTCCCAGTAACCCATTCATAATTTAAAGCCAGCATAGAGCTGATAATCAAAATCATCTGCATTCCGACCGTTATTAAACCTGGAACCAAATATTCCTGATAATTGTAAGTTGGATTATAAAGCTGATAAGTTCTCAGACTAATCGGATTTGCAATCGCCATCGCCTGATCAGATTTCATTCCGGTTTTTACCAATTTCTGCAAAATTACGCCTGTGCTTCCTGTGATTACCACTTCGGCGACAGCCTTATAAACTAACTTAGCAGGAACAAGCGCAGCGGCATTGGTATACAAAGTCACGTTACTCGGATGACGGCTATAAATATTCTTCTGCAGATTGGCAGGGAAATGTACGGCACCCAATATTTTCCCTTCTTGAATCAGTTTTTTAACTTCGGCTTCGCTGCTTACTCTTCTGGTAATTTGAAGCGTTTCTTTTTGTTCTAATAAAAAAATCAGCTCTCGACTTATGGCACTTTGATCTTCATCCCAAATTGCAAATGCCAAATTCTTAGCATCTTGTTTTTGGTAAATAAAAGCGTAAAAGAAAAACAAAGCGACAGGAACAACAAGCATTACCAAGTAAAAAACCTTTAGACTTAGAATGCGCTTCCATTCTCTAATAATTATATTTATCATCAAAATCATTGAGGAAGAATTAAAGAAGCAGTCATACCAGAACGAAGTCCTTTAATTTGTGCAAGGTTTTCGGGTTTCACCTCTATTGTAAAAGTTCTCAATTCAAATTCTCCTTTATCTTTTGATGGGACCCAATTAGCAAATTCTAATGTCGGTGCAATAGAATGTACGACAACATCAAACGTTTCAGGTTCGCAACCCGGAACTTTAACCGATGTCTTGCTTCCAACTTTAAGCAGATTTGATTTGTCTTGTCTGATATTAAACTTAATTATCGTGGAGTTTTTCTTCTCTATGGTCATAATCGGATATCCTATAGAAATAATTTCTCCCTGATGTGTAACCAAATTCGAAATTACTCCATCAGCAGGAGCATAAACTCTTGTATTATCACCAAGCGCTTTGGTCAATTCATAGGCTTGTTCTGCTTGTTTTACAATAGCATTTGCCGTTTTTAGTAATTCGGGTCTTGTTCCGTTTTTTAGCATCTGAAGATTTAATTGAGCGGTTTCCATTTCCTTTTTCGCGGCTTGAAACTTAAAATAGAAAACATCTTTTTCCTGTCCTGATATTACATCTTCATTATACAATCGTTCCATGCGATCATAAGTCGTGCTAAACAATTTATATTGTTCCTGACTGATCTGATAGAGTTTAGAAGTCGCTTCTATCAATTCTGGTCTTGCTCCTTGTGTAAGCAGTTCCTGCTGTCCTTTTGCTGCATCAATTGCCGATAATGCCTGTGCTTTTATGGCGTTTATTTCGTTAGATCGAAGTACAGCCAGCAATTGTCCTGTTTTTACAGTATCGCCCTGTTTTACAAGCAACGAATCTAATCTGCCTGGGAATTCGGCCGCAACGTCAACACTTGTTGCATCAACCATTCCTATAAAATTATCGTCTTCTTTGTTATTGTCTTTTAAGAAAAAAATCAGTCCTGCTATTACTACAAAGATTGGAATAATCAGCGCCCAGTAGTTTTTAAATATATCTTTCATCTATTTAATAAATTGCGTTATTTGACTTGGATTTCCTAAACTATTAAAATACTCAGCTAATGCCAGATAGTATCCTAAAACAGCGGTATAATATCCTTTTTCTATTTCAGTTTCTACCAGCAAAGCATCATTAACGTCTTTTGGCGATGATAGCTGATTATTCATTCTTTTGGTAATTAAACTGCTTGTTGTATTAGCTTCTTTTCTCGCCGCATCCATAGCCATAACATCATTTTGCAGCGAAGTCATTTTATTCTTTGCGACTCTCGACTGTACCTGAAGCATTAAACTAGAATTCTCCTCTCCTAACTTGGCTTCTTCTATTAATTGTTTTGCGGCTAAAGTTTTTTTGCTAGTCTGTCCGTTATACAAAGTCCATTGCAATTCCAATCCTACAAACCAATCAGGAATCGAAACCGGTAAATCTTTTTGATATAAATTGTAATTTCCAATAGCAAAAACATTCGGCAAAGCCAATGATTTGCTGATTTTTTCAGCAGTCTCCGCATAAGAGATTTTATTGCTTGCAATTCTATAAACTGGATTGGTAAGCCAATAATCCTTCATAGGTTTTTCTAGATTGATTTCGGCATATCTTAAAGTATCTGAAATTACTATTGTGGTGTCAAGATCAACTCCCATCAGTTTATTCAGTTCGAGATGGGCATTTTGTTTGTCCATCTTAATATTGTTATACTGACTTTGCGCCTGAATTAAAACCACATTCGTCCAGTTTTGTTGGTACGGAGGCAATATTTTGTTTTTGACAAGTTCTTGGGCGTAATTTTTATTTTTGTCTAAAGCACTTACAATCTGTTCCTGTTTTTTAATTAAAGAGTTGAGGTATAATATTCTGAGGTATTGCACTGCAATTAAAAAATCAACTTCTTTGCCTGCAAGCTCTACACCAATTCCTGCCGAATTGGCAACCGATTGAGCCAAATCTATACTTGAATTTATTTTGTTTCCAAGAAAAATTGGCTGGCGAACTCCCACTCCTGCAATAAAATAAGACTGTTTACTTAAACTAGGATTATAATCTGGATAAATACCACCAATAACCGTTTTCGAGGCATTATAAATGCGATCCTGTGCTGCCTGCGATAAGTTATTTCCAGTAATTTCATGATAAATTTCGTTTGCCGTATTCACACTTTGCTGTGATGAACCTTCCACAACTCCGTCTTTAACAGTCTGCAGATTTATCGTAAGCGGATTGCTCAAATAAGAATAGCTAGATAAAAGATCTACTTTAGGTAAATAGCCTTTCTTTTCGGCCTGAAGATTATACTCTCCTGTTTTTAATGCAGATTTTGCTTGTTTTATGGTAATATTATTTTGCTGTGCTATAGAAAAACATTCTTCCAGAGAAGTGGTCTGCGCTTTTGTTTCCAGACCGAACAAAAAGCAAAACAAGATAAATGGCTTTAGAAAATTTAGTTTTATGTGCATCTATATAATATTCTTATGAATTGAAATTACTTTTAATTAGCGACTTCTTTGCTGTCTAATTAAAAACAGCAGGATAAAATAGAAATGAGATAAAAACTTATTATTCAGATAAATTCTGAAACTGTTTGAATGTATTTAAAATATACTGTTTACGAAAATTTGGGGTTCTTAACTTAAACAGCAAAAAAAGCATATAAACTGATATACCAATTAGTTAAAGATAAAGATTTTATTTTATAAGTGCTATTTTAATTTATGGAAAATATGATGCTTTTGGTTTCTTTGAAAACTAGGAATATGAAGCATTTTGATGTCGCTCCTCTGGAGCTTTTTGTCGCCTAGGAATTGAATCTGCTATAAATATTTTGCTCCGCTGGAGCATTAAATCAATTGCCTCCAGTTTTAGTTGGTGTTTTTTTGTCGTTGTAAAATTTAGCCTGCTACCAACATTTTGCTCTGCTGGAGCATTAAATCAATTGCTTCCAGCTTTAGCTTGTGTTTCTTTGTTGGTGTAAAATTTAATCTGCTACCAACATTTTGCTCCGCTGGAGCATTAAATCAATTGCCTCCAGCTTTAGCTTGTGTTTCTTTGTTGGTGTAAAATTTAATCTGCTACCAACATTTTACTCCGCTGGAGCATTAAATCAATTGCCTCCAGCTTTAGCTTGTGTTTCTTTGTTGGTGTAAAATTTAACCTGCTACCAACATTTTGCTCCGCCGGAGCATTAAATCAATTGCCTCTAGCTTTAGCTAGAGGTTAGCAGGAATTTCAGCAGATAGGGCTTTAGCCAAATTTAAAATTCTCTATCAATATTTTGCTTCGCTGGCGCACTTAAAGACAACTCTTCTAAATTTTCACTTTTATAGCGCTCTTCACCACTGGCACATTTCTTGAAAAAACATTCTTCATTATTAACTGATTTAAAACTATTTACCATGAAAATTACTTACTACGGGCATTCGTGTTTTTCAGTTTATGCCAACGGAAAACACCTTCTTTTTGATCCTTTTATTACGCCAAACGAATTAGCTAAAGAGGTTAATGTTGATGCCATAAAAGCAGATTACATTTTTATTTCTCATGCGCACTATGATCATATTTTAGACGTTGAACGCATCGCAAAAAACACGGGAGCAAAAGTGCTTGGGAATTTTGAAATCTATAATTGGCTATTGAAAAACGGTATCGAAAATGCGCATCCTATCAACCCAGGCGGTAAATTTGATTTTGATTTTGGAACCGTAAAATGCGTGGTAGCTCAACATCCGAGCAGTTTTATCGATGGTTCTTATGGAGGAATTGCCTGTGGTTTTGTGCTAACAACTTCTGATGGCAATTTTTACTACAGTGGCGACACGGCTCTAACTTTAGACATGCAGCTTATTCCAAAATTTACAAAACTTGACTTTGCTGTTTTTCCTATTGGCGACGGTCTTACAATGGGAATCGAGGAAGCTATTGAAGCCTCAAAACTGGTCGGAGTAAACAAAATATTAGGCGTTCATTATGATACGTTCGGTTTTATTGTTATGGATCATCAAAAGGCTTTGGATGCGTTTAAAAATGCTTCGCTTCAATTATTTCTTACTAAAATAAACAGTACTATCGATATATAAATTGGAGATTTTCTTTGTTATATTTCGCTAAAAGACAGTTTTTAGCGAAATATCATCTGCAATTAATTTTGATAAAAAAAAAGAAAACTTTTTTACATAAAAAAAAGGAATAGCTGCTGACACTATTCCTTTTGCATATAATCAAGTTCTGCTGATGAACTTAAATTATACGTATTCTACAAAATTGGTGATATACTGTGCTGTGAGTTCAGGATATTGATGCTGAGGTCCATGTCCTGTTGCAGAATACACAATCATTTGGGCGTTAGTCATTTGATTGATAATTGGATACCAATTGTCTACCGCAAAACTGATATCATGATCTCCAGAAATAATCAGAATCGGCGTTTTTATCTTCTTAAGCTGTTCCCTGAAATTAAACGGATCTTCTCTAAAAGTATCTCCTCCGCCAAAATACAACTGAAAAACATCCATTGTCGATGGAATCTTCTCTACCTCTATTCTTTTATGAATTCTGTCATGCGAAGCTTTCGCGGCCAATCGGCTAGATTCTGATTTTGGTTCAAAAAACAAAACGATTTCATCATCAAAATCATTTAAAGGTTTTAGCGCGGCATCATAAAATACTTGTTCAATCGGAACCTCATTTTTCCCAGGCGGATTTGTTCCTACCAAAACAGCATGCGTCACTAGATTAGGATACAATAGAGTTGCCGTCTGCGCCACCAATCCACCATAAGACCATCCTAAAACAATAGCTGAATCTAGCTTTAAGAAATCAGCAAGATCTTTGACATCTTTGGCTACGACAGTAATATCTGGAGCGAGACTTCCTGTAGAAGAACCAATTCCAGAATAATCAAATACGATAACGTTGAATTTTTCTGCCATTTTTGCCACAAACAGCGGATCCCAAGTATCGAGCGTTCCTCTAAAACGGTTCACAAAAATTATTGCCTTTCCTTTTCCATACGAACGATAAGCAATGGTACGATCGCCCAATTCGGCGAAACTTGTTTCTGTGTCATAAATTTTTTCCATAATTATAATTTAAAGATTGAAACCATATTGTTTTTTTTGAGGGAGACAAAGATTAAACCAAAACGCAGAACCTTTAAAATAAAGGATTTACAAGATTTTTTTTTGCTTGGACTTATGATATTTCAAGAATCAAAACTTGTTTTTAACGATATATAATAATTCTACAAATATCTGTTTCAACAAAGCTTTTATAATCAATGCTTTACAAAAAAGGCACTCCTTTTGTTTTTCAATCTGCGTGCCTTTTCTGAAATTAACCTAATAGCTTCGATATGATGTATTTATCTAATAAAAAAACCATTATGTTTATTACTGGAGCTTTTGTAAGTCATGCTTGTTGGAAAGAATGGATCGTGTTTTTTGAAAATAAAGGCTATAAAATAGTTGCTCCGCCCTGGCTACATAAAAATGAGTTTGCCGTTGATTTAAGACACGTCCATCCCAATTCAAAAATTGCCTCAATTCAATTAGCTGATTTACTGGATTATTATACCGAAATTATTGATAAACTTCCTGAAAAACCAATTTTAATCGGTCATTCTTATGGCGGTCTGTTAACACAGTTACTCATTCAGAAAGAACTTGGCTACGCAGGCATCTGCATCAATTCTATTCCGCCAAGCAATATATTTTATTGCAATTTTTCTCTCTGCAAAATAGCTTGGAACACTTCTGTCTTTTTTAGTTCTTCGAGCAAAACCTATTTGATGCCATTTAAAGTGTGGCAGCAGCTTTTTACCAACGAAATGACTTTTGAAGAACAGAAAGAAAGCTATGAAGCATTATTAATTCCAGAATCAAAATTAATTATGCGTGATATTTTTACTAAAACAGGAAAAATAGATTTTAAAAAGAAACACGATCCACTTCTTTTTATTTCGGGTTCACAAGATGCTTTAATTCCCCCTTCTTTAAATTATTCCAACTTTAAAAAATACAAAAACCTGCATTCTATAACTTGTTACAAAGAATTTCAAGATTCAAATCATCTAAGTATAATTCAGGAAAACTGGGAAACTATTGCTGAATTTATAGCAAATTGGCTAACGAAAATTACTTAACATATTGCTAATCATTTTAACACATAGCCCCGATAGCTATCGGGGATAGTTTAAGTAAACTTAAAAAAGGTGTTTCACTAATTTAAATCCACATAGCAAACTATGTGAAAGAAATATGTTTCTCTTTGCCCTCTTTTTATGCATCAAAATATATAATCTATGTTTCTATGTGTTTATTTTTTTGAGATAAGCCTTAAATAATCCCTTTTTTAATTTCTAGCTTTTTAATTTTAGAATTCAATGTAGAAGGATGAATATCTAAAATTTCGGCTGCGCCTCCAGCTCCAGAAATCTTTCCGTTGCATTTTTTAAGAATGTAAAGAATATAATCTCTTTCGTTTTCTAATATCGTTTTTATCGAAAATGATTCTGCTGGCTGTTCAGGATGCATTTTTGAAGACATCGAGAGTTCAATTTCTTTAATCGTATTTCCTTCTGTCAATAGAATAGCGCGCTGCATAACATGTTCAAGTTCACGTATATTTCCTGGCCAATTATAATTCATAATCTGCTGCACAGCGGCATCGGAAAGAATTGGCGCTTTTCTGCCCATTTTATCACTGTAAACCTCAATAAAATGATTAGCTAAATCGGGAATGTCTTCTTTTCTCTTTTTTAATGGCGGAACCATAATCGGAAAAACGTGCAGACGATAATACAAATCCATTCTAAACCTTCCTGCTGCCACTTCTTCTTCAAGATTTTTGTTGGTTGCCGCGATGATTCTAACATCAACTTTCATAGGAGAACTACCGCCGACGCGCTCAATTTCTCTTTCCTGCAAAACACGCAGCAATTTTACCTGAAGTTCAAGAGACATCTCTCCTACTTCGTCCAGAAAAATAGTCCCGCCATCTGCCAATTCAAACTTACCGATACGTTTATCCAATGCCCCTGTAAAAGCCCCTTTTTCATGTCCAAAAAGAAGCGATTCTGCAAGATTTTCAGGAATTGCACCACAGTTGATAATAACCAGAGGCTTCTCTTTTCTTGGTGATAAAGCATGAATGCTTTGGGCAATTTTTTCTTTTCCTGTCCCACTTTCGCCAAGAACCAGAACTGAAGTATCTGAAGGCGCTACTTTTCGGATATAATTAAAAACAGAATTCATTTGCGAACTATTTCCAATAATACCACCGAAATCTTCTTCGGTATTGACAGGTTTAGTGTTTTTAATTTCAACTTTTTTCTGTGGCAGATTTAAATCTTCTTTCGAATAGATTTTTGCTATAAACTGGCAGAAAATAGGTTCTAGCGAATTCAAAATGCGCAAATGCTCCGGAGAATAAACATTCAGGTTACGACTGTAAAAAGTAAAATGATAGCGCTGGATTTCAGAAATCAAAAGTGGAAAAACCAAATATGATTTTATTCCAAAATTATGCGCAATCAAAGCTTTCATCGGAGCTTCCTGAAGATTATTTATCAGTGTTTCTGCACTATAAATAATAGGTTCTTTATCTTTTTTAGATTTCTTGTAGGTTTCATTTATTTCTTTCTCAGACAATTCTGTTATCTGAGTAAGTTTCTGCAAGTTAATAATCTGATACTGATCTATATTTCTACGGACAATGCCGAGATTATCATAATGTGTTGCTGTTACAAAACCCGTTTCTAAATAATCAAAAGGAATAAAAGTCTGAACCGCTTTTGCAAAAGCCAACAAAGCTTCTTCTTTCTTTACATTTGAATTTATAATTTCTGAAATTGATTTCTGAAGCTGAAATTGCTGTCTCAACTGGCTTTCTAAACTATATTGCTGACGATAAAAAGCAATTTCAAGAGTTGTGAGAACATCTTGAGCTCTAAACGGTTTTACAATAAATCCGTATGGCTGTGTGGTTTTTGCTTCGTCTAAAACACTTTTGCTGGAATTGGCCGAAATAAATATAAATCCGATATGTTTTTCTTTAAGAATATGTGCTAATTCTATACCATCTCGCTTGCCTTTTAGCATGATATCCAAAAAAACAAGATCAGGCTTTTCAATCTCAATCTGTTCTAAAGCCTGCTCCACCGATCTCGCAATTCCTGTAACTTCATAATTGGCTTTTTCAAGAATAAGCTGTAAATCGTGTGCTTCAATAAACTGATCTTCAACAATTAAAATTCGTTTTTTTAATGCTGAAATTGCAGCTTCATATCCGTTATCGGCAGACTTTTTCATAAGTGAGTAAATTTTGTCCTACATTACACTTAATTAATTGATACAAAAATAGTTAATTATCATAATTAAAATTAAGCGTTTCCAAATTTAGCTAAATAAAAATCACATTTTACCATAATTTTCGTGTTATTTTGCAATCCAAACCAAATTGTTTCTCTTTATATTTGTTAATTAAACACTTACTAAAATTTAATTCTAAATAAATCCATGAAGCTACTGTACACTTTTTGTCTGCTTTTCTTTATAACCCTTAATTCTGAAGCGCAAAATCATCCCGCAACAGTAGGCTATGATTTAAAAAAGAAGCGTTTATTAATACAAACCTGCTCTTCTTATTTATACAATTCAAATCAAGGATCAATAGATGCAGACAGTGCTGTGGTTTTAGCCTGTAAAGCTTACAAATTGCCAGTTTCTTTAGCTTACAATGAAGGCTTTAATGATGGTTCTTATCTAATTGGAAATGATTTGATAGAAAAAGGAAATATTGAGGCTGTTAAAAAACTTTATCACAAATCAAAAGACATCGATAGAGTAAAACTAGCTCTGCAACTGGGAATTTTTTATTTGTTTAAACCTTTTACCAAACCAGATGACATTAAAAATGCAAATTTTTATATCACTGAAGCTGTAAAAATTAGTAATAAGCTAAAAATTCAAAAATGGCAACATCAGAGTTTAATGCTTTTGGGAAAGTTTTACTTTCAGATCAACAATTATCCTGAAAGCAAAAAATGCTTTTCGCAAGTAGTAAATGAGTGTCGAAAACAAAATGACAAAGCCGCGCTGGCTGATGCATTATTCTATCAGGCAACAAATCTACACGATTTAGATCCCGAAAAAGAAAAAACTCTAAAAGAGGCCGAAGCTTTATACAAAACCCTGGGCTTTGAAGAAAAAAGAATAATCACAAAAGCAAGGATATGCACCATCTATTTCTGGCACGGAAAAATAAATGATGCCAAGAAAATATTATATCAAAACACTGCTGATATGCGAAAAATTGGTTTCAGACAGCAGCAATACATTGAAACCACGATTGCTTATATCGAGGGCGTGCAATTCAATATGAAGAATGCTCTTTATTATGCTCTAAAAAGTGTTGAAACCATGGAATCAACAAAGGATTACACTTTTGCTGATATTTTTTATATGCGATTGGGAATAATTTATTTAAACATGGGGCATATTGACGATGCAATGAAGGCCGCTGAAAAAAGCATTAAATACGGACAAAACTCCTATAATAGTGGTAGCTGGTATAAAAGTTTTATAACAGCCACAGCAGCCTTATCGATGAAAGGAAAAAACAAAGAGGCTGTTGAATATATGAACTCAATAACCAGCAAATATCCGCCTCCAAACAAGTTTGATAATATGCTTATGAATTTTGGTTATGCCAATTGTTATTGGCGAATTAAAAATTATAGAACAGCAGAAAAGTATTTTATAAAAGCCGGAGAAGATGCCGATGGCTTAGATTCACAGCAAACATATCGAGATGTATGCAACACCTATTCCTCTATTGCGTTGTTTTTCGCAAATCGAAAAAACCTACAGAAAACAAAATTGTATATCGATAAGATTGAAGCTGCTTCAAAAAAATACAACCAGAAATATAATTCAGAAGCGCTCCAGATGTCTCTATATAAATTAGATTCTTTAAATGGCGATTTTAGATTGGCATTAGAGCATCATAAATTGTATAAAAAAATGAGCGATTCACTTTTGGATTATGCAAAAAACAAACAGATTGAAGAACTTAGAATACAATATGAAACAGAAAATAAAGAACAGAAAATCAAACTTTTAGACAACGAAACTAATTTACAGGAAACAGCCTTAAAAAAATCAAAATTATTAAACACAGTTTCCATTTCCAGTTTGGTTTTATTGGCCCTTTTAATTGTCTTACTGTACAATCGATATCGTTTAAAACAGAGAACTAATGCTGAACTTGAACTGAAAGAAAAGGAAATCAACCAGAAAAATATCAATCTGAGACATTTGCTTGATGAAAAAGAGTGGCTTTTGAAAGAAATTCATCATCGTGTAAAAAATAATCTTCAGACTGTGATTAGTCTGCTTAATTCGCAATCGGCTTATTTGGAAAATGATATGGCATTGTCGGCTATTAAAAACAGCCAGCATCGTATTCATTCGATGTCCTTGATTCATCAGAAATTATATAATTCGGAGAATATTTCTACGATTAATATGCCGAATTACATCAAAGAATTGGTCGAATATTTAAAAGAATCTTTCTTTTTAGGACAGCGTGTTCGTTTTGAACTCAAAATCGAGCCTTTAGAATTAGACGTTGCACAGGCAGTTCCTCTTGGACTTATTCTAAACGAATCGATTACGAATTCTATAAAATATGCTTTTCCAGATAATCGAACTGGAATGATTTACGTGACATTGCAAGCTACATCTGAAAACAAATATCTGCTGACTATTGCCGATAACGGAGTTGGTTTTGATGCGATTATTAGGGATAAGAAAATCAATTCATTTGGTTTGAGCCTTATAAAAGGTTTAAGCGATGACTTGGATGCGACTTTTTCTATGGAAAACAATAACGGAACGATTCTTAAAATTGAATTTTCGAAAGAGTTTCCAATCAATGACAAAAGACGATAATTTAAAATGCTTTATAGCGAAATCTCACTAATCTAAATTTATTTAGCGATATATAACACTTACAAATCAACAAGTTGCACTAAAAAACCTTATTATTAAACCATACTTTGGCGTGGCATATAAATTGTTTTTTTTTGAGGGAAAGTTAATTTTTTAAAAAATTCCAAAAGAGAAATTTTCAAAGAGATTCTAACATAAATCAAATAAAATCATGTCAAAATCAAAAACGATTGTGCTTATTCACGGAAATTTTGTCAATGACAAAACTTGGGCCGATTGGAAAAAGTACTATGAGCAGAAAGGCTATACTGTTTATGCTCCCGCAAATCCTGGACACGATGGAAATCCTGCCGACTTAAGAGCAAAAGTTCATCCAGATTTAACTAAAACCGGATTTATAGATATTGTCAATAATATCACTAAATTAATAGATACTTTACCCGAAAAGCCTTTGGTAGTCGGGCATTCAATGGCTGGTATGGCTACATTAAAATTGGTAGAATTGGGCAAAGCAGCGGCTGGAGTAAGTATTGATGGCGCACCTCCAAAAAATGTGTTTCCGCCATTTCAAACCTTAAAAACAGTAATTCCAGCTTTTGGCTTTTTCTCTTCGGCTAAATATTTTATGGGAAGTCGAAAATGGTACGATTATGCCTTTTTTAATACCATTCCTGAAGCACAAAAAAGTATTGCTTTTGAGAAATTTGCTGTACCAGAAAGTTATAAGGTAAGCCGCGAATTGGTTTTAAATTCATTTTCTAATATTGATTTCAAAAAACCGCATGAACCAATTCTATTTGTTGGCGGTGGCAGTGATCATATTTTTCCTCCAAGCTTAACAGAAACAATTGCCAGCAGATACAAAGAAAATGCAGGACGTGTAGATCTTAAAATATTTGATGGTAAAAGCCATTTTATTTGTGGAGAACCTGGCTGGGAAACTGTCGCCGATTATATTTTGGATTGGTATGAAAAGCTATAAAAAATTGTAAAAAGCATTCTGTAGGAATGTCTCATTGGTAGAATTTAAATTAGGATCGAGAATAGACGTTCCTTAGGAACGTTTGATTAATTGTCAGACATATTTTATTCACAAAAAACAGGTGTCCCTACGGGACACATGCCTAATTACATCATTTTTTTTCTACCGATCAGATATTCCTACGGAATATTAATAAAAATGAATAATATCAATTTTCATTGATATTATTCATTTTTAATCTGTTCAATTCCATTTTTATAATTTGTCACCGCAAAATCTGGAAAACGCTTTCTAAATTTTGAGTCATCAAAAATATTATCATGCTCATATCTTGGAAGCAGTTCTTGTAATTCTTTTGCTTGTTTATTGAAAAATGCTCCTATTGTAAAAACAAATTTTGGGATAACCTTATATTTCAATTCTTTCCCATATATTTCAGAAGCCAGAGCAACAAACTCTTTATAATTAATATGGCTTTCATCAACAGGCAAATGCCAAGTTTGTCCAAAAACATCTGGTGTATTGCCTATTAACGCTGTAGCACGACTTGCATCAGGCGTCCAAATTAGGCTTCGTTTTTTAGTGTCGCTCAAAGGCACTTTGAGTTTTTTGTTTTCTTTAATAGCATTGAATAGTAAAGTATTGGTAATACTCTGCGTTTTGGCTGGACCGTAAAATTCTGGTGCTCGGCAAATAACTGCTTCCAACTTACCTGATTTTATTTCGTTTAAAACCATCTCAGCCATTTCTTTTCTGACTTTTCCTTTTCTGCCAACGGGCTCAAAAGCGGTTTCTTCAGTAAGAACTCTGCCGTCTTGTGGATACATATACGTATTGTCAAAAAACACCAATTTTGTTTTGTTGATTTTACAGGCTTCGATAACATTACTTAAAATGAGCAGAAATTGCTTTTCCCATAAATCAGAATCCATCGGAAGTCCTAAGGTAAAATATGCGATTTCAGAGCCTTTAACAGCTTCTATTGCTTTTTCTTTAATAGCTAAATCTGCTGAAAAAACAGTATCTGTATCATTTATTTTTTGTGCTTTGCGACTTACAATTCGAATATCTGAAGTATAATTTCTTTTTAGTTCTCTCGCCAGTTCTTCGCCAATCTGCCCGTTTGCTCCTAATATTGTCTGCATATTATTTCGCTTATTTCTATTAATCAGTTATTCGTTTTGTGATTTCTTGTAAGCTTCTAAATTATGGAAAATTGTAACAATATCTCCAAAACTTTACTTCGTTTATATTGTAATTATTGCTAATTTAGAACTTGCTATAAATCAGTTAATTTACTTCTAAATTACAACAAAAAACGATATGCAGATTTTGCCATCCGCCAGTTTAGCGCCTTTTATCAAGAATTACACTGTTGTGACAATTGAAAAAGATCTCAACAATGAAGTATTTTATCCTAGCGGATATGTCGATTTGATTGTAAATATTTCTGGAGGATTTGCTGCTACTATTATCAACGGCAAACAAAAAGATACTCCTGCAATAGAATTACTAGGACATCTCACGCTTCCAACACGTCTTTCTGTAGCAAAAGGAACATCTGTACTTATAGCAAGGATTTATCCGCATGCCAGCGCATTGTTTTTTTCAGATCCTTTATCAGAATTTACCAATTATGCTACCGATATGTATGATGTAGCTTTAGGAGAGAATAGAGATTTGTACGATCAGATTATGGAAAAGGACGATTTATTGTCTAAAATCAGTGTTTTAGAAACGTATTTTCTTCAAAAATTAAAGAAGAATGAAACTCGTCTAAAGAAAGTTTCAATAGTGCAGCATCTAAGTCAGGAACTTTTTCGCAATCATCAGCAATTGGATTTACCTTTCCTTGCCCGCAATTCAGGTTTATCAGAAAGGTATATCCAAAAACTTTATCTGTCTAATATTGGCATCAGTCCTGCTGCTTTTACTTCTGTAATCCGATTTAATAAAAGTCTGGATTTAGTGCTCAATACGACAGAATCATTGACTACTATAGCTTACGACAATGGCTATTATGACCAGGCTCATTTTATAAAAGAGTTTAAGAAGTTTACGGGCATCACGCCATCGGCATCCAGAAATTCGATGCTAAAAAACGATACCGATTTACAGCAGGCTGTCAACATTGGTTTTTAGCCTTGTTTTGCAGGATGATTGCTGCTAAACATATCGCGATGCATTTTCCAGCCGTCTTTGGTTTTCTTCCAGATTACAATTACTTTTCCGTCATCTAGTTTTTTGCCATTCATATCAGTCATTTCATAAAAACTTTCTTCTGTAACAGCTGTTTTTGCGTCTCCGTAAAGATGTTGGATTGTGAATACAACATGCACTTGAGGTCCGCCTCTAAAAAAGGAATCAATTTGTTTTGCTCCGCATTTTGGTTCTCCATTTGGCGGAAATAGACAAGCATCATCCGTATATCTTGCCACAATAGAACCGTCGTTCTTGTTAGTAAAATCGGAGAACGTTTTGTTGCTGGCTTCAATAACTTTTTTTACCTCTTTTAAAGCAGGATCTGTCGTTTGGGCATTACACCAAAAAGTAAGCATCATGAATGTGCTTAAAATGATTTTTGTTTTCATGGTTTATATATTTTTTTACAAAGGAAATTATTCAGATAAGGCAAAAATTGTAAAATAACGAACAACTTTTTCTAATTCCTTTTACCTTTGAATACAATTCAGTCTAAAAAATGAGCCTAAATCACATTGAAATACATCGGGATGAAATGAAAACCATTGGGATAGATATTATTCCGATTGGAGCATTTTCAGAGAAAGCGCAGGCGCCTCATCGTGATGACCATTATATGTTTATTGTGCTGACTCAGGGTATTTTTGAATTGGAACTTGATTTTAAACACATTACAATGTCCAATCATTGCGCTTATTATGTTGCGCCTGGACAAGTGCATTCTTACCTCAATCAAAACAATTGCAAAGGATGGTATGTTTTTATGGATTCGCTTTTGATTTCTGACAAATACACTCAAATCTTAAATACGCATTTAAACAGCAGACAGGGAGTACAGCTGACGTCTGATAATTTGATTTTTTCTGTTATTCCGATACTTGAAAATCTGCTAAAACAAAAAAGCGAATTCTTTCAAGATCAAATCGAATATTCGCTGGCTGATGCTTTTTTGGGATTTTTTATCGGAGCACTTATACAAGAAGATTCCGCTAAAGAACTTATTGGCGGACAAAAGTATCAGACCGTAAATGCATTTAAACAACTTGTGCAATCAAAATTTAGAGAATGCAAACAGGTTAAAGATTATGCAAGTCTGTTAAACATTACGCCTTTATATTTAAATGAAATCGTAAAACAAGTTACCGGTTTCACCGTAAGTTATTGGATACAGCAGACCATCGCATTGGAAGCCAAACGTTTATTGTATTACACAGAACTAGATATTAAACAAATCGCTTTTGAATTGGGTTATGAAGATCATGCTTATTTTTCACGTTTTATGAAAAAGAACATCGGTATGACTGCCTCTGAATTCAGATTAAAAAACCATGATTTGTCCAACAATACCCCTACTATAGACAACCATTAAAACGTAGCGCAGGCATAATTTTGCCTTTGTAAAATTATTAATATACAAAGTAAAATTATGACAGAAAGTACCACTACAAACAGTACTCCAAAATTAAACTCTGAATCGAATACCAAACTTTTAATTCCTATTGTGATAACGGTTTTGGCAGTTTATACCACAATCGGTATTTCTCTAGGCATACTGCCAAAATTTATAAAACATGAATTAGGATTTGGCAATCTTGCCGTTGGTTTAGTTATTGGTCTGCAAGCACTGGCAACACTGCTCACCCGCGCTTATGCAGGAAAGACAACTGATGTTTTGGGTTCAAAAATCAGTACAACACGAGGCATTTTGCTGGTTCTATTAGCAGGTGTTTTATATATGTGCGCTTGTTCTGCAATTTCAATTCCTTTATTATCGCTTTCATTATTGCTATTGTCCAGAATCGTTCACGGAATAGCTGAAAGTTTTCTGGTAACAGGAATACTTACTTGGGGAATTGGACTTTTAGGACAGCAGAATTCGGGTAAAGTAATGACTTGGAACGGAATCGCCATGTATGCCGGAATCGCAATTGGTGCCCCTTTCAGCCTGTGGATTGTCCAATTTGGAAGTACTCTAGCTTTTTCTTCAATTATCATTCTGGCATTTATAAGCTGGACAGCTTCCAAAAGATTGCCAATAGTTGCTGTGCACAAAGGACATTTAAGAACTCCTTTTTATAAAGTAATCGGAAAAGTGTTCCCACAAGGAATTGCACTTGCCTTCTCTTCTATTGCTTTTGCCTGCATTGCATCATTTATCGCTTTATTGTTCTGTCAGAAAAATTGGGATGGAGCTTCTCTTGGATTTCTTTTCTTTGGGGGTTCTTATATTTTGACCCGCGTGTTTTTCTCTTCTTATCCAGATCGTTTTGGCGGATTCAAAGTTGCTATGATTTCCTTTTTGATTGAAATAGCTGGTCAGTTATGCATAGGTTTATCCACTAATGGCTGGATAGCTATTTTAGGATGCGCTCTTACCGGAATTGGGTTTTCGCTTGTTTTTCCATCTTTAGGCGTATTGGCTATCCAGAAAATAACACCGCAAATGAGAGGAACAGCTTTAGGCGCTTATGCGGCATTTTTTGATCTTTCGTTAGGAATTGCGGGGCCAACGGCAGGTCTAATTG
Organism: Flavobacterium nitrogenifigens; assembly: GCF_003254565.1. Lineage (GTDB taxonomy): Bacteria > Bacteroidota > Bacteroidia > Flavobacteriales > Flavobacteriaceae > Flavobacterium > Flavobacterium nitrogenifigens. Next base: position 19,102 of record NZ_QJRI01000155.1, read on the forward strand.
CAGGATGGTTCAGTTACCAGTCCATCTACTTTTTCGGGGCATTCAGCTGTGTTATTGCCATTGCAAGCCTTCTTCAATCAGAAAGAAAAGAAATTCAGGCAATTGTAAACTAAAATATTAAAGTAATTATGGATAAACTAATACGAAATACAGCACGTTCTCTTTTTGTCGTAAAAGAAAAAACATTTCTTACTCCACATTACATCAGAATAACTTTTAAAATGTCTGATAAACAAGTAAATCTTTTTCAGAATATGCGTTCTGGAAGCAATAATAAAATTTATATTCCTTCTGAAACCGCCATGTATTGCAACGATTATGAAGAATCCATCTGGGACTCTGGCTTTTTTATGGCAATGCGAACGTATACCACACGAAATATTGATTTAATTAATAAAACTCTCCAAATAGATTTTGTCGCGCATGGCGATAACGGACCTGCCTCTAAATGGGCAGAAAATGCTAAATCGGGAGATTTTCTTGGAATTGCAATGAAAGAAAGTCAAAAACCGCTTGTCCCCGCTTATGAAAACTATTTTATCGTTGGAGACAGTACAGCGATTCCGGTTATTTCAGCTATTTTAGAAACTTTGCCTTCGAATGTAAATGTTATGCTTTTACTCGAAGTGAATTCTTATAGAGATGTATTGATTCTAAATACCAAAGCCCATCTCAATGTAAAATGGATTTATAATCCTTCACCATTTGACGGTAGTAAACTAGCTGAAGAATGTATCGATTTATTAGCTAAAGAAAACCAGCAATATGTATTTGCCGCAGCAGAATTTGAGACAATCAGGAAAATAAGAAAATATTTGAAAGAAGAGCTTCAATTGGAACGTGACTGTTTTCATGCTGTTTCATACTGGAAACGCGAAAGTTCTGAAGAAGAATCAAATCAGGAAAGACGGAAAGAACGAATGGAATAATGCAAAAAGCCCTGTATCAAATTTTGATACAGGGCCTATTTCATTCCGTAGAAATGTTTGGTCGCTAGAATTTTTCATTCCATAGGAATGTTTCATTGGTAGAAATTAAATTCGGATTATCAATTTACGTTCCGTAGGAACGTTTGATTAAACGTTAAATATATTGTTTCCGCAAAAACAGGTGTCCCTACAGGACACTATGCATAACGTTCCATTTTTTTTCTACCAATCAGATATTCCTACGGAATATTAAAATATCAAAAAAATAATGCAACTCATTCCGTAAGAATGTTTGATCGGTAGAATTTTTAATTCCGTAGGAATGTTTCATTGGTAGAAATTAAATTCGGATCATGAATTTACGTTCCGTAGGAACGTTTGATTAAACGTTAAATATATTGTTTCCGCAAAAACAGGTGTCCCTACAGGACACTATGCATAACGTTCCATTTTTTTTTTACCAACCAGATATTCCTACGGAATATTAAAATATCAAAAAAATAATGCACCTCATTCCGTAGGAATGTTTGGTCAGTAGAATTTTTCATTCCGTAGGAATGTTTCATTGGTAGAAATTAAATTAGGATCATGAATTTACGTTCCGTAGGAACGTTTGATTAGACGTTATAGATATTGTTTCCGCAAAAACAGGTGTCACTACAGGACACTATGCACAACGTTCCATTTTTTTCTACCAACCAGATATTCCTACGGAATATTATTTGCAAGCAAATTTATTTCACATCAAACCATAATTTGGTTGTCAATACATCTTTTCCTTGTTCAGCTACAGCTGCCTTATAACTAGCACCGTTTAATGACTGCTCTGTTCCAGGATAGAAAAGACGCGAAGGAATTTTTCCGTCCAAAACAGTTGCTGGACCAGCTGTTAACACTGGATAATCCAATCTTCTCCATTCTGTAAAAGCATCAAGACCTTGTCCGAAAAATGCAATCCATTTTTGTGTACCGATTGATTTAGCATAGTTTGAAGCATCGTATTTTACACTTGCCTGATTCAGATACGTTGAAATCGTTGTTGGGTTTGTAACTCCAAATTGAATGAACGATGCCGTAATAGCATTTTTATAATACTGCTCTGCATCTCCAGAAATATAACCTCTTGCTGCAGCTTCTGCCAAATTAAATAAGGTTTCTGAATAAGAAGCAATTACCGCAGGTGAAGCCGATGTAAGGAAATAAGTTCCCGGTTTTGATGTTTTAGCAAAACCTTGGCTATTAGCATCACTATTTGATAATCCGTTTGCACCTCCAACATACTTACCTACACTTGCGTCTGATGGCAATTGTGCAAATACTGGCAAACGCGGATCTGATAATGCGTCTAATTGATCCACCATAGTTTTTGAAATACGGAAATCATCACGAGTTTCAAACCAAGCCGAAGCTGGATTTTGCTGTGGCGAACTTGTATAAGTGAACTTAAATGTTTCGCTTTCGCTGCTGATTACTCCTGCCGCATCACTTGTTGCCTCAATCGCAGCTTGTTTAGCCAAAGCAGGTTCTCTGTCTGAAATTCTTAATGCAATACGTAAACGAAGCGAATTCACAAATTTTTTCCATTTTACTATATCACCTTTATAAACTAAATCTCCAGTAATAGAACCATTTGCAGCATTCAATAAAGATTGCGCTTGTTTCAAATCTTCAAGCAAACCTGTGTACACTTCTTTTTGAGTGTTGTACGCCGGAGTAACATTTTGCCCCGCTTCTTTATACGGAATGCTTCCGTAAGCATCTGTCAGCAATAAAAATGTCCATGAACGTAGCGATAAGGCAATTCCTTTATAATTAGAGTTAGCCTGTGCATCTGGAAATTTTATAATAGTATTCAAATCTGTAATCAGAGTCGCATATCCCTTATCCCACAATGAAGTGAAAGAAGCATTTGAAACATCGTATCGATCTGGTTCTGTATATTGAATTTTAGCCCAATGCTGTACAAAAAGCAACGTTGAGTTAAAGTTGTTCGCATCTCCCCAATACAAATCTGCTCCTTGTTTTAAAGTTCCCGTCAGCAAATATGGTGCTAGTGGAGTTTCAGTTGCATTTGGGTTTTTATTTATATCGTCTAAAGTATCACTGCAAGAGCTCAGTGCCAATGCAAACAGTATTGTATATGATAGTTTTTTTAGCATGATTCCGAGTTTTTAAAATTTAACATTAAGGTTAAGGCTGTAGTTTCTGGTTGTTGGCAACGCTAAACTTTCTAATCCTTGTGCATTTCCTGTATTGAAAGCCGTTTCAGGGTCAATATTTGGTGCATCTTTGTAGATAAAGAATAAGTTACGGCCAGCAGCAGTAACGCTTGCTCCTTCTAATCCTAGTTTTTTAACCAGCTTTTTATTAAAATTATAAGTAAGCTTGATTTCTCTCATTTTTACAAAAGTTGAGCTATAGATATACGCTTCGCTAATGTTGTATGATGCTTTATAATATTCCTGTGCACTAATCACTTTATTATTAGGCGTTCCGTCTGCAAATACACCTCCGAAAATCATTCCGTCATCATAAACTGTCACACCGCTTGGAGCAGCTCCGCCAGCGACCAGAGTTTTTGGGTTGGCTGTATTGTTTCCTGGGTAATAGTAGCTTAATCCGCCGTTTTCAGCACCACGTCCCGGAAGAGTCTGCGCTAAAACTCCTGTGTAATTTCCTGTTCTGTTAGTTCCAGAGAAAAGTTCGCCACCAACGCTAGCATCAACAAGGAATGAAAGTTCAAGATTTTTATAAGTCAAAGTATTTGTAAGACCTGCTAAATAATCTGGCGTATAGTGTCCTAAAACTCTCTTTGTAGGGTCTGCTTTCGGAAGACCGTTTGCTCCTACCACAATATTACCGCTAGCATCGCGCTCATATGCAGTTCCATAAAGTGCTCCATAAGCTTGTCCAACAGATGCCAATACATCTACACCTCCAGAAGAACCAATTGTATAGTTTTTAATATCTCCAGCATAATCAAGAATTTCTACTTTACTCTTATTTTTTGAATAATTTAAAGCCACATTCCATTTGAAATTTTCAGTTTGAACCGGATTTCCGTCCAATTGTACCTCAATACCTTGGTTGTTAATTTTACCCGCATTGATTAACTGCGAAGTATAACCGCTTGATGCTGTAGTTTTAATTTCTAAAATTTGGTCGAAACTATTTGTATTGTAATACGCTACATCAAAATGAAGTCTGTTTTTCCAGAAAGAAGCTTCAAGACCTACCTCTGTAGAACGAGTTGTTTCTGGTTTTAAGTTTTCATTTAATTTCTTTTGAGAAGAAGTCTGGATCGGATTTCCGTCAAAAGCAGTTTGGAAATTGTAAACCGTAGCCAATTGGTACGGATCGGCATCATTACCTACTTCAGACCATCCACCTCGAACTTTTAAGAAATCAAGTGTACTGCTCTTGATATTCAATGCATCTGTTAAGATTACACTTCCGTTAAAAGACGGATAGAAATAAGAACGGTTGCTGCTTGGCAATGTCGAAGACCAGTCATTACGCGCCGTAACGTTTAAGAAGGCATAATTTCTAAATCCTACCTGTGCAGAAGCATAAGCACTGTAAACTCTCAATCTCGATAATGAATTTGATGATGTCAACGGATCTCTAGAGTTTGTCAATGTGTACAAATCTGGAACCGCTAAACGTGGCGCTTTCTGATAGTTGTTGGCATCGCTATGGTTACGAATATTGAAACCTGCAAGTGCATCTAAACTGAAATCATCATTAAGCTGTTTGGTATATTGAAATATACCCTCAGTATTTTGCTCATTTACAGTGTAAGCATCTTCTGCATACGATCCGAAAGGAGTTCCGTTTGTACCATACTTGATAGTATATTTTCTTCGATCATTATAATAATCAACCCCTGTACGGAATCTGAAGTTCAATCCTTCTGCTAATTTCGCATCTAAGTGAACATCTCCAATGATACGGTTACGTTGTTGGCTTGTTGTATTGTAATACGCATTCCAATACGGGTTGCTGTAGTAACTGTTGTTCCAGTTAGTTGTCCAGTCTTTGTCCAATTGGTCGATATCAACCTGACGACCGAACCAAAGAAACTGGAGCATTACACCCGCCGCACGTCCACCAGATGGACCTCCTGGCAATTGTGGAGCATTTGTTACAATATAATTAGCATTGACCCCAACTTTTACATTTTCAGAAATCTGATAATTGGTATTAACTGTAAAATTTGTTTTGTTTATTTCACTGTTTGGCACCGTTCCAAGCTGTTTTTGATTGTTTACACCTAAACGGAAATCTGATTTTTCGTTAGATTTTGCAATAGAAACACTATTATCGTAAGTAAGTCCCGTGTTAAAGAAATCTTTCACATTATTCGGATGTGCTACAAAAGGCACTGCTTCCCCTTTAGAATAAAATTGCGGAATAAGACGCCCATCCATTCTTGGTCCCCAGCTTTCATCAACTCCATCATTCACTCCTCCTCCTTTTCCGTCTACGTAGCTAAATTTTCCATTAGAACCTTGTCCGAAAGTATTTTGGAAAGAAGGTAAAGTAGCCACTTGAGAAACAGTTATACCCGTATTAAAAGTAACTCCATATCCTGATTTTTGTCCTTTTCCAGATTTTGTAGTAATAAGCACTACACCATGCGCAGCACGTGATCCGTAAAGAGCAGCAGCATTCGGACCTTTTAAAACTGTCAACGTCTCAATATCCTGCGGATTTAAATCGGCAATGGCGTTTCTAAAATCACGTGTAGCTCCACCATAGTTCAATTGTGAGTTATCTACAGGAACTCCATCTACCACAAAAAGCGGCTGATTGTTTCCTGCAATAGAGGTTTCTCCACGAATAATAATACGCGAAGATCCCATATCTCCTTGTGAATTGGTAATACGAACACCTGCCAGTTTACCCGAAAGTCCATTCAAAAAGTTGGTTTCTTTTGTAGTTGCCAATTCTTTTCCTTTTAATGCCTGAGTTGTATATCCGAGAGATTTCTTTTCTTTAGAAATTCCAAGTGCCGTAACCACTACTTCAGATAACGCGTTCTGTTCTTCGGTAAGACTAATAGTTATAGCGTTTTTATTTACTACAACTTCTTCTTTTTTATATCCTAAATAACTAATTAAAAGTGTATAAGGAAATTTTTGTCCTGTTTGGAAGAAGAATTTTCCATCTGTATCTGTGATAACACCGTGTGTAGTTCCTTTAATGGTTACCGAAGCTCCAATAATTGGCTCTTTTGTAATGGCATCGACCACTGTTCCTTCCAGTTTAGACTGAATTAAAGGCTTAGTATCTTGAGCTTTAACCCCTATGGAAATCAACAAAATACATAGCCAAGCATATCTTTTTAATTTTTTTTTCATTACTTTGTTTTAGTTTAATAAATAAGGCGAGCCTAGAACAGTTTTACACAATTCTTACTTTCCTTTTAGAGATGACAATTTCTTTAAACTCCAACCATTTCTGCTGCAACAGAAATGGTTTTTCTTTTTATCTGCAGCACATTCGTTTTTTCATTTTTACTTTTTTTAGATTATTATTTTATTTGGCCTATACAATTTTTATCCTTGTTCAGGATAGTGTTATTAAAAATCTATAATGAATTTAAAAAGAGGAATTTTAACCGTAGTGATGCATAAGTTGCAAATGTCTTATGCTTTTATATTTCAGAAAATGAAATGATAAGGTTTTAATCTCTGTATTTCTAACTAATTTTTAAACTCTACTAATTTGATAGAACAAAAGTATGTTAAAATTTTTAGTTCCCAAATTTTAATTAAACTTTTTGCAAAAAAAATGTTAATCCATTTAAACAGAAAACCTTAAACAATTAAAAATAAAACAGTTAGATAAAATTAGTTTTTTTATCGTTTTATAAGAATTGTACTAAAAGCTGAATATTTTCACTTTGCGAATCCCGATATCTATCGGGATTGTGTCCATTGCTTTATAGCTTTATATTTTTATCGCAAAGTGAGCTAAGATTTTTTAAATACAATCCTAAGCAGAACATAATTTAAGTTCGCAAAGCTTTGTGGACTTCCATTCTTAAATGATTCTTAGAAAAGAAACTTAGCGTGCTTTGCGTTAAATATTACTCGCAAAATGCACTAAGATATTTTTATTGTGAAACTAAAAAAGGATCTAAGTAAACTATAAACAAAAAAAACTCCAAGATCATATGACCTTGGAGCTTCTATATTTAATTATTGAAATATTACAATTCGTTGAACTCGTGTAAAGATTTCAATGTAGTTTCGTAAAATAAGATTGCAGCGATAAGATTTCCTTTATCAGAGTACGGCATCATTTTTCTCTGAAAATCTACTGTAGTATCTAAGAAAACAGTTGTTCCCTCTGCTTGTCCGTCTAAGATTTTTTTATTTTCGCCAGTGTCTGGAATACCTAAATCTGCCATTGTTACACCAGGTTTAGTAACCAAAGCAATATAAGGAAGTGTTTTTACTAGAACTTTAATACGTTCAATGTACAATTCTAAAAGTTCTCCTTTTTGCATACCGCTTAATTCTTTTTGATCATGGTATTTACGAATTAAAGCTGTTGTACTAATGATACTTCTTGGTGCATTTTTTGCCTGTGCAGAAACGGCAGCAGTCGTCAAGAAGAAAAGGACACATAATAAAATAATCTTGCTCTTCATTTTCTTAATAGATTTGGTTCTTGAATAAAAACAAAAATATATAAATTATGTTAAAATGCAACTTTTATAATTTCTTTTTCACAATAAAATTATAATTGTTACGTTGCAGCAAGTAAAAGATTACAGTAAAGGGTAGAAATTAGACTATTTCAGGACATTTTTACAAATGATAATTTTACTGTTTTATGACTTAATTATTCTGAAACGGCTCGGATATTTAATCCACAAACTCTTTTTGTTTCCATAATAGTCCATAAATTCTCCACATACAAAAACGGCATGCACTTTTGACCAAGCCACCACACCGCAATAATCTGTTCCTGATTCTTTTTTAAGCTTTTGAATCTGTTTGCCTAACGCAAATCCGAGGTATTTGTAGATAGTTGGAGTATAAACTGTACCGTCTTCTAAATCTTCCAATGCTTTGTCAAAAGTAGATTCTTTATCGATAATCTGTTTGTATTTTGCCATTACTGCGTAAGTCAGCTCTGCATAATCGGTAATTTTCTCGCTGTCGCAATTGTCTTTAATATAAACAAAACCAGCAGATTCTTTGGCCTTGTGTATTTCGCTGCTGTGGAGATTGAATGTTGCGTTGTTTTTTAGTGTGATTTTATATAAATCATCGTTTAACTTTTCGCTTACAAACAAGTTATCTAAACCATAAATATTTAAAGACGCTTTAATAAAAGCAATAGATGAACAATTGGTGCGTTCTCCCTGCTTAAAACTCTCGAATATTTTATCAGAGCTCAATTGCGAGTAAGAACTTGAACAGACAAACATTAAAAGTAAAAAAACTGAAGTAACCGATTTCATGCCTTGTATTATATATTGTTTCTCAATTACTATTTGAGAGATTATATTAGATTTTTACAAATCTATAAAAATCAAGTCATATTTTTTACTTCTTCACCTTTATCTCTTGAAAAAAGTCATTATAAAAGTATAAAATGAATTTTCAACGAAGAAAGAAACACAAAAAAAACGTCTCAAATAAACATGATGCATTCTCACATTATTTTTTTTCATTATTCAATTTATCATCGAGTTCAGGTTCTTCTCCTTTGAACTTTTTGGCATCAACATCATAATTTTCTTCATTTGTCAAAACTTCATATCCTATAAAACATTGGAAATCACACCTTATAAAGATTAACGATTTATTCTGACATCATTTAGTTATTTTTGCATCTTTAAAACAAGCTACAACAGATTATGTGGACTATATGCCATGAATGCCAAGGACAGGGCAAAATAAATCGCGGACTCAGTAAAAAAGCGCAACGCCTTTATAAAACGGAATTGGCTGCTTACGAGAATAAGCAGAGTAACATTGCTCCGATACGTCCGAAGGCGCATCTGCATTTGTGCACAAATTGTTCAGGATCTGGATTAATGCAATCTGAAAAGTATCTTGAACCTGATCTTACAAAACCGCATGTTGCCATTATTGGTGCAGGTATAGGCGGTGTCGCATTAGCGGTAGCCTGTTTACACCGCGGAATTCCTTTTACAATTTATGAAAGAGACAGCGACTTTGATGCAAGATCTCAAGGCTACGGACTTACTTTACAGCAAGCCAGTAAAGCCATGAAAGGTTTAGGAATTACTTCTTTAGATGGCGTAATTTCGACAAAACATATTGTACACAATACTGAGGGAAAAATATTAGGCGAATGGGGAACGAGAAAATGGTTGGAAACCGCCATTAAATCGCCTACAAAACGCACCAACATACATATCGCAAGACAATTACTTCGATTGGCTCTTTTGGAACAGCTCGAAGGAAACAATGCTGTACAATGGGGACATCAATTAGTAAATCTAAGAGAATCTGAAGACGGTGTAGAACTAGACTTTCAGACAAATGAAAATATAAAAACAGTAAAAGCCGATCTTGTTGTAGGTGCAGATGGCATTCGCAGTGCTGTTAGAAGACTCATAATTGGCGAAGAGACCACACCACTACGTTATTTAGATTGCATTGTAATCTTAGGAATTTGTCCATTAAGTGCTCTAGAAGGGCTTTCTAATGATTTGCTGGATGGTGAAACAATATTTCAGACTGCCAACGGGAATGAACGTATTTATGTAATGCCCTATACAGCAGATTCTGTGATGTGGCAGCTTAGTTTTCCGATGTCTGAAGAAGAAGCCAAAGAATTGAGTTCAAAAGGGCCACAAGCCTTGAAAGAAGAAGCTTGCCGAAGAACGCAATGGCACACTCCTATTCCTCAAATTTTGCAGGCAACACAGGAAAATTTAATTTCTGGATATCCCGTTTACGACCGCGAATTATTAAGTTCAGCACTATTAGAAAAAAATCAAAATATCACTTTAATTGGCGATGCGGCACACCCGATGAGTCCGTTTAAGGGACAAGGCGCCAATCAAGCATTATTAGATGCTTTAAAATTGGCCAGAAAAATTTCGAAAGGCTGTAACGCTAAATCAAAATGGAAAGAAAAAGGATTGAGAGAATCTGTATTAAACGAATTTGAAACTGAAATGCTCGAACGCAGTGCAGCAAAAGTACAAGGTTCTGCAGATGCCGCCCAGTTCTTACATTCTGAAATTATACTTCAAGAAGGCGATGAACCCCGAGGTAGATGCCTTAAGAGAAAGAAAGATGAAAGATGAAAGATGAAAGATGAAAGATGAGAGATGAGAGATGAGAGATGAGAGACTAAAGATTAAATACTATACAAAAAATGCTAAACAATATGTTTAGCATTTTTTGTATAACGTTATTTTCCAATCTAATACATGCAAATTAAACAATAATTTAATATTATTTTATAATTAATTTCCATTGGTTATTTCTACTTTTATAATCTCATATACAAACAATTACAAATAATCACGTCATGAAAAATTTACAAATAAATTTCAGTCCAAACAATGAAACCTGCACTGACCGAACTTTGGTTTGTAATGGTGACAATAACGAATTAATATTCCGTAAAACTTATGTAGGAGATTGGGGAGATTGGGACGAAAAACCAGATGATGTTATAGAAGACAAGCCTCTTTATCTGGATCAAAATACAAGTTTTACAAGTGCAGTTTAAATCTGCGATATTAAACCTTACAATTGTACAGTTCTATCATATTATGCTAGAACACTAATTGTATTGCTTAAATTTTCTTTGTTTATAAAATCTAAAATAAATTCTTTTACTTCATTGCTTGCTTCTGTTTTGGTTGCAAACGAATTAATGTAAAATTCATCGTCCTTATCGCTAATATGGATAATTTCTGTGTAGCCTTTGGTAATTAAACTGCCTTTTAACTTAATTACGTTTACCTGCTGCTTCCCGTCAAGTTCTTTGCGAACCTGTAATTTTATAGCTCTTTCCATATTCAAATACTTTTAAATAATTAACTATCATTCAGTTACTAAATTTAAAACATTTAATCTATCGAAATCAGATTTTAACACAATCAGCAACGTATTATTTATCAACATATTATAAACATTTCTTCTTTTTTATAAAAGAAATCCCAAATGCCAGTAAATTCAAGCGTTTCGAGATTAGTTTCCTGTAAAATCTTTGTCGCTCAGGGTTTTCATAAATGCAAGAAGATTCTCTTTTTCTTGTTCAGTAAGCGGAATTCTATTGCCATTATTCTTAAAAATAGGATCTAGATTCTCTGCTTCCAAAACACCATTATCAAAATAATCCAAAACAGATTTTAAAGTCGGGAACTGACCAAAACTTCCATAAGGCGTTGTATATTCAACGTTACGCAGACTTGGAACCCTAAAACTCATAAAATCAGACGGAATTCCTGTTACTCTTCCTCTTCCCGCCTCGTTAGAATCTGTGTTTAAAGGAAATCCAATATTTCTAAAACTCTGATCAGTAAACAATTCTGTACTATGACAGCTGGCGCATTTCTGCTGAAACGTTGCGTAACCCGCCGCTTCACTTTCTGTAAACGACTGTCCTTCTTTTCGTTTTACTTTATCGTATTTGCTGTTAGCAGAAATTAAAGTATATTCAAACTGAGCAATACTTTTATAAATTCTGTCGGGAGTAATTTCCTGGTCTCCAAAAGCTTTTTTGAATAAGTCTTTATAAGATGCATCGTCTTTAATTTTTCCAATAACATCTAGAATCGAAGAATCCATTTCTTCATGCGTAATAATTGGCACTAAAGGCTGCGTTTCCAACTGAAGTCTGCTTCCATCCCAATTAAAGAACTTTAGAAACATTAAATTCTGAAGCGGTGGCGCATTTCTAAGTCCGACCCTTCCTTCAATTCCAATTGCTCGCGCATTATGATCTGCAAAAGCATTTCCTTGAATATGACAGCTTGAACAAGAAATAGTATTGTCTGCGCTAAATCTTTTGTCAGAGAAAAGTTTTTCTCCCAATTCAGCGCCATATTTTGTGGGCTTGTTCAAACTCACATAACTGTTTACTTCTGGAAAATCAGTCGGAATATGCAATGAAAGCTCAGGATTATCAAAATAAGCTTCATCAGAATCGCTACTGCTGCAAGAAGCGAAAATGATTACAATTATGATAAAGCCAAATATTTTTTTCATTTTAATGAATTTTAAAATAGAGCCGTCTTTTAATTTCAGACGGCTCATATAATTTAAATCAATAGATTAGATTTAGTTTTTCAATAGCCCCTAGTTTTAACTAGGGGATTTTAAAAATGTAAACAAACTAGGCTTTAGCCAAATTAACGCGTTTAGGCTAAAGCCCTAATTTTGCTAAATTTATTCACCTCCATCTAAAGATGGAGGCAATATTTTGTACATCAAAGCTTAGTTTAGTTTTCTACGCTAGTAACAGAAAACATTCCTGAAATATCATTTGTTCCGTTTCCTCCCAGATTATCCACAAATTTTACCATTTGTGCAGCAGTATGCACATTTGGAGTGGCATTATCGCCCATTCCTGTTCCTGTTGATAATGTAATTGTATTTATTTTTCCGCTCAATAATTTATCAAAATCAGCTTTAATTTTGATTTTCGAAGCTTTATTTCCAACTACAGCATTTGTAGTAAGACTTAATGTAACATCTCTATAGGCATTTACACCTTGAGTATAAGCACCTTCTGTTCCAGCAATAGTACTCCCAGTATGAATCGACATTACTTTGCTATCTGCATCATAAAATCCTTCTACTTTTGTAAAACGGTATCCTGTTCCCCACTCCCACATCATCTGTGTGTCATTAGCTCCAGCAGCTGCATAAAATTTTGGAAATCTTGTTTGGTCTAATGTATTTTGTTCTGTTTTGATTCCTAAACCAAATTTAATTTGCTTGTATGTTGCCGATGGCACATTACTCAAAACATAACTTAAAGAAGCTGTTTTTGCCTGATCGATTACTGTCGCACCTTTATCTAAATCATTTACATTGTAAGGTACTTCGCTTCCATCATCTTTTATTAAGCGAATATTGCTGATTACATATTTCACCTCAGAAAAATGATGAATTTGTCCTGCTGCAGAAGTATTTGTAGTTGCAGAAGCTGAAGTCGCATCTCCTAAAACAATTGTTTTGTCTTTGAAGGTATTATTGAATTCCAATGTTAGATTGTTTGCTGCGGGACTATTATCATCACTTGAACATGATGCAAATGTTAGTGCTGCGGCCGATAATAAAAGGTATTTTTTTAAAGTTTCCATATTGTGATTTTAATTTATTGTGTTTTATTTTATTTTAAACTATTGAGTTAATTATTCTAACACATAGAAACATAGTTTGCTTAGCTTTAAAAAAGGCGTTTCCCTAATTTAAATTCACATAGCAAACTATGTGTTAGAAACTAGTTTCTTTCAATTCTCTTTTCAGAAAGAAAAACCTATGTTTCTATGTGTTTAATTTTGATATCTTTCTAATTAGAAATTCAATTTTAAAGACGTGAAAATATTGCGTCCCATTCTTGGGATATTTCCCCAATCGGCATACGTGCTGTAATATTCGTTTAATACATTCTCTGCGCCAATCTGTATCGTGCTTCTTACTTTGTTGATTTTAAAAGAATAATCGGCAGAAATATTCCAAATGGCATAAGCAGCCGTTAAATCTTCACCATATTCTGGACTATAGTTAATCTGTTCAAAATCGCCATTTACAGAAGTCTGAATTCCGAAATTTTTATACATATAATGCAATGAAGTCACATAACTCAACGGACGAATAAAAGGCAGATTTCCTCCTTTATTATCCATTCCGCGGGCATAAGTAAGCGTTCCATTCCAGTGAAGATGCTCCAAAATATCATAACTCACATTCGCCGACATATTCAAAAGTGTTGCATAATCTAGCGAAGTATATCCTTTTACCCCAACCGACTGATAATTCATTGGGCTTCCTAAACTCAAGATTTTACCAATTATATAATTATCAATGTAGAAATAGTTTATTTTTCCTTGAATGCTTAATCTTTCGTTTTTAAAACCTGCGCTTGCATTTCCTTCATACGAAATTTCATTTTTCAGATTCGGATCTCCGATATAATCATAACGGTCAAAACTATTATAAATATAATATCCGTAACCTTCAGAAACAGAAGGCGCACGATGACCGTAGCCTGTTCCTACAGAGAAATTAAACTGGTCAACATTTAACTGGTAACTGGCATTTACACTTGGCAGAAATCTCGTTTTTTCTTGAGGTGCGCCAGGGTGAAAAATCCAGTTGAACTCTATGTATTTAGAATAATTGTAATTCACTCCCAAAGAACCACCTAAATTCACCGTACTTTTTTCTGAAAGTTCCCAAAAATTATTCATAGAAAGCCCCGCAAAACGAGTGGTAACCCAAGGCCAGCTATACGCAAACATTGTTCTTTTACTTCTGTCTTGCGGATACATACGCATTTCTGCAATCGACAAATTATCGTAAGCATTCAACTGAATCTCAGACGAGTAATTATTCCTTTTCAAATTGGCTTTAGAAACCAATCCGTAAGTTGTGCTCCAGCCCGGCATATCCATGTGAACCAAGTTCTCAGGACGTGTAGTATCATCCATATAATGCTCAATAGCATTAAAATATACTTTTGTATCTACTACTCTTACCAAACCTTCTTCAAACAATTGCTTATAGGAAGCCGAAGTAATCAGTGCGCGCGAAAGCCATAAATCCATTGGCAAAGCAGGATAACCTACATCTTTTGCCACATCAAAAATCGCGTCTAATCGTAACGAAGATAAATCGCTAGTTTTATAAGCTAATCCCAATGAAGTGTTGAATTTATTGTATTGCGAATGCTTCACTTCATTGTTATTTCCGTCATAGTAATTATCGGCAGTTCGGTACGAAATGCTTCCGTCTGCCACAAACTTAGTTCCCGAATAAGAGATATTTCCTAAATTGAAAAACTGCTTATTATTAAACTCAAATCCTGTCTGATATGCTCCATTCCATTTCTTTTGAAGACCAAACGGCGTGCTTTTTCTTTTTAAATCAATGCTTCCCGCAATGGTTGATCCGTGAAGGCTTCCCTCCTGTCCCGATTTAATATCAATTGCCGCAAGATTATTGCTTTCTACATAAGACGTAATCGGATCCATTTTATCGGTACAAGCGCCAAAAACATGCATTCCGTCAATAGTAACCGTAGAACGTTCCGTGCTCATATTGTTCAATAATGGTTCCCACGCATAAGCTCCACGCTTTATAAAACTTATATTCTCCGATGATGACAAAAATTCATCAACAGAAACGGCCATTTTCATTTCTGTCTCAATTTTCTTTTTCGTCCTATTTTTTACTGTTACTTCTTCTAAGTTTTTGATGCTGTCGTGATGTGCATGCTGATTTTGAGCTGCTACTGACATTCCCAAAAAAAGCAGCATTATAATATATTTCATGTTATTAGAATAAAGTATCAATATATAGTTCGCTTTTTACGCCTTCTACTCCAGGCGTATGATCAGTTGGAACTACAGTTCCTTTTACGATTAATCCGTTCTGATTCATCATAATTAAATTCAATGTCCAATTTCCAGTCATCGTATAATTAACCACACCATGATACAACCCGTCGTTTTCCTGAACCAAATCCTTATTATTTGGCGAAGAATGATTTCCCATAGAAGGTTCTGGCATTCTAGGATCTAACTTAAAAGTATAACCCACTACTTTTGAATACGAAAATTGAGTTGGATCTGGAAAAGTTCCAGCAGGCGTTGTTGGTTTATTGTATTTGTAAACTCCAGCCACAAGCGGATTTTCTGAAACTGTCGGTTTTTGAGGTGAAACGAGCGCGATTACATATTGCTCTCCGTCACTTCCTGCAAAAGCCGTCATATTAAGGTTCTTATTGGTTTGTTGCGCTACAGAAACATCTTTGTTAATCTCAAACTTCTGATTATCAGCCGTAAAACTGATGTACAGTTTCCAGCTTGCCGTAGTAGAGTTTTCACCAGTAAAAACAGAATACCCGCTGTAATATTTATTTGCAGAATCGTATGCCACATTATATTCATGTGGGCATGAGCTTTTGCTTCCGTCAGCGTTGCTCAGAATAGGCAGAAAAGTTACAGCAGAAGAAGTCAACTCCTGATTGTTTTGCGTATTGACAATTTTTAAGTGAAGCTCATTATACCCTTTATAAAATGTTCCGTTTAAAGCTTCTATACTAATCTTATAGACGCCACTACTAAACGAAGTTGCTTCTTTAAAAACATAATTTTCAGGAACTTCAGAACCAGTTTCTGCTTCGTAATCTGTTTTATCAATTGTACAGGAACTAACCGCAAACAATATTGCGACTATCCAAAAATTAAAAGATTTCATTTGATGATGTGATAAAAAAAATTTAAACTGTAGCATTTTGATATAATTTTTCGAATACCAGAAAAGAGCCAAAATGCTGTGAATAAGCCAAAGGAATGGCACCGTAACTGAAAATAGAAGAGTTTTCCTTTTCAATTACAAAACAAGATCAAAATCAGTTTTAAAAGAAAAAATAGATTGTAAAAAGCCAATCCAAAGTTAGAATTTGGAATTTGGAGTCTAAAAATATTGGAATTTAAAACTAAAAAAGACCTCTACACT
Organism: Flavobacterium nitrogenifigens; assembly: GCF_003254565.1. Taxonomy (GTDB): domain Bacteria; phylum Bacteroidota; class Bacteroidia; order Flavobacteriales; family Flavobacteriaceae; genus Flavobacterium; species Flavobacterium nitrogenifigens. The sequence goes on from NZ_QJRI01000155.1 coordinate 35,732, forward strand.
ATATAGAGCGGAGGATGAAAAGTAAGATTAGAAGCCCCGATTGGTTTCTTTACAGATAAAATAGAAGTATTCTCTTTTGATTCGATAACTGGAATCACGCTAAAATTGATTTCAGCAGTATTTTGAACATACACAAGCTCTAATTTATCTTTTAGGCTGTCCTGCATTTTTCGTTCGTTATCAGAATATTTTTTAATGCTTTTTTGAAGTTCGCAACGACCATTACAGCTATTAAAAGCTTGTTTACGCTGAACGCAAATGGTTTTGGCTATTTCTTTCTGATTGATTTTAAAAGAAGCATAAACGAACAAGCTGCCAAAAGATGGCGACAGAATTAAAATAGAAAGCGCTATGATGATTACCCTTTTCAATTGCTTGTTCAATAGTTGCTGGCAAAAATACATACTATTTTGTATTTATTTTAAAGCATTTATCATTTTTTATCTATAAAAACCATTCAATCCAGTTTACAGAAAAACGAACTCTGCACGAATTAACGAAATATCGTAAATAAAAAACTCCCTCTTTTCGATAAAGCCTTTAAAATAAAGGCATTGCAAATAAGGCACGCTAATTGGCTAAAGTCTGGCATTATTAACAAATATAAAAAGACGAAATATGACAACTAATAAAAACCCTCCAGTATCCAAGCCTCAGCGTATGTTAGAAACAAAAAAAATCACTTCTTAATCTAGATTAACCAATTCAGCTTTCACTCTGCAATACATTTGCAGTGTAATCATAACAAAACAAAACACAATACCGCTTATAAGTTTAAATTTTAAACCTATAAATCAATTTAAATTAAAAATATAAACAAATATTAATCATAAAATCGAAAACCATGAGCACATTTAAAGTAAAAGACGGAGCAGAAATTTATTACAAAGATTGGGGAAAAGGACAGCCAATTGTTTTTCACCACGGATGGCCTTTATCAAGCGATGATTGGGACGCACAGATGATGTTTTTTCTTCAAAAAGGATACAGAGTTATTGCCCACGATCGCCGCGGACACGGTCGCTCAAGCCAAACTTCTGAAGGAAATAACATGGAAACTTACGCATCTGATATCGCTCAATTAGTTGAGGCTCTTGATTTAAAAGATGCTATTCACGTTGGTCACTCAACAGGAGGCGGTGAAGTAATTCGTTACGCAGCAAAATACGGAAAAGGACGTATCTCAAAAGCAGTAATCATTAGCGCTGTACCGCCAATTATGGTGCAAAGCGAATCAAATCCTGAAGGTGTGCCTTTGTCTGTTTTTGACGAAATTAGAAAAGGGACAGCTTTTACTAGATCACAATATTTTTATGATTTTCCAATTCCTTTTTATGGATGGAACCGTGAAGGCCAAACAGTTCAAGAAGGAATTAAGCAAAATTGGTGGCGTCAAGGAATGATGGGTTCTGTTTTGGCTCATTATGAAGGAATTAAAGCTTTCTCTGAAACCGATTTTAGAGAAGATCTTAAAAGTTTAGATATTCCGGTTTTGGTTTTGCACGGAGAAGATGACCAGATAGTTCCTTATCACCAAGCACTAAAATCGGCTGCATTGCTGAAAAACGGAAAATTGATCTCTTACCCAGGATTTCCTCATGGAATGCCAACTACAGAAGCAGAAACAATCAACAATGATATTCTAGCTTTTATAAAATAACGCTTAAAATATAGCTGTCTGGAAAAATTCTTTGCAGACAGCTTAAACCTCTCTAGATCATGAGTTCACTACAACAACCCTATTTTGAAACCGTTACAGAAGCTTTGCAATGGCTGAATGGACAAGGTTTTACAGAAAACTTTAACCTCGATTCAGATTGTATACGATACAATAACAATACGCTTAGTATGTCTCCTGAAGATTTCAAAATTGAGTATTTATTTCGTTTTGAAGGCGATACTGATCCTGGCGATGAAGACATTGTGTACGGCATAATCTCTGACATTTACAATGTAAAAGGTGTTCTAACTAGCGCCTTTGGAATTTATGCAGACTCTGTTTCTGCCGAAATGATTAAAAAGCTTTCTACACACTAATATAAAAATAACAGCATATCGCAAGAATAACGATATATCGCTAGTTCTCTCGGAACCTAAAAATAATCTTTTAACTAATTATAAATCTAAAAAATAATAAACATCATGAAACCATCCTCTAACTTATTAACTCCAGACAATCACGCTTTAGTCTTAATCGATTTTGAAGGGCAAATGGCTTTTGCTACAGTCAATCTTCCTGTACACGAATTACGCACCAATGTGGCAATCGTTTCTGGAGCATCAAAAATCTTCAATGTAGCAACAGTAGTAACTACAGTTGCAGAAGAAAGTTTTTCAGGTCCTGTTTTCCCTGAAGTTGAAGAATTTTATCCAATTGCTACTTCTGGATATATTGACAGAACCACTATGAATACTTGGGAAGATGAAAACGCTTACAAGGCTATTGTAGCGAAAAACAAAAAGAAACTAGTTCTAGCTGGTTTATGGACAAGCGTTTGTATTGTTGGGCCTGTATTGTCGGCTATTGAAGAAGGTTACGAAGTCTACATTATTACAGATGCTTGTGGCGATGTAAGCAAAGAAGCTCACGAACGTGCTGTACAGAGAATGGTACAAGCCGGCGCAATTCCTATTACTTCTATCCAGTATTTGTTAGAACTTCAAAGAGACTGGGCGCGCGAAGCTACTTATGGACCTGTAACTTCTTTAATGAAAAAATATGGCGGTTCTTATGGTTTAGGCATTCAGTACGCACACAAGATGCTAAAACACTAATCAAGAAACCTAAATTTAGTATCAATCTCTTACGCTTCATTATGTTGGAATCAGCAAAATCCATACTATCCAAAATCCTTTTCATATGTATTGCTTCTTTTCTTTTAATAGGAAACACGGCATCGGCTCAAAACTTCAAGCTACTCCGTTACGATGAAAATTATGAATTTTTAAAAGATTCAAATCGAAACTTTTATGAAAGACTAAAATTCATTCCATTAAATCAAAAGAAAGACATTTATATGTCAATTGGCGGTGAAGCACGATATGAATATGTTGATTTCAACAATGAAGACTGGGGAAGATTTAATGTCGGACATAACAATTTCCTACTCCAGCGCTACGATCTTCATGCCGATATTCATTTAGGAAAAACCTTTAGAATATTTGCCCAATTAAGAAGTGCCTTAGAAGACGGTCGTACAAACGGAGCACGCGGGATAGACGAAGATCAGCTGAATGTTCAGAATTTATTTTTGGATGTGAATGTCTGGCAGCAAAAAGACAAAAAAATAACGATCCGTGCCGGAAGACAAGAATTAGATTATGGCTCTGGAAGATTGATTTCTGTGCGAGAAGGTCCAAATGCAAGGCTTTATTTTACAGGAGGAAAACTAATGTATACTTCGTCAAGAGTATCTGTTGATGCTTTTGCGATGATGGCAGATACTGTTTATACAGGCGTTTTTGATAACAAAATGTCTAAACAGCTTAACCTTTGGGGAGCCTATTCTAAAATAATATTTCCGAAAGCAGGAAATCTCGATCTGTATTATCTCGGGTTCAGAAGAGATGCTTCTGTTTTTGAAGAAGGAATTGCTCCCGAAAGACGCCATACAATAGGTTCTAGATTATGGAAATACGGCGGCGGTTTTATTTACAATCTAGAAGCAGCGTATCAGTTTGGAACATTCGGATCGGGAGATATCAACGCTTGGACAGGATCTATCGATATTGGATACATGTTTGAAAATATAAAATTCAAACCAACCATAAACCTTCGAAATGATTATATCTCAGGAGATAAAAATCAAGGCAACGGAAATCTCCAGACTTTTAATCCGCTATATCCAAAAGGAGGTTATTTTGGTTTTAGTCCGCAGGTTGGGCCAGTAAACCTTATCGATATTCATCCGTATGCCACATTGGATTTACTTTCAAATTTAAAGATGCAGGTCGATGTGGTTTTAAACTGGAGATATTCAACACAAGATGGAGTTTACAGACCAAGCGGTATTTTAAACCTCCGCGGAAGCGATTCTGATGAGAAATATATTGGAACGGCTTATCTCGCCAATTTTACATACGGTATCAACAAATATATTTCGGTTGTCAGCGGTATTCAGTACTTCAAAACAGGTGCTTTTATCAATGATGTCATTCCGAATTCTAAAGACGGCGTTTTCTTTAATGCTAGATTAACATTTAAATTTTAATAAAAATATACTGACGCTAAATTAGAACACTGATAACGCAGATTTGCTATCGCAAAGACGCTGAAAAAAACGGATTATTAAATAAAATCGTAAAAAAATCTGTGTAAATCCGCGCTTTTGCGATAGCAAATCCGTTATATCCGCGTCAAAATTTGTACGCATAAAAAAATAAAAACAACACTAAACCCTTAACCATGAAAACAAACACTTCAACATACAGAATTAGATTTTCGCATCTACTTCTTTTACTTATAACATTTGCAGGCTCACTTAGTAACAATGCATTTGCACAAACCGCTTCAATTGGTTCTACAGTAACTTGGGGGAAAGTAGACGGAATTGCAGTTAACGGATTGGTTCAAGGGCCATCTGCAGCAGAAGCTGATTTACAAGTTGCCTGCGTTTTTGAATATACAGAAGGTGATATTTTTAATCCTCCTGCTCTTCCTGCAAACCTAAACGGAATGGTGCATTTAGACGATGCGTTAAAAGGCATTATTACAGAATTACGCAAAAGCGGTAAATTTCAAGGACATTCTCTAGAAACTTTATTGATCACGCCCCCAAAAGGCACTTTGGCATCCAAACAATTATTATTAATCGGATTGGGAGACCGCAATAAATTCACACCCGATTTAATGATTAGCGTGGGAAGCACTGCCATGCGTGAAGCTTTACGTTTAGGCGTTTCAAATTATTCTTTTGCAAGCGATATTAAAGATGCAGGAATTGATTCTCCAACTGCTATAGTAGCCGAAAATGTGGTTTTAGGTTCATTTGAAGCCTATAGAACTCAATCTTATTTAAAAGAAAAAAAGTTAACGGATTATAAGCCTTTAACAAAAATTATTCTTCTTGCAGGCCCTGCATATTATACAGTTGCAGGAGAAGGAATTAAAGAAGCAATTGCAAAATTAAACTCTAAATAATCGAATTATGAAAGCAGATTTAATTTTATTCAACGGAAAAATTCATAGTTTCAATCCAGAAACTCCAGATGTGACAGCAGTTGCTATTAAGAACGGAAAATTTATTGCCGTTGGAAATGACAGCGACATTATGAGTTTTGCTTCTGAAGAAACCAAAATAATCGATCTTCAGAATAAAAGAGCGGTTCCTGGAATCAATGATTCACACATTCATCTTATTCGCGGCGGATTAAACTATAATCTAGAATTGCGCTGGGATGGTGTTCCTTCTCTAGCCGATGCTCTTCGAATGCTGAAAGAACAAGTAGATCGCACGCCAAATCCGCAATGGGTTCGTGTAGTTGGCGGTTGGTCTGAATTTCAGTTTGCTGAACGCAGAATGCCAACCTTAGAAGAAATCAATGCTATTGCGCCAGATACTCCTGTTTTTATTCTGCATCTATACGACAGAGCCATTATGAACAGAGCGGCGTTGAGAGCGGTTGGATACAACAAAAATACTCCTGCCCCTCCAGGCGGACAAATAGAACGCGATTCAAACGGAGAACCAACAGGACTTATTATTGCGACACCAAACGCGATGATTCTGTATTCGACTTTGGCAAAAGGTCCTACTCTTTCGTATGAACATCAGATTAATTCGACTCGTCATTTTATGAAAGAACTGAATCGTTTCGGAATCACAAGTGTTATTGATGCTGGTGGCGGATTTCAGAATTTTCCAGATGATTATAAAGTGGTGAATGAATTAAATGAAAAGAACCAATTAACAGTAAGAATTGCGTACAATCTTTTCACTCAAAAACCAAAACACGAATTTGAAGATTTCTCCGATTGGATTGATACTGTAAAATTATATCAAGGAAACGATATGTACCGCCACAACGGTGCTGGCGAAATGTTGGTTTTTTCTGCAGCCGATTTTGAAGATTTTCTACAGCCAAGACCAGATCTTCCAGAAAATATGGAAGCAGATCTAGAAAAAGTGGTTCGCCTTCTAGTAGAAAACCGTTGGCCATTTAGACTGCACGCAACTTACAACGAAAGCATTACCAGATTTTTGAATGTTTTTGAAAAAATCAATCAAGACGTTCCTTTCAACGGACTTCCTTGGATATTTGATCACGCAGAAACTATTGATGAAAGAAACATCGAACGTGTAAAAGCTTTAGGAGGCGGAATCGCTATACAAAGCAGAATGGCTTATCAAGGTGAATATTTTACAGATAGATACGGTGCAAAAGCAGCAGAAAACACACCGCCAATTAAGAAAATGCTCGAAATGGAAGTCCCTGTTGGCGCTGGTTCAGACGCTACACGTGTGAGTAGTTACAATCCGTGGGTTTCTATGTATTGGATGACGGTTGGAAAAACAGTTGGAGGATTGCAATTGTACAACGAAACCAGATTGAACAGACAAACTGCTTTGGAATTGTATACCAGAGGAAGCGCTTGGTTTTCGCAGGAACAAACTAAAAAAGGTGATATTAAAGTGGGAATGTTTGCCGATTTGGTAGTTCTCGACCGCGATTATTTTACAATTGAGGACGAAGACATTAAAAAAATCGAGGCTGACTTAACCATCGTAGACGGAAAAATTGTGTATGCCAACGGAGATTTTTCTTCTTTCTCCCCGCCTCATATTCCGATTCTACCAGATTGGTCGCCAACGAATATTTATAACGGATATCCTATGAGAAGCGGTCTGCAAAGTGCTATTGAAAAAAATGCAAAAGCAGATGCAAAACCAAAACTGACTTCGCAAATTCACAGTTGTTCAGGAAGTTGCGACGTTCATTTACACAATCACGATGCTGCACGAATGAGCAATGTTCCAGTTAACAATTATAATGCATTTTGGGGCGCTTTGGGCTGTTCTTGTTTTGCTTTTTAAACTTAAAAAAATGATTGATATTATAAAACAAATCCTTTATTCCGATTTAGGAACATCATTCAACAATGCGGCGCTTTTAGTATTTAGAATTCTACTTGCAGTTGAACTTTTCAGAGTACACGGAATGAAGAAATTCAGAGTCGAAAACGGACAAAAAGAACATGTTCCGAATCCGTTGCATTTGCCAGAAAAACTAAACGGTTTAGTTGCGACGTTTTCAGATACTGTAATTCCGTTTTTTATTATTCTGGGACTTGGAACAAGGCTCGCTGTCTTACCTACAATTGGTGTAACGGCAATTGGCTATTTTGTGGTTCACAAAAACGATTCGCTCGAAGTGCGCGATGTGCCCTACATGTACACTTTATCCTTATTACTGCTTCTTGCCCTTGGCGCAGGAACGTATTCACTTGATTATTATCTAATAACGTTTCTAAACAATTGATTTAAACACATAGAAACATAGTTTTTTGGAGCGAGTAAAAGGCGTTTCACTTGCATTAATACACATAGCTTTGACAAAGTTCTCGCAAAGAACTATGTGTGAGAAACTAGTTTCTTTCATTATTCTTTTCAAAATCAAGAAAAATCTATGTTTCTATGTGTTTATTCATTTAGATTCCACCATAACTCAAAACTCATAACTCATAACTCATAATTCATAATTCATAACTCATAATTCATAACTTAATAAAACCCAATTCAAAAATGAAAGCAAACATCGGAATCAAACAAGAGAACATCTCAAAAATCGTAGAAATTTTGACTAAAGTTCTTGCAGACGAATTTATACTTTACACCAAAACAAAAAGAGCACACTGGAACGTTGAAGGTCCTGATTTTTATAACAAACATATTTTCTTCGAACAGCAATATGATGCCATTGATGAAATTGTGGATACTGTTGCAGAAAGAATCCGTTCTCTAGGTCATTATACTCCAGCTACTTTAAAAGATTTCTTAGCTTTAACACATCTTACTGAAGAATTACAGGAAAAAAATGACAGTAATGGTTTTATTAAAGAATTACTTTTAGATCACGAAAGCATTATTATTTATCTTCGAGAAAACATCAATCTTATTGCTAACGATCTGCAAGATGCAGGAACAAGTGATTTTATAACTGGTCTTGTAGAAAATCATGAAAAAATGGCGTGGATGCTTCGCGCTCATTTAAACTAAATCATATTATGGAAATAAAACAAAACAATATTTGGTACGTAACCCTGCTTCTGACAATCATAGCAGGGTATTGCGATACCGTAACCTTTGTCGCTGCCGACTCGATATTTTCGGCGCATGTTACAGGTAACTTTATCGTATTTGCTTACCAGATTATCAAAGGCTCAGACCTTCATGCGTGGATAAAACTGCTTACTTTTCCCATTTTTATTATTGCAGTCATTACGGGAGGAAGAATTGCATTAAAAGCTACTAATCGTTACACTATTTTATTTTGGGAAGGCATAATACTGGTTTTAAGCGGCATAGCTTCTTATGCTTTCGGTTATCTTCAGAATTTCGAAGAATGGACAATGTACACTGTTGCCATGACGACTGTATTTGCAATGGGGCTTCAGAATGCTTTTGGAAAGCTTTACGCTAAAGAAACGCACGGCCCGACAACTATGATGACAGGAAATGTAACTCAGGCTTCTCTCGATTTGGGAAATCTTCTAAAAAACGGATTTAAAGACGCTGAAGTTCTATTAAGTTTTAAAAAGCAATTAGTTACTCTAATCGGATTTCTTGTCGGATGTTTTCTTGGAGCTGTTGCAGGAAAGTTTTTCGGATTAGGGACTTTAATTCTTCCAGGAACTGCTATGATTATTTGCTATTTATACCATCGAGATAGCCAGTAAACAAGCTTTTTTGAATTGCAGTTTACTAAATAATATAGTATCTTTAAAGAATGGTTTTATCTCTTTTTCCTAAAAAAGAAATTGCTGATATTAGGTATAAAACAAAAATACAACCCAATAAAATGGAAACAATAAAATTAGAATTAGACGAAAAAAAACACGGTGCTTTTAATCTCTATGTCGATGGTAAAAAACTGGGCGAAATGACAGTAAGCATCAAACCTGATCTATTGACGGTTTATCACACTGGAGTTGAGCCAGAAGGAGAAGGAAAAGGTTATGCAAAGAAACTTTTAGAAGAAATGGTATCGTACGTTCGTGCCAACAATTTGAAAGTTTTACCACTTTGTCCTTATGTACACGCACAATTCAAAAGGCATCCAGATGAATATGAAGATATTTGGAAGAAGTAGAAAGACGAAAGAAGCAAGAATAAAGAAGAAAGATTAAAGACTGGAGATGAAAGTCTCTAGTCTCTATACTAAAATTAAAGATTAAAAACTATGAATACAGATATATTAACAGACGGTGTTCCTTTAAACGAAGCGAAAAAAGCCTTAATCATGATTCACGGACGCGGTGCGAGTGCTCATGATATTCTTTCTATTGCCAAACATCTTAAAGTTGAAGATTTTGCATTGGTTGCTCCTCATGCAGAAAATAGAACTTGGTATCCATATTCGTTTCTGGCTCCGTTAAACGAAAACGAACCTTCATTTTCAAAATCTTTAGATGCAATTCATCAGGTTGTTGTCGCTATTCAACAAAACGGAATTGAGAAAGAAAATATCTATTTCTTAGGCTTTTCTCAAGGAGCTTGTCTTGCTTTGGAATTTACGACCCGAAATGCCGCAAAATATGGCGGAATCGTAGCTTTTACAGGCGGACTTATTGGTGATAAGGTGTATGAAAATCACTATTCTGGAAACTTTGAAAATACGCCAGTTTTTATTGGAACAAGCGATCCTGATTTTCACGTTCCTGTAGAAAGAGTAAATGATACCGAAGCGCTTATGGAAAAAATGGGTGCCGACGTAACTAAAAAAATCTATCCAAACATGGGACATACTATCAGTCAAGATGAAGTAGATTGCGCAAATGCATTGATTTTCAATAAAAAATAATGATCACTATAACCCGTGTTTACAGCGATACTAACGGAGAAAGTAATTTTGAAGACTTTGAAGTTCCGTTGAAAAACAATGGCGATATTGGATTTTTATCTGAAGATGAACCTGTCAAATCTATTGTTTTTAGAGAAGTAAGTCCGTCTTACGATTACGATTTTCATAATGCGCCTGACCGCCAGTACATTGTTTTACTGGAAGGAGGCGTAGAAATCGAAACTTCGCTGGGCGAAAAAAGAACATTCCCGACTGGTTCAATTTTATTGGTAGAAGACACTACTGGAAAAGGCCACAAAACAAAAAATATCAAGCCAAAACTTCGAAAATCAATATTTATAAAATTGTAATTTAAAAAAGTGCCTCTCCCGATAGCTATCGGGATAAAGGATTATTTTTTTTTGCCACGAAGACGCTAAGACGCAAAGTTTTTTTTAAAGAATAATAAAAGGGAATCTCACAAAGACGCAGAGTCGCAAAGTTTTTTTCTAAAATAAACTAATAAATTTAAATCTGCTCAAATCTGTTTAATCCCGATAGCTATCGGGAGCGTGAAAAAACATCAAAAATAAACGCAAGACTATGTGTATTTAAATAAGTGAAACGCCTTTTATACATCCCTAAAAAGCTATGTCTCTATGTGTTTAAAAAATAGCCACAGACTAAAGGATTCAATGGATTATTTTTGCCACGAAGACGCTAAGACGCAAAGTTTTTTTTAAAGAATAATAAAAGGGAATCTCGCAAAGACGCAGAGTCGCAAAGTTTTTTTCTAAAATAAACTAATAAATTTAAATCTGCTCAAATCTGTTTAATCCCGATAGCTATCGGGAGCGTGAAAAAACATCAAAAATAAACGCAAGACTATGTGGGTTTAAATAAGTGAAACGCCTTTTACACATCCCTAAAAAGCTATGCCTCTATGTGTTAAAAAAAACCACAGATTAAAGGATTCAATGTTTTTTTTTCCCATGAAGACGCAAAGTTTTTTTTTAAAAGAATAATAAAAATGAATCTCGCAAAGACGCAGAGTCGCAAAGTTTTTTTTTAAAATAAACTAATAAATTTAAATCTACTCAAATCTGTTTAATCCCGATAGCTATGGGGAGCGTGAAAAAACATCAAAAATAAACGCAAGACTATGTGTGTTTAAATAAGTGAAACGCCTTTTACACATCCCTAAAAAGCTATGTCTCTATGTGTTAAAAAAAAAAACCACAGATTAAAGGATTCAATATTTTTTTTTGCCACGAAGACACTAAGACGCAAAGTTTTTTTTAAAGAATAATAAAAGGGAATCTCGCAAAGACGCAGAGTCGCAAAG
>NZ_QJRI01000164.1 GCF_003254565.1 Flavobacterium nitrogenifigens
ACTCAAATCTGTTTAATCCCAATAGCTATTGGGAGCGTGAAAAAACATCAAAAATAAACGCAAGACTATGTGTATTTAAATAAGTGAAACGCCTTTTACACATCCCTAAAAAGCTATGTCTCTATGTGTTAAAAAAATAGCCACTCCCGATAGCTATATTTCATATCATTAAATCACGATATATCGCGTAATATCAAATTGGCTCTTTCTTAAAAACCCTGAAAACAAAGCACTTAATCAAATGGAATAGGATTTGGTTATTCTTTGAAAATTTCAAAAACGCACCGTATTTCATTTCTTAATCTAGGTTAATCGATCCAGAAGCATAACGGACGTAAATTTGTAAAAGAAAAATCAAACAACAATTTAATATAACAAATACCATGGAAAATAAAATATTAGGCTTACACCATATTACTGCAATCGCAGGTGACGCTAAACGTAATTTTGACTTTTATTCTAAAGTTTTAGGATTAAGATTTATAAAAAAAACAGTAAACTTTGACGATCCTGGAACATACCATTTTTACTTTGGTGACGAAGTAGGAAGCGCTGGAACAATTTTAACTTTTTTCCCTTGGGGAGAAGGAATCCAACAAGGAAGAAAAGGTTCTGGAATGGCAACCGAAATTGGTTATTCTGTTCCAAAAGGAAGTTTAGATTTCTGGCAGAAACGTTTTGAAAAATACAATGTGATTTACAATAAACCAGCAGAAAAGTTTGGAGAAAAATATTTGACATTCTTAGATCCAGACGGACTAAAACTAGAGTTAATCGAATCTAAAACAGAAGATAACAGAAAAGCTTGGGAAACTGATGAAGTAAAAGCTGATGTGGCTACAAAAGGTTTTCACAACATTACTTTGACTTTAAACAGCATCAAAGCAACTGCAGCCATCTTAACTGATATATTTGGATACAAACTAATCGATCAGGATGTTAACCGTTACCGTTATGCAACAGATGCTGTAGAAAATGCTGCCATTGTTGACTTGGTAGAACTACCAGAGGAAAAACGTGGTTTAAATGCAAACGGAACTATTCATCACGTAGCATTCCGTGTTCCAAACGATGAAATTTTGATGAAATTCAGAGAGAAAATCGAAGATTACGGATTACAGATTACTCCGCAAATTGACAGACAATATTTCCATTCTCTTTATTTCAGAGAACCAGGAGGAGTTTTGTTTGAAATTGCAACAGATAATCCTGGATTTACAGTAGACGAAAGCTTAGAAGAATTAGGCCAGAACTTAAAACTTCCTGCTCAATATGAGCCACAAAGAGCTGCTATTGAAAAACATTTGGTTAAAATTAATTAATTTAAAAACTAAGCCGGTTTGTTTTAAACCGCAACACAACTATTTGAAAAAAGAGGTTTTCTCAAAAGAAAACCTCTTTTTTTGTAAACTTTCGAAAAGCAAAAAAATGTGTCGCTCCACTGGAGCTTTTTCCCATTCGTCTTATTGAAATTCTATAAATATTTTGCCCCGTTGGGGCATTACCTAACAATTTACAATATAAAGCTTTAGAAGATTTCTCTTTATAAGCTTCGGAGAAGCGGAATATTTATAGCAAAGATTGAACATTTACAATATAAAGCTCCAGCGGAGCGATATATTTTACCACACTTCGAAATTTAATCTTCCGCCGCCATTAATTCTAGTTTGGCCATAATCAATGCAAGATTATTTTCAAGCTTAATTTTTCCGTCGCGCCATTCTTTTTTATTTGCTCTTCTTGAAATTCTAAAAATGAAATCGCCTGTAAAAACATATCCCCAAGTTTCCCTCATACTTTTTTTGGTTAGTCTTTTTTGTGCTTCTCTTAAATCCACTTTAATTTCAACTCCATTTTTAAAAACAACAGTATCCAATCCGTCTAGACCTTTTCTAAATTCATGTCCGCGATATTGAATGAGTCTGATCAAAGCATTCATAAAACGTAAAGCCCGATCCAAGTTTTCTTTAGAAACATATAAATCCAAAATTTCCAATTTATCTAGCAGAATATCTTGATCTACAATTTTGCTTTCCCAATATTGCTTTGTGGACGCAATAATCTCAACTGGTTTTTCTAATGTATCCCTAACAATTAATGGAGCACAAACATCGTTTTTTATACTTTGAGTCAAATCAAGTAAAGGTGTAGATTTAAGAGGAACTCTAAGTTGCATTTCGTACGTCTTTTTTAAAATCGTAATCTCATTATTTCCATTAAAATTTAATGAAAGCTCTGGAATATTTTTCCTCTTATATTCTGGCCCAACCCAAAATCTGCTTTTTGGAAGTGGTATCTCCATTTTTTCACAGGCATTTTTGATTCCCATACTGGAAATCTCATAATGCTTTGCAATCTGCGGAATCGGAAATTTCCAAACCAAATCATAAAGTTCTGATCGGGTAAAAGTAATTTTGTCCATAAATCAGTAAATTCAATTCAAAAAGAAATTCACCACCTCTATAATTGCTTACAGAAATGGTGAATCATCAAAAATTAAGTGCTACTCTACTCCGCCGCCTAAAGCACGGTACAGGTTAATTGCTGCATTCAGCTTTTCGAGTTTTATTGTTACGAGATCCAATTCGTTTTGGAGCGAACTGTTCTGAGCTGCAATTACTTCAAGGTAATTTGCCATTCCACTTTTGTAAAGCAAAGAAGCATCTGAAGTCGCCTTATCTAATGACCCCGCTTTATCTTTTGCTAAAATCATACGCTCATCAGCATATTTCAACCTAGACATCGCATCGTTTACTTCGCCAACTGCCGTTATAAAAGACTGTTTAAATTGTACAACCGCTTTTTCTTGTTCGATAACGGCCACTTCATAAGCCGTTCTCAATGCTTTTTTTCTAAAAATTGGCTGGGCTAAATTGGCCGCAATTGTTTTGGTAACCGAACCTGGAAAATTAAACCAGTTTTCAAATTCAAAAGAATTAACTCCAATTGACGGATTCAAACTTAAAGTCGGATACATCGTTGCTTTTGCCAATCCTGTTTTAGCGTTAGCAGACATAACCGCATATTCACTAGCTTTTACATCTGGTCTTCGGCTTAAAAGTGAAGCTGGAATTCCTGCTGGAAAAAGTACCGAAACTTCTGCTGCATCAATATTGCCTGCTCTTTCAATCTTATCAGGATATTCTCCGCACAAAATCTGCAAAGCATTTTCTTGAACCGCAATATTCGCTTTCGCTAAAGGAACCAATAATTCAGCTGTTTTCTTCTGAGCTTCGGTCTGATTTACTGCCAAGGAACTAATCGAACCTGATTTGTATTGCAATTGGATCATGTTCAAAGTATTGGTACTCAAATCGATGTTTTTCTCTGCAATTTTCAATTGTTCATCTAAACCTAAGAGATTGTAGTACGACTGGGCAACTTGAACAATAATTCGGGTTTTTAACGCCGAAAGATTTTCTTTTTGAGCAAAATAAGCTGCTTTAGCATCTCTTTTCTGCATCGCTGCTTTTCCCCAAATATCTACTTCCCAAGAAAGACGGAGATTGGCGCTGTAATCATCCATATAATCTTTACCAATAAACTGAGCGCTTAATGACCCGTTTAATGAGTTTTTTGATTGATAAGAACGACTCGCTCCGGCATCGAAATCTAGTGTGGGTAATAACGATAATTTGGCTTGTTTATAGCTGAGATCGAGCTGTTCCATGCTTTTCATGGCAATAATAACTTCATTGTTTTTTACCAAAGCTTTTTCAATCAAAGCAACGAGCAAAGGATCTTTATAATAGTTTTTCCACGGAAGCAAAACCGTGTCTCCAGTAACCGCTACCTCTTCGCGGAATTTTTCTGGAGCATTTAATTCTGTACGAGAATACTTTTTGCCCACCACACACGATGTCATAATCGCTCCAGTAAGCAAAACCATTCCTATTTTATATAGTGTTTTCATTCTTATTCTTTTATCGTTTGAACTTGAGTTGCGATTTTCTTTCTTGATACTTTTTCCTGTAAATACTGAAATACAATGAAAAGCAACGGAATCACGAAAACACCCAACACAACACCGCTAAACATTCCGACTGCTGCACTGACACTGATAGATCGGTTTCCAACTGCAGTTCCTCCAGAGGCAAACATCAACGGAATCATACCTACAATAAATGCCAGCGAAGTCATGATAATTGGTCGTAACCTAGATTTTGCCCCTTCAATTGCTGCATCGATTATAGTTAATCCAGCCAAACGTCTCTGCAAAGCAAACTCGACAATCAAAATGGCATTTTTAGCCAAAAGTCCAACAAGCATGATTAATCCGACCTGAACGTAAATATTGTTATCTAAACCAACGGCTTTAATTCCGGCAAAAGCTCCTAAAATTCCTGTCGGAATAGAAAGCAATACTGCCAATGGCAATAAATAGCTTTCGTACTGCGCTGCCAATAAGAAGAATACAAACAATAGACATAATCCGAAAATAGCAACCGTTTGACTTCCTCCTGCTTTTTCCTCCAAACTTAAACCTGTCCATTCGTAACTATAATCAGCAGGAAGTTTATCTAAAACTTGCTCTAGATTAGCCATAATTTGTCCGTTACTGTAGCCAGGCAAAGCCATCGCTGTAATGTTTACCGAATTATAAAGGTTGTAACGATTCACTGATTCTGGCCCATACACTTTATGAAACTTTACGATTGATTTTACTGGAACCATCTGCATATCGTTATTTCTTACGAAAATTTCATTGAACGCATCTTCATCCATTCTAAAAATTCCATCAGCTTTTACGTTCACACGGTAAAATTTACCGAATCTCGAAAAGTCAGCTGATTGATCTCCTGCAAAATAGGTTTGAATATTTCCTAAAAGCTCTTTGATATTTACACCCATTTGGCGCGCTTTATCTTCGTCAACTTCCAATTCCAATTGCGGATAATCGGCCCTAAAAGTCGTGTAAGCATATTGTACTCCAGGCTGTTTCATAATCTGTGCGATTACTTTATCAGACATGGCTTTTAAAGTTTCTGGACTTCTCGCCATTCTATCCTGCAACACGATTTCGGCACCACTGGTTACACCAAAACCTTCTACCGGAGGCATTCTGAAAACCATAATCTGACCTTCTTTAATTTTTGCCAGTTTTCCGCTTACGATATTCATAATTTCTTCAATATCTTTAACTGCTCCCCTATCTTTCTTAGGTTTCAGTTTTATAAAACCTAATCCGTAAGCAGGGCTGGCACTATTACTCAAAATATTGAATCCTGTAATACTCGTGTTAACATCTATAGCTTCTATTGGAGCCAATTCTTTTTCTAATTTCTGAATTACAGCTGTAGTACGATCAAGCGCTGTTCCTGGTGGCATTGACAAACTGTACACCATAAAACCGTCATCTTCAAGAGGCACAAAACTTTTTGGCGTAGATGTCATCGTATAAACTGCAATCGCAGTTATCCCTGCCACTAATCCCGCTGCGAGCCATTTTCTGCCAATTAAGAAACGAACGCCTTTGATATATCTTCCCGTTAAATTGTTGAAACTTGTATTAAATCCGACGAAAAAACGGTCTTTAAAGCTCGTTTTATGCCCGTTATCTCCATGTTTATGTCCGTGATTTTTTAGCAAAAGCGCGCATAATGCAGGCGTTAATGTCAAGGCATTTACAGCTGAAATGATAATTGCAATCGCTAGTGTATAAGCGAATTGTTTATAGAAAATCCCCGAAGATCCTGTCATAAATCCGATCGGAATAAATACTGCTGACATTACCAGAGTAATCGAAATTACCGCTCCCGTAATTTCTGCCATCGCACTATGAGTTGCTTCTTTTGCAGAAATTCCTTCGTCTTCCTCCATTTTACTGTGCACGGCTTCTACGACTACAATCGCATCATCGACTACAATTCCAATTGCTAGAACTAAAGCAAAAAGCGTTAGGATATTAATCGTAAACCCGAAAACCAGCAGGAAGAAAAACGTTCCCACAATCGCAACTGGAACCGCAATAGCTGGAATTATTGTCGAGCGAATGTCCTGAAGGAAAATAAACACCACAATAAATACCAGAATAAAAGCTTCTAAAAGAGTTGATTTTACCTGTCCCGTTGCTTCGTCCAATCTTTCTTTGGTACTCATTACGTTAACGTACTTAATACCCGGGGGAAAAGATTTAGATAATCGTTCTACTTCTTTGTTGATTCCGATTTCGATGTCATTGGCATTAGAACCCGAAGTCTGTAAAATAGCCATAGTAACGGCATTTTTACTATTCGATTTATTATCTCCACTGTACGAAATAGAACCAAATTCTACTCTCGCTACATCTTTCAATCTTAAAACATTGCTCCCAACATTTTTAACGACAATATTTTCATATTGCTCTGGTTTGTTCTTTTTTCCTTTGTAGCGTATTACATATTCTAATGCCGCTGAAGATTCTTCTCCCAATTTTCCTGGAGCCGATTCTAAACTTTGTTCTGCAATGGCTTGAGTAACATCCGAAGGAACTAAACCAGCATTTGCCATTTTACGCGGATCTAGCCAAATACGCATTGAATAATCTTTCTGCCCGAAAATTTGAACCTGTCCTACTCCAGGAACACGTTTCATTTGAGGCACTAAGTTGATATTGGCATAGTTCTGCAGAAACAGCTCGTCGTATTTGTTATTATCATCTGTATATAAGTTGAAAATAACAATCATACTATTTTGCTGTTTCGAAGTCGTTAATCCCATTCGGATAACTTCCTGAGGCAGTTTTGGCGTTGCTTGCTGTACTCTGTTCTGTACGTTTACCGCAGCCTGATCTGGATCTACACCTTGTTTAAAAATGACGCTGATTGAGAAAGATCCATCATTACTTGCAGTAGATTTAATGTACTGCATATTTTCAACTCCGTTAATCTGCTCTTCTAAAGGTGTTACTACCGAACGAATAACGGTTTCACTATTTCCTCCCGGATACGAACCGCTTACCATAACAGTTGGTGGCGAAATATCTGGAAATCGCGTTACCGATAATCTGGTAAGACCTATAATCCCCAGTATAACCAGTACAATAGAGATAACTGTGGCCAATACTGGCCTGTCTATTATTTTCTTTAACATGGAAATGTTATTTTATTGAATGAAAAATTATTTACTGCTGGTGTTTTTAGCAGCGATTTTTGGAACGACTTCCATTCCATCGTAAAGCACATCGATATTATTCAGTGCTACTTTATCTCCGACTTTTAATCCAGATTTTACGAAATAATCTGCTCCAGCGCTTCCCGCGATTTCAATTGGAACCATGGCTACTTTGTTGCCTTCTTTTAGAACAAAAACAAAGAATTTATCTTGAATGTCTTTTACACTTGCCATTGGAACTGTAATTACAGATGATAAACTTTTGTTCAAGACAATTCTCGCCGAACCACCAGAACGCAATTCTTTTTTAGGGTTTGGAAAAATGGCTTTTAAAGCAATTGTTCCCGTTGCACGATCGATGTTTCCGCTTGCTACTTCCAGTTTTCCTTTTTGATCGTACTCGCTGTCATCGGCCATAATTAAGCTTACAGTCTGATTGCTTTTTGCATCTTTTGAAAAAGCTAAATAATCTGCTTCTGTCAAAGAAAAATATACAAATACGCTATTAATCTCTGAAAGTGTAGTTAACGGAACGGCATCAGTTGGCGTAACCAAATTTCCGATACGGTTTGGAATACGGCTAATATAGCCGCTTACAGGAGCTTTAATCAAAGAGAAATCGGCATTTAACTGAGATGATCCTAAAGCGGCTTTAGCCTGTGCTACTTGTGCAGTTGCGGCTTCGTAATTGGCTTGTGCTGTTTTTAACTGCATGTCTGAGAAAACTTTTCCTTCAACTAAAGGTTTGATTTTTTCCACTTCCAATTTCGCATTCGCTTGATTGGCCAAAGCGCTTTTGTAAGCTGCACGGCTGTTGTTTACTTGTTCTGCGTAAACATCGCCTTTTATTTTAAAAAGGGATTGTCCTTTGGTAACATAGTCTCCTTCTTTTACATAAATAGCTTCCAGATAGCCTGATACTTGCGCTTTTATATCGACGTTTACAGTACCTTCGACTGTTCCTGGATATTTCTTTTCTACTTCTCCCGTTGCCGAATTGGTCTGAAGAAAGTCTACTTCTGGCTTTGGAGGAGCCATTTGTGCATCTCCACTTTTTCCGCATGATGCAAGAGAAATGGTTATCAATAAAATTGCAATACTGCCAATTGCCTTATTATTTTTAAAAAACTGTTTTGTCATTTTACTTTTCATTTTTAAATGAATTACCTCAAATTTGGCAGCAAAATAACAGCGTAAAACCGCTTTTTTAAGGAAGAAATTTACCCAAACGACAATTTTTGATACTGAAACGAATGATTTTTTTTGAGGTGCTAAGTGGCTAAGATGCTAAGGTTCTAAGTTTTTTATTTTGCCACGACCCGAGCGATAGCGAATAGGCGAAGCAATTCACGAATATTCTCAAATTAAAAGTTTGATTTAAGAAATACTGAAAATATAATTTTTCGAATTTTTACTACAAAGATGTTGAGACACAATTTTTTTGCCACAGATTAAAGGATTAAAAAGAATTTTTTCTCGCTGATTGAGTAGACTTTAACGCATTCCTTGTCATCCTGACGAAGGAAGGATCACACTAGAAACTCGACAAAGATTGTCCCTCATACTTTACGGAATTCCGTGTGTGATCCTTCCTTCGTCAGGATGACAAACTGGATGTAAATCACACTTTTCGAAGAAAAGAAAAAACCTCTGAACCTTTGCGCCTAAAAACCTTAGAATCTCAGCATCTCAGAACCTTAGCACCTTTCTTATCTATCCATCCACTGTTTAAAAAAAGGAGTTTTTTCACGACTGATAATCACCTCGCGTTCGGGATCTAGTTTAAGTTGAATTTTTAGTTTTGCGTTGAAGTAGTTCGCAATAGATTTAATGCTTTCTGCACGAATGAAAAACTGGCGGTTGGCACGGAAGAAAATGTTCGGATCTAATTCCTGCTCCAGTTCTTCCATCGTTTGCGGAATAGAGATAATTACACCTGATTTAAGAAATAAATTACTGGTTTTAAATTCAGAATAGATGAAGTCAATATCAGAAACGTCTACGCTTTTATAGCCATCGCGATAGGTTACTAAAAAGCGCATTCTAAAAACTGGTTTTTCAATCAGTTCTTTTAGAATTCCAGCGATGTTGGTTACGTTAGATTCGTTCTTATTTAAAGATTTGAATTTTGTTAAGGCAAATTCTAATTCGTTCTTTTCAATGGGTTTCATCAAATAATCGATGCTGTTTACCTTAAAAGCACGAATTGCATATTCGTCATAAGCTGTAGTAAAAATGACTGGACAAGTGATATTAATTTCATCAAAAATGGCAAAACTCAGTCCGTCGGCTAAACGAATGTCCATCGTAATTAAATCGGGAGTCGGATTTGAATTGAGCCAGGCAACAGTATCTACAACGGTATCAATAATGCCTAGAATCTCACAATTGGGCTCCAATTCCTCCAACAGCCTTTTTAATCGGCTGGCGTTAATACTTTCATCTTCTACAATTAAAATTTTCATAACTCTTAAATTAATGGCAGGCGCACGTCATAATAACCGTTTGATTCACTGAAAATAGGCATTCTTTCAGATAAAATTTTATAACGAAATTTGATGTTTTTATTTCCTATTCCTGTTGAAACCAAAGTTTTTCCAGCGGTTCTCTGCAAGTTATTTCGAACAATAATATCATCAGAATCAGAAAAAACAGTGATAGTAAGCGGGTTGGCTAACGTTGCCATATTGTGTTTCACAGCATTTTCTACCAATAACTGCAAAGTCAGAGGCGGTAAATGAAGCGCTAAAGAGGCAGCATCAACTTCAATTTTTAAAGCGATTTTATCCCCCAGCCTTTTCTTCAATAAATAAAAATACGCATTTAGGAATTCTATTTCCTCTTTTACTGTAATGGTATCTTTATTTGAATTTGAAATCATATAACGATATACTCTCGTTATATTTTCTAAGAACGAAGCCGCTTCTTTCTGATCTTCATAAATCAATTCGGTCAAAGTGCTGAAATTATTGAATACAAAATGCGGATCTAATTGCATTTTCAAAGATTCTAATTTCGAACGCGTTACCGCTTCTTGCAGTTCTGATGCTTTAACTTTTAATTCAGCCGTTTCTATTGCATTCAAACGCCATCTGTTCAGCAAAAATATTCCGGTGTGGATAGCACTTATAAATAGCGAAATAATGGCTGCCATAATCTTGGACTGCCAAATGGTAACCAAATCATTTACTTCTAGAGCTGTACATGGATATAAATAGTCCCAAAGCCAAGAAAAAAAGTAATTGAGAAGAATGTTTCCTGCAATTAAGCAGATAAATTGGGCAATAGCCCTAAAAGCTGGATTCTGTTCCCAACTTATATAATAATTTAATTTTCGGCCAACAAACAAAGTCAGCTCTGTAAGTATAGCACAATACAACAAAATAATGAAGATATCGAAGGTTTGGTCTAAGTCGAGCAAACCTTCTTCTTCAAAATTTCTATACGGATTTAGGAAATAATACGATGAAAGATAGACCAGAAAAACGGCTGGAATTACTATAACCCTGTAGTATTTATAGAAAAAATTCTTGCCTGATTTTTTATTTTGGTTTCTTCTACCCATTTATTCCCTCAACTGTAAAATTGAAAAATCCTATCTTAGTGTTCTACTAGAACGCCTTCTTCTTTTTTGCCTGCTTTTATAGTAGCAACTGGATTTTTCTCACGCATAACGCCCCATTTTAAGCACGTTGCACCCCAAGAAAATCCTGCTCCAAAAGTAGTGATCAATACATTTTGTCCTTCTTTAAAATCGTCTTTGAAATCCCATAAACACAACGGAACTGTTGCAGATGTCGTATTCCCGTAACGGTCAATATTTACTTTTACTTTTTCAAAATCAATACCTAAACTTTCGCCTACAGCAGTGATAATTCTTAAATTAGCTTGATGTGGAACTACCCAGTCAATTTGGTCTGATTCTAATTCGTTTTTTGCCAAAGCATCTTGCGAAACCTGGCTCATTGCGGCCACCGCTCTTTTAAATACAAAAGCACCGTCTTGTTTTAAATAATGCGTTCTGTGTAAAAGACTCTGCATAGAAGTTGGATTTCTAGAACCTCCTGCTGGTACAGCCAAAGAAGAAACTCCGCTTCCGTCTGTTTTCAAAATCGTTTTCATTAATCCAGCATCAGATTCAGTTTTTTCTAATAAAACTGCTCCTGCTCCATCTCCGAAAAGAATACAAGTATTGCGGTCTTCATAATCTACGATAGAGCTCATTTTATCTGCTCCAACGATGATTAATTTTTTGTAGCGACCGCTTTCGATCATGTTTGCTCCCATTTCTAGTGCATACAAAAATCCGCTGCAAGCTGCATTCATGTCAATTCCGAAAGCATTTGTAAGTCCGCTTTTATCACAAACAATACTTGCTGTTGGCGCTAAAATGTGATCTGGAGTTGCTGTTGCTACCAACAACGCTTCAATCTCATTGCGATCTACCTTATAATTTTCTAAAAGATTTTCAATCGCTGCTGCGGCAAGATCAGATGTTGCCGTGTCGTCGTCTGCGATTCTGCGTTCTCTAATTCCAGTTCTTTTAATGATCCATTCCTCCGATGTATCAACTGTTTCTGAAATCTTTTTATTGGTCAAAATTGATGATGGCACGAAACCACCTATTGCTGTAATAACTGCGCTCATTGTTTTTTATTTTTTTTTTAAGCTTTGTACTCTTAGAACCCAATGCTTACTACTTTTCTCTTCTTTTCACAGTTCATTTAGAACTATGCAGGAAACATAATGTATTCCTTGAAAAGCCGATTAAATCTGCTGACAATACTTTTTTATGAGAAATATTGTTTTCTTAAACCTGAACAAGCTAAAAACATTATATAAAATCCAACTAAAATAAATTAAAAATCTACACCAAGTGTTCTCTCGGTATTACGTGGAATAAAATCTTTAATTTATCTTATTTTTAAAATCATATAATGCTATTTCAGTTTGTAGATAATTCTCAATTATAGCTGTTGCCATACTGATAAAAAAACCTATCTGCATTAAGTTTTTAGAGTGCCACAAAATTAATTTAAAAATATCTGAAACCAGCAGACAATTAAGAATAATTAACAAAACTGCCCGAAATGTTAAGATATAATTTTGAAATTCTGCAACTAGCTCCAAAAATTATAGAATCCCTAAAATCAAAAAAAAATCTGTTAAATTTTATTTTGATACTATTTCTTCAAAAAAACCTCTTAATTTTTATATCATTATTTTTAAATCAAATCAATCTTTAATAATTCGGAAACGACAATAATGGAATCTCAAGTCCTGCTGCCAGAACCCTAGTTTTACTTCTGTGAACCAAAGAATCCCAAAAACCGTATTTTTGAGGCACCATAATCAGCAAATCAGCCTTGTAATTCTTAATTTCTTTCCTGATTTCGTTAATAACAGCATTCGATCTTACCGTTTTATAAAGATATTTAACGTCTTCAAATTCTTTTTCGAGATTCGAATTCATCAAAATTCTATGCTGTTCTTCTTTCAAATCATCCAACTTGTCGTCTACGGTAAAAAATTCAATTTCGGCTTCAAAATCTCCTAAAGCATTTTTTATCCAGCTGAATTTTTTAATAGCCGAAAAACTCAAACTATCGCAAGCATACAAAACCTTTCTTATATTAAGGAAACGCGCATTTTGAGGCACGGCCAAAACTGGAATCTGCAAATTTTTAATCGCCGTTGTAGTTGAATTTCCTAATAATTCTTGCTCAAAAGAACGCTCCGCCATTCCCATCACCACAACATCTGCATTTGTTTCTTTAATAATTTTTGGAAGTTCGTCTTCTAAAAAAGAATACGTACAGATTGCTGCAGTTTCAATTCTAAACAAATCGCCCGTCTCCTTTGCTAAATTTTCAAGCTTAGCAATTGCTCTATCTATCTGCTTTTGCATTGCGTCTGCAGTTATATGCGAGTTTGCGCTGTGCACACTCAAAGAAAACGAATTAAATAAAACCAATTTTGCGCCAGTAGCTCTTGCAAGCCCTGCTGCATAAGCAACGGCATTATTAGCAATATCAGAAAAATTAGTCGCGGCGATTATAGTAAGAGGTGAAATCATAAAATAGTAATTAAGCTTTCTTGCAAAATTGCTCATTTAAATGCTTTAAACCATTTTTATATCACTGAATAATCATTTTTTACGCCCCAACCGTAAAATATCATTCCTGAAAAAACAGGCTTTCCTTTTTTGTTTCTTACTTTAAAAACGATAAAATGCAGTTGTGATTTAACCGCGAAGCACGCAAGGATTTTTACTCTTTGGGATTTATGAAAACGCAAAGGTCGCAAAGCTGCCTGTATAAAGCTGGTTTAAATTGCTCGCAAAGTCACTAAGGATTATACTTTTAAAGCCACGGATTAATAAGATTAAAAGGATTTTGTTTCACGCAGATCCTGCAGATTTTAGCAGATTTTAATTTTTAAGCCTTAAAAAAAATCTGCGCTTATCTGCTTAAATCATTTAAAATCTGCGTGAAATAAACCTTTGCGACTCTGCTCCCGATAGCTATCGGGATTGCGAGATTAAAAACCACAATATTTGCACACAAAGCTTTGCGGACTTAAGGCACAATCAAATTCAAAAAATACCTTGCGCTCTTTGCGGTAAAAAACACCAACTCGCTCTCTGTCCATTTCATCCCAAAGTTTGTCCGTTTCACCAAGATTCCGATTTCATTTTTAAGGCTTTCAACGCACATTTGTACCGTTAAATAACTTTAAATATCAAAATCATGAACTCAAAAACAACAAAAATTATCTATTGGACAGGCGCAGTATTAACTTCTTTATGGTTTGGCGCAAGCGGTTTCTTTGAACTTACAAACAATCCATTAGTTTGGGGAATTACACAACAATTGGGTTATCCAGCACATTTTATTTATATCCTTGGTGTTTTTAAAGTAGCCGGTGTCATTACGCTTTTAATTCCGAACAAATTATTACGATTGAAAGAATGGGTTTTCGCAGGCGTATTTTTCGATATCATCTTTGCTTTCTTTTCAAAAATTGCCGTTTTAGGTTTCGGTGCTGCAACCGATGCTGTCATTGCTTTTGTAATGGTAAGTGTGACTTATGCAATGTATAGAAAATTGTATACAGCGACTTACACTCCATCTTCAGAAAACTTGTAAGGAAGTCGAAATCATTTTACAAAAGTGCTCCAGAGGAGCAAAATATTTATAGAATTCGATTAAGACAATTGAATAAAAGCTCCAGCGGAGCGGAATATATTAGCTTGTAAAAAAATGTCGCTCCTCTGGAGCTTTATAATGACAACACTATTCTTTGCTATAAATATTTCGCTTCTCTGAAGCTTAAAAAAGAGGCTAAAACAGCCTCTTAAAATTTTTATTTAAACCTAATTCTTTCCAATGAAAAAGATTATCCTACTTCTCTGTTTTATACTTTCAGCTTTGTTCTTTATAAGCTGTTTTATGTTTCCTGGATTATAAAATCAAGCCAATTAGTTTATCTGAGAAAAGATAAATTAATTGGCTTTATCGGTTTTCTAACCAGCTTAAAAATGCAGTTGCTTTTTCTTTTCCAACCAATAATTTTTCTTCTGTGGGAACACTTAGCTTTACAATTATCTTGCGGGAAAAATAATGCTCTGCTTCTCGAATGGCCGAAAAATTAACCAAATATTGTCTGTTGATTCTAAAGAACTGAATTGGCGACAAAAGCTTATGAATTTCATCTAACGACTGTGTTAACGGATATTCGTTTTTGTCTAAAGTCATAATTGTCGGCGTTTCGTTTTTAATGAAAAAAAACGCAATATTCTCCGTTAAAACCGTTTGATATTTATTGTTTTTAAAAACTAAAAAACTACTTTTCCCTTTATTTTCTCCATTTCGCGTAAGCAAATAATCAAAATCGGGCATTGCTTTTTTATTTCTCTGAAAAAAGTTTTTCAGTTCACCCGCTTTCTTTAAAGCCTGTGAAATACTATCTCTCGAAAAAGGTTTTAAAACATAATCAATTCCGTTTGACTTAAAAGCTTCGATCGCATAATCATCAAAAGCAGTGCAGAAAATGACAGGCGACAAAACCTCGACATTCTTAAAAATCTCAAAACACTGACCGTCTGCCAGCTGAATATCCATAAAAATAAGATCTGGCTGATCGTTTTCTAAAAGATAATCTACTGCGCCATCAATGCTTTGTATATACGACAAAATCTGAACATCGGGTCTGATGCTCAGAATTAGCTGACCAAGTGCTTTGGCCGTTTTTACTTCATCTTCAATTATTATGATAGTCATAATTAAGTGGTATTTTTACTTTAAAGGTAGTTTCGTCCTTGTCAATTTCAATTTCTTTGTGAATCAAGTGCATAAAACGTTGATTGATGTTATCTAAACCAACACCTGTAGACACGGCGCCTCTTTTGAGCTGTATTTTATTTTCGACAACCAAAAATTCGTTTTCTGTATAAAGTCTTATTTTTAAAGGTTTTTCTAAAGAAACAACATTGTGCTTGATGCAGTTCTCGATTAATAACTGCAGAGTAAAAGGCGGAATTGCCGAATCGTACTGTTTTGGATTTACTTCGTTTTCTAAAACAAATCCATCTTCAAAACGTGCTTTCAGCAAATAAACGTACGAATCTAAAATCTGAAGTTCCTCGCTTAGCGGAATCAAATCCATTTTTCTGCTTTCTAGTGTAAATCGATAAAAATCAGATAATTTCAAAATAAAATCTGAACTCTGCGGATCTTGAATATCAACCATAGATTTCAGCGTATTCAAACTATTAAACAAAAAATGCGGATTAACCTGCTGTTTCAACAATTCGTATTGCGCGCCGAGATTTACGGCTTTGGTGCGTTCTAGTTCGACTCCCATTTGCTGCGTTTGATAGTTTTGAAAAAGCAGATGCAGAAACATATACACAATCAAGTTGATTAAAACTCCTCGAAGTTCGAACATGATTGGCGCATCCATTTTTGAAACCTGAAACAGTTCCTGATGCGCAATTACCAGAATCACCATCAAGACAATCCCAAGAATAACACTCAATAAAAGTTTCCAATTAAAGAGGCTTTTATTGGCATGATTGGCAGAGAATTTTGGTAAACTGTAAATGTTGTAATACCATATAAAAAGGGAAAACAACAGTGTAATCGAAGAATTTATAATAAGGTCTCCAGGTGTAGAATCGGCATCAAATAATTTAGGTATCGAAGCCATAACTGCCAATGCAATCGAACTTCCCCAAATGACTTTGAGCGAAACCTGAAAACGTTTTGTTTTTTCCATATTGTAATTGGTTTGTTATCTTAGAATCAAAGATAGGTTTATTTGAAAAAGATTTCATGCAGATTTTATAGGATTTTAGCAGATTTTGCAGATAATTTCGATTTCCTTTTTTAATCTCGCAAAGACGCGGAGTCGCAAAGTTTTTATCCTCTTTTTTTGTGAAATGAGTAAATTTCTCTCGCAGATTTAGCAGATCTAGCGGATTTTTTTATCTGCATAATCTCCCAAATCTGCTAGAGAATATTTTAATACTAAAACTAAGCTCTCTTAACTCCCAAAATAGCGCCTGAATTCATATCTTGAACAAAGCCAATAATTTCGAAATCCTGTGCATTATAATTTTTAGGAAGAGAAATTGTCGCTGTTCCTTTTTTTATTTTATTTAAATCTACAGATTGCAGATTACGAACAATTTGATAATGCGTTAAAACCCTGTTGGCATTTTCGCCTCTTTTTACATTGCTTTTAGCTTCTTTCTGAACAACTGCAAGCAATAGTCGACTATTTTTTGAAGTGCCTTCTACATTGTAATTTACAGAAAGTGAATTAGCGTTTTGACTTGCCTCTAAATTTAAACTCGCTAAAGTTGGTTTAGAAAGTGCCGATTTAATCCCGTTTCGCAGACTCGTTTCCTGAGAACCGATATAATCTGTTTTTCCGTTAATGATTACTTGAGGCGTGTAGATTGGTTCTTTTCCTAGAAATTGAGCGTAATCGTATTGTCTTTTGGTGAAATCGGCATTACTGAAAATATCTTTCCAGCCTTGCTTGTCCCAATAATCCACATGATACGCCAATACATAAACGTTTTTATCACGGTATTCATTCTGAATTCTTCCCAGCAATTCATCTGCTGGCGGACAGCTCGAACAGCCTTCTGAAGTATATAATTCTAAAAGTGCAAAACCTTTTGAATTGTTTTGGCTAAAAACGCTGTTTCCAATTAAAAGAAACAACATTACAAATCCACTTAAAATTTTTATCTTTCTCATAATTACATTTATTAAACCTGACAGGTTTTCAAAACCTGTCAGGTTAGTTGAGAGTTGAGTTCTCTAATCAACTCATAATTCATAACTTAAAACTCTTTTTAAAGAATATTAATCTCAACGTTTATATTCCCTCTTGTTGCTTTAGAATATGGACAAGTCTGATGCGCTTGCGCTGCCAAAGCTTCCGCAGTTTGAATATCAATTCCAGGAAGACTTATATTTAATCTTGCCTGAAGAGAATATTCTCCTTCTGTTACGCACAAATCTACTTCGGCATCTACAGCGGTTTCTGCTGGAAGTCGAACCCCAAGTTTAGAAGCCGCGATTCCTAAAGCTCCAATAAAACAAGCCGACCATCCCGCAGCAAACAACTGCTCTGGATTTGTTCCCGGACGCGAAGATCCCGGTGCGCTTAATTTGATATTCAATTGTTCGTCTGAACTTTGAGAAGCTCCTTCTCTACCGCCAGTTGTGTGTGTTTTTCCTGTGTATAAAATTTTTGTGTCCATGTTATTAATTGTTAATTATTAATTGTAAATTTTTATATGCTTTATGTTGATTTTTTGTAAGGTTTAAAATATAAGTCGTGAGAGGAATTAACCATTCACCATTTACAATTCACCATTATTTAGAAACATCAATTATAGCTTGTGCAAATGCCTTTGGATCTTCTTGCGGAACATTGTGTCCGATTCCTTTTAAAACTCTGTGCTCGTATTTTCCTGTGAATTTGTTTGCATACGCTTTTCCATCCGCGAAAGCGCCATCAAAATCGCTTCCTATTGTAATGGTAGGAACTTTAATCTCTGGTTTTGCTGCCAAACGTTTTTCTAGATTATCGTATTTAGATTCACCTGCTTCTAGAGATTGTCTCCATCTGTAGTTGTGAATCACAATTGCTACGTGATCTGGATTATCAAAAGATTGAGCGGTTTGATCGTAAGTTCCTTTGTCAAAATTCCATAACGGAGAAGCGATTTTCCAGATTAGTTTATTGAAATCATAAGTGTTTTGAGTGTAACCTTGTCTTCCTCTTTCAGTTGCGAAATAATATTGGTACCACCATCCTAACTCAGCTGTTGGAGGAAGCGGTTTTAAGTTTGCTTCTAAATTCACCACCAAATAACCACTTACCGAAACCAAACCTTTTACGCGTTCTGGCCAAAGTGCCGATACTACCACTGCTGTTCTTGCGCCCCAATCGAAACCGCCAATTACGGCTTTCTCAATTTTAAGGGCATCCATAAAAGCGATAATATCACTTGCTAAAGCTGCCTGCTGACCGTTTCTGAAAGTATCTTTAGAAAGGAAAGTCGTTGTTCCAAATCCTCGTAAATAGGGTGTAAAAACGTGGTATCCTTTTGCCACCAAAATCGGAACGACTTCGTTGTAACTATGAATATCGTATGGCCAGCCGTGAAGCAAGATGACAGGCGTTCCGTTTGACGGACCTGCTTCAGCATAACCCACGTTTAATAATCCTGCATTAATTTGTTTTAAAGTTCCTAAAGAACTGTTTACTTCAATTGTTTTTTTTGTTGAAGTCTGTGCTTGAGTAAAAGCTGCATTCATAAAAAGAATAGCGATTAGAATTTTTGATAGTGTTTTCATAATTTTTATTTTTTGATTAGTTGATTATCAGTTAATTTCTTTGTCAAAGGTATCTTGACAATGCTTGTTTTAAAAGGTAAAAAAAGGTGAAGTGGACAAAGCTTGAGGTGAAGCGGACATGCTTTACATTGTAGTAATTTAACCGCAATGCACGCCAAGGTTTTACGCAAGGTTCGCAAGGTTTTTCTAATCTCGCAAAGTCGCTAAGACGCAAAGTTTTATTCATATAGCTTTGCGCTCTTTGCGTTTTTTTACAAAGTCGTATAGGTAAAAAACCTTGCGCACTTTGCGGTTAAACCCCACACGCACTTCAACATGCAACCTGAAACATTAAACTTGAAACTATTTCTTCATAGTCAAAATAGGTTTCCCTTTTTCTACGATATAAGTTGCCAGTTCTGATGCTTTAGCATTTGTATTATTTTTAGCCGAATGCACTACACCTGCCGGAATAAAAAGCACTTCGCCCGCTTTTAGTGTCACTGGCTTTTCATCTTCTATTTGATATTCCAGCGAACCTTCAACTACGTAAATCACTTCTTCACCTGGATGAGAATGTTTGCCGAAAGCTGAATGTCCGTCAAAATCGATTCGTGCTTGAACCATTTCTTTTCCTGGAGTACTTAGATCATGTTTTTGCAAATCGATACGTTTTACTCCTTGCGCGGTAATCTGATTCGGAACTAAAAAGGCAATGATTCCTAAAACGATAATTGCGATTATAACCCATGTTTTTTGTTTTTTCGTTTCCATAACTTCTGATTTAAATTATTTGTTTTTCTGTTAATTTCTTCGTCAAAAGTATTTCGATAACCCTTCATACGAAATCAGAAAATAGGTGAAACGGACAAACTTCAAGGTGAAATGGACAGCGTGTGAGTTGTGAGTTGTGAAATGTTTGAGAGATTAACCGCAAAGCACACTAAGATTTACGCAAGGCTCGCTAAGTTTTTTAATCTCGCAAAGACGCGAAGTCGCAAAGTTTTATTCTCACAAAGTTTTGCGTTCTTAACACTTTTAATAAGTTTAACTCTAAAAATATCTTTGTGTGCCTTGCGTATCCCGATAGGTGTCGGGATTGCGAACTTTGCGGTTAAATAAACAGCATGCAAAAAAAATCAGGTATAGTATGTTATTACTATCCTGATTTATATAATTCTTCTGTAGTTAATTCTAATTCTCTAGTTTCAAATAATTACCATCAAAACTAATCACGACCTTTTCAAATTGCCCGAGTACATCTTGACCAATATTTCCATAGTTTACTTCGCCATAAACGCCATAATCCTTTGGCGCAATTTCCATTTTTGGGAGCTGAATTGTTTTATTTCCAAGCAATATAGGCTGATCTTTTAATACCAATATTTCAGTCGAAACAACTTCTGCACCAGCACTGGAAGATTTTGTTGTTTCTAAAGTGCCAATACGATCGAGATCGGTTTTGAATGTTTCGTAAAACGCTTTATTAAATAGACTTACTTTTGCACCGCTATCAAAGTTGAACGGCAGTGTTTTATCTTTATATTTCAACATTACAATTGCTCTGAGTTCGTCTACAAACAAATTTTTTTTGTTTGTACCTGATTCTAATTCTTTTGAAAACGTAAGTTTATCTTTTTCAAAAGTAATTGTTCCTAATTCTTTTATTATTGGAAAACCAATGATTCCGTTAATTACATACGCCCCATCTGCAAAAGTAAAAGCCTTATCAGGATACACTAAAAACACAGCGTTATGAATTTTCAATTCTCCCAAATTAATCTCAGACGCCACACCAATACGGACTTTATTTTTCTGTCCCGTAAAACTCTCCACCGAAATATTATTGTCTGGAAGTATTTTTACTCCCATTTTCTTTGCTGTGCTTTCTGTAATACAGCTAATTCCAGCTCCGGTATCAAAAACAAAATAAGCCAGTGTGTCTTTTGCTTTTACTTCTGTCGTAATTAAACCCGCTTTGTCTTTTACGGTAGCAACAGTAATTTTGGTAAACTTATCTATAGATTGTGGTCTAGTACTTCGCAACGTCTTCCAAATTTGCTGCGTATTTATTTCGTCCAAAAGTTCTTCTTGGGTAAAGCGCTGCTGAAACTTCATGGTCAAAACTTTGGAAGCCATATAAGCAGAATTGTAACTAAAGAGTTTGATATAATTATCATCTTTCAACTTGGCAAATTCATAACTATTTATAAGTTCGCTATTTTTCAGACTGTCCAAATACTGATTGGAAAGCTTTGGTTTATTGCAGACATTGGCATATAATCCTTTATAGAAATAATAATCTTTCCCCTTTTCTTTGCTGTTAAGACTATCCATTTTAGCAAACTGATGCTGTTTGCTAAATTGTTTTAAAATAGAATCTGAACTTGTCTGCCCTAAGACTATCTGCACTGTAAATAAAAGACCAAGTAAAAGTTTGTTAGAATTCATTAATCTGATTTTTAGAATGTTAAATATAAAGAAAATCCAAAAAAAAATAAAATCCCAAATTCCAATTCCTTGTCTTGGGATTTGGCCCCAAGTGATAGCCAACAGGTGAAGCAATTTCAAAAATTAGAATTTTAAAAAAAATCAGGATTAGTATTTTACCACCATCCTGATTTTTTCTGAATTATAACTAACTTTTATTTAAACTTTCGACTTTTGACTTTTGACTTTCGACTTTTGACTTTCGACTTTTTATCTTCTTCCTCTAAAGCCTCCACCGCCTCTAAAACCGCCACCACCGAAGCCGCCTCCATTAAAACCTCCGCTTCTTTGGATATTTTGGAAATTTCTGGTTTGCATTTCACCTCGATCTCTTGACATAGCCGAACGGTCTAGATCGTTTGTAATATCTGGGCGACCAGCTTCTCCAAGGGGTTTATTTGGCTGTCCGAGCGTTTGATCTGCTTTAGGGAAATTATCTCGTTGCATTCCATCACCCATTCGGGTTTCACCACCTAGATTTTGGTTGTCACGCTGCATACGTTCTCCCGCTCCATTTGCTCCAAGTCCCTGATTGTTATCACGCTGAATCCTTTCTCCTGCTCCATTTGCACCAAGCCCTTGATTATCGCGTTGAATTCGTTCACCAGCGCCATTTGCTCCAAGTCCTTGGTTAGCTCTATTCTGAATTCCTTCGCCCGCTTTTTTAGATGAACCTAGAGTTCCTGCTTTCGTCCAACCGCCGTTTCCGTTATTATAATGGCTCCAATTTCCATTGGCATCTCTTTTATAAACATGTCCATCGTGACCCGCATATAGATTGTTATTGGTATGAATCGTAGTTCCTCCGCCTCTTCTGTGTGTAATTACACCTTTATTTCCGCCAGAAGTTTCATAACCAATCGCTGTTCCGCGTCTTGTGGTAATATGTCCCGTTTGTGCCCACTGATTTCCATTTGTCGCAGCCGAATGACCCCATTGCGCATACGCGTTATGCCCTTGATTCGTTCTCGCATAATTACCCGTCCACGGATTATATGTACTTGCAGCCGTACGTCCGCCATACCAGCCTTGTACACTCGCAGAACGTCCATATCTTCCTGTTGCAGGATTATACCAAGCCGAAGTTCCCGCTGCACCATAAGGTCCGTAAACACGTCTTCCAGCCGCATAACCTCCCGTCCACGGATTGTAAACTGCGCCGCCTCCATAAGCATAAGGCCACGGACGATAAATTGGATACATTCCGCCGTAATACATATAAGGAGGATAATACCATCCCGTACCGTAAGTCAATATAGCGCCGAATGTTGCACCAATAATAAAAGCACCTAAATAACCCGCTGTTGCACTGCTTTCAACTGTTGTATCGGTTGTAGTTTGCGTTACATAGGTGACATTATATACTGGCGAACTTGGTGGAATCGTATAAATTTCTTTCGGAACAGAATCGCAGGTTTTCCAAGGTCCATTCGGACTAGTCGACATAAACCAAACCGCTTGAAAACATAAATAATACAAATCGCCCACTTTTACGATCTTCTCTTGCGTATTGCTTGCATATTGCATTTTTGTTCCATCAATAGGTTTAAACTGAGGAGTTCCGCCATCATACGATACTTTTACTTTTGCCTCAGCATCCGATTTCTTCAAAATAGCCGTTGTCGGAACTTGTGATAACATTACAGCATCATTCGCTTCCTGAGTTCCTGGCACAGACGACAATACATTGGCACGCGGAGAATCCTTTGGAATCTTAGCAAAATCAGCAGGAAGGCTATTACTGGCATAACTCCATGGTCCAGTTAGTTCTTTAGACTTAAACCATCTTCCAGACAATAATACATAATACTGACCTTTATTTTCATCAGCAAAAATATCATTCTCGGTATTGTCAATATATAACAATTTGGTTCCCGGAATTTTAACAAACTTTGGACTTCCGTTTATGGCAATCAATTCAGCAGGTTTATTGCTGTAAAAAACCTCTGGAGCTCCACCAGAAGACGGAGGCGGAATCATTTTCTTAACATCATCAAAGTTCTGTCCCGAAGGCAGATTACTTAAACCCGCAGGCAATTTGGTTGTTTTAGTCCATTTGCCCGCCACGTTTTTCGAAGTCAGCCAGATATTCTCCACCAATAAATAATAATCCTTTGTAGTTTTATCAAAAAACAAATCCCAATTAGTATTTACTACATATTGAATATCTGTTTTTTCTACAGGCACCAAAACGGGTTCGCCTTGCACAATAAGCAAAATCGACGGATTCGTGCTGTAAAAAATCGCAGGCGGATCATTTTTACCCGCAATTCCCTTTGCCGGACTTTTGGTATGACTTAAATCTGCCAAAATACGATCTACCGAAATAGGATCTCCGCTCTGAGGCAGCGTTTCTTTAAACAGCTTTTCCATTTCAGGCACTTTCTTTTCGTCAAGAGCAGGAAAACGTATATCGGTTACTTGAAGATTTTTAATAAAAGCGCTTCGGTTGTCTTTGTCTACCAAAGTTTCTGCTTTTAATGAAGCCACGCCCAAAACCTCTTTTCCGTCTTTTGGAGTCAGCGAAAAAGCCACTCGAGCCGTTAGTTCTTTAAAATCTTTCCAGTCGTCTACCTGAGGCTGATAATAAACCAGTTTTGTACCGTTGTTCTCCGCTTCACGAGGCCAGCCACGATCTGCAATTAATGTAGAGTCGGCAGTTTCAGACTTCGCTGTTTCAGAACTTGACTGCTCCGTATCTTTATCTTTTTTGCACGAGAACAAAACTGCACTCAAACAAACTCCAAGTATTAGAAAAGCATTTCTCATAAATTTAAAAATTAGATTATTCATTGAAAACTTATTTTCTCGATCGTCTTATAAAATTGTTTCGCATAAAATTAATTTCACCGCATAAATAAAACTACAAATCGGCCGCTTACTTTGTTTCACATTATAATTTGAAACCAAATAAGTGCCTAAATGATTCTTCTTTTCTTGATTTAAGATTGTATTCTGCCACAAGTAAAGTGGGCTAAAATGAAGTATTGATATTGATTAGGAGCTATTTCCTGCTATCCGCTATATCTTTTGTGGCGAACCCCGCCACAAAAGGATGCCGCTACTATCAGGGCTAGGGCATTCATTTTCAAAAGGAAGTTTTCGAAAAATTATTATTTAAAGTCTTTTGTATTCTAACCTCCATCCAATCAACACTTATAAATTATTTTTATAAATACTAAAAATTATTAATTTGATTAATAAACACCTTCCCTATACCTTTGTCTCATCAAAATCAAAGAAATGATTTGATCATCTTAAAAAATAACTTTAAAAAATAGAAATCATGAAATTTACAAGAAGAGCAAACGCAAACTGGAAAGGTACAGGAATGGAAGGAAAAGGAACCATTAGTACACAAAGCACCACTTTAGACAATGCGCAATTATCATTTAAAACTCGTTTTGAGCAAGGTGTCGGAACCAATCCTGAAGAATTAATCGCAGCGGCACATTCTGGATGTTTTACTATGCAGTTGAGCTTTTTATTATCTGAAGCGGGTTTTGTTCCAGAAGATTTAGATACAACGGCTAAAGTAACTTTTGAAGACGGAACTATTACTTTAATTGCTTTAGAACTTACAGGAAAAGTACCTGGAATTTCAGCAGAAGACTTTCAGCAAACCGCTCAAAAAGCAAAAGAAATTTGTCCAATTTCTAAATTACTGAATACGGAGATTACTTTATCAATCACTTTACTTTAAATAAATCCCAATACAAAAATCCCAAATTCCAAGTCTGAATGGAAAATTGGAATTTGGAATTTTCAAAATTGGAATTTCTATTCAAAATTTAAAATCTAAATAAAATGAAAACAATATTTAAAAGCTTTTTAGCATTCGCAGTACTAATTTTTAGTTTAGCATTCACAAACGTAAATGCACAAACTAGTCCTAAAATTAAAAATGTGGTATTAGTTCATGGTGCATTCGCAGATGGTTCTGGATGGCAAGGTTTATACAAGGTTTTGACTAAAAAAGGCTATAATGTAACGATCGTTCAGAATCCGTTGAGTTCTTTGGAAGATGACGTTCAAGCTACAAACTTAGCTTTAGACAAACAAGACGGACCAACTATTTTGGTGGGACATTCTTGGGGAGGAACCGTAATTACAGAAGCTGGAAATCACCCAAAAGTAGCAGCTTTGGTTTACGTAGCGGCTTTACAGCCTGATAATGGCGAAAATTCTGTTCAATGGTTGCAGACTGCTCCTCCAGCTCCAGAAAATGGTGTATTGCCTCCAGATGAAAAAGGAATTGCGTATTATGACAAAGCTAAATTTCACGCTGGTTTTGCAGGAGATTTGAGCAAAGAACAAGCCGATTTTATGTATGCTTCACAAGGTGCTTTTCATGCGCAAGGTTTCTTAACGCCAATAACTAAAGCCGCTTGGAGAACTAAACCTTCTTACGGAATCGTAGCAACTGAAGATAAAAGTATTGTTCCGAGTATTCAGTACGCCATGTACAAACGCTCTAACACAAAAATCACTGAAATTAAAGGTAGCCACGTGGTATTTATTTCTCAGCCTGAGAAAGTGGCGAATGTGATTGTTGAAGCAAGTAAATAATTGTGAATGGTTAATTGATAATTGATAATTGATAATCATAAATTCACATAATCTTGTCATTTCGAGGAACGAGACCCGAGCGATAGCGAACTAGCGAAGCAAATCTTCGCAAGTAGCTCCGCACAGAATGTCGCCAATCTTTGTAGAGTTCCTTGCGAAGATTTCTCGTTCCTCGAAATGACAAAACTGAATATAATTCTTTTTTGAATAGATTCGTAAAAAATAAAAATTCCAAATTCCAAGCTATACAGTTATTGGAATTTGGAATTTTTATTTTGGAATTTAACTCGACTTACTGACAGCTTTTATAAAATAAGGCGAATCGTTCCAGCGGATTTTCTTATACGAGAAATCTTTTTTAAGTGATTCGGGAAGGCAGTTCCAGATCGCTTCATTCATTTTCTCGAGTAATAATTTCTTGGAGAAAGAATCAGAAACTACCAGACTTATTTCTCTTACAGGAACGGGTTCTTTAAAAGGTTTAAAAAGTCCGCCAGATTCGTTTAAAGTAGAAAGCTTTGGAATAATCGCAAATCCTAAATGGGCTCGAACTAGATTTTTTAAGGTTTCTATCGAATTAATATCGTACGTAAATTGTTCCTTTATTTTATCGGATGTTTTTAGTCCGCAGATATCGAGCAATTGTGCGTTATAACAATATTCATGATGCAGGAGTAACAGTTCGGTTTTGTCGCCGGGCTGCATTTCGTAAAATTCATCATTCGCCATAGGATGCGTCTGATTTAAATAGGCAACAAACGGCTCTTTAAAAACAACATGTTCTATTAAATTCGGGTTTCCTGTTGGCGTAGCCATAATCGCAACATCAATGGCACCAGTTTCCAAATCGCGCATTAAATGTCCCGTGTATCCTTCTTTAATAATAAAATGCACTTTGGGCGCCACTTCTTTCATAGCCTGAATAAAAAGCGGAATCAAGTAAGGCGATAAAGTCGAAATAATGCCAAGTTTCAATTCTCCTTCCAGCAGATTTTTTTCGTTGATCACAAAATCACGAATTTCATCGACTTCACGAAGTATCTTTTTGGCTTTATTGATAATTTCAATTCCTAAAACGGTTGGTGTCAACGGCACTTTATTCCGATCAAAAATCTTAATTCCGATTTCTTCTTCCAGATTTTTTAGCTGAATGGTAAGTCCGGGCTGCGTTACCATACAAACTTCGGCCGCTCTTGCAAAATGCCGTTCTTCGTCTAAAGCGACTATATATTTTAACTGCTGAATGGTCATGTTTTCTAGTTTCTAAGGTACTGAGATGCTAAGATACTAAGTTGCTGCGTTTTTATTTTTAGTTTCTAATGAAAAACTTTGTGTTGGTTATTCTGAATGATGCTACAGCCAAACTTGGAGACAGCTTCTATTGGCTCAATGAACTAGCCGAAATTTTAGATCCTTATCTGGATTTGGAGTAAGTCTTTTTTTGAAAAAATTAAAACCCTTGGTCTTTTTGGAGATTGAGGGTTTTGTTTTTTTGTCCGTTTTAGAAAAACTATTGTTAATGCATATTGTTGGAATTTTAATTCTTTTAAATATTTATCAAAGTACATTAAAGAATTATTGCAGTTTTTTATTAAAAAAATGATACTTTAGCAATTGAAAAACCTTCCAAAATATTAATCGTTTTCTAATTTAGGACTCTTGCTTTTATAAATAATAAACCACCAAATTTTATAAAGTAATGTTCCAAATACTTTGAAAAAAGAATTGCACATAATAAATCTAGTTATGGATAAGTACAATAAAATCATTCAAGAATTAATTCAATTTAGAAATGACAGAGACTGGGAACAATTTCATGACTCAAAAAATTTAGCTTTAGCTATTTCACTTGAAGCTGCTGAATTAAATGAACTTTTTTTATGGAAAAAAGATAATGAAGTAGAAAACATAAATAAAGATCACTTAAAAGAAGAGATAGCCGATATACTTTCATATACTTTTTTGCTTGCTGAAAAACACAATTTAGATGTCTTTGATATTGTTTCGGAGAAGATAAAAAAGAATGCTCAAAAATATCCTGTTGATAAAGCTAAAGGAACAGCAAAGAAATATAATGAACTATGAATTTATCATTTGAACTGTCCATTGAAATTTCTGAGCAATATGATTTTAGTAAAAATTCGTTATCAAAAATAAGCCAAAATCCATGGGTAAAAAACCAATGGCCACTAGTCTATTTCATTCAAAATCAAACATTACGTATTGCCTATATAGGTGAATCAACCAATGCATACAATAGGATTCAAAATCATCTTAGCAATTCAAAAAAGTCTAATGTTCTAAATAAAATTTCGATCATTGGAAGTGATAAATTCAATAAATCTGCAACTTTAGATATTGAATCAAATTTGATACAATATATTACTTCTGAAGGTACTTATCAACTTCAAAATGGAAATTACGGATTAATTAATCACAATTACTACCAAAAAGATTTATATAAAGATCTTTTCAAAGAAATATGGAATAAACTTATTGAAAATAAAATTGTTAGTAAATCTCTTAGTGAAATTGAAAATTCTGAACTTTTTAAATATTCACCATACAAATCATTAAATGAAGATCAATACAATTCTGTTTTAGAAATTTTAAATGGCCTATGTTTAAAAGAGTTTAACAGAATTTTTATTAAGGGCAGCGCAGGAACTGGTAAAACTATTCTTGCCACATATCTAATAAAACTTTTGCATTCTGATGTTTCAGAAGATTTGGAAGAATATAACGATGATGAATTAAGAGAAATAAGCTATATAAGATCTTTTCAATCAAAATATCCGAATGCCAAAATTGGGTTAGTAA
This sequence comes from Flavobacterium nitrogenifigens, assembly GCF_003254565.1. Classification (GTDB taxonomy): domain Bacteria; phylum Bacteroidota; class Bacteroidia; order Flavobacteriales; family Flavobacteriaceae; genus Flavobacterium; species Flavobacterium nitrogenifigens. Next base: position 28,833 of record NZ_QJRI01000164.1, read on the forward strand.
TTGCAATGACTTCTTTAAGGGAGTCATTAAAAAATGTTTTCAGAAAAGTCCCTGGCTTAAAACCGTCAATGATTATTAATCCTTCGGAAACATTTAATCTAAATGAAAAATATGATTTGTTAATCGTAGATGAAGCACATCGATTGAGACAATACAAAAATATTGGCTGGATGGGAGCTTTTAAAAAGAATAATCAAAAATTAGGATTAGATGATTCAGGAAATGAATTAGACTGGATATTAAATAATAGTAAAAATCAAATTTTCTTTTACGATTCTGCTCAATCTGTAAAACCTTCCGATATTGATGAAAATCATTTTAATAAGCTTTTGAACGATGCACAAACTCTAAATCTTAGATTGACTTCACAAATGAGAGTTAAAGGAGGAAATAATTATATTTCTTTCGTTGACGAATTACTTCATAACAAAAGGAAAGAAGCAGAATTCTTTCAAATTGAAAATTATGAATTAATACATTTCGATTCCTTAAATGACTTGTATAATGAACTCAAAATAAAAGAGAAAAGTCATGGTTTATGTAGATTGGTAGCTGGATACGCATGGCCATGGCAATCAAAAATTGATAAAGATGCAATAGATATTGAAATAGATGGCTTACAATTTCAGTGGAATCAAACTGAAAAAGATTGGGTAAACTCACCAAATGCTTTTCAGGAAGTTGGCTCTATACATACTGTTCAAGGGTATGACTTGAATTATACAGGAATTATCTTTGGAAGAGAGATAGATTATGATACAAATACAAGAGAAATAGTTGTAGATGCCAAAATGTATTTCGATAAATATGGTAAAAATGGAATAAATAATTTAGACGATTTAAAAGTTTACATTATCAATATTTACAAAACGATAATGTATAGAGGAATTAAAGGAACCTTTGTTTATGCGTGTAATGAAAATTTACGTAATTATTTAAAAAACAACATTGAAACTTTTAAACATAAACTTCCTTTTAGAATACTTCCTTTTGCAGAAGTGAAACCATATGTTAATTCTGTTCCTTTAGTTGATATTACCGCTGCTGCAGGTGGTTTCAGTGATTTACAAATACATTCAAATTTTAATTGGGTTGAATTGCCTTTTAACATTGCTGTAAAGGAAGGTTATTTTGTATGTAAAATTGAAGGCGAATCTATGAATAAAAAAATTCCAAATGGTTCATATTGCTTGTTTAAAAAAGATTTTGGTGGTTCACGAAATGGGAAAATAGTATTAGTAGAAAGTACAAATATTCAAGATGCTGATTTTGGTTCTGGCTATACTATAAAAGAATATCACAGCAAAAAAAATATTGAAAATGATCAATGGAGTCAGCAAGAAATTATTTTAAAACCTCTTTCTTACCATGATAATTACAAAGACATCAACTTAAGGAATGATGAATTGGTAAACTTAAAAGTTCTTGGGATTTTTGAATGTGTTCTGTAAATAAAATGTAATATTATAGACTAACTTAAATTTTTAAGCAAAGACCATTTGTCAAATAAAACCATCATTTTACATTGGATGCAGATACTTTTCTACCAGCATCTATTAAAATAATATTTGGTGATTTGTTCAGTTTCAATTCTTTCAATATTACGACAACTTTATTGTATTCTATTATATCAAAATATAAAATAACTTTTATTGATTTATCCGTATTGTTTGCTTTCTCGTAAACTTCCACTTGATTTTCAAGATTCTGTTTTAACTTAGAATTAGAAGCTAATTTAAACTCAATAAGGGTTTTATCCTTTGATCCTTTTGAAACAGCGTAGTCAACAGGACCACGACCATTATTAGTTTCTCTATTAATATCAAAATCAGAAGCAAACCATGTGAGTCTATAAATAATTTGTAAATCTTCTTCTCTTTTAATTGGAACCCCACCGATATAAAAAAGTCTATAACCATCATTATCTTCAATAACTTTTTTTAAATATACTATCCTATCTAAAGCTTCAGCATAAGAGCTTTTTGCTGGAATTTTATAAAACTTAGTATTTGATAATAATTCTACAAAATTTTGAACTTGACTTATAAATAAAGTCTCGACTTCTTCTACCTTTGATTCTGAAATACTTTTAGCTCCCTCTTTATTCTCTTCCTTAATTTTAATATAATATTTTATAACTTCAGGAAATTGCTTGATTGTTTTATGAATCGCTGTAGAAATTTCTTTTTGAGAATTTTTCTTATTCTCTTCGACTTTAGGCAAAACTTGAAAATAATAATTAAAAACTTCGTGCCTCAATTGTTCATTTGGTATCCCAGTAAGTATTCCTGTAAAATTTCCTCGCAAGTCTTTACTGTTTATCCAGTTATCATCTTTTGTTAGTAAATCTCGTGGCGTTAGCATAACATAATCTCCATAGATATATGGCAAAGTATATTCTTTAGGCATCCATCTTTCAAACTTATAATCAAAAAACACTTTCTCAACATAAACTTTACGTAAAAATTTAGTTTCAATATTTTCCAATGAAAATTTTTCAGTGTATTCTAACAAAAATTGTTTAATTAAATTTGTTGTAAAATCACTAATATTATCTTTTCCAACTCCTATTTCAAACAATCCAGCTTTTTCAAGGTGAGAAGTCTGATTTACCACTTCTTTACCTAAATCATCAAAAACAATATGTATAGATGAAGAAAAAGCATCACCAAATTTTTTACCTAATCCACTTCCTTTATTGCCAACTTTACTATATCCAAACCAATTTTGTTTAACCTCAGGAAATAAATACCATGATTGCACTTGCTGTTTTCTATTTCTTCCCGTTACTGCTTTTCCTTTTAAAAAAGTTAAATACTTAATTATATCATCATGTAAATTTTGATATTCCTTTTTCTTATTTCCAAATAACAAAAATGGATCAATAAATAGAGGCAAATCATTTATTAAAGAGATATTAAATGCTCCATAATTTTCCAATGTTTCTACTTCAACATTAAAAAAATCTGTAAAGTATATTTTCATTACCTTAATTTTTTACTGTTACTTTTACTATTTAAAACAAAGATTGATTTTTTCCATTAATTTAATTTATGGAAATCCATAATACACTAAATTATAATGCAATAACAATTTTATAAAATAAAAATAAATAAGTTAGCAAGTAGTTATACGTGTTTTTACATTTTTCATCACTAGTCTTTTTTAAGGTATTTTTCATTTCAAAATGTTAATGATTTAAAATAAAAAATGAACCTACATTCTCTGCAAGCTCATTTTCCATTTTAAATCAAACAAAAGCCAATCACCCCAAACTCATCCCACCATCCATAATAACATCCGCGCCAGTCATAAACACCCCAGCATCACTACTCAAATACGAAACCATTTTAGCCACATCTTCTGCCCTTCCCATTTGTTTTAGCGGGACTTTTTCTACTACGACATCCATAATGCCTTTTACGGTGGTTTCGTCTAGACCAACCTTGTTCATGACTTCGGTTTGGGTTGGTCCTGGGCTAACCGAATTGACACGAATCTTTCTTGGCGCTAATTCTAAAGCCGCCGATCTCATAAACGAATTCAAAGCCGTTTTACTCGCCGAATAAACCGAAGATCCCGGACCTGGCATACTCGCAGTATTCGAAGAAAGAAATACCACCGAAGCGCCATCTTTCAAAATCGGAATAAATTTGCTTAAAGTGAAAAATGCACCTTTTAGATTCACATTCATAATATTATCGTACAATTCTTCCGTAGTTTGTTCGATGGTTCCTAAACCTGCAATTCCCGCATTAATAAACAAAATATCAACCGAACCGAAATCGGCTTTTACTTGAGTTGCCAGTTTTTCAATATCCGAAATATTCGATTGGTCTGCTGTAATGGCTGTAACGCCTAGTTCCAAAGCTGCTTTTTCTATGGCTTCTTTTCTTCTTCCTGTAATAATTACGTTTGCACCTTGTTCCTTTAATTGTTTGGCTGTTGCGTAACCTATTCCGCTGTTTCCGCCTGTTATAACGGCTGTTTTATTTTTTAGATTTTCCATCTTTTTGATTATTTAAAATTTATTTGGCAAATTTAAATTCAAATTGGTATAACTTTGTAACCAGTATCATGGAGTATACCAAACTAATTTTAACCTTTGCAATGGAAAAAATTATAGCCACGAATTCACGAATTTATTTTTATAATCTTTGTCGAAAAATGTGATTAATTACACGAATTAGATTGATATTCAATCAATCTAATTCGTGGGGAAAACTTTGAAAAAAAATTCGTGCATTCGTGGCGAAAAAAAATGAATACTATGGAAAGAAACCAGAAAGAAGAAGTACAGGCGCTTCAGGACACGTTGCATGTTTTGGGCGGAAAGTGGCGTTTGCCTATCATCAATTCGATCTGCAACGGAAATCATCGTTTCAGGGAAATCGAACGCAGTATTCCGGGAATTACGACACGCATGCTTTCGCGAGAACTCAAAGAAATGGAATTGAATATGCTGATTAAAAGAACCGAAGATCGCGATGCTGAAATTCAGGTGAAATATGAATCGACTCCTTATTGCAAATCTTTTGGTCCTGTGATTGAAGAAATGATCAAATGGGGAAAATCACATCGAGAGGAGATTATTCGAAATTCTTAAATTGTTTTAAACACATAGAAACATAGATGCAGATTGTGCATAAAAGGCGTTTCACTTACATTAATTCACATAGTTACTATGTGTTAAAAACTAGTTTCTTTTTTTCTTTTTACGGATCAAAAAAAATCTATGTCTATATGGGTTAAAAGTATTCGACAAGAAAGTCAAAGTTTAAGCATTAAGGGAATAATTACATCGCTCGGAAATCATTAGAAATTCCTAGAAAAAAGTCAATCCAAAACTCCATCCGATCCAACCCAGAATATCTCTACTGTTATTTTTGATTATAGTAGAGTGTTTGGTACGATCTTGAACAAATGTCGAAGTGTTTGCATTACCGTATTTATCTTGTTTCTCAGACCAATAAAAATTCAAAGAAGGACCTGCAGATAGCGCTACACCTTTGCACAATTGAAAAGAAAAAGAGGAATCAAATTTAGATAAGGAATTATAGATATCCCAGTTTCCTAGATAGAGATACTGCGTGCTAAATTCGGGATTAAAAGTGAAGCGTTTCCCTAACGGAATGTTCTTTCCTAATCCGATTCCAAAAGAAAATAGCTTTTCTTCGTCTTTTCGATCACTTCTTCCCGCCATCAAAATCGTATACATTTTATGATCTCCTGTTTTCACAGAAAGATTAATATCTGAAATTTCGTTGCTTGTAACACTGATTTTCTTGTAACCGCCTTTTTTAAAGTTTAAGAGACCAAAACTATAACCAGAAGGCGAATCTGTAATGTTGACTAATCCAAATTGGACTCCTTGTAATTCTTTAGCGTAATTAAAAAGTCCTGTAATTTGAGCGCCTCGTACAGTGTCTTTTCCAATATTGCAAATCCCTGAAAGCTGTAATCCGTTTTGCGACCCCTTTACAGTGTTGCTAATTCCTGCAATTTGAAGTCCTTTTGAATCTTTATACACATTGTTATAAATTCCGCTCATTTGCAATCCAATTTGCGATCCTTTCACACTGTTATGAATACCGCTTATCTGCAATCCTCTTAAATTGCCAAAAACATTATTATAGATTCCGGCTAACTGAATTCCGTTTACAGATCCTCCAACGGTGTTAAATATTCCGGCCATTTGAAGCGCATCGACATTCATACGGTTAATATTATAAAGCCCAGCCATTTCTAATCCGCGAACTCCTGCATTATAACCTCCCAAAATATTTAAAGAAAAATTATTTACGATTTGAGTATTCAGCATTCCTCGCGTACTAATACTCGGAACTAAAGAAGCCTGTACGGGAACTTTAGAAATAAATCCGCCCAGATTGAGCGTTTGTATTCTTTGTTTGGAAGAAATAAAGAAACGGCCAATTCCTGATCTTTCAATTTCAGAAAAATCACCATCAATATAATCTGTTTTATTCTTTTTGTCTCCCATCTGAATTTTAATTTCAGAGAGAAACACCATCGTCACCGTTTTATAATTCTCCTTAACGGCTGTCAGTTCTATGGCTTGAGGCGCATTTTTTAATCGAAGTTCAAAAAAACCATCCTTATTGGTCAATGTAGATATCAGTGCATTTTTCTCCAATACACTCACATTTTCAATGCGATTGTTCGTTTTTGTATCTATAATATAACCAATTACAATTTGCTGTCCGTCACTCATAACGGTATTTTTCTCCAATACTAGAGCCAATTCTAAAGGAGCATAACGCACAATAATGTATCCCGGCGATTCTTTAAATTCATATTTGGCACCTAACAACTGATCTAAAACTCCTTTTATGGTACTATTATCGGCATGAATGCTAACGATACTATCTTTTACAGCTAGTTTGCCATAATAAGCAAATCTAAAACTTCCTTTTTCTTCCATTAAATCCAAAACATTGCTTAATGGTTTCTTGTCTGCATGAACAGATATTTCGTTTTCTAATATTGACTGAGCATTTACCTTAAAAAAGATGCTCGAAATGATCAAGAAAATAACTGTAAAAACAAGCTTTGTTATACTTGGCATATAAAAGGGATATAATAATTTGATGTATTAAATCTTGGATCCAATGATTACATTTTCAAAATTACCTGAATTCCTATATTTTCAATACCCTTTCTTATATTTTTTTTTATATAATTGGCATCACCAGTATTACAACGATTTAGTTGAAAAACAACGGTAATAAGCGTAATTTTTACACATAAAAAGTATCACAATAAAGACCAAAAGTGAACGATTTTACCCCTTATTTTTCAGCATTTTTCTCTAACTTAGCGGTCTACATTTTGAAATGTAAGATTAAAATAACCATTGTTTTTTGGCAAAACATTGAATGAAAAAGAATTACCATACTTTCTCTTACTTTTTGCTGCAAAAACATTCTTCTAATAATTTAGTTAATTGAAAACTATGAGCAAATTTGATTTTGGAATTGTAGGACTCGGCGTAATGGGTCGTAACCTACTTTTAAATATCGCCAGCCATAACTTTGCGGCTGCAGGTTTAGACTTAGACACCGAAAAAGTCAATTCTCTTCAACAAGAAGCCGATGCCAATCACACTATTGAAGCAACGACAGATGTAAAACATTTTGTGGAGCTTATTCAGCAGCCAAGAGCGATTATGTTATTGGTTCCTGCTGGAAAACCAGTTGACAGCGCTATCGCTAGTTTATTGCCTCACTTAGACAAAGGAGACATCATTATTGACGGCGGAAACACTTATTTTACTGATACTGACAGAAGATTTATTGAATTGTCTGAAAAGGGAATCCACTTCTTTGGAATGGGAATTTCTGGTGGTGAAAAAGGCGCTCGTTTCGGTCCTGCTATGATGCCTGGTGGAGATCAGAAAGCTTATGAAAGATTACGTCCTATTTTTGAAGCAATTGCGGCAAAAGTAGACGGCGAACCTTGCGTAGAATATTTAGGAAATGGTTCTGCTGGAAACTACGTAAAAATGGTTCATAACGGAATTGAATACGGAATCATGCAATTGATCTCTGAGATTTATGACTTAATGAAAAGAGGTTATAATCTAGATGACGCAACGATTCAGAAAACTTTTGAAGAATGGAACCAAACTGATGATTTAAGATCGTATCTGATTGAAATCACAGGAAAAATTCTAAAACAAGAAGATACAGACGGAAGTCTTTTAATTAATAAAATCTCGGATTGGGCAAGATCTAAAGGAACAGGAAAATGGACTTCGCAAAATGCAATGGATTTACAAGTTCCAGTTCCTACAATAGACGCAGCGGTTAACATGCGCGATATGTCTAAAACAAAACCAGAAAGAATTGAAGCTGCTAAAAAATTAGTTTGGAACGCTGATGAAGCAAATGTTTCTCAAAACGAAGCCATTGCATCTTTAAAATCGGCTCTGTTCTTTTCTATCGTAGTAACTTACGCTCAAGGTTTAGCTCAGCTTCACACAGCTTCTAAAGAATACAACTACGGATTAAATCTAGAAACGGTTGCTAAAATCTGGCGTGGCGGATGTATTATTCGTGCGACTATTTTAGAAGATTTTAGAAAAGCGTATGTAGCAAAATCAGATTTGCCAAACTTGCTTTTAGATTCTGGAATTGCTTCAAAACTAACCGAAAACCAAGCAGGAATGCGTGCTGTAATTCAGTTTGCTGTTCAAAAAGGATTGCCAGTTTCAGGATTAATGAATTCGTTATCGTATTTCGATGCTTACCGATCTGCAAATTTGCCAACAAACCTAATTCAGGCACAACGCGATTTCTTTGGAGCACACACTTACGAACGTATCGACAAAGAAGGCGTTTTCCATACCCAATGGGCTGAATAAAACAACAAAAAAACAACACAACTAAACCACACAATGACTAAAAATAAACTAAAGAATCCAACCATCATTGTTATTTTTGGAGGAACTGGGGATCTAGCAAAAAGAAAGCTCTTCCCCGCTTTTCAAAATCTGTACCTTGACGGACGCATGTCTGAAAAGTTTCAGATTATTGCTCTCGGAAGAGCTGAGAAAACCAATGAAGATTTTCGCGCTTATGTAGCAGAAAATCTAAATCTATTCTCAAGAAGAAAAGGCATTAATGATCCAGAAACAGAAAAGTTTCTTTCGCACATCACTTATCACAGTCTTGATATTGACAAGGAAGAATCGTACATTGGATTAAATGAAAAAATCAACAATTTTGATCTAGCTTTTGGCGAACGTTCAAACCGTCTTTTCTATCTTTCGATAACACCTTCTTTTATCTCGACCATTTCGAGCAATATTAAGAAAATTGGCCTTGCGGCGAATGCCAAACAGGATCGCATTATTATTGAAAAACCTTTTGGTTACGATAAAGCTTCTGCAATCGAGTTGAATGAAATGCTTTCGCAGACTTTCAAAGAAGAGCAGATTTATAGAATTGACCATTATTTAGGAAAAGAAACCGTTCAGAATATCTTGGCTTTCCGTTTTGGAAATTCAATGTTCGAACCTTTGTGGAGCCGTAATTTCATTGATTTTGTGCAGATTACCGTTGCAGAAGAAGTCGGCGTTGAAGAACGCGGCGGATTCTATGAAGGTGTTGGCGCATTGAAAGACATGATTCAGAATCATTTATTCCAGATTTTATGCATGACGGCTATGGAAGCGCCTGCTTCTTTGGCAGCAGATGACATTAGAAATCGTAAAGCAGATGTGCTGAAATCAATCCGAAGAATTAAACCTGAAGAAGTTGATCATTACATTGTACGAGGTCAGTATGACGCTGGAACTATCAACGGAAAACCAGTTCCAGGTTACCGTCAGGATAAAGGAATTGCTCCAGATTCTAATACAGAAACTTATGTTGCGATGAAAATTTATCTGGACAACTGGAGATGGCAAGGAATTCCGTTCTATTTGCGTTCTGGAAAAAGAATGGAAGAAAAACAGTCTTCAATCATCATACAATTTAAACCAGTTCCGCATTCTTCATTTTCTTATGGAAAAGAAGGCATGACTCCAAACCGACTGATTATTAATATTCAGCCGTCTATGGACATCAAATTGCAGTTTATGACTAAAAAACCAGGTTTATCTATGTCTTTACGACCTGCCGAAATGGTTTTTGATTATTTTGAATGTTCTACTATGTCTCCAGAAGCTTACGAAACTTTGTTAGCCGATGCTTTAGCAGGAGATCCTACTCTATTTATGCGTTGGGATCAGGTGGAAGAAGCTTGGGATGCGATTGAAACGATTCAGCAGGTTTGGAAAACAACTGCTCCAACCAATTTCCCAAATTACAAAGCAGGAAGCTGGGGCCCAGAAGAAGCCGACGAATTATTGGCACGCCAAGGACACAAATGGATTCCGAATACACAAAACATTAAAAAAGAAGAAGAAATTCTAGATGGTACAGATATACAATAACACCGACGAAATTAATACTAAAGCAGCAGATCTTTTTGTAGAATCGGCTCAGAAAGCGATTACAGCAAAAGGCCAATTTACAGCTGTTCTTACGGGAGGTTCTTCTCCTACTGGGATTTACAAATTATTGGCTTCTGATGCATACAAAAATAAAATAGACTGGAGCAAAGTGTATATTTTTTGGGGTGACGAAAGATGGGTTCCGCTTAACGATGATTTGAGTAATGCTAAAATGTCTTATTCAACTTTATTAAGCCACGTTCCTATTCCGCAAGAAAACATTTTTGAAATGTACAAAGATGGCGTAACTCCTGAGGATTATGCAGCTGAATACGAAAAGTCTATCAGAACTCTTTTAGGAGAAGAAGGCAAATTTGATCTGATTCTTTTGGGCATGGGAGACGACGGACACACAGCTTCTCTTTTTCCAGGTGAAGCAGTTTTAGAAGAGCAAACTAAATGGGTTGATGCCTATTATTTGGCTCCACAAAAAATGTATCGTATCACGCTTACAGCTCCATTAATCAATAAAGCAGAAAAAATTGTGGTTGTCGCTTTTGGAGAAAAGAAAATCAATGCTTTGAAAGAAGTGACCGCTGGCGAATACAATCCGACTTTATACCCAATGCAATTAATCAAACCAGTTTCGGGCAAATTATTGTTTTTGGTGGATAAAGTAGCTGCAGGAACAAACTAAGAAATTATTTATTTCCATATAATTTAAGGTCTATGCTGAAAAGTGTAGGCCTTATTTTTTTGATTTTTTTTCTCTCGCAGATCTAGCAGATTTGGCAGATATTCTACTTAAAAAAATCTACTAAATCTGCAAAATCTGCGGGAGAACTATATGCTTAAGGCAATTCAAAATCAACTACAAAGAACCGGAAAACAAATATTTACAAAACGTATTTCTTTTTTATTTAATTTTACTTAACACTTTACTAATCAAACAATTAAGCTATAAACTCAATTTCTCAAACTATCGTTATTTTTCTGTTTTAACGAACAGCATCATTCCGTAGGAATGTTTAATCGGTAGAACTAAATTTAGTTTACAAATGCACGTTCCGTAGGAACGTTTGATTAATAAAGCAGATGCCTCATTCTCTCTAAAAAAAAAAACAGGTGTCCCTATGGGACACACAATGCTACGTAATTTATTTTTTTCTACCAACGAGATATTCCTACGGAATATTAAATTATATAATATCAAATCCTTTTTGCTATGAAATATAATTACTTTTTAATGACTGTTTTTCTTCTTTTTGTTTGCTGTAAAGATAAAAACACTGAACCCAAATCAGTTAAAGTCAGTGCTTCGCAAGGATGTTATATTCCGAAAACGAACGATAAAGATTGGTATACCCAAAACAAAAAAGCGCCAAAGTTTAAAGGTCTTGATGGTGTAAATTTTAAAATTACAACCAACAATCCTGAAGCTCAGGAATACTTCAATCAAGGAATGATGTTGGCGTACGGATTCAATCATGCCGAAGCAGCAAGATCGTTTTACGAAGCTTCGCGCTTAGATCCGAATTGTGCCATGGCATATTGGGGTTTTGCTTATGTTTTAGGTCCTAATTACAATGCGGGAATGGAAGAAGATAATTTTCAAAGGGCTTATGATGCAGTTCAAAAAGCTAAGAAACTTTCTGCCAAATGTTCTCTGAAAGAAATCGCTATGATTGATGCATTATTAGTGCGTTATGCTAAAAATCCTCCCGCAGACAGAAAACCACTTGACATTGCGTATGCCGAAGCGATGAAAAAGGTATATACCCAATTTCCTTCAGATCCAGATATTGGTGCTCTTTACGCGGAATCGCAAATGAATCTGCATCCGTGGGATTTGTATGAAAAAGGCACTGGAATACCTAAAAAATGGACTCCAGAAATACTTGCTGTTTTAAACGAATTGGTTAAAAAAAATCCGAAGCATCCGGGCGCACACCATTTTTTGGTTCATGCTGTAGAAGCATCATCACATCCAGAAAACGGACTCAAAAGTGCTAAATTACTGGAAACTTTAGTTCCGGGTTCGGGACATTTGGTGCATATGTCATCTCATATTTACATTCGCACGGGAGATTATCATGAGGGCACACTTTCTAACATTGAAGCCGTTCGAATTGATAGTCTGTATTCTACTGCCTGTAATGCGCAAGGCGCTTATCCTCTAGCCTATTATCCGCACAATTATCATTTTTTGGTGGCTACTGCTGCTTTAGAAGGAAATTCAAAATTGGCTTGGGAATCGGCACAAATATTACAGCAGCACATGTCTCCTAAAATCATGCGTGAAGCGGGTTGGGGAACTTTACAGCATTATTATAGCATTCCGTATTATATCGCTGTAAAATTCTCGATGTGGGATAAAATCATGGAGATTCCACAACCCGAAAAAGACCTTGTTTATCCAAATGCCATTTGGCATTATGCCAAAGGAATGGCTTATCTTGGGAAAAATGATATTGCCAATGCCGAAAAACAGCTTGCTTCTCTTAACCAATTAGCCAAAGATAAAACCTTAAAAGAAGTTACCATTTGGAATATCAATACAACCTACGATCTTGTTCAGATTGCTAATAACGTTCTTTCAGCAGGAGTTGAGGCCAAAAAGAATAATTTAGATAAAGCAATTGTACTTTTAAATAAAGCAATCGCAATCGAAGATCAATTAAATTACAACGAACCGCCAGATTGGTTTTTCTCCGTTAGACATTATTTAGGAGCTGTTCTGCTTAAAGCAGGAAAATATGCCGAAGCTGAAAAAATCTACAAACAAGATCTACAAACACTCCCAAAAAACGGCTTCGCCTTAATCGGACTTTATAATGCTTTAACCGCACAGAAAAAAGAAAAAGAGGCTTTACAAATTAAAACCTCTTTTGATAATGCTTGGCAGTATGCTGACTTTGAGATTAAGGATTCTTCTAGTATTTTGGAGTGATTTTAATTTTTATGATTTTTCAAAGTAACTTTTTTATAATCCATTTTAGAAATGTAATTGTAAAAAGTCAGAGACTTTTATTACGTTTAGAAATTCTAAGACCAAAAAAAATTGCGTAAAGTCAGAGACATTTGCGCAGCTTTTCAATTCAAGTATGGCACTCTTTGCAGAGTTGGGGCTATTCCATCATATTTTACCGTAACTGTGATGTTTGTTAGAACCTCTTATTGATTTCGAAGTATTTAGTATCAGATTCAACAGTATATTTTGTAAAAAAATCAGCACCCTCAACAATAAATTCAATTGCTCCAACAGGAAATTGAAAAGATACAACGGGGATTTTCAATTCTTCATCATTCAATGTCATTCCCAAAAGAAGCTTTTTATCGTATTGCAGCTTATACCATAATCCAGTCTCTATATCTCTCCAGCGAAATGATGGATAAAAATTCATTTTTTCTTCTATTTCAATATTAGTTAAAAACTCCCATTTTTTCATTTTTATTCCAGCTACAATTTTAGTGTAAAAATAGAAGCTATATCCTGAATTTAAAATTTCATTAAAATCCTGAGTTTCTTTATTTAAATTAAAAATCCAAATTAAATCGCCTCCCAGATAATTTGGATCTGTATAGAAATATTGGAAATATCGGACTTCGCCATTCTCAATTACTTTGAATATATCGCCTCGTTTTATTTTTTTTGCCATAATCTATTTCTTTTTTATTCCGTATTTAATCCATTTTTTTTCCGCTACTGCATTTATCTTGTTATATAATTTTTCCAATTTAAGAGAAATTATTTCTGTTTGTTCATAATATTTAGCTCCATAACAGGAAGTAATCGTAAAAAGTCAGAGACTTTTATTACGTTTAGAAATTCTAAGACCAAAAAAAATTGCGCAAAGTCGGAGACATTTGTGCAGCTTTTCAGATGAACACTTCGGGGAGCTGGGGTGGAATTAATTATATATTTAATGGTTTTATATCAACTTTTTTTCCAGTTAATGAGTCATCTTTTATGATTTTTATTTTTGGAAATTTCTCGATATGCAAATTTCCTTTTACCCTAGTATAATATACATTTTCATTGCTTTCGATATCAATTGCATAAATAGTATCCTCTGTATATCGAATTATTTTCTTTTTAGTCCCCATAACAATCAAAATGGAATCGTTTGTTATTTCCCATCTGTAAATACTTGTATCAGGAATATCCGAAAAAATCCATCTTTTGTTTTTTACTTTGCTAAAAGAGTACTTCGTTACTTTTCCATTTTTGTCAAACGAAAACGTAAAACCATGGTAATTAGCTCTTTCTCTCGGCCATTCATAATTCCAGTACTGAACAGAATCTTTGCAAATCAAATATTCAAGTTTTTCTTTCCTATTCTTACAGCTAAAAGAAATTACTAAAATAAAAATAATTATTTTTTTCATAGTAAATTAGTCTTGCGGATTTTCTAAAGTTTTTAAATGAATAAGGTTTGGTAGCGTGGTGATTTTAGTTTTTAAGATGTCATCATAAAAAGTCAGAGACTTTTAGTACGTTTAGAAATTCTAAGACCAAAAAAAGTTGCGCAAAGTCAGAGACATTTGCTCAGCTTTTCAGATGAACACTTCGGAGAACAGGGGGTAATTTGTTTTGGCTGATATTTACATATAGCCCTTTTCCTTAAAATAACATTCCAAATCTTTTTTAAAAGTTGCCAAATCAAAGTCTTTAATTTTAGTTCTCAAAGTTTCTATTATTTCTAATGATTTCAAAATTTCTAAAGACACATATTTTTTAGCTTCAATTTCTGAAAAATTTTTGATTGTTTCAAAATCTAACTTTATGCTATACTCTAGACATTTTTCAACTTCATATTCAAACCCCTCACTTTTTACATATTTTTTATCTTTTGTATATTTTGGCAATTTGGGCTTAAAAAATTGTTCAAAAATTGGACTTACACATATAATTCCAATTACAATTTCCATTAAATCTTTTCCATATATTTTTTGTGTGAAAGATTTTTCCATCTCATCTGAAAAATCTATCAAAAATCTAGTTTCTTTTTTTATTTCCGCCGAAGTATATTGAGCTAAACCTAGTTTCATATATTATATTATTAATTATTATCTAAAAATTGGATTTCTCCCAGCTCTCCAAAGTCTTCCTCGCTAGCGCTGCGCAAATGTCTCTGACTTTGCGCAACCTCTAATGCTTCTTAAAAACACAAAACGTCTAAAAAGTCTCTGACTTTTAAAACGAATACTAGTTATCTATCTTCAAGAGAAATAACTTCTATATTCACCTCTTGGCCATCTTTTAGTTTTTCCTTAGTAAATGCTTCCGAAAAATCTGCCGAACCATAAATATTGGGTCCGCTAAGCAAAAAATTATATCCTTCTGTTCCATCAAGCATAATTTTAACTGAACCTGTAGGATCAGTTGTATATTCTGCCACTTTTTTAAAGGTCTTTTTTATAAAACCAAATCCTTCTTTTCTTACTTCGATTGTATCAAAAGTATTAAGCCTTGGCAATTTCGTTTTACTATCAATTGAATGTATTGTGATCGTTATTGGATCACTCTTTTTATTACAATTAAAAATTAACAAAGCAAATATAAAAACACATATAAATTTTATTGCTCTAAGGGCATTTGATTTCATAAGACACATTTAAAAAATTTAAATATTCCATTAAAAGTAATTTAATATTTGATGTAAAAGGCTGCTTTCTATGGTAAAAATTGCATAACTATTCAATTCAAGACTGAATTCTTCAATTCCAATCAATTATTACCCCTTAAAAGAGGACACTAAAAAACCAGTCCCCTAAAAAACAACCTCAATTATTATCAAATTTTTAAATCTCATAGTTTTTAGAAAATTTTAAGAACCCTTACTTTTCAAATTACTATATTTGGCGCACCTTAAAGAATAATTAATCCCACTTTCTAAGGAACAAAATTGTAATTCCTGCTGTAGTTGTATGAAACCCACTAAGTTCATATATATCGTTTTACTTTCGATGCTTTGTTTTTTCAGAGGCACCGAGACGTATTCGCCGATTTATACTTTCAGCAGCTGTATTACCTTAGATAGTGTTGCGGCAGACGACACGCAGATTTTTTCTTCCGACTTTTCTTCTTCTAAAAATCTAGAAGTTCATTATAAGCTCAAAAAGAAAATGAAATGCAGAGCGACTACTTTAGAACAAAGTACGATCAAAGCTCCGTATCTCAGTAATTTGGTTAATTTCAAGCTTTATAAAGAAAGCTTAATCTATGGTATAGCTTCTATATACCATATCGAGAGGCATCCTCACCTTCATTTGTACCAACTTTTCTAGGCTGCAAAATTTCGTCGTTTTTATATTCTAGTATTCTGGAACAATACCTCATTTACGTATGTGATGGAGCTATTATTGCTATAAAAACATTTCTCTAAAACGGTACTTTTTTAAATAAGAAGCATCCGTAAACCTTATTATTTTCAAAATCCAAATTCAGACTCCCGATATGTTAGTATCAAGGGAGCACATCTATTTATTCAAAAATTTAAACCTAATGATGAGCATTTATAAAAATCCATTTCTTTTATGCACCTTGGCTTTATTTGTTTTAGTCTCGTGCGGAGATAAAGCAAAAAAAGATTCAAACAACATAAAAACAGTTCCTGTTTACAAGGTAACTTTAAAAGACACTATAGTTTCGAGCAAATTTGTTGCCGATGTACATGCTAAAAACAATGTAGAAATTCACGTTCGTATTCCAGGTCTGTTAGACAAAGTTTACGTTAGCGAAGGACAAAAAGTAAAAAAAGGGCAAATCCTTTTCAAAATAAGCGATGTTGAACTTCAGATTCAGCTTCTAAAAGCCGAAGCCGTTTACAAAAGCGCTAAAGCCGATTTAAGAATTGCAACTGTAGAACTGGAACAGGCGCAAACTCTTTTTAATAAAAAAGTAATTGCAGATAAAGAATTAGAATTATCTAAAGCAAAAAATGATGCCGCTTCCGCGAAATTGGCTCATGCTGCTGCAGAAAGAAAAGCAATCAACCAACAGATTAGCTTCACCACTATCCGCGCGCCATTTGACGGAACAATTGACCGTATTCCGTTCAAAGAAGGAAGTTTAGTAGAAAACGGTTCGTTATTGACCACGGTTTCTCAATTAGACGATGTATACGCGTACTTCTCAATTCCTGAGAATACCTATTTCCAAATGATGGAAGACAAAACTTTAAACACGCAGGGCGATATTAAATTGGTTTTGCCAAACGGACAAGTTTACGATCAAAAAGGAGAATTAAGAACTGCCGACGGAGAAATCGACAGACAGACGGGTTCTATTCAATACAAAGCAAAATTTCACAATCCGCAAGGGTTTATCAAACATGGGACTTCTGGAAAACTGATTATTTCAGAACCAAAAACCAATGCAATTTTAATTCCGCAGAAAGCAGTTTTTTCTATTCAGGACAAACAATACGTTTTCCGCGTGAACAAAGATGGAGTAGTTAAAATGACGAATGTTACTATCGAAACCACTCTAGATGATGTGTACATCTTAAATGAAGGTCTAAAAAGCGATGACCTAATCGTGCAAGAAGGCACACAATCATTGAGAGACGGCGATAAAATCAACATGAAACAAATGTAGATTATCGATCTGTAAAACAGTTATTTAATTATTTATCTAAAACATTTAAAATGATAGAGTTATTTATCAGGAGGAAAATATTGTCATTAATCATCTCGGTTATGATAGTCCTTCTGGGATTGCTGGCGTTGTTTCAGCTCCCTATTACCCAATTCCCAGATATTGTACCACCGTCTGTAACCGTTACAGCAAAATATACAGGAGCAAACGCAGAGGTTTCGGCCAATGCCGTCGCCCTTCCGCTAGAAAGAGCCATAAATGGTGTGCCTGGAATGACGTATATGTCAACCGTAACTTCCAACGATGGTTTGACTTTAATTCAGGTTTTCTTTGAAGTAGGAACCGATCCCGATTTGGCTGCTGTGAACGTTCAGAATAGGGTTACCACGATTTTAGATGAACTTCCAGAAGAGGTAATTCGTGCCGGGGTTACAACCGAAAAAGAGGTAAACAGTATGTTGATGTATTTGAACATTACGAGTACCGACAAAACTCAGGATGAGCAGTTTATCTTCAACTTTACCGATATTAATATTCTTCAGGAATTAAAGCGTATTGATGGTGTCGGACGTGCCGAAATCATGGGACAAAAAGAATATTCGATGCGTGTCTGGCTGGATCCAGAAAAGATGCTTTCGTATAATATTTCTGCAAATGAAGTTATTGTTTCACTTCAAAAACAAAACATTTCTGCTGCTCCGGGTAAAGTTGGTGAAGGTTCAGGACAAATGAACAACCAACTGCAATACGTAATTAAATACGGCGGAAAATTCTTTGAACCAAAACAATATGAAGAAATTCCGTTAAGAGCCAATCCAGACGGAACAATTTTAAGATTGAAAGACATTTCGAAAATTGAATTTGGTGCGATGAGTTACGGAATGGTTTCTAAAACCGATGGAAAACCTTCTGCATCAATCATGTTGAAACAACGTCCAGGTTCGAATGCTTCAGAGGTTATTGCTAGCGTAAAAGAGAAAATGGCTGAACTGAAAGTCTCTTCTTTTCCTCCTGGAATGGAATTCAATATTGCATACGACGTTTCGCGTTTCCTTGACGCTTCTATTCATGAAGTATTAAGAACTTTGGTTGAAGCCTTTATTTTGGTAGCTTTCGTCGTTTTCCTTTTCCTTCAAGATTGGAGATCGACTTTAATTCCAGTATTGGCAGTTCCTGTGGCACTTATTGGTTCGTTTACTTTTATGTCGATGATGGGATTCTCAATAAACTTATTGACGCTTTTCGCTTTAGTTCTTTCGATCGGAATTGTAGTTGATAACGCGATTGTCGTCGTCGAAGCCGTTCACGTAAAAATCTCCGAAGAACATATGTCGCCAATGGAAGCTACCATTAGCGCCATGAAAGAAATTACAGGTGCCGTTATTGCAATTACGATTGTAATGGCTGCCGTATTTATTCCGGTTGCTTTCTTGAGCGGTCCGGTTGGGGTTTTCTATAGGCAGTTCTCTTTAACAATGGCCATTAGTATTGTAATTTCGGGTATTAATGCCCTTACCCTTACTCCTGCTCTTTGTGCAATTATGCTAAAAGCGCACGATCCTAACAAAGAAAAAAAATCGCTTTTAGATCGTTTCTTCCACAGATTCAACCATTGGTTTGATAATATCACTTCAAAATACATCAAAGTATTAGTAAAATTTGCTGATCGTAATACCGTTACTGTTGGTTTATTGGTGTTGTTTTGCGTATTAACTTGGGGAACAACCAAATTTTTAGCATCTGGATTTATCCCGACTGAAGATCAGGGAATGGTTTATGTAAGTGTTACAACTCCACAAGGAGCAACAGTAGAACGTACTGAAAAAGCTTTGGACGAAGTAACCAAAATTGCTCAAGGAATTAAAGGTGTAGACAACGTAACGACTCTTGCGGGATACAGTATTGTAACCGAAATCGCAGGAGCTTCTTATGGAATGGGAATGATCAACTTGAAAGACTGGAGCGAACGTGATATTTCGGTAACTGAATTCATGGCGGAACTTACAGAAAAAACCAAAAACATTTCCGATGCGCAAATCGAGATTTTTGCACCGCCAACCGTTCCCGGTTTTGGTAACACGAGTGGTTTTGAGCTTCGTTTGCTGGATAAATCTGGAGGAAGTATTACCAATACCGATAAAGTAACCAAAGAATTCATCAAAGAACTAAATGCTTCGCCAGAAATTCAGAACTCTTTCTCAAGTTTTGATGCCACTTTCCCGCAGTATTTAATTCATATTGATTACGATTTGGCGGCCAAAAAAGGAATTTCGGTAGACAATGCCATGTCGACTTTACAAACTATGTTAGGTTCTTTTTATGCAACCAATTTTATCCGTTTTTCTCAAATGTATAAAGTAATGGTTCAGGCAAGTCCACAATTCCGTCAAAATCCAGAAAGTATTTTGGATATGTATTTGAAGAATGAAGCAGGCGAAATGGTTCCGTTTTCTACTTTCATCAAATTAGAAAGAGTTTACGGTCCTGAGGTTTTAACGCGTTATAATATGTACATGTCAGCCATGATTAACGGTGAACCAGCCGAAGGTTACAGCTCTGGAGATGCCATTGCCGCTGTTGAAAAAATTGCTGCCGAAAAATTGCCAAGCCGTTTCGAATTGGAATGGTCTGGTATGACGCGTGAAGAGATTTTATCAGGAAACCAAACCATCTACATTTTTGCGCTTTGTATACTTTTTGTATACTTATTATTGGCCGCACAATACGAAAGTTTATTGCTTCCGTTCCCAGTATTATTAAGTCTTCCTGTTGGAGTTTTCGGTTCTTATATTGCACTTGTAATGGTTGGACTGGACAATAACATCTATGCCCAAGTAGCACTCGTCATGCTGATTGGTCTGCTCGCCAAAAATGCCATTCTGATTGTAGAATTCGCCATGGCGCAAAACAAACTCGGACGTGATATTGTCGAAGCAGCAATTGAAGGAGCAAGACTTCGTTTCAGACCAATTTTGATGACCTCATTTGCTTTTATTTCAGGATTGATTCCGTTGTGTATTGCTTCTGGTGCGGGTGCAATTGGTAACCGTTCGATCGGAACAGCAGCTGCGGGCGGAATGTTAATCGGAACTGTGTTTGGTCTTTTGATTATTCCAGGACTTTACATACTGTTTGCAAAATTGGAAAAACGAATGAGTAAATCTTAATGTATAATTTTTTAAACACATAGAATCATTCCCGATAGCTATCGGGATTAAAAAGCGTAAAAAAGGCGTTTCACTAGCATAAACGCACATAGCTATGTGTTAAAAACTAGTTTCTTTCAACTCCCTTTTTTTGAGAAAGAATCCCGATAGCTATCGGGAATGTTTCTATGTGTTAAAATAAAATTTTAGACAAAAGATAGAACAAAATAAATTAAACAATGAAAGAGATATTAAATCAATATAAAAATACTGATGTGCAGTTTCTAAGGACAACCAAAAGTGCCGTTGTAATAACCGGAATTTTACTTTTGACAGCTTGTTCTGCACCAAAAGTCAGTACAAAACTAGACGCTGCAAAGCTTCCAGAAAATTTTGATGCACAAAGAAAAGAAACATCAAACGAGACTTTTATTCCATTAAAAACAGAAACCTTTTTTAAAGATCCAAAATTAGAAGCTTTATTAAAGAAAGCCATTGCCAAGAATCCTGATTATTTAATCATGCAGGAAAGAATTCTTATTGCCAATTCGCATTTAAAAGTGGCAAAACTGGCGCTTCTTCCCTCTTTAGATTTTGTTGCCGATGCTTCTGGAACACATTACGGAAAATATACGATGGAAGGCGTTGGTAACTTTGATACTAACTTCTCTCAGAATATTACAGACAAACAAAAAATCAACGAAAATGTTTCTCCTAACTTTTTTCTAGGAGCAAAAGTTTCTTGGGAAGCTGATATCTGGGGAAAATTAAGCAATCGTAAAAAAGCGGCTCAACAGCGATTTTTTGCTTCTCAACAAGGAATGCGTTTGTTGCAAACACGTCTTTTAAGTGATGTTGCCGACTTATATTTCAAACTGATTGCATTAGACAAACAAAAGTCTATTTACGATAACAACTTAAAAACACAGGAAAGAGCTCTTGATATTGTATCGGCACAAAGATCTGTTGGAAAAGCTACAGAATTGGCTGTACAGCAATTTAATGCCCAAAACAATAACATTCATGCTGAAGCTTCAGAACTGCATTTAAGCATTGATCAGACCGAGAAAGCTTTATTGACGCTTTTGGGTGAATATGGCGGAAAAATTGACCGAAGCAGTGACTTTCTAGCTGGTCATTTAGAAGTTTTAAACCAAAAAATAAGTGTGGATTCTATCATTCATAAAAGACCAGATGTATCTGAAGCTTACTTCGAATTATTAGCAAGTAATGCCGATGCTAAATCGGCTCGCGCTGCCTTTTTCCCAACGGTAAATCTAGGCGGTTATGCAGGTTTCAATTCGTTTTCGTTCAACACTTTATTTGATGCTGGTTCTTTCGCTTGGCAGTTATTAGGAGGTTTAACAGCTCCTGTTTTCAATAAAGGACAGATCAAACAGGAATTTTATGTTTCGAACAGAAGACAGGAAATCTCATTCCTTCAATATCAAAATGCAGTGACAACAGCGTTCAACGAATTAAGCGCTTTACTGCACCGAAACGAAGCTTACGAAGATGTTTTAAAATATAAATTGAACGAAATTGATCATCTAGAAATTGCCGTAAATGTCTCAAACGATCTGTATTTGAGCGGTTATGCCAATTATCTCGAAATCATCAATGCGCAAAAAAATAAATTGCAGGCCGAATTGGATTTTGTTGATATCCAACTTCGAAATGCAAACTCACAAGTATTGCTGTACAAAGCTTTAGGCGGAGGAATAAATTAGTTTATATGTTGGTCAAAAATGGCTTCTGTTTATAATAGCTCATCGCAGAGGTTATTTTTAAGTCCCGTTTCTATTTTGAAACGGGATTTTTTTATTAAAACATGACCCGTAGAACTAAATTATTTTAACACATAGATAAAAGCCATATATTTTACCGCAAAGTCCGCAAAAGATTTTACGCAAAGTGCACAAAGTTTTGTACAATCATTATAATGAAAAAGTTCGCAAAACCTTGTGAGGGCATAGCTTTGCGAACTTAAAATATCGATTAGGATTAGTCTCAAAATAAAAATCTCTTTGCGAACTTTGCGTTAATTTTTATGCCCTTCAACAGGAAAGCTATTGTTTTTTTATCGAAATTTTTCGGTTACATTTAACAACTATTATCTTTATTCCAAAAAACAAAAAATGGATATTTCCAAAATTCTCGATTACATACACGAACTTCCTGAGCAGTCTAAGCTTGCTTTGCAAAACAATGTCACCGAAATTGCTTTTGCTAAAGGTCATATTTTGCTAAAAGCCAATAAAGTAGAATCTAATATTTATTTTATAAAAAAAGGATTGGTGCGAGCATATGTAGAAAGAGATAATGAAGTTACGTTTTGGTTTGGAAAAGAAGGCGAAACCATTATTTCGATGAAAAGTTATGTGGAAGATCAGCCTGGTTATGAAACCATCGAACTTTTGGAAGACTGCGAATTGTACGAACTCAAAACAGAAAATCTGAGAAAACTCTTTAATGAAGATGTTCACATTGCCAATTGGGGACGAAAATTTGCCGAAAAAGAATTGATAAAAACCGAAGAACGTTTGATTTCTAAACAGTTCAAAAACGCTTCTGAACGCTATTTGGAATTAATGAAAGATCATCCTGAATTACTGCAAAGAGTACAATTAGGACATATTGCTTCTTATTTAGGTATTACGCAAGTCAGTTTAAGCAGAATTCGTGCAGAATTAAAATAACAGTTAGTGTAAATTATTTTAACACATAGAAACATAGCTTTTAGAAACTTTAAAAAAGGCGTTTCACTAATTTGAACACACATAGCTATGTGTGAAAGCTAGCTTTTTCTCCAATCTTATAAAAGGAGCAATTAAAAAATCTATGTTTCTATGTGTTAAAATTAAATTTTGTTCTATTTCAATGGTAGTAAAATAAATTGATTTTTTATCATTTGTTAATTTTTTTCTGATTTCCATAAAAGAACTTTGCATCACAAAATTTTAACTATATGAACTGGATTATTTTAATCATCGCGGGTCTATTTGAAGTAGCCTTCGCATCATGTCTTGGAAAAGCAAAAGCAACTACTGGAACCGAAATGTACTATTGGTATATTGGTTTCTTTATATCTTTAACCATTAGTATGCTTTTACTTATGAAAGCTACAGAAACACTTCCGTTAGGAACCGCTTATGCTGTCTGGACAGGAATTGGAGCTGTGGGAACTGTTTTGGTAGGAATCTTTATTTTTAAAGAACCAGCAGCCTTCTGGAGATTGTTTTTCTTGGCTACTTTAGTTGGTTCTATTGTTGGTTTAAA
Organism: Flavobacterium nitrogenifigens; assembly: GCF_003254565.1. Taxonomy (GTDB): domain Bacteria; phylum Bacteroidota; class Bacteroidia; order Flavobacteriales; family Flavobacteriaceae; genus Flavobacterium; species Flavobacterium nitrogenifigens. The sequence continues at coordinate 52,819 of NZ_QJRI01000164.1, forward strand.
GGCGGTTTCTCACTAAAAATATATTTTACGATTATACTCAACTTTGTCAAAGTTTCGAACTTTGACAAAGTTTTTTTGTTTTTAAACATATTATTTACCCTATTTTTTCCATTACTCATAACCACAATCTTGTCATTCCGAGGAACGAGGAATCACACGCGGGATTCAATAAAGATTGGAGAAATTCGGTACGGAGTTTCTAGTGTGATTCTTCGTTCCTCAGAATGACAAACTGTATCTTGAACTTGGTCAAAGTTTAAAACTTTGACAAACTTTCCACTTTAGTTTTGTTTTTCATCTTGGAATTTGGGATTTAAAACTTGTAATTTAAAACAACTAATGCAATTTCAGCATCACCTGATAAAAAAATAGCATTTTTAATCATTATTCACTCCTTTATCTTTGTCAAAAATTAAAGCCTAAAATTAAAAATGACATTCAGCCATTCCATTAAATCTTTTGACGAATTAACCAATCACGAATTGTACGATATGCTTCGGTTAAGAAGCGACGTTTTTGTGGTAGAACAAAACTGCCCTTATCTCGATTTAGACAATAAAGACCAAAAAGGTTTTCATTTATTGTATTACGTCGATAACGAATTGGCAGGTGTAACGCGATTACTTCCAAAAGGAATATCGTATGATGAAGTTTCAATAGGAAGAGTTGTAATTGCAAAATCTCATCGCGGATTAGGTTTAGGAGTAAAACTAATGGAAGCTTCAATTGCGGGCTGCGAAGAGAAGTTTGGAAAAGGTCCAATCCGAATTAGTGCGCAATACCATTTATCCAAATTCTACCAATCTTTGGGATTTGTAGAACAAGGTGAAGTGTATGATGAAGACGGAATTCCGCATATCGGAATGCTGAGAGCGTAACGATTTACGGAATAATCAATTTCAAAACATTGGCCAGCACGGGGTTATGATCTTCGGTTCTCCAATTGACATAAAGATCGGTTTCTAGCGGTAATTTGATAAATCGGATTCCTGGAATTTCATGAAAAAGATACGAATCGGGTAAAATGGCGATTCCGAGTCCTTTTCGAACCAAAGCAATTATAGAAGAACCAAATTCAGACTGAAGATAAGCTTCTGGCGCGTTATCCAAAGAATTGAATAATCTCTGAATAAGGTCGCTGTAACTGCTCCCTTCGTCATTAGTTGGCAAAATAAACTTTTGAGAAGCAAGGGTTTCTTTAGTAAAATCCTCTGGCGTTTGATATGGATGATCTTCTGGAACAACAACTGCTAAGTGATCGGTATATATCTTTTGAGATTGAATATCTTTTGCATTATTGATATCTCTGGTAATCGCCAGATCTATTTTATAATTTCGCAGAAAATCCTGCTGATTCTCGTACAATACCTGAACCAGTTTGATTTTTAATTTTGGAAAAGCTTCTGAAATGCGCGACAAAATTTCGGGCATTAGAGAAGCCGAAATAGAATCGGGATGAGAAATGGTAATCGTACCACTCTCGCCTAACTGAATTTGGCGGGCAGATTGATGAATGAATTCGAGTTTACTCAATTCTACCTCCCATTTTTCTTTTAAGAACTGACCAGCAGCCGTTAGTTTGACATTGCGTTTATTACGCTCAAACAACTGAACGCCAAGCTGATTCTCAAGAGACTGAATCTGACGGCTGAGCGCTGATTGTGTAATGTTCATTTTTCCAGCGGTGTTCCAGAAATGAAGTTCGCGGGCTAAGGCCAAAAAATATTTAATCTGCTGCAAATCCATTGATGCAATTTACGCATTTATCGCAAACAAAAAACAGCTTTTAACGCATTAAAGAAATAAGAAATGAACACGCTAAAAATAACCAAAGCCACAACTGATGACGTTTTAAAATTGCAATCAATTGGCCGACAAACCTTTTCTGAGACTTTTGCTGATGTAAATAGCGAAGAAAACATGAAAAAGTATCTGGACGAAAGCTTCGCTACAGCGAAACTAACAGCAGAACTAAAGAATCTTTCATCTTATTTCTACTTAGCTGTTTTAGATGAAAAAATAGTTGGTTACTTAAAATTGAATACAGCTGATGCTCAAACCGAAAAAGAAGATTTGAATGCCTTAGAAATAGAACGTATTTATGTGGCAAAAGAATTTCACGGTAAAAAAGTTGCTCAGGCGTTATACGCTCAAGCAGAACAAATGGCTGAAGAAATAAAAGCTTCGTATATGTGGCTTGGCGTTTGGGAAAAGAATTTCAGAGCTGTAAGTTTCTACACTAAAAATGGTTTCATACAATTTGACACCCATATTTTTAGATTAGGTAACGACGAGCAAACCGATTTAATGATGAAAAAAGTATTGATTTAAAATGGAAAGAAGACAGCTTTTATTGTTTTTATTAATTCTTGGCACTGCATTTTGGGGAGTATCTTACTCTGTTACGAAAATGGCAATTGGCCACTATTCGTTAAACGTATTTTTATTTTATCGTTTCTTGTTAGCTGTTGTGGTATTGAGTATTATTTTTTGGAAATATGTCAAAGACATTAATCGAGAAGCTATTAAAACAGGTTTTTTACTTGCTGTACCCATGTTTTTAGGTATTCAGCTTCAAACTGTTGGACTTAAATATACAGATGCTTCTCAATGTTCTTTTATTGCAGGATTAACCGTTATTATTATTCCGTTATTAAAACTTGCAATTTATAAAACCAACGCTTCATTAAAAATCTGGATTGCCGCTTTGACGGCTTTAACTGGCTTATTTATTATTGCCATTCAGGATAAATTTACCATAAACTTTGGAGACTTATTTACCATTGCGGGAGCCTTTGCTTTTGCAGTTTATTTGATTGCTGTTGAAAAACATTCGGCTACCAAAAACCTTTTGTATTCTATTGTGCCAATGTTTGCGTTTTGTGCGCTTTTTACTTTTTTTATAGCGATAACAGATAGTTCATCAGAATGGTTGCCTCAAAATAATACGTTCTGGATGGGCGTAATTTATTGTGCATTATTTTCTACAGCTTTTATGTATACGGTTTCAAACATTTCACAACGCTATTTATCGGCGGAACGCGTGGCGGTTATTTATTTGTTTGAACCTGTTTTTGGGGCAATTGGAGCGTTTTTTATTTTAGGTGAAAATCTTTCGTGGCGTTTGCTTTTGGGCGGAACTTTGATTTTTTCTGCGACCATTATTTCTGAAGTGAATTTTAAAAATAATAAACTAAAAATTCTAACTAAGAAAATCTAATTCACTTTTCTGCAAAATTATAACACATAGAAACATAGTTTATTGGGCTTATTAAAGGCGTTTCACTAGCTAAAATACACATAGCTATGTGTTAGAAACTAGTTTCTTTCAATTGTCTTTTTTGAGAAAGAAAAACCTATGTTTCTATGTGTTTAAAAACAAAAACTTTCAAGAAACTATCAATCCTCAATCAGACTAATCTCAAAAACCGTTTTTCCATTTTCGGTTTTATGCGAAATATAACCGCCATGTGCTTCTATAATATTCTTAGATAAAGTAAGTCCAATACCAGCTCCTTCGATTCGGGTGGTGAAAAACGGAAGGAATATTTTGTCCTCAATTTCTTTTTCGATTCCTTTTCCAGAGTCTGAGACTTTTATAAAAATGCGGTTGTTTTTGGCTTCCGCCGAAATCGAAATTTGCTTCGAATTGCAGTTTTCTAAAGCATTAATCGAATTCGTCAACAAATTGATCACTACCTGCTCTATCTGTTGTGAATCGATATTTATAAGATAGTTTTGGGTAACAGCATTAATCACTTCAATATTATTTTTCCTAAACAAAGGATTCATAACTTGAATGCAGTTTTCAACTAGTTGCTGCAATGCTGCTTTTTCTTTTTTAGGCGAAGGAAGCATTGCCAATTTTCGATACCCTTCAACAAATTTCTGCAAATGATCACTTCGTCTCAACATCGTCTGCACGCTGTTTTTTATATCTTCTAAATCTTCTGTCGAAAGCGAATCTTGTTCTACTAAATCTTCCAGATTTTGGCAAATGGAACGAATTGGCGTTATAGAATTTAGCAATTCATGCGAAATCACTTTCATCAAATTAATCCACGCATCTTTTTCTTTTTTTTCTACTACATTCTGAATAGAATCTAACAAAACAATAAAATAATCCTGACCAAAAATTTCAGTACGAGAAGCTTGCAAAACAAACGTCTGTTTGCTTTGTTCATTTATGCTAAGCTCGATTGAAGTTTTGATTTCATGAAAATCATCTTCTTCGATAATTTCACACAAAGAAGGTAGCTGATTTTTAAGATATTTCCATTTTGAAACTTTCGGAACATTAAAATGACTCGAAAAATAATCGTTCATTAAAAAAATGCTCCAATCGTTTTCTTGTTTCTGTAAAATAATAATGCCAGATTCTATATTATTTAAAATCGAACGATAAATAATATCTCTTGTAACTTGCTCATTTTGTTTGTTTTTTAAGGTTTCATACAAAGTAAAAAGCTCATTATAAGTACTATTGAATTTATGCTTAGAAAAATCGGAACTAAAATCATCCTGCAATATCGAAGAAATGGTTTTATTATAAATCAGAACCATATTTCTAACATAAAAATACATTTCCCTTCCTAGCAGAAAAACCATGCAGAGGCCAAAAATTCCCGTAAAAAGCAAACCAATTCTAAAGAAATACAACGACAATTCGATTCCGATCACGATAAAAATTAATCGCAGAAAAAGGAGTTTATAAGTTTGTAAAGTCCTTAGCATAATTAGTCGATATTGATATTAAATTTCTCCAAACGTCTGTAAAGCGCACCTCTTGATAATCCCAATTCTTCTGCAGTTTTACTGATATTGTTGTTGTTTTTAAGAAGCGCTTTTTCAACCGTTGCTTTTTCAACCGAAGAAAGTTGAATATCATCTGAGTTTTCCTCGTAAGGCGTTATCGTTTCCAAATCCAGATCAGAAACCGTTATAGTGTTATTTTCGCAAAGAATAACGGCACGTTCAATCTTATTCTCCATTTCGCGGATATTTCCGTTCCAAGCGTGTTTTTCAATCTGTTCTAAGACTTTTTTGTCAAAAGTGATTTCGTCACGGCTATATTTTTCAATCATTTTATCCAAAAGATATTCGGCAAGCGGAATCTTATCTTCGTGGCGTTCTCTTAGCGGAGGCAAAACAATTTCCATCGTATTGATGCGATAATACAAGTCTTCACGGAAGTTTTTATCGGCAACTTCTAATTTTAAGTTCAAATTGGTTGCTGCAATAATTCTAACGTTTAAAGGTCTTGCTTTAGTTTCTCCCAATCTTGTTATGGTTTTGGTCTGAATAACTTGCAAAAGTTTTGATTGTAAATGAAGCGGTACATTTCCTATTTCGTCTAAGAAAATAGTTCCATTTTGTGCCATTTCAAAACGTCCCGCTGTATCCGTTTTAGCATCGGTAAAAGCGCCTTTGGCATAACCAAACAATTCGCTTTCGAAAATATTCGAATTCAAAGAACCCAAATCAACTGCAATAAACGGCTGATTTTTCCTTTCGGATTGGGTATGAATATGATGTGCCAAAACAAATTTTCCTGTTCCGTTTTCGCCCAAAATCAAAACATTAGCGTCGGTTTTTGCGACTTTATCTGCCAACGAATAAGCCTTTTTTATAATCTCAGAACTGCCAACAAAAAAGTCTTGTTTCATCTCGACATCTTTGTTTTTCTTCTGTTCTTTTCGGGCTTTATCGACTGCTTGTTTTACCGATTCTAAAAGCTTTTTATTTTCCCAAGGTTTCAGAATATAATCAAAAGCACCCGATTTTAAACCTTCGACAGCTGTTTCTACTTTTCCGAAAGCGGTCATTAAGATTACAACAGTTTTCGGCGAAAGCGTTTTTATTTCTTTCAATAAATACAAACCTTCTCTCCCATCTTCAAAACCTAATCTGTAATTCATGTCTAAGAGTACAACATCAATGGCATTTTTTGCCAATAATTCGACAATGTTTTTCGGATTATTGAGCGTATAAATGTTCTCAAAATACTTTTTCAGATAGACTTTTGATGCAAAAAGAATGTCTTCCTGATCGTCGATGATTAAAATAGATGCGTTGGTCTTTTTCATTATTGTTCAGTTTTGGACGAAAGGTGTCCACTTATGGACAGTTAAAATTCATTCAGAAAAATAATCCCTTAAAAACAAGGTATTTACAAGGTTTAATTTACTGGCACGAAAATCACATTAGAACTTGTAAATCATTAATAATTAAACCCTTTCGGAAGTACAAATAACAAAATAAATAGCGATAAATTAAAAATAATTTATCTTAATTTTCAGACTTGTTTCTGTCATTTCCGAAGGCATAAAAATTTTAAAAGAAAATCAATCAAAAATTAAAACAGTCAAATTATGATTACCATTACAAAACTTTCAAAAGTATTTAGAACTGAGGAATTAGAAACCAAAGCATTAAGTGAAATTTCGTTAACCATCAATCAAGGCGATTTTGTTTCTATTATGGGACCGTCTGGAAGCGGAAAATCGACTTTATTAAACATCATTGGACTTCTAGACAGCGCTTCTAGCGGAAGCTACCAACTTCTTGATCAGGAAATGGTGGGTTTGAAGGAAAAACAAAAATCGCAAGCTAGAAAAGAAAACATCGGATTCATCTTCCAGAATTTCAACTTAATTGATGAATTATCGGTTTTTGACAACATCGAATTGCCTTTAATTTATAACAATGTTCCTTCTGCCGAAAGAAAATCGCGAGTAAACGAAATGGCTAAAATATTAGGAATTGCTCATAGATTGAAACATTTCCCACAACAGCTTTCGGGCGGACAACAGCAGCGTGTGGCCGTTGCAAGAGCTTTAATCAATAACCCGAAAATAATTTTGGCCGATGAGCCAACGGGAAATCTAGACAGCAGAAACGGAAATGAGGTTATGGAATTACTAACTGATCTTCATGCCAGCGGATCGACAATCTTAATGGTAACACACTCCGATTACGATGCTTCTTTCTCGCAAAGAACAATTTTAATGAAAGATGGCGAAATCCTTTCTGAAAAAGTGAATCATAGAAATGTAGATGTTTTAGTTAATTCTAACTACTAAAGTCATGTTGAAGAATTGGACAAACATATTTGTTTATCATATAAAGAACAACAAATTCTTTACAGCCCTTAATATATTGGGCTTAAGTATAGGAATTGCAGGTTTAATCTTTGCCATTCTATACTGGAACGACGAACATTCTTACGATCAATGGAATCCTGAGAAAGATAAAATTTATACCGTAATGAACGATTTTGGAGGAGGAAATGTTTGGACATCAAACTCCCCGATTCCAGGAAGAATGTTAAGCGAAACTACTTCCTATTTAGACCAATACTGTTATTATAGATTGTATTACACAAAAGAAACAATTCAATATAACGGAAAAATAGAATTGGTTGACAAAATTTTTTCGGCTCAAAGAAGTTTCTTTTCTTTTTTCCCTTTTGAATTTGTACGAGGAAATGCTAAAACAGCTTTTAGCGACCGCAACAGCATGGTTCTTTCTCAGGAAACGGCTTCGCGCATTTTTAAGAATGAAAATCCTATGGGCAAACAAGTTAAGTATGCTGATCGCATTTTTGTAGTTCGCGGTATTTATAAAACACCCGAAAAATCATCGATAATGCCTGCTGTAATTACTCCAGTTGTAGAAGATGAATTAGAACAAAATAAGGATAATTGGGGCTTTAGCTACGGATTAATGCTTAAGCTAAAAAGACCAAGCGATACTACGGCTGTTATTCAAAACTTAGATAAAATATTTCTCGAAAACAACTACAAAAAACAGGCAAAAGCTGAAGGATTATCTATTGAACAGTTTATAAAACAATATGGAGATCCTATAAAATCAAGGCTTCTTCCACTTTCAAGAGCAAGACTTTATCAGGGAAATTATGCTTTTCCTGAACAAAACGCCAATTTGCAGTTCTTAAAAATTGTAGTGGGTTTATCTATCTTAATTTTAATACTTTCAATTGTAAACTACATCAATATGGCTACTGCAAATGCGGTAAGACGTGCTAAAGAAGTTGGAGTTCGCAAGATAGTTGGCGCTTCAAAACCGCAAATTATTGCTCAATTTGTTTTTGAAACCACACTGATTACTTTATTTTCGGTTTTACTGGCAATGGTAATCGTTGAGCTTTCGCTTCCGTTTTATAATGCTTTTTTAAATAAAAACTTAACGTTAATCGGAACTCAATTTTACTTTCAGCTTATTTTAATTTTCTTTTTTGTTATTATCGTTTCAGGAGTTTTTCCGGCAGTTTATATTTCAAATTTTGAAACGCTAAAAGTCTTAAAAGGCAATTTTTCTAGAAGCAAAAACGGTGTTTGGATTCGTAACGGAATGCTTGTTTTACAATTTTCTATTGCTACACTTTTCATTATCGGGTCGTTTATTGTTTATAAACAGGTAAACTTTATGATGGATAAAGATTTAGGTTTTAATGGCACTCAGGTTATGGACATTTCTTTTAAACCTCAAAAAGGAAAAAGTCAATACGAAAGGTATAAACTCATTAAACAAGAATTGCTGAAAATTAAAGGCGTTGAAGCAGTTTCTGCTGGAATGTTCTCTATTGGCAGCAACGAAAACTCTTGGCAAGGCCTTCATTATAAATCCAATAAAGAAGTCATAACACAGCAAATGCCTATGGATTTTGGACAATTAAATCTTTTAGGAATCCAAGTAATCAAAGGAAAAGACTTGAATCTTGAATTGGCAACAGACAGCATTTCGAGTGCTTTATTGAATGAAACCGCCGCAAAAACGCTTCAGGTAAAGGATCCTGTAAATCAAGATGTCACTTTTGGAGGAAAAAAATTTAAAGTTGTAGGTATCGTCAAAAACTTCCATTACATCGGAATGGAATATAATATTGCTCCAATGATTTTTTTCCATATCAAAGCTTTTGACTGGATAGATAACGAGATGCGCTTTATTTCTGTTAAAATATCTACCGATCAAATGCCTGAAACAATCGCTGCTATAGACAAATTCTGGAAATCTAAAGTCGATCAAGAATATCCTTTTGAGTATGGGTTTGTAGATAAAAACTTTGCGAGAACTTATAAAAAATATCAAGATCAGAGAAACTTGTTTGCTTTACTGAATATTGTGGTAATCTTAATTGCCGTTTTCGGATTATTTGCTTTGGCTTCTTTTTCTATGGAAAGAAGATTACGCGAAATCGCCATTAGAAAAACACTCGGTGCGGAAACCAATATTTTGCTAAAAGAATTATCTAAACAGTATGTCCTTTTCTGCGTAATTGGTTTCTTAATCGGAATTGTTCCTGCTTATTTATTAATGCAGAAATGGCTAGAAAACTTTGCTTCTCGAATCGATATTCCGTTTTTGCCATTCTTAGTTGCTTTTGTTTCGCTGCTATTTTTAACGCTGACGATTGTTTTGGCAAAAGCCTATCAAGTGACCAAAGTAGACGTTTTAAAATATTTAAAATACGAGTAAACTAACTCCACAAACCAAAAAACACCAATAAAATGTTAAGAAACTGGATCAATATATTTATCTATCAATTAAAACACAGTAAACTTTTTACTGCTCTCAATGTTCTTGGATTATCAATAGGAATTTCAGGCCTAATTTTCGCACTTCTATATTGGAATGACGAACACAGCTACAATGCTTGGAATCCAGAGAAAGATCATGTTTATCAGATATTAGCGCAATTAAGCGATATGCCAGTTACTGCAAATAATCCTGTGCGTTTAAAACCTCATTTAGAAAATGATCACAACGTAGAAACTGTTGTTTATGCAGATGAATGGTATCAAAAAGATAAAGTGGTTTACAATGGACAAAAGGAATTTGTAGACAAAATCATAAATGCCGAAAAAGATTTCTTCTCTCTTTTTCCTTTTGAATTTATATATGAAAATGCCAAATCGGCTATAAAAGACGAAAATAGTATTGCTATTTCAGAGAAACTTGCAGAACGTTTTTTTGGAAATAAAAACCCAATAGGCAAACAAATCAAATGTTTGGATTCTACGTTTACAATCTCAGGTGTTTATCGCATTCCTGGAAACTCATCGATCGCACCAAACATAGTGATAAACCGCATGAAAGACTTGGCAGATCCTGCTAAAAATCCGGGTCTTTTTGTTCTAAAAGTATTAGTAAAACTAAAAGATCCATCAAAAGTAGAATCTACTCGAAAAATGCTGGATCAAGTGTTTTATGACGAGGTTATTGTAAGAACCGCCAAACAAGCGGGTTTTACACCTGCAGAAATGGTCAAGAAAATGGGAAGTTTCAAGGTTTTGATGGAACCGCTTTCATCTGCCAGATTGCATTCTGTAACCGACGGTTATCCCGAAGGAAGAGGAAATTATCAGTTTTTGGTAATTATGGCATGCTTGTCAGTTTTAATTCTTATTCTGTCCATTGTCAACTATATCAATTTGGCAACGGCAAATTCGATTAAAAGAGCTAAGGAAGTTGGAGTTCGTAAAGTATTGGGTGCTTCCAAAAACCAGATTGTTTGGCAATTCATTTTTGAAACCGTTTTGATGACTGCTTTTTCGGTTTTATTAGCGTTAATGATTGTAGAAATTGCGCTTCCTTATTACAATTCTTTTTTAGAAAAAAATCTAAGAATAGTCGAAAGTCAATTTTATCTTCAGTTGATTTTAGTCTTTTTAATAACCATTGTGTTTGCAGGAATATTTCCAGCATTATATGTTGCTAATTTTGAGACTTTAAAAGTTTTAAGAGGCAATTATGCTCGAAGTAAAAGCGGCGTTTGGATTAGAAATGGAATGCTGATTTTTCAGTTTGCCATTGCTTCCTTTTTTATCATTGGTTCTGTAATTGTCTATCAGCAAATTAAATATCTAAGCAACAAAGATCTTGGTTTTAAAGGCGATCAAGTTATGGCAATTTCGTTAAATCTGCCATCTTCGTATTATCAAGGAGAGAATGTTGGAAAGAACATTTTTGAAAGATATAATTCCATAAAGCAAGAACTTTCAAAAATTAAAGGCGTTGAACAAGTTTCAACTGGTCTTCTTTCTTTTGATGGAGCCGACGATTCGCAATGGCCAATATGGTATCGAGATGTGCTTTTCAAACAAAAAGCCATCGGACTTGACTATGACATGCTAAATCTGCTTAATATAAAAGTAATAAAAGGCAGAAATCTTAGTCCAAACATAGCTTCAGACACTATAAATTCTGTTTTAGTTAATGAAAAATCATTGAGTTTAATGCAGATAAAAGATCCTATTGGTAAAGAGATCAAAATTGGGAATCAGAAAATGAGGATTATTGGCGTGGTAAAAGATTTTAATCTTTTAAGTCCAGAAGTCGATGTTCCGCCGATTACTTTTTATCATATAAAATCTCTAGATATGGCCAATGAAATGAATCGCATTTACGTAAAATTAAAAGCAGATCAGATTCAAAGTAGTATTGCTGAAATTGAAAAATTCTGGAAATCAAAAGTCGATACCGAATATCCGTTTCAATATGATTTCGTAGATAAAGAATACGCTAGAACTTATGAGTCTTATGTGAAGCAGAAAAATTTATTTTCTCTGCTCAATGTAATTGTGATTCTTATTGCCCTTTTTGGACTTTTTGCTCTCGCATCTTATTCCATTCAAAGAAGAATGAAAGAAATTGCGATTCGAAAAACTTTGGGCGCAGAGACCAATATCTTATTGAAAGAACTGTCTAAACAATATGTAGTGTATTGTGCAATAGGTTTTCTTATTGCCGTGTTTCCTGCCTATGTTTTATTGCAGAAATGGCTGAATAATTTTACCTTTAGAATCGAAATTCCGATGCTGCCGTTTCTACTTTCCTTTTTGCTTTTATTGTTTTTAACGCTATGCATTGTTTTAGCAAAAGCGTATCAGGCAACAAAAGTCGATGTCCTGAAATATTTAAAATATGAATAATTAGTTTTGAGTTTTTGTAAAAAGCTGTGCAAGTCTGAGCCCTTGCGCAGCTTTTTTTTTATAAAATTATATTCCGGCAGGAATATCTCGTCGGTAGAAAAAAATAGTTGCGTTTTTGCATAGTGTCCAGTAGGGACACCTGTTTTGCGGAATAAATGTTGTGAAGATAATCAAACGTTCCTACGGAACGTATTCTGTAAATCCAATTAAAAAAATCTACCAATCATACATTCCTACGGAATGAATAGCATCAAAAAATCAAATAGGAACCGAATTAATTCAGTTCCTATTTAATTTTATGTTACTAATTGAGTCTTTCTTTTTCAAGACAAATTAAGCGTAAAAACGGTTTAAAATTTTCTTTGCATTGTCTGAAGCTACAATCAATCCGCCGCTCATCATGATAATGTCTTTGAGAACCAAGCGCCCTCCCACAGAAAGATACGGAAAACCAAACTCTGGTGTTGGAAAATCTCCGCCCAAATTTGGAACGTAAACTTCTGGCGTTGTGATTAAAAATGATAAGGTTACAAACGCCATTCCGAATGTCAGAAGTCCGCCCAAAAAGCCCATTTTAGGATACCAAATTCCTAAAAGAACCAACAAACCAATCGTAACAATAACAGTTCCTAATCCGTAAGAGAAAATATAAGTTCCATTGGCTTCATGCCATTTAATGTTTTTCTCAACAGTTTTACCTTCAACGTTTTTGTAAAGTGTGTAGGCTTTTACGGTTTTACCTTCATCATTCACAACTTGTTTATTAGCATCTTTATAAAAGAAACTCATAAACGGACTATTCGCAACAAGCGACACAATTCCGTCAGCTTCATATTTAAAGGCTTTTAATCCGCCAATCCAAGCCATTACAACAAATATGGCAATTCTTAAAAAGTGAATAAAGTTATTTTGTCCACTAGCAATAAATCTTATAAATTTTTCCATTTTGATTATGTTTTTAATACAGATCAAAATTACTTTATGCTTATCTGGATAAAAATGGACGTAAAGGAGTTTTCATGGACTATTTTGCCACGATAGAAATGCCAACTTCTTTTCTGAATTCTTTCGGCGAAATGCCTACGCTTTTCTTGAAATATCGGCTGAAATAAAATTCGTCTTCAAAATTAAGATCGTCTGCGATTTCTTTTATAGTCTTCGTAGTCAAATGCAGCAGTTTCTTAGCTTCCAAAACAATGCGATCTTGAATAAGCTGAGAAGGCGATTTTCCGAAATGCTTTTTGATTCTTTTACTGAATGTATTCACACTCAAATTGTATTTAGAAGCATAAAAAGCGACTTCTTTTGCTTCTAGAAAATGCGTGTCTAATAAATGCTGAAACTTCAAGATATCAGCATTTCCAATAGATTCCTGAATCTTCGGTGGCATTTTCAGCTGTTTTTCTTTGCTGCTTAAAGCTAAAATAACCTGCAAATACGATTTTAGAATTGAGTTATCATAATCAAGTTCTGAGTCTTCTACCCTTTTCATTCGTTCGATAATACTCGTGATTTCTTCGTAAATAAAATCGGAAACTGTTACAAAAGGTTCGCTGTAAATATCATTGAATAAAATTCCGTTGCAAGCCACTTCTTTTTTATGGTATTCAATACAATAAAAATCCCCATGAAAACTTAATGCGCTAATAAAAGCCGCTGTTGAACTTTTCCATTGCAATAACTGGTACGGCGTTAAAAACAAAAGACATTTTCCTTTACACTCGTAATCAGTCAAATCAACAGAAAATGAAGCTTCTCCATCAAACATCAAAATGTTGTAATACGGTTCGTTGATTTCCTTTTGAAGAAAAGAAGATTGTTTCAGTTCGATTTTCATATTACTAAATTAACGCAAAACGACCTATTGCACAATTTAAACCAAAAAAAATGCCCCAGAAAGTTAGCTTTTCTGGGAACATTTAGGATTGAACAATTCTAATTATTCAAAGCTGGTTTCGTAATATATTTTCTAATTCATGAAACAAGAATGCATTGGAAGTTGGTACAATTCTTCAAAATCTACGCCAGCAAGATTTAGGCTTTTAAAAAATACTTTTATTTTATCTTTTGCCTGTTTATCCAATCCTGTATAAAATATTTCGTTGCCATTCTGCTTTTGGTTTATCATAGAAAGCACTTCTGGATTAACTATATTAAGAACCCTTATAACATGAGATTCTGGCAATAGCGATGCAATTATTTCTGATGAAGATTTTGCATTTGGCCTCAAGCATTCTAAGCTAAAAATTGGATTGCTCTCGTGAATTATTATTTTTTCATTCATGTCTGGCAAGTCTGTTAGGAATAGTCCAACATCTTCACGCGGAATAAATAATATCAAAATACTGGCTTTTGCAGCTTCGTTTCTGCTTACCAATTTTACATTTTCTCCCATTTTTCTAGCCAGATCCTGAAACTGACGATTTTCGCGTGTGGAACTTAATAATACCTGATGTCCAGCCTCTACTGCCCTATTCACAAAATTCATTGTAAAACTGCATAAACCAATTACTCCTATCCTCATCTGTTTTGAACTTTGTTGTTAACCTTTTAAACAAATATAGCGTTACAAACCCTTATAGAGCCTATTCTGAATGTACCAATACACCTACAACGTTGTAGATTTAAAACTACAAACGGCAATTTCTAATTTATGTTTTATAAGTTTGTATCCTATAAAATTAGTCAGATGTCTAAAATGACGGCTTTTGTTTCTTTTCGTTATGGTTGTTTTTTGCTGCTGCTCTTAACAACTAAAATGGTCTGCCAACAAAACTACAAGGCCAGATGGTACACTGCGGACAATAACGAACTGCAGCAGAATAGCATAAAGGCAATCGTTCAGGGCAAACATAATTTTATATGGATGACGACTGAAAATGGTATTGTGCGTTATGACGGAAACAATTTTCTTGTTTTCAATTCATCCAACACTTCGCTAGAGCACAATCGTTTTACTGATATTTTCGGAAGTATAGAAAAAGACAGCCTTACAAGTTATAATGAAAGCAAAAAAGAACTTGTATTTATTAGAAACGCCAAAGTTCAGATACTTAAAAAAAACGCTCCGAAATCTAGTTTAGTCCGAAACGGCAGACGCTTCTTTTTTCATGATGGTCTTCCTTCAAACTACACCATTAATCAGCATGAGCCTTATTATATCAAACTATCTACTGGAAATATATTTTTTGTAGACAATGAGAAGGTTGAATTATGCGATTCGAGAATGAAAAGCATTTCTAAAACAGCTTTTAAAAACGATAATGTTTTTAATTTCTTTGCGCTGAATAATTCTCTTTTTTACCTCGCTGATAATGGTGAATATCATTGTTTCTCACAAAAAGGCAAATCGTTTGGAAAGCTGAATGTACTAGCGTCAGAAAACAACCGAAAGCTCTTTTGGAATATTACTACTGGACAGGTTTTTCTTTCTGTGAAAAATAAAATTTATCAGCTAAAAAACCAGAATGGCCTGTTAACGACTCAATTAATTGTTGAATACAAAGATTTTGAAACGAGCAATATTATTTCGGTTTATTTCGATCAGAAAAATAAAAAACTATATTTAGGAAGCAGCACAAATGGATTATGCATTATTTCCTTTCCTGCTTTTAAATCTATAACCAAAAACATAAAAAGAGCCGAAGTTTATTATGCCGCACAAGCTTTCAGCGACAGCACGATTATCACTTCTGAAGGGTTGATTATTAACGACAAAAAGGTTATTGACAGTATTCCTTTTCCTAAAAGTATCTTTTTGGAGGAACGTTTGAACATTGCCCTTGATGATGAAAAAAATATATGGATCAGCCGAAACCTAAATGTGCTTTGCTATCTAAAAAACTCGGGCTACAAAAAACATCTCACTTATCGTTTTGATCAAAATCCGAAAACAATTTTCAAAGACAATAGCAATACCATCTGGGTTTCTATGGGTATAGACGAATTTCATAAACCCAAATTGTATGCTATAAAAAATGGAACGCTAACGCTAAAAGCTGTTTTCAAAAAGAACATTAATTATATTGCTCAGCTTGAAAATACTCTTTATTTGGGTGGAGATCAGGGTTTATTTGAATATGATTTAAAAACCCAAAAACTACATTTTGAAAAAAATACTGAAAAATTAAAAATCAGAAGTATTTTTATTGACAGCCAGCAGAAAATTTGGCTTACCACATACGAAAAAAGCTTTTATCTCTACTCCGATCATACCTTATATTCTTTCCCAACAGACGAAGAAAATTCGCTTAATTCTTCGCACTGCATCATTGAAGACAAAAATGGCTTTTTTTGGATATCAACCAACAAAGGACTTTTTCAGGTTTCAAGAAGAGTGCTGCTCAACTATTCTAAAAATAAAAATACCATAATATACTACCACCAATACAATAAATCAAATGGTTTCCTGATCAACGAATTTAATGGCGGATGCCAACCATGCGGTAATCTTCTTAAAAATAACAATATTGCTTTTCCGTCCATGAATGGCATTGTATTCTTTAATCCAAATAAAGTCTCTCCTTTATTACCCAGCAAAGATCTTTTTATTGACAGAGTAATTTTAGACCAAAAAACAATTGCCCCAAAAGATACTATTGTCTTAGAAAACAACTTTCAAAGAGTCAGTTTTTTGGTTTCTTATCCTTATTATGGTAATCCAAAAAACCTAACCATCGAAGCAAAAATGGACAAAATTGGCAGTGACCGCTGGGAAAGGCTGAGAGCTGATAAATCGATATCTTTTACTACGTTGCCACCGGGAACTTACAACCTTACCTTTAGGAGTCTTACTGGTTTTGATGCCAATTATGCCTATAAAACAGTAATTCTTGTTGTGCCTGCAAAATTTTACCAGACCATCTGGTTTGCCATTCTTTGCTGTTTTCTAGCGGCTGGTTTTGTAATTTCACTTTGGTACATTCGCTTGTATTATCAAAGAATGAAAAGAATGCAACTAGAAGAAGTCATTGCAAAAAAGACAAAAAAATTGGCCTCTACCGTTAAAAAACTTGAAAGGGCAGAAAACAATTTAAAGCAAGAAATTAAACAGCACGAAATGTTGGTTAAAAGCATGAGCCACGACATCAAAAGTCCGCTGAAATTCTTGTCTTCTTCTATAAAACATCTTTTTGAAAACAGCACCATACAAGAAGACCCAAAACTCAAACAGCAATTAGGAACCTTACAGACATCAACATCTCAACTGTATGAGTATGTCGAAAATCTTATCAAATACTCTTCTATTTTTATTGAAGGAAAAAAACTGGAAGATGAATGTTATTCTTTATATGAACTCATCGAAGAAAGCATTCAGATTTTTGAAAAAATTGCAGAAGCCGAAAACAATACCATTATCAATAATGTCCCTACGGCCTTATTTGTAAAAACAAACAAAAAAGCGCTTTCCATCATTATTCATAATCTGATTGATAATGCCATAAAAAATACCAAAAATGGAAGAATTGCACTTTTATGCACTACACAGAATAACATTCTTAACTTAAAAATTATTGATAACGGTAAAGGAATGAGCAAAGAGCTTATTGATTATTATCACAATTTTTATAAAAATCCGATTTCAAAAAATTATCATCTCGGACTTCACATGATTATTGAGCTTCTTATCCTAATTGAAGGAAACATCAATATTATTAGCGACATTGATAAGGGAACTACAATTGAAATTATGGTTGAATACAATTAACTTTTAAACGTTTTGTACAAATTGATCAGCTCTACCAAGTTATTGACTTTTAGTTTCTCAAAAACTCTCGCTTTATACGTGCTCACGGTAGACATATGAATATTAAGCTGGTTTGAAATTTCTAAATTGCCATTTCCCTGAACCAATAAATCTGTAATTTGAAGTTCTCTTTTGGATAAACCTTCCAACGGATTTAAAGTTTTTTTGCTAGTCTGAGTATTTACCAATTTACTAACCAATTCAGAAGAAATATACGTTCCCGATTCGAAAATTGATGTAATGGCAAACATGATTTTTTCTTCGCTGCAGAGTTTATCTACATAACCGTTGGCGCCAGAAGAAAGGTATTTTAAAGCATATTGTTCTTCTTCGTGGGCAGAGAAAACCAATATTTTTACATCGGGCTGAATCGCTCTGATGTCGGTTATCATATCGGTATTTTTTCCGCCTGGAATATTAATATCTAAAACCACTAAGTCAAAAGGAAGATTTTTTAAAAGTGTAATGGCTTCAAAGAAATTTTCGGCATTCGAAATGGCAACATCATCAAATTGTCTTTCCAAAATCATGGCAACTCCATTTCGCACCACCAAATGATCATCTACTATTAAAATCTTCTTTGTCATCTTCATTATTTCTTGGTAAATCCTTTTCTGGTCATTTCGCCCCATCCCTTGGCTCCCATCATTTTTTCTTTATACCCAACCAAAGCAGCATAAACCGTAAGCGGATGAAAGTAAAACGGTTCAATAAAAGCCGCCATCAGCAATTTGAAAAAATCGGCTTGTTTTGGGTATTTATGATAGGTTTTTTCTTCGCTGTACAAAGCAATAACAGAAAAGAGCACTGCAAATGTATACACAAAAAGCAATAGCAAGAAGAAAAAATGCCAGTTTAAAAGACCGAATACTATAAATACTGCAGTGATGACCAAACCAATAAATTCTATTGCAGGCGCTAGAAATTCAAACAAAGTCCAATACGGCACACTCAGCATTCCTAACAATTTGTATTTAGGATTAAGAAACATTTTGCGGTGAATGCTTAAGGTTTCTATTGTTCCTCTCATCCAGCGAGAGCGCTGTTTTTTGAATATTTTAAAATCTTCTGGCGCTTCGGTCCAACAAAGCGGATCTGGAATATAGCTCACCGAATATGGCAGTTTATTATCCAGCATATAACGGCGCATTCTGACAATAAGTTCCATGTCTTCTCCAACCGTTTTGGTGCTGTAACCGCCAGAAAGTATGGCAATTTCTTTATCAAAAGCTCCAAAAGCACCGCTAATAAGCAATAATCCGTCCAGTTTTCCCCACGCCATTCTACCTAAAAGAAATGCTCTTAAATATTCTAAAACCTGAATTCTCGATAGCATTACATCTGGAACATTTACTTCGACCAAACGTCCGTTTTTTATTATACATTGGTTCGCAATTCGCACTACTCCACCAGTGGCAATAATACGTTTTCCATACGATTCTAAAAATGGTTTTGCGAGTTTTAAAAGCGAATCTTTATCTAAGATACAATCGACATCAATGCAAACCACATACGGATTCTGGGCAATATTAAGTCCTACATTTAAGGCGTCGGCTTTACCACCATTTTCTTTATCAACTACAATCAGTTTTTTGAAAGCGGCATTTCTCGAAGTATAAATACCTCTGATTTTTTTGGTTTCAATTTTCGGATGAAATTCCAAATCAGTTAAAACCAAATCGTAGGTTTTAGTCAAGATTTCCATCGAATTGTCCTTGCTTCCATCATTGACTACAATAACCTGATAATTGTTATAATTCAGCGAAAGCAATGATTTTACATTTTCTTCAATCGTAAGACCCTCATTATATGCGGGCGCAATAAGCGAAAGTTTTGGAGCAAACTCGCTAGTCAACAGCACATCGTAATCGACAAAACTGTTTCGTTTAAGGTATCTTCTAAGCTCTTTTGTAGAAATATAAGCCAATGCTAAATAAGAAGACATGATTAGTATGGCGTAACCAAGAATAAGGAGTATATATACATCCAAAAACCACGTTATTTCAGTATTAAAAAAAGTCATTTCTTGTTCAATTATACTGTTAATGCCTGCAAAAGACTCTGTGCTTTGTATTTAATTACAGTGTTTGAAGTATTCTCTGCCAAATGAACAACATGAGGAAGCTTCTGTGTTAGTTTAAGCTCTTTGATCAATTTTAAACCAAGTGCCACTACTGTCGTATTTTGCGATTCTAATAAATGTTCTATTCCAACTGTATCACCAACATCGTGTTTTTTGAAAGCGCCAATAATATTCAGCTGCATCCAATCATCAATAGGATCTGAATGTTCCACTAAATAGTTTACACTCTTCGTTCCTTCAAGTTTAATTGCCGCATTTAATGCCACAATCTTTAATGTTTTTTTTCTAGCTTTAGAATAAACAATAATGCGATCGAACGCTTCTTTTATATTAAACTCTGCCAGTTCGGTAATTCCTTTACATTTTACTTCCCATTTTAGGCTTTTAAGTTTTCTAAATGAATCTTTAATCAATCCAGACTCTTTATAAAACTGTTCTAGTTTTTGAGCATATATACCTTCATAATTTTTGTGCAGATTGATAAGAGATTCGGTCAAAACTTCCCTAAAAAAAGAAGTGTCAAAAAGGACTAAAAAGTTTTTGTCTTTTTTTACTTCGGCAAAAGAAACATCTTGAAAAATGACAGCCGACATAATTTTGTCTATCAAAGCACTGTATTCTCTACTAAGACGTTCTTTTTTGATTTTACCGTTTCTGCTAGCAACAATAATAAGATATAGAATAAGTGAGGCCGCTACAAACAGATAAATGGAGAAAGTAAGAAAAGGTACTTCCCACTGGCCGTTTTTATATAGTTCCCAGAATTCTCTCATTTTAAAAACGTTTTGTTACAATTAGCTGTACATTAAACTTGTTTCGATATTCACTAGGAATATATTCCTCGTATTCATAAAGAAAGATTGGACGCACAAAAAATGAATCGCCAAAACGGTGCTGATATTGAAGTCCGATACGATATGCTTTTAATGGCTCTGTAAAATTATTGTAGAGATACAGATACGGAACGTTTCCATATTGCAATTCCAGTCTTATAAGGCGTTCTTTTTCTTCATTGACACGCTGAATGCTTAAAACATGAGAAAAAAGTTCGTTCGAAATATCATAATAAGGTCTGTACGCAAAATTATAAATTCCAGCATTATAGGCTACTTGTCCTGTAAGCAAGGTAATATCGTCTGTCTCAAAATGCATGAATCGTCCTCCAAGCGAAAAATCAAAATGTTTCTGTGGCTTAAAATAATATTCTAAACCTGCTTTGGCTACAGGAAAAATGGTTTCTCCTGTCGAAACGCCAGCATTTGCATACAAATAGCTTTTGTTTGAAAAGGTTTGGTAAAAATCGGTTTCAAATAACATTTGGGTTTCGCTACCGATATTTCCAATATTTGCCCTTCCTACAATTGCCGATTTACTGAATTTATGTGAGTATTCGACATATCCATAATGAAATGGTTGCTGTCCTGGATCGGAAGTCGAAATATTTAAGTAAGAAGCCGAAACTGTATTTTTTGCTTTACGTCCAATAAGCGTACGTATACCACTAAAAGCTTGAGTGCTATTATCAATATAAGAGGCTTTTTCTATTAAATCTAGTGCTTCCTGATCTCGGTTTAATTTCTCTAGGCAAGTAGCTTTAATCTTCAAAACCTCAACCGATTTTGGATCAATGGCAAGGTATTTATCGCAATACGAAATACATTTTTCGTAATCTTCTGTCCAGAAATACACATTTACAAGCGCTTGCAAAGCCTCAGGATTCGGATTGTTTCTATCTGCCATTGGAGATAAAATCTTTATAGCAGTTTTATAGTCTTTTTTCCAGCTATAAATGCGTCCTGCAAAAGTCTGCACGTCTTCATTTTCAGGATATTTGGCGCGAATAGGCTCAATTATCGATAATGCTTTATCGTAATTTTCTTTTTCTGCTTCACGCTTTGCATTGGCCAAAGCCTCATCTATATTGATTTCTTGTCCAATTGCAATTGTAGAAATAAAAAGCAGGAAAATAGAATAATATACAAACTTCATCAGATTCGGGTTTTTAGTAATTTATTAATCCTCACTAAAAGTACAGCCGGACTTACTGGCTTGGCAATAAATTCGTTTGCTCCAATATCAAAAGAGTCAAGCTCGGTTTGCTCAACACCCGAAGAAGTCAATATAATGACCGGAATATCAGATTTAAGATTTTCTCTAACATGCTGCGTAATTTCCATTCCGCTTACGCCCGGCATGTTTATATCGGTCAAGATTAAATCATAGTTTTCTTTTTCGATCGCTTCAAGCGCCTCTTTACCATCAGAAAACTGATCAACATTAAATCCTTTAGATTCTAGAAAAAAAGATAACGATTTGCGTAGGATATCATTATCTTCGGCTACAATAATTCTCATTTTTTAATTTTTTCTCTTTGGGACAAACCAAAATTATATCATCATAATTATAAAGCTACTGCATATTTTTATTATATCATAGCTCTTTTAAAATTTTAACGACTTCTTCGATTCCGCAACCGAAAATATTTACTTTATCTAATGTTTCAGCAGTAAATTCGCCAGATGACGCTTCTTCTTCGATAATCGACAGACAATTGCTTAAATCTTGCAGCATAAAAATGTCCATGCTCGATTTCATATTATGTGCCAATTTTTTTGCGCTGTCATAATCTGTCTTCTTAAATGCTTCTTCTAATTGCTTTGCTTGATTCGGAATTTTTTCGACAAAAAGATTTATCATCTCTTTCTTAAATTCTGGGTCGCCGCCCGACATTTCATCCAAAAAAGACATATCAATAATTCTCTTATGATACGTATCAGCGTCTGGTGACATGACCGTTTTTATCGCCTTTAAGAGCACAGTCTGTTTAAATGGTTTTGGCACATAAGCATTCATTCCCACTTTATAGCATCGCTCTTGCTCTCCTACTAGAGAATGTGCCGTCATGGCAATAATCGGAATGTTGGAATTCATCTCATTTCGAATATATTCTGTGGTTTGGTATCCGTCTTTAACAGGCATCTGCAAGTCCATTAAGATTAAATCGTATTCTTTTTGAGATAAAAGTTCGATGCCTTCCTCGCCATTTTGCGCAATATCCAAATCAAAACCAAAATTATTAATGACACTTTTGGCTAGCTTTTGGTTTAAAACATTGTCTTCGCAAAGCAATATTTTAAGGCTTCCTAAATCATTTTTAGAAACCGTTTTTACAATTATCTCTTCAGTATTTGATTTTTTGTATGAAAGAGTAAAGAAAAACTCTGAACCGCGATTTAGAGTACTTTTTACATGAACTTCTCCTTTCTGAAGCTCTACTAATTGCTTAACAATATTAAGCCCAAGTCCAGTACCTCCAAAGGTTCGCGTTGTGCTTTCTTCGCCTTGCGTAAAACGTTCAAAAATAGTTTCAAGTTTATCCTTAGGAATACCGATTCCTGTGTCTTTTATAGAAAATTTAAACGAATAACTATCTTCTGTTTCCTCAATTTTCTTGACTGAAACCGTTACTTCTCCTTCATTTGTAAACTTAAGCGCGTTCCCAATAAGGTTCACCAATATCTGATTAAGTCTTCCTTGGTCTCCAATGACCATATCTGGCAATTCGGCATCAAGAAAAAGATTAAATTCAACCTCTTTCTGCACTTTAACTTTCAGCAAACTATAGACATGTCTTAAGGTTTTCTTCAAATTAAAAGATTCGGTTTCGATTGTCAAATTTCCAGATTCAATTTTTGAAAGGTCCAGAATATCATTTACAATCAAAAGCAAATTTTCGCCGGCAATCTGAACGCTTCCAATATAATCGCGCTGTGTATCATTGAGATCTGTTTGCGCAAGCAGATCTGTAAAACCAATAATAGCGTTTAAAGGCGTTCTGATTTCGTGGCTCATATTGGCCAAGAAACTGTCTCTTGCAAAAACAGCACGCTCTGCAATTTTTCTCTGGGTATATAACTGATTGTTTTTTGTACCTAATTCTAACTGCGCTATAACGTGTTTTGCAATTATCGAAAGTGCATTACGTTGATTATCATTCAATTCTTTCACAACATGATCAATAGCACAAATGGTTCCAATATTGTAACCATCTGGTGTTGTAAGCGGTACTCCTGCGTAGAATCTTACATTGAAACCTCCCGTAACATTGGGATCGTCTTTAAATCTTTCGTTGATATGAGTATCGTTGATTTCCACAATTTCAGTATCCAAAATGGTGTAATTACAGAAAGTGATTTCTCTCGGCACTTCAGAAACTCCTATTCCTATCTCCGATTTAAACCATTGTCTATCTTCATCAATAAAAGAAATATGAGCAATTGGCACACCACAGATGTAAGAAACAAGCCTTGTGGCATCATCAAAAGCATCGTCAGGAAGTGTATCAAGTATATTATAACGTTTTAGGGCCGCTAAACGCTGTAGTTCGTTTTCTGGAATGGGGTAATTCTTGTTCATTTCTTCGGCGTGGTAAAAGTATAAAGATAAAGCAAAATAGTAGAAAACCCTTATTCAACAAAGAGTTTATCATAAAATTATGGCCTAAAAGACTTAAGTATTACTGTTTGGACTACTTATTTTATTCTGTTTCAATTTCTCTACATGTTATTTTCAGCAAATTTACGCTACAGTTTAAGAATGCTATTTAATTCCAATATTGTTGTTCCTTCGGGTAACGTTTTGGGTGCTTTTACTAATTTTTCGGCTAAAAATGCAGTTGTGATCGGTTTCAGATTTTTAAAAAGTCCAATTGCATTAAAGAATTTTATAACCTTCACCGAAATCTTTTCGCCCAAACGATCCGTATTTTCTCGAATTAAAAGTCCAGGTCTGAAAATGATGTATTGCAGAAAATGAAGCTCTTGAAGATAGTCTTCTAGTTTTCCTTTCATCATAGAATAATATACGTTGCTTTTGGACGACGCTCCGTAAGAAGAAACCAAAACCACAGTTTTTACATTGTTTTGTTTTGCAACAGCTGCAAAATCCGCGGGAATATCGTAGTCGATTTTCCACTGTTTTTCTTTTGAACCCGCATCTTTCAGCGTAGTTCCTAAACAAGAGAAAAGCACATCTCCGGTAATTATCTCTTGAAAGGAATTGATATTAGAAAAATCAACAACATGTTCTTTGAGTTTTGGGTGCGTTTTTCCTGTTGCACGTCTCACAAAAATTGACACTGCTTTATAATCATTATTTTCTAGTAGCAAATTAACCAACTCTTTTCCTGTTGCGCCTGTAGCTCCAATTACTAATGCTTTCATGATTTTAGAAATTTTGTATTGTAAATATAATGATTGCTACCAACATGTTGCTCCTATGGGCGTTAAAAAAGGTTGTCGCTTTTAGCAAGTTATTATCTTGTCTTCAACTTCATACCCCGAAAGTCTTAAACTATGTGATCATGTCAGGACTACTGACTTATTCTATCTTTAAACGGCCTTCTCACCCGCAAAATGGTGTCTACAAGTTAGAATTGAAAACAACAAAAAACCACTCCTAAAAAAGAGTGGTCTTAAAACAGTTATGAAGTTGTTACTAACTCTATTTAAAAAAATAACCGATCGTTATTTGAAAAACTTTATTCTTCATATCGCTGTTAATAATATAATTGGTGTTTGCTGTTACGTCTTTAAACACATTGGTATAAGACAAATTATATCTTGCATCTGCATAAAACTTGTCTTTAAACTGATAACCCAATCCAAAATTTACAGAAGCATCTACTCCATTTGAGTAATCTTTTAAATCCATTTCTTCATGGTTATCGTAACCTAAAAAGTTGTCTTGGTATTTGTTGTTTGCTTTAAGCAAAATTCCGACTTGTGGTCCCGCCTGAATGCTTAAACCTTTCGTTACATAATATTTCAACATTACAGGAATGTTTAAATAGTTTAAGGCAATAGTGCTTTTGTAATGTGAATTCTGTACTTCTGGATCTGAATAAGACAATTTCATTCCCTGCTGGCTGTACAATAACTCGGGCTGTACCGAAAAATTTTTGTCCAACGGAATTTCTGCCATTAAACCTGCTGTAAATCCTGTTTTAGAAGATGAATCTAATTCGTTTTCATCAAATGTTAGGCTCGAAATATTTAAACCTGCTTTTACGCCCATTTTTACCTTTTCGGTTTGAGCCATTGCACCTGCACACATTAACAGTGCGCAGATTATTAGCTTTGATTTTTTCATCGTATTTTTTTGTTTTTAAGAAAGGCAGTTCTACGTGAGAACTGCCGTTTCTATCTGTAAATTTGTTACTTTTTAATAATCTTAGCTGTGTACTTTTTACCTTGTACGGTACAATCTAAAATGTAAACTCCAGTAGTCAATTGACTTACATTTACACTTGATGGAACTGCACTGTAAGTTTTACTCCAAACCGCATTACCTTCCATAGAATAAATTTTCATTTCAGCTTCGCCTTCTGCTTTTTCAGCCAAGAAAATGTTTACATTATCAGCCGCTGGATTTGGGAACACTCTGAAAGAATTTGTCAATTTTCCGATAAGCAATCCTTTAGATTCAATTGGAGCAGACATGCTTGTACAGCCATGCGCGTTGGTTACCTGAAGACTATAACTTCCTTCCCAAATTGTAGCAACTGTTTTTTCGTTTGCATTTGGTAAAAGTCTTCCGTTTAAATACCATTGATAACCTGCTGCTTCAGCAGAAGCTGTAATTTTATTTCCTTCTAATGCCTGAATCTCCGGAACTATATTTTCAAGAACATTAATAGTTGTTGTAAAAATTTTACCTAATCCGTGTTCGTTGTAAACTGTTACGTAATACTCACCACTTTCTGTAGTCGTGAAAGTTGGATCTGTAGAACCATCAAACCATTCGTAAGCAGCATAATTCCCTGGATTTAAAACTACTTCTGGACCACAAACGTCACCGCTTGGAAGATTAGATTCGAAAGTATCAAATACTACTGTTACTTTTTCGGTAAGAGTACATCCGTTTTCCAATGTTGCTGTTACGCTATAATCTCCTGCTTTATCAACATTGATAGAATTTGTGCTTTCACCTGAACTCCATTTGTATGAAGTCGCTTCTAACTCTCTAGCCACAAGATTTCTTTCTGCATCCAGATACACACTTTTACCTGCATAAGCATGGATAACTGAAGCATCAAATATTTTAAAATCTGAAGATACACCTTGGTATACATAATTCTTGATGTTATTGTTTTGTTCAATAGCATCGTTCTCCATTTTTGCATTTACAGCAAATACATGAGAATCTCCAGAATCATCCAATTTAGGCTGTTTGATAAAAGTATACTCGATACTTTCGCCAACCGGAATTCCTGATGCAATGGCTTCTGAAATTTTTTCTGATGTATTAATATACTCTAAATCTAACTGGATAGAATTTTCTTTAATAGCAACTTGTCCTTCGTTTGTAAGTCTAACTTTTACTTCGCTATTGCCGCAAATATCTTTTGGAGATAAAATTTGAACAGAAACATCTAAAACAGGCTCACTCATTACTTTAAGATCGTCTAAAACCAAATAAGAATATCCATCTGATTTTGCATGTCTAAAACGGAATAAGACTGATTTTCCAGCATATTTCGTAATATTTAATGCCGCTTTCTGCCATTCTGTATCTACGTAAGTTCCTTTACTTGTTGCTCTCCAAGCTTCAGTCCATTCTCCGCCAACTGGCTTAATATCTACAATTAAAGCATCATTAACATTGCTTTGCATAGCATAGTAAAACTCTAAAGCTGTAGTACTTTCAGATAGTTTATAAAGTGGAGAAATTAATTCGCTATAGTAATAATAGCCTTCTAACTGGCTGTATAATAGTTTTCCGTCAGCGTCTCCTGTTCTATTCTTCAACGGAACCGTTAGATTAGTATTATCTGGAGTAGTAACCGCTCTCCATGGATAATTTTCATCGCTTTGATTAGAAATAAACCCTTTTGATCCAAATATTGAACCTTGTGTCAGGCTAGAGAAATTCTCTTCGTTTAACTCCAATGCTTTCTCAGCAACTTGAAAAGATGCGGTAAGGCTTTTTACATTTGTATTTGCCTCTCCATCAGCAGTTGCCTGCACTTTAATTTCATAGTTTCCAGCTGCTAATTTAGGCAGACCGTCTATTTTATAAACAAGAGTTTCGCCTTGTCGTATTGTTTTGGTTCTTTCTAATGAAACTGGTTCGCCAATAGCGTTTCCGTTCTGAAGAATTTGATATTTAAGAGTAACTTTCTCCAATGTTTTATAAGCTACATTTCTTGCATTAATGTAAAACTCATGCGTAGGCACATCTTCGTAAACGGTTTCTCCCACAACTAAATTCGATAACTGTAAATTGCTTTTAGTTGGTGTGATTTCAATATTATCTACTGCAAAACCATTCGCGAAAAAGCCATTGTCATTATGTTGAAAAGCAACCTGCACGCAAGAATTTCCAGCATACGCACTTAAGTCAACATTATATCCAAACCAAGCGCCATAATAAGGCATTTTAAATACCTCTTTCCAAGTTGTTCCTCCGTCGGTACTTACTTTTACATAACCGTCTGACCATTGCTGAGGATCTCCAAAACCATCAAATGATAAATGTGCTTCTTTGTAATTGGTTAAATCAAATACGGGAGAAACCAGCATATCGTTAGAAGCATCGCAATTGCATTTGTCATCATTACTCGCCATAAATTTGGTATGATCTGCAATAAACCAAGCTGGAGAACCTAGATCTGCACGTACTCCATGTTTCCATCCTGCAGAACCTTTATTCTCAGAAGTTCTCCATCCTTTGTATTTAGAAGCGTCTTCAAAGTCCATTTTGTACGGAAGCACAGAAACTTTCATGTCTTCATTATTCCAATTATCGTATGTTAACGTTATGGCATTGTTTCCTTGTTTAAGATCTTTTGCCATATCTACTGGAAAAACAGAAACCGAAATGGTATGCTCTCCAACATTCTTTAAATTAATATTAGGAATTGAGTAATTTATAGTGTCTTTGAATCTAGCGAAGTTTAAAGTTGTTTTTTCTGTTTTTGAAAAAATCTCCACTTTTGCCGCATCAAGAACTTTAGTTGTGATATTTACTTCCTGACTTGCTGTCACAAAATTGTTTGTTACTTTAGCAATTATGGCAGCGTTATTATTATTGATGTCACATTTACCAGCGTCTAATTTTGCCGATACCACTTCTAAATCGTAAGGCGCTTCACTAACCAAAATGTTATCTATAAATCCGCCTAAGAAACCGTCATAATAATCATCTGATTTTACATGGAAACGAATAGCCGCTTTCTTTCCTGCCAATTCATTTAAACGAATTTGATACGGATCTTTTTTCAGACTATTATTTACTCCCGTAAACCAGGCACCATCAAATAAATCATTATTATGTTCTATTTCTGGATAATTAACTGTATTTATTTTTTTCCAGCTTTTACCTTTATCTTCCGAATATTCAACAATTAAACCATCGTATGTTCTATGCAGTAAATAATACAAATCGAACTCCACATAAGGAGAAACCACATTGGTAAAATCAAAGATTGGCGATTCTAAAACGAAATCAGAATTAAGTCCCATTCTGTCAGTTCCTTTAAAGTCAACCATTCCCCACATATATTGTGATTTAACGGTTCTAAACGATGCTAGATAATTTTGAAATACAAACTTCTGATCTCCGCTTAACGCTTTTGTGTTCCATCCACCAGGCGTTCTCTCGAATCCTTCAGTATAAGGAAATTGTGTTATTACATCACTGTAAGCCGCATTTATAATACTATTATTTGTTGTAATTGGATCTTTGTCATAGGTTACATAAGCTTCATAAGTATGTAAACCTGCAGCTGATAAATCGACAGCAGTATCAAAAGTTATTTTCATTTCTGAATTTGCTTTGAAAGCAGTCTGCAATGTCACATCTTTCCAAACCGTTGTGCTTCCAGCTTTTGTATCGGCATATCCAACTTTTAAAACAGTTCCTGCTGGAATATCCTGACAGCCTAAATTAAAGATCGTAATAGCCGGAGTATAACTTGTTGTAAGCAAATCTCCTGTATACATAGGAAGATCTAAAGCCGTAGCTTTAATATCAAAATCTTTTTGTGCAGTGCCAACGAATATACCTGTAACAAAAGAATATCCTTCTTTAACGCCAAAATCTACGATAGGGTCAAGATCTACTTTAACTTCTACATAGCTCGTCGCATTTACTTGATATGGTATTTTACTTTTAATTGCAACAGTTGTTTCTTCTCCAATTCCTAAATCTTTTGTAAAAGGAACTTCTCCATCATTGGTATAAAAAGTAATAAGTCTGCCAAGTGCACTTGCCATGGCTCTTAATTTGAAGTTTAGCCCTTCATCAGCTTTAATGATCGTAGTTCCTGTATTTCTTAGTGTAATATAAAAAGGCTCATCTCCTTTTAATGGTCCGCAAGACGTTGAAGGATTTTCTACCGAAACAATAGTTATTTGTCTATCTGCATAAGCTGTACCTACACCGATGGCATACCAAGCATTAGTAACTTGTTTAAACTCTTCAGAACCTAAACCATATAAATCTTCTACAGCCATCAAAGTTGCCTGACGCATGTCGCTGAAATTTGAAGAAGGAGACAAATACTCGGTAAGCGCTAAATAAGCAATTTTCTCAGCCTTAGCCAATCCGATAGGTTTAACGCTATAACTATTATTAAGGTCATTTACGCCTTCTCCTCCTTCTACTAACAGATAATACCAGTAATTGGTAATTCCGCTGTTCTGGTGCACACCGCCATTATCATAACTTGTATTTGCTGGGTTTGTCCAAAATTCACCTCCGTAAGTATCTGGTTGACCAGCCGCTTTTGGGTTTGCCATGCTTCTCAAACTTCCGTGAGAGTATAACTCATCACCCAGCAACCAAATGTCTTTTGTACTGTCTTTTGCAGCATAAAGCTCTATAGAAATCCCGAAAATATCACTAAAAGATTCGTTCATTGCTCCAGATTCTCCCTGATAAATCAATCCTGCAGAGAATTGTGTTACTGCATGAGTCATTTCATGTCCAGTAATTCCTAAACTCACAAAAGGCTGTTTGTCTCCGTCTCCAAACTGTGCCCATCCTCCTGTCCAAGAGGCATTTTGAACATTGGTTCCTAAATGAGCCAATGCAAAAATGGTCATTCCTTTATCGTCAACACTATTACGGTCAAATTTTTCTTCGTAATAGTTCAAAGTCTTTTGAATTCCCCAATGAATATCAATTGCAGCTTCGTCATGATCCTTATTGTACAAATCATTCCAATTGTTATCTTCATCGATAAATTCGGTTAAGACTTCATCAGATGCGTGTTCCGCATGATTCATGTTTAAAGTATACATCTGTACTTTATACTTTCCTACTAAATCCTCCAATCTGTAACCATCTGCATATTGAGTCGTTCCAAAAGTTACATCTCCAGCAAATCTTGCTTTTCCTTTACCAATTGCACTTCTTCCGTCAGCAATAGGCAAAGAAGACGAACGAAGATCTCTGCTTAAATCAATTTTTAAAATG
The DNA here is from genome assembly GCF_003254565.1 of Flavobacterium nitrogenifigens. Lineage (GTDB taxonomy): Bacteria > Bacteroidota > Bacteroidia > Flavobacteriales > Flavobacteriaceae > Flavobacterium > Flavobacterium nitrogenifigens. The sequence goes on from NZ_QJRI01000164.1 coordinate 84,083, forward strand.
ACTTTTCCGGTATTAGCATCAACGTAAATCGTCTGGCTTGATTGCGGATTTGTAGCAAAAACGTCGAATTTCCATGCCAAATGATATTCTGTCAATTCTGAAGAAAAATTAGGTCCCACATAAACCAATTCTCCTTGTGGTTTTGTACTGATTTTTTTATGGACTAAAGACGATAGTTTTTTGCTCTGCCAAACATATTCTTTAGCATTTACAGTATTTAATGCGTTTTGTAAAGCGGCCGACGCATTTACTTTATAATTACTGTTTGCAGGCAATTTTTTACTGATATGCCCAAATGCTTCAATTTTGCTCTTGTTATCTCTCACTTTATAAATTGCGCCTTCAACAGGAACAGCATTATGCATTTGCTGATAGGTTGCCAAACTTCTGCCGTGTTTGTCTGAAACCGATCTCAGTTGCATTTTGTCTGCATTAGAAAGTTCGAAATCTGCTTTTTTAACTTCAAATACATTACGGATAGTTAAATTAGAAGATTTTGCAAAAGATCTCACTTTTGTACTGTCTGTACTTTTAACATTTTTAGCTGTTGAAGCGCTTTCGCTTTTATTAAAAAGCTTCTGACTTGCTTTTAATCTCTTATTTACATCATCACTTTCTTCCTGCGAAAGCGGTTTTCCATTTATGCTTTTTTGCGTCAAAAGAATATTGGCATCATCCTCTTGATTAACATTTGAATCGTTGTTTTTCTGATAAACTTGATTCATTTTCTGATTAGCAGCTGGCGATTGTACAGCCGTCTGCGCATTAGATGTTTTGTTTTTTGGCAAAGGAGACTGAGCCATTCCGACGGAACAGACCAAGAAACCTAACAAAAGAAACAAATACCTGGGTTTAGAGTAAATCTGGTTCATTTTTTTAAATTTAAAATTAATATTAAGGCTGCGAGTTAATAGCGTATAATGGTTCGCAGAAAACCACAAAAGCAAGTTCTAAGAATCAATTCGGCGGTTGATTCTTAGAACTTGCTTTCGTTATTTTTTGTAAAATTTTTAAGAGCGCACTCTTCTTTGTTTTTGTTTCTTCTAAAAGCTCTTCTAAACTTTTATTTGGTTCTTCTTTTTTGGTGGTATTCATCAAACGTATTTATTATAATCGTTTGACAAAAATAGATGCACGCCTAGGGGCTAGAAAAAAAAGGACTAATGCAAAAACACTCTTAGGTAAAAAAGGGTTACCCAAAAAACACTCTTTTTATTCTAAACTCAACAAAATCAAAACATTATACTAAAATTTAATTTATATGTTTTCTGATTTAAAAGAGTTCAGATAAGTAGAAAGATTCACTTTTTCGTTGGTTAAATCGAACTTTTTACGCAATCTGGTTCTGGCATTTTCTATCGATTTGAATGATTGTCCCGTAATTTGAGAGATTTCTTTTGTAGTTAAATCTAAATACAGCAGCGCACAAAGTCGGCGTTCTTTTGGAGTAAGTGAAGGGTAATCGACGGTCAGTTTATCGAAGAATGATTTATGCACCTGTTCAAAACTAATTTCAAATTCTTTCCAGATATCGGTATTCAAATCTTTTTCCAGACGCTTTAGCACAATGTCTATCGCCTGCTGCAATTCTTTATTTGGTGTTTTTAGTTTGATTTTTTTAAGATCTGTCAGGATTTCATTGATATTGTCTGTTCTATGTATTTCTGACATGGCTTTGCCCACCAAAACCATATTCTTCGCCTCAAGGCTTTGTTTCAATTCCTGTTCTTTTGCTTTTAGCTTTTCTTTCTCCAGCTGGTTTTTAATATTTCGGTTTCGATAACGAATCAGCAAAAGAATCAAAGTCAAAATACCGATAACCAATATTAGTCCAACAACATAGTATTTAAACCTGGTTTTTTCCTCAACCAAAGTTTGAATCTGACTGCGCACTTTATAATCTTGTTCCAGCCTGATTCTTTCCAGATTTACAGCCTTTTGTTCAATATTAATGCTGTCACTTATTTTATTATATTGCTGAAAATAGTACACCGCATTTTTATAATCCTGTTTCCTTAAATAAGCTTCATAAAGCATTTTATTGAGTCGCATACTTGCAAAACCAAAGGCTTTGTCTTTGTCCAATTCTAGAGCTTTCTTTGCATATAAAATTGCTTCATCTAGCTTTTTTTCCTCCAGATTATAAGAAGAAAGCGACTCATAAGTAAAAGCTTTTAATGAGTTATCGATGGAAGAATCTGTTAACGAAAATGCTTTTTCAAAATAAAAACTAGCATTTTTCTTGTCTTTCTTTAATCCGTAGGCACGTGCTAAATTGGTATAGACATAAACCTTCAGCCTGTTGTCTTTTAATGTTTTTGCTATCGCATCTGCTTTATGGTAATAATAGAGCGAAGAATCTAAACTTTTACTGAGGTAAGTCGTACCTATGTTATTTAATATCTTTACCAATTTATCAGACTCATTCTTAGATTTTTGATAACGATATACCTTCAGAAAATACTTAAGCGCTTTTTCTTCGTTATTGCTCTTGGCGTAAACAATGGCAAGATTATTTTCTACTCGAGCAATTTCATCTATACTATTATTGCTTTTGTAAATTTCATAGGCTTTCAGGTAATATTGCAAAGTAATGTCTATAACATCTTTTGCATCATAGATTTGAGCCGCTTCCGCATAAACTTTAGCCAATGCTAAATCGGTTTTCTCTGTTTTTTTGGCCTCGGCTTCTGCAAGTTCGATATATTTTACAGCTCTTTCCCAATCAGAATCCTGAAGTTTAGAAGCTATCTTGAGTGCTAAATCGACCTTTTTTTCATGATTATCTATAGTATTTAGGCTATCGATCCATTCTTTTGTTGAAGAGTGCGGATAAATATAAAAAGTTGTAAAAATAAAAAATATGCAAAGTATTCGACCCATCACGTATAAAAATCATAAATATGAGTCCAAAATTATACAAAATTAGCAGTACTTAATAACAAATAGGAGAAATAAACATTCTAACACAAAAACCAAAAAGTTAATCATGATTTACAATTTATCAGAACAACCTGCTAGGATTTACGTTAACTATAGCCACCACTCGACTTTCTTTGTCGAAATTAACAAACAATCTTTTTATAAAACTATCTCTTCAGTATCAGCCAAAGTTTTCAGTTTCTTCTACTAAATTCCTGATGATAATTTCAGTCGAAACGTCACTAAAACTAGTAATAGATTGTCCCATCCAAATGCTTACAAAATCTGCGTTTTGCTCTAGTTTTGCTGTTTTTCTCAACTCAGCAGTCAGTTTATTTTGATACGGATACGGCAGTACAAATTCAGAATTTTCAATTTCTTTTATAAAAGTATTTCTAATTCCACGCGCATATCTTCCTGTAAAACTTCTAGTTAAAACAATTTCATTTTCTTTTATATTTCTAAGACGGTGCTTTTCAAAATCCTGTAAAGCACTTTCAGCACTTCCTAAAAACAAACTTCCAATCTGAAAACCATCTGCGCCCAAAGTTTTTGAGGCTAGTAAGGTTTTAGCATTATAAATTCCACCTCCATAAATTACAGGAATATTTACAGCTTCCGTCACTTGAGAAAGCAGTGATAGTCCACCAATCTGCGGAATTGTTTCTTCCAAAAAACTTCCTCTATGTCCTCCAGCTTCAATACCTTGGACGCAAATAATATCTATACCGCTATTTTCCAATACGATAGCTTCTTGCACAGAAGTGCAGGTTCCAATCAGAATCACTTTGTTTTCTTTGAATGTTGCAATACTTTCTTGATCTAAATTTCCAAAAGTGAAACTCACAATTTTGCAGTTTTCCAATAAAACAGCTTCAATCTGATCGTGATAATCTGTAAGTTTGATTTCCTTTATATCAGGAAAATCGGTTTCAATGCCCAGTTTCTCGGTAAGTTTCTGCAAATGCTTTTTCGTTTTAACGTAATCAGCTTCCAAATTTGGCGTAATCGGATCTATTTTATGTACAAAAATATTTACTGCGAAAGGTTTATCAGTCAATCTTCTTGTTGCCCTAATTAATTCGATACATTTTTCAGCAGGAAGATCTCCTAATGCCAACGATCCTAAGGCTCCAGCATTGCTTGCAGCAGCGACCATTTCTGGAGTTGTAACACCTAGCATTGGCGCTTGTATAATCGGATAATCCGTTTTAAATAAATCGGTAAGAACATTTTTCCATTCCATACTATTTCATTTTTATTTGAAGAAAAACCATTTTAAAACATAAGATCTTCAAAATTTCAACAGAACATAAAGATAAGTCAGTTTCAGCAGAAAAACACGCGAATTTCACTTATAAAGAAGTTAATTTTTCGACAAAAAAAACTTGACGATGCAATATTTGGTTTTATAAAATGTTTATATATAAAAGATTATGATGCATCTAATTTTTTAAATCAATACCACACAGATTAATAGTATAAAAACATGAAAAAAATATTTTTGATAATTGCCTTTGCTTCTTTTTCACTACACAGTTTTGCTCAGGAATTGGACAATAAATTCAAATCGATTCCCGCAAAAAAATCTCCTGTAAAAGAAGTTATTCCACCAGCAGAAGCTGCTCCTAAAGAAAACCCGCCAGCACCTATTGAGAAACCAGCGCCATTGCAGGTTAATCCAGACGAATTATTTAAAAACACTAATCTTTATAAGCCACAAGCTAATGTTGAGGGAATATTTTATAGAAGAAATCAATTTTTGGGCAATTTCAACACTACTGCTGTTACTTCTACTATAATGTACCGCGATGCAGCTTTTGTAGACGGCGATAAAGTAAAAGTATATTTGAATGATAAAGTTATTGAGCCTGAAGTTTTTTTGAACGGCGATTTTAAAAGCGTCAAAATAAACTTGGAAAAAGGAATCAATAAAATTGATATTGAAGCTTTAAACGAAGGTTTTGCTTCTCCAAACACAGCCGAATTTAAGGTTTATGACGATAAAGGCCAGGTTATTTCGTCAAGCGAATGGAATGTTGGTACGGGCTATAAAGCCGTTATTGTATTGGTTAAAGAATAAAGCCTTAATCTTAACACATAGAAACATAGATTATTGTTTCGCTAAAAAAAGGCGTTTCACTTTCATTAATAAGCATAGTCTATGTGTAAATGATTTGTCATTTATTTTAAATCTCTTTTAAAAAGTAAAACAAACTTATGTTTCTATGTGTTTAAAAGACTATAGTTTTTTATATAGAAATCATAAAAAACACTTAAAACTGCTGACTTCGGCAGTTTTTTGTTTGTATACATGTAGTTAACTACGTAGTTTTGTACTCATCTTTAATTTTGAAATGCCATGCAGATTAAACCTATACAAAATGAGTACGAAAATGAAATCGTTGATCTCATATTAAACATTCAGCAAAAAGAATTTAATGTTCCTATTACTTTAGAAGATCAGCCCGATTTACAGGATATTGCAAACTTTTACTTTAAGCCAGGCGGGATTTTTCTGGGTGCTTTTATTGATGGAAAATTGATTGGTACAATAGCTTTGGTAAAATTTAATTCAGAAGCTGCCGCTATCAGAAAAATGTTCGTCAAGAAAGAATTCAGAGGGAAAGAATTTCAAATTGCCCAGCAATTATTGGAGCAATTAATTGAATACAGCAAAGAAAACGGAATTAAAGACTTATATTTAGGAACGGTTACTTTATTACAGGCTGCCTTGCGTTTTTATGAAAAGAATAGTTTTATAACTATACCAAAAGAAGCGCTTCCTGTTGATTTTCCGTTAATGAAACCTGACAATGTTTTTTGTCACTTAAACTTAAATCCATAGAAATGAATATAATTGACGAAATTGGCATCTTAGCCATATCAACCCGTTTGCAGCGTCTGAGTGAGCAATTACGCAAGGACGGAGCACAGATTTACAGTTATTTTAATATTGATTTTGAACCAAAATGGTTTCCTGTGATTTACACTCTTCATGTAAAAGAAATGTTGAGTGTCGTTGAAATTGCAAATGAAATTGGCTATAGTCATCCGTCGACCATCAGTTTATTGAAAGAATTGGAGAAAGAAAAAATTATCAGTTCTAAAAAAGACAAACAAGATGAACGTAAGAGACTCATCATCTTAACAGCAAAAGGGAAAGAACTGGTTTCTAAAATGCAACCTGTTTGGAGCATTATGACAATAACACTGAACGAAATTACTAATACGCAAAACAATCTTCTAAGAGCAATTGAAGAAGCAGAACAGAATCTAACTCGTCAAGGTTTTTTACAAAGAGCTATTGAAATAAAAAGCAAAGGCTAATCTTTGCCTGCAATTTTTTTTCTGTGGTTGTGCCCCCATTTTGCAAGAGAATCGATGACTTCCTTTAAGGTATGTCCGTATTCTGTTAATTGATACTCAACCGTAACAGGTTGTGTATTAAGAACAGTTCTCGTTACCAATTGATTTTCTTCAAGGTTTTTTAATTCCCTGCTCAGCATTTTTCCAGAAATGCCTTCAACTTCTCGCAATAAGTCAGTAAATCTCAATGTATTGAAGCATAATGATGCTATAATAGAAATTTTCCATCTTCCGTTTAAAATATACATGGCGTCATGCACTGCCATAATATGCTGATTGCACGATTTTTTATCGTGTATGGGTTCTTTTATCATGCGTTGTTAGTAAGTTACCTCAATGTTACAGTTACTTTTGGTAATCAGATGACAAAAATACACTTAAAGTTTTTACATTTGAATACAATTTTAATCAATTAAAAAAGATGGCCTTAATAGATGCATTAAAGTGGCGTTACGCTACAAAAAAAATGAACGGACAAGCTGTTCCGCAAGAAAAAGTAGATTATATTCTTGAAGCTGCAAAACTAGCTCCTTCTTCTTCTGGTTTGCAACCTTATAAAATCTTTGTTATTACAAACCAAGAACTTAAAGAAAAACTAAGAGCAGTAAGTTTTGATCAAAGTCAGGTTACAGATGCTTCTCACGTTTTGGTTTGGGCTGCTTGGGACGGTTACAGCTTAGAGAAAATTTCTGCTGTATTTGACAAAACTATTGCAGAAAGAGGAATTCCTGCTGATGCAATGGACGAGTACAAACAAAGACTTTGGGGAATGTACGAGCCTCTTGGTCAAGAATGGCACGCTCATCATGCTGCAAAACAAGCTTATATTTCGTTTGGTATCGCAATCGCGGCTGCGGCTGAACAGCAAGTAGACGCAACTCCAATGGAAGGTTTTATTCCTGCTGAAGTAGATAAACTTTTAGGTTTAAACGAACTTGGCCTAAATAGTGTTTTAGTTCTACCTCTTGGTTATAGAGATGATGCTAACGACTGGTTGGTAAACTTGAAAAAAGTGAGAACTGCTCAAGAAGAATTTATAACAGAAATCAAGTAAAAAATTAATTTTTGCTTAAATAAAAAATGCTTTTGAGAGGCGCGCAAACGCTTTTCAGAAGCATTTTTCAGTTTAATCATTTCATTTTCAAACCAAAACAAAATTCAGCTGAAAGAACAAAAAATTGATTTTATCAGACCTATGTTATTTTTTAATTATTGTATAAAAAAGGTACGCATTACGGATAATTAAATAATATTGTATCCCTAATTTTGCTTTTATCCAAAACAATTCAATCTTATTTACAACAACTAAAATTCTAACATTATGTCTGATTTTTTAACTCAATTTGGGGAAGACCTAAAAAAGAACGTCCCAGGTTTCATCGCAGTTTCTGTAGCTGAAATTGCAAGCGGCATGTCATACTATTCTCAATCTGTAGTGGCAGATTTTGACCCTGAATTAGCGTCGGCTTATAATCTGGAAGTGGTAAAAGCAAAAATGAATGCTATTAAAGCTTTAGGTTTAAAAGAACAGGTAATTGATAACATTATGATTACGTTAAGTTCTCAAATGCACATCATCGATGTATCTGACAATCAGGAGTATTTTATTTACCTGGCTGTAGATTCTACAAAAGCTAATTTAGGCATGACAAAATCTATCCTTAATAAGTACAAAAAAGAAATCGTAGCTAAATTATAACACAATTTTTACCCTTCGTAAAAAGGAATATTCATGAACGAATATTCCTTTTTATTTTTTCAGCCATACCTTTAACTATGTCGCTCCACTGGAGCTTTACATCCTTTATGTTATTTCTTTCTATAAATATTGAGCTCCGCTGGAGCTCTGCTCATGGCTAAAAATCTTGGAGAAATGAAATGTTTTTTTGAAAAAAATATTATCGTTGCATAAGAGCTCCAACGGAGCTTCATGTTGTCAAAAAAAATCGATAATTTCGGAAGAGCCTCAGAGAGGCGAAATATTTGTAGAAAAACGACCACAGACATATAAGGAGCCCCAGCGGGGGCGAAATATATTGACACAAACAATTCCTATTTAAAAAATCACGAAAAACCTTTTTTATTTTTTATACAAATTGTTATTCGTTTCTTTTAAAATATTCTATATTTCGAAACGTAAATATGAATTTGTATTAATGGAGTTACGCGCCTATTTTGAAAAATATTCTGATGAAGCAACTTGCATTGAAGAGCTCAAAAACAAGCGTTTAGAAAACGGAATTTTGTGCAGGAAATGCGGACATAATGTGCATTCTTTCCGTCAGAATGATTTAAAATTTCAGTGTCGCAAATGTGGCAACCGCATAAGTCTTCGCTCAGGAACAGTAATGGAAAACTCCAATCTTCCTATTCGATACTGGATGATCTGCATTGAATTGATGACGCTTTCGCATAGAAAATTATCTATTCTGAAAATTCAATATTTATTAGGACATAAAAGATACGAACCCATCTGGCTTATGGTTCAGAAAATTCGCTTGGTCATGAAAATCCGAGACGAAAAATATAGATTAAGAGCCTATTCTGAATTTGACCCAGAATTTCTTCAAAAAATTGATAAACTAGCGATAAAGAAAAAGGCTAAAGAATGATGAATTGTGAATTGTGAATTGTGAGTTGTGAAATACAAGATTTTAATAAAATGCCACAGATTATAGGATTAAAATGATTTTTTAAAATCTGTGTTAATCTTGTAATCTGTGGCTTTATAATTCTATTTTGTGATTGCTTTGGAAAATTCACAATTAACAATTCACAATTCACAATTAGTATTATTTTTTCTTGTTCTTCTTTGCTTTAGATCTTTTTGCTTTGTTTTTAGCGATCTTTTTAGCTTTGGCTTTTTCTTTAGCTTTTTTCGCTTTCGCTTTCTTTTTAGCTTTCGCTTTTAATTTTGCTTTTTTAGCCTTCTCTTTCTTCTTGTCTTTTGCCTTTTCTTTTTTCTTAGCAGCTACTTTTTTCTTTTTCTCTTTTTTCTCTTTTTCTTTGTCTTTCATCTTTTTATTTTTTTTAGATTTTGGCTGGTCTCCGTTTTCTTCTGATTCTGCCTCAGACACCGTTCCTTCAACTTCAGTTTCTATTGTTATTTCTTCAGTTGCCGTTTCTTTTTCAGCTGTTTTTTTTGGAGCCCTTTTAGGTTTTGGTTTTGATATTTCAACAGTCGATTCTGTTTCTGAAACCGTAGTCTCTTGCTGTTCGTTTTCTTCGTTTGAGATAACTGGAACAACTTCTACTTCCTGATCGATTTCATTGGCAAGTACTTCTTTTGTCATTATTCTGTTAATTTTAAGAAATTGATTAAATTTATTTTTAATTAAACTAATTTTTAATGTTATTAAATCATTAAATTAACATCAAAAAATAATAAACAAAGATAGATTGAAAAACCTATTCGCCAATGTTAAGTTTTTCATTGCAAGAAAAAACCACATATAATATACTAAAAAACAACAACTTACCCAATGTTAAGTTTTTTATCATACTTTTTATAGAATTACAAAGTCTCTTATAAGCTTTCTATAAGAGTGCATTTTGTTTAATTTCACTTTAAAATTTGATAAAATGATCCACGATTTAAAATATCAATCCATTAAACCCAACAAAAATCTCACAGATTTTGTAGATAGTTTTTGGTGTATGGAGAACAAATCTGATCAAACTTTAGAAACAATCGGTCTTCCAGATGGACGAATCGATTTATCGCTCATAAAAACTCCTGAAACTTCTTTTCAAATTAGGCTTTTAGGTTTAGGCACTCAGCAATATGAAAAAGGAAAAATTCCGGCCAACAGCTTGACATTCGTAATCAGTTTTAAACTTCTTGCTGCGGAATATATTTTTCATGAAAGCATTGCAGATCTTTTAAATTCAGGAAAAATACTGAACTTAGATTTTTGGAATTTCAATGAAAATGACTTAGAAAATTTTGAATTGTTCTGCGAAAAAGCTTCTGCCAAAATTCATTCCTTATTATTAAAGGAAGTAGACAGCAGAAAACAAAAGCTGTTCAAACTTATCTATGAAACGAAAGGAAACCTGACAGTAAAAGAATTATCGGAAAAAGCAAATTGGAGCAGCCGCCAAATCAACAGGTATTTTAATCAGTATTTCGGAATTTCATTAAAGGAATATTGCTCCATACTTCGATTTCGAGCTTCTTTGGAACATATAGCAAAAGGCAAACTTTTTCCAGAAGAGAATTTTTCAGATCAGACCCATTTTATTAAAGAGGTTAAGAAAATTTCGGGTTCACTTCCGAAAGAACTTTTTCAAAACAAAAACGACCGATTTATACTATTATCGGCTCTCTCCTCTCAATAATTTTGTGACATAGATTTTAAATACAAAACTATGTTGCTAGAAAATAAGCAAGTTGCCATTATTGGCGGCGGAATGGGCGGTTTAATGTTAGCCCGTCTTTTACAATTACAAAATAGTATTGTAAAGGTTTATGAAAGAGACCTCAACTCAGATGTTCGCGTGCAGGGATCCCCATTAGATTTGCATGAAGATTCTGGTTTGATAGCCATGAAACAAGCTGACTTATTAAATGAATTTTATAAAAATGTCAGACCAAAAGCCAGCAAAGCCCGAATTGTGAATCAGAATTTTGAATTGAAATTTGATGAACATTCCATTATAAAAGAGTCTTCACAAACAAATTCAGAAAACAACCTGGATTCACTTCAAGACATTTCAAAACCTCGTCCAGAAATAGATCGTTCTGTTCTTCGAAATATTTTATTAAACTCTCTTTCTCCTGATTCCATTGTTTGGGACAGCCAGTTTATTTCTATGGAAAAAGAAAATGATGGCTGGCGCGTGCATTTTAAGAACGGAACTACTGTTTATGCAGATTTGGTAATTGCTGCATACGGCGCAAATTCAAAAGTGCGCTCTTATATAAGCTCAGAAAAACCCATTTACTCTGGAATTACTATGATTGAAGGTACAATTTATAATGCCAAAGAAAACGCTCCCACTCTTTTTGAGTTTTCTAAAGGTGGAAAAGTTCTTGCTTTCGGGAAAGAGCAGACGATTATGTATGGCACAAAAGGAGATGGTTCGCTGATGTTTTTACTCAGCAGTAAAATTCCCGAAAGTTGGATTGCAGAAAACAATCTTGATTTTAGAAATAATGAGCAAATTTTTAAATGGTTTAAAGAAGTTTATCAAGATTGGTGTTCTGAATGGGATGAGTTCTTTAAAAGCACCGAATTGTATTTTATTCTGCGTCCACAATATTATTTTCCGTTTAACCAATCTTGGGAAACACTGGAAAATTTGACTATGATTGGCGACGCAGCGCATAGAATGCCACCTTTTGCTGGAAAAGGCGCTAATCTGGCTTTACTAGATGCTGTTGAATTGGCAGACTGTTTAACCAACAATCAATTTTCTGATATAAAAACGGCTATTTCTTATTTTGAAAAACGAATGCTGCAAAGAGCGGCAATTGCCTTAGAAAACACTTTGAAAAACGGAGAACAGCTGCATTCTGAAAACGCTTTAGAAAAATTACTCACAATATTTGGGCAAACATCTTAATCTTAATTTATTTTATTCCAATTACTTATATTTTTTATCTAAATTTACAAATACCCAAAAAGCATTTTTCTGCGCCAATATAAGTTTCACCAAATAAATTTATACCATGAGGCATTTCCTATTCTTATTCTTTTTTGCAAGTTTTACATACTCTGCTTTTGGACAAAAAATAACAGATTCTGTTCCGAAAAAAGAAAAGAAAATTGAACTGCGAGTAATGCCGTATTTGAGTTATAATCGAAACCTTGATTTTATGTTTGGCGCAATTCCGATGGCAATGTATAAAGTAAATCATGCCGATACTATTTCTCCTAAATCATTGTCTGGCATGACAGCAATTTACACAACCAACAAATCTTATATCTTGGCTCTCTTTAACAGATGGTATTTGAATGAAGATAAATGGCGAGTGAAGTTCTTCTTTCTTACCGGAAATCAGAATTCGCAGTTTTATGTTGACGATATTGATCAGCCTGATTTCTACGATTACGGAACCAAAACAACTGTATTAAGTTTTGGAGGCCAACGCAAAATTGTTGGAAAATTTTATGGTGGTTTGTCATATACCTATGCGCATTATAATACGGTTTATGAAGATAACATTTCTCCTTCCTCTGTATCGCATAGTAATGCTCTAGTTGTAAATTTACTCTATGACACAAGAGATGCGGTCTATTATCCGACAAAAGGATACAAAATTAAACTGGACTGGTCTACCTATCCTGATTTTTTAGATAACGAATTAGCCTCTAATCGAATATCCTTTCAGGCCAATAGATATATTCCCACTAGAGATAATAAAGATGTTATTGCAGCTCGTGTTTTTGGGAAATTTGGTCTTGGAAATGTGGCATTTGAACAACAGAGTACTATTGGTGGAACAGATATTCGCGGTTATTCTGAAGGAAAATATAGAGGTGCTGGATTAATGGATATTCAAGGCGAATACCGATACAACTTTGGAAAGAAAATGGGATTGGTTGGCTTTTTTGGTATCGCAACCATTTATGGTTCTGATACTCCAAGCTTTGACTGGAAAATGTACCCTGGAGGCGGCGTTGGCTATCGATACAATCCGTTTAAAAAGTCAAAATTCAATGTTGGTCTAGACGGTGCAGTTGGTAAAGGAGATTGGGGAGTTTATTTTAGAATTGGCGAAGCTTTTTAATTTCAAAAAACATATGAAAAGGACTGTCTCTAAAAAGATGGTCTTTCTTTTTTTAATTTCCGTAGCATCCGTTTAAGAGCTTTTTTTAAGACTTCAAAAACTGAATTTCTTTCTTAAATATTTTATTTTACTCCTATCTTTTCAAAAAAATGAAGCCAATTCATTTTTCAAGCAAACGCTTCCTCACGTTACTGTAGTGCACTTTATTGTTCCAAAATCTATTTTTTGTGTTTCATTTTATAATCTGCAACATACAAAAAAAAATTTCATGGCTATCTTTCTTTAAATTTGAGTAACCCCAAATATATTCAAAATCTTAACTACGATTAATGCTAAAAATCAATTTATTAATTTAAGGTAGTTATAAATTTACTGTGCTGCCTTTTCATTCCTGATTGCTTATGGCACAATTTTATTTTTCTTGGAGAATTTGCACTTTATCAAAAAAATTGGCTTTTGTTGCCTTGTTGATTTTTCTTTCAATTTTTCAAACCAATGCACAAAACTGTTCTGTAAATGCGGGAGTACTTAATGTTACTATTTGCGAAACCGACGCGTTGGTTTTAACTGGAAACAATCCTTCTCCAATTACTGGCACAGTCAAATGGACACAAATTTCGGGTCCAGCAGTGACTATTAATTCGCCAACAAGCACAAGCACAACCGTTTCAGGCTATACTGGAGGCAATACTTATATTTTCAGATATAGTGCAACCTGCAGTGACGGTATCGTATCTTATCAGGATAAAGTGGTTAATGTTAAGCCTATAACCATGGCCAACGCTGGTGCCAATATTACAAGCTGCCCTAATAACAATGGAACATTAGCTATTATTGCAAACACTCCGCAAAATACTGGAGAAACGGGATATTGGGAAATTGTAGGCGCAAATAATGCTGGGGTTGTAATTAATTTTCCAAATTTAGCTACCTCAACAATTAGCCTCCCTGCAACAAGCTGTGGTGTTACGACACTTCAATGGGTTATTGAAGGACCTGAGTATGCCCCTGGACAGCGCTGTAGAACCACTTCTCAGATAACGGTAACTAATTATGGCGGAGTAAAACCTGTTTCGGCAGGTCCAGATCAGACTTTAAGCAATTGCTATACCACCACGCAAGCAACCAATTTAAATGCCACTTATGGCGGATGCGGACTTAACGGACAAAACGGACAATGGACATTTGTAAGTGGTCCTAATACACCTGTTATAAGCAACCCAAACGCTAATAATACAGGGGTTTCAAATTTGGTTGAGGGAACCTACACATTTAGATGGACTGTTTCTGGCGCTTGTGCTTCTGGAAATGATACCGTCGTAATTACTGTACCACCAGCAACTCAGGATGTAACACAGCTGCCTGGAGGAGACGAAAACATATTCTTCTGCGACAACACTATAAATCAGGTTACTCTGATTGCACAGACTCCTCTATATGCCGGCGAAACTGTAGCTTGGTCACAAGTCTCTGGTGATAGTGGCGCTGTAATTGTTTCGCCAACAAACCCCACTACATTAGTAACCAATATTTTTCAGGGAGGAGATCCATACCGTTTCCGTTACACCCTTACAAATAATAATACGGGTTGTATTTTTACCAAAGATTACATCGTACAATATAATGGCCCAACTCGAACAATTCTGGCAAACAATGGAAATGACATAGTTGGAAGCTGTAATGCAACTGTTTTTACAATTCCGCTTACTGTAACAGGAACAGGTTCTAACCAATATCGCATTGTTAGTGGGCCTCCGCTTTCTCCTTTGGCTCCTTTTCCTACTGCCTTGACAGATGTTGGAAATTCGCTGACCTTAACACTTACTGCTCCAGGAGAATATACAGTCGAATTTGTTCGAAAACAGACTGGCGCATTAACTGTTGAATGCGATTATGGCTTTGACACTCTGGGTATTTTGGTTTCTGGAGACCCTACTCCATCTAATGCGGGAACCGATGTCAGTCTTCCATGCGGAGATACCACTACTGTTCTTTCAGGTGTTACCACAGATGACGGCCTACATTTTTGGAGTCAGCTTAGCGGTCCTAATACCGCAACAATCGCTGATAATTTTGCTGTCGATACATCAGTTAGCAATCTTATTTCAGGTACTTATGTTTTTCAATACATCACAAAAGGTGGCGGTGCTACGTGCGGATTTTCTGTAGCTACAGTTACTGTTTATGTCTCAGACAGCACAATTAACAATGTCGACGCAGGAACAGATCAGGTAGTCTGTGCAAGTTCTCAAGTACCCCTACAAGCTGTTCCGCCTGCAAATGGTGAAATGGGAACCTGGAGTCAGGTTTCAGGCCCCGATACAATTACATTTTCAGATGTGAATAATCCGAATGCCATTGCATCTGGTTTTGCGACAGCGAATGCTTCTTACGAATTGCAATGGACAGTTTCTTATTCGCACCCTGGTCCATCCTGTGGTGCAGCAGTTTCTGACACCGTAACTATTAGTACAAATAATAATCAAGCCCCTACAACATCAGATGCAGGGCCAAATGCCTGCTATACTTCTGGCACAACCACTTTTAACCTTAGCGGAAATAGTCCAGCATTTGGGGAATATGGAATTTGGTCAGTGCAGCCCTCAGCTGGAGTTGTCTTTAATGACGTAGAAGATCCCAATACGATGGTAACCGTTC
The DNA here is from genome assembly GCF_003254565.1 of Flavobacterium nitrogenifigens. Taxonomy (GTDB): domain Bacteria; phylum Bacteroidota; class Bacteroidia; order Flavobacteriales; family Flavobacteriaceae; genus Flavobacterium; species Flavobacterium nitrogenifigens. The sequence continues at coordinate 99,768 of NZ_QJRI01000164.1, forward strand.
CAGGAAACGGAACTTATGTTTTTACATGGTCCATTAGTTCGAGACTAAGAGCCTGTATTCCTAGCCAAAGCAGTGTATCTGTAACAGTTGCAGAAACTCCTCCAGTTGCTTCAGCTGGTCCTGACCAAGAAATTTGCGGTAATACAATTACTATGGCTGCTACACAAAGCGGTGGATCAATAGGTACATGGTCAAGAATTTCAGGTGTTGGAAATTATACTATAAGTGACATACATGATCCAAATGCTGTTTTTACCTTTTCTTACAGTGGATATTACATATTCAGATGGACAGTTGATGCTGGGATCTGCGGCCAGGCATTTGATGATATTAATCTAACTATCGGTCTTCCGCCTCATCAGGCTAATGCAGGACCAGATCAAAACATTTGCAACAACAGTACTGTAACCATGGCAGGAAGCTCCTATGACAGCTTTTTTGAGCTTGGACAATGGTCTGTACTTACGGGTTCTCCTAATCAGCCTACAATTGTAGACCCTTCTAATCCGAATACTGCAATTAATGGACTTATAGCAGGGACATATACTTTCAGATGGACTATAACGGCAAAAAGTATCTTTTTATGTCAGGGCACTTTTGATGATGTAGTCGTTGTAGTTGATCCTGCTGCAAATGCAGGAATTGACCAAACTCATTGTGACGTTACCAGTGTTCAGTTAGTTGCCAATGAAAATTCAACAGGAATATGGTCACTAACCAGTACAACAGGAAATCCTAATGATGTTATAATAACACAATCACCTTCAAATAGTTATATTGCTAATGCAACGGTAGTCCCTGGCAATGATTATGTTTTTACATTTACTACCAATAGCACTACATTTCCAAATGGCGGTACATGTACTGGAACTTCAGATTCTGTAAATGTCACTATTTTTAATGGCGCCAGTATTGACCCAGACGCGGGGCCAGACCAAACCTTATGTATTAGTGATGTTGGCGGAGTTGCCACAATGAGCGGTAATACCCCTCCTCCTGATGTTACTTCGTTTGAGTGGCGATTTGTTTATCAGCCTGCAGGTAGTGTAGCCGTTATTGATACGCCTTCTGCACCATTAACTACGGTTTCAAATTTAACCATTCCCGGACTTTATATTTTAGAATGGGTATTCAAAAGCAACGATTGCCGCTCTCTTTCTGATATAGTAAGGATAGAAATGAATGCCCCTCCAAGTTCTGCCAATGCAGGCCCTGATGATAATGTGGCCTGTCAGACTACTTATAAAACTGCTGCGGTTCCTCCTACAGTGGGTATAGGAACTTGGACATTTTCTTCTCAGCCTCCTGGCGGAAATGCAGTAATTGACAACCCGAACAGTCCTGTTACCACTTTATCAAATATTAATGTTTTAGGCACTTACGTTTTAACATGGACAGTTAGCAATGGTCCATTTACAAATCCTTCTTTATGTCAGCCTACTTCAGATGATGTGTCTATCACTTTTAATGATGTTCCTCCATCTATAGCCAATGCGGGCCCTGATCAAGAACTCTGTGATGTAAATACTGCTACCATGAATGCTGCCCCAGTGACATCAGGAGTGGGAGAATGGACTATGGTTTCTGGTCCAAATACAGCTGGAATAGGATCTCCAAACAGTGAAAATTCTCTAATGCTTGGTCTAGTACCGGGTACTTATGAATTTAAATGGACAGTCACTACAGCCGCTTCAACTAGTTGCATATCTGAAGATACTGTCTTGGTGACCATATATGACCAACCTTCAACTGCCAATGCAGGGCCTGATCAAATTAGACCTCAATTTTCTGCTATTAATATGAATGCGGTTGTTCCAACAATAGGAACTGGAAGCTGGATTCAAACCGCAGGTCCTAGTACAATAGGTTTTACTGATCCTACCAGTCCTACAACTGCTGTAACTGGAACAATTCCTGGCATTTATACACTTCAGTGGAATGTAACAAATGGAAATTGCGCCGTTTCATCAGATTCAATGAATCTTACAATTCGTGCCGTAGCCGATCTTGAATTAACTAAAACTGTAACGCCAACAACTGGCAGTGCTGGCGATGTGGTTACTTTTAACATAAATGTATTTAATAATAATGCATTGGGAGGATCTTCTACTGCTACCAATGTTGCCATACGCGACTTTATTCCACTTGGTTTTGCTCTTGTTGCTGGATCTGTTACTTCAGCAGGAGTTTATAATGTTGGAGACAATACAATTACTTGGAGCGGTATAACAATTCCAAGCGGAAGCATTTTAAATTTATCATTCAAAGCCACCATATTGCCTACAGGAGGATCTTATGTCAATACAGCAGAGGTTATCGCATCTGACCAATTTGATCCTGATAGTACGCCAAACAATCAAAATCCTGCAGAAGATGATCAGGATAGCGCTACAGTAGTTCTAGATGTAGCCGATTTATCTCTTCGTAAAACGGTTTCTCCTAATACTGTAAGCATAAACGACAATGTTATTTTTACAATTTCTGTAACGAACAGCGGACCAAATAACGCGAGCGGAATAACGGTTTCAGACAAACTGCCTCCAGGATATACTTATGTGAGTGATAATGGGGCTGGAAAATATAATAGCCTTACAGGAATATGGGATGTTGGAAATTTGAATAATGGAAACACACTTTCCTTACAGATTACCGCTAAAGTAAATGTCGTAACATCAATGAATGATTATTTTAATACGGCAGAAATTCAGACAGCACATCAGTTCGACCCAGATAGCACACCAGGAAACGGACTGCCCGAAGATGATATATCTACAGCTTATGTTTCTCTAAAACAAGCTGATTTGGAACTTACAAAATCTGTAACACCAACTTCAGCAGCAGCAGGCGAACAGGTTACTTTCACGATTAATGTGCTTAACAATGGCCCAGGAAATGCAACAGGAGTCGGCGTAAAAGATGTTATCCCTGTAGGTTATACACTTATTCCGGGATCAGTGTCTGCTGGAGGCACCTATCAAGTTGCTACTGCTACACTTGAATGGAGAAATCTAGTATTGCCTGCAAACTCAAATATTGATCTTACTTTTAATGCTTTTGTTAATCCTTTGGGAAGCTATCAGAATGTCGCTCAAGTTATAACCAGCGATTTACCAGACCCTGACAGTGTCCCTAATAACAATATTGCTTCTGAAGATGATCAAGATGATGCAGAAATCACTTTTATCGGCCCTTCTGCCGACTTATCTTTAGTCAAAGATGTAGTTACAGGCAATACAAGTCCAGTCGTTGGAAGCCAAGTTTCGTTTGAACTTAAAATAACAAATGACGGCCCAAATAATGCAACTGGAGTACAAGTAGCCGATTTGTTGCCTTCTGGTTTTCAATACGTAAACTACAGTTCTTCTGCCGGAACGTACGACAATACTACTGGAATTTGGAATGTTGGTACAGTTGATGTTGGTGTTACAGAATCACTTATTATCGATGCAAAAGTATTGCCAGCAGGAGATTACAAAAATATAGCGCAAGTTTCGGCAAGCAACCTTCCTGATCCAGACAGTACGCCTAATAATGACGATGGCGATCAGAGCGAAGATGATGAAGATAATGTGGTTTTAACTCCTATACCTCCAGCAGCAGATTTATCATTAACAAAAACAGTAAGCAATGCTACCCCTCTTGTTGGTTCTCTAGTAACGTTTACTATTATCACTACAAACAGTGGCCCTCAAGATGCTGCTCAAGTTCAAGTAACTGATTTACTGCCTTCTGGTTATACTTTTGCTACTTTTAGTGCAACAAGCGGAACATATGACAGTACAACTGGTCTTTGGACACTTGATATATTAGAAAGCAGTGAGTCTGAAACATTACAGATAAATGCTATAGTTAATCCAACAGGAGATTACACGAATATTGCAGAAGTTACCAATAGTGACACTCCAGATCCTGACTCCACACCAAATAATGGAGTGCCAACAGAAGATGATTATGGAACAGCAACCACTACTCCAATTCCGCAGTCTTCAGATTTATCTTTAGTTAAAACTGTAAATAACGCTACCCCACTAGTAGGCTCAGTGGTTACTTTTGAAGTTGTGGTAACCAATAATGGTCCACAAGATAACTTTGGCGTGCAGGTAACAGACGTACTTCCGTCTGGCTATACATTTACAGGATCTACCATTTCTACAGGAACTTACAATCCTGTCACAGGAGTATGGACTGTAGGTAATTTAGTGAATGGAGATTCGGAAACACTTCAAATTGTCGCAAAAGTAAGCCCAAGCGGTGTCTATACTAATACAGCCGAAGTGACCGCAGCTAATCTTCCTGATCCAGATTCGACACCAAATAATGGGATAACAACAGAAGATGATTACGGAGAAGTTACAACTATACCAGTTCCAACATCAGCAGATTTATCAATCACTAAAACAGTTAACAATATTGCTCCTCTTGTAGGTTCACAGATAACTTTCAATATTGAAGTCACAAACTCTGGCCCACAGGAAGCAAATGCTGTAGCTATTACTGATTTATTGCCTTCTGGATATACTTATGTATCGTACAATGCAACAACCGGAAGCTATGATTCATTAACAGGAGTTTGGACAGTAGGAAACATGCCTGTTTCAGATTCTTATACTTTACAAATAACAGCCACAGTAAATGCTTCAGGCAATTATACTAATAGCGCCGAAGTAACAGCAAGCAGCCAGCCTGATCCAGATTCTACTCCAAACAATGGGGTTACAACAGAAGACGATTAT
>NZ_QJRI01000170.1 GCF_003254565.1 Flavobacterium nitrogenifigens
TCCGCCTGTTAAAGCTGTATACCAAACAATGTTAGCTTGATTGAACTGAACACTCGCAAATGTTGGCGCATTAGCCAGACAGAAATTTTGCGTTCCTGCATTCACCAATGTTGGAGTTCCAGGATCATTTACAATCACATCAACTGTCAATCTTGAAGCGCTCTCGCAGCCTGTTGCAGGATCTGAGATTGCAGCAAAATACTGGCCTGTTGTTAGAGCTGTTGTAGATGGAATCAATGTTCCGCCTGTTATCGCTGTATACCAAACAATGTTAGCTTGATTGAACTGAACACTCGCAAATGTCGGAAGGTCTTCCTTACAGAAATTTTGCGTTCCAGCAGTCACCAATGTCGGCGTTCCTGGATCATTAACTATCACATCAACTGTCAATCTTAAAGCGCTCTCGCAGCCTGTTGCTGGATCTGAGATTGCGGCAAAATATTGTCCTGTTGTCAAAGCTGTTGTAGATGGGATCAATGTTCCGCCTGTTATCGCTGTATACCAAACTATGTTGGTTTCATTTGTCTGAATACTTGCAAATGTTGGAAGATCTTCTTTACAGAAACTTTGTGGCCCTGCCGTTACCAAAGTCGGTGTTCCCGGATCGCTTACAATTACATCAACTGGTAATCTTGTAGCGCTCTCGCAGCCTGTTGTCGGATCTGAGATTGCTGCAAAATATTGGCCTGTGGTTAGAGCCGTATTAGATGGAATCAACGTTCCGCCTGTAATCGCTGTATACCACACAATATTTGTTTGATTGAACTGAACACTAGCAAATGTCGGAAGATCTTCCTTACAGAAGTTTTGCACTCCTGCTGTTACTAATGTAGGTGTTCCTGGATCATTGACGTTAACAGTTACTTGCAATCTTAAAGAGCTTTCACATAACGTAACCGCATCAGTTGCTGCTCCATAATAAATTCTGCTTACTAATGGAGTAGTCGAAGCAATTACATTTCCTCCTATCGCTGCATCATACCAAATTACATTGCTTTCATTCACTTGAATATTTGCAACAGTTGGTGCATTTATCAAACAGAAATTCTGAGTGCTATTTGTAGTTGTTGGCGTATTTGGATCGCTAACAATTATCACAGCATCTTGCAATGTTCCTGCTAAATTTTCGCAGGTATTAGCACTTGCAACAGCTACGTAATATGTTATAGGGCTTACTGCTTTTGTTAAACCTGTAACGGTTAAAATACCAGCAGCATCTATAGCATAAGTAACTCCCGCTATTACAGCTCCATTTGTAATTGGCTGTGTTTTATTAGCATCTAAGTACCAAGTGAATACTGGACTAGTTAAAGTTGGAGCAGAAGGAGTTAATGATGCTGGAACACCATTACAAACTGTCACGTCGTCAACTGTAATATCGTTTACTGTTGAAGGAGGTAAAATAGTGAATGTAATTTGTTTTCTGTCTGCTGCCGCAGTTTCACAAAATTGATCAGAACTCACTCCTACAAAATAAGTATAAGTTCCAGGAGCCAATCCGTTTACTATTAATTGTGCAGTTGTTTCACCTGTTATTAACTGACTTGTTGTTCCATCAAAACGATACCAATGATAAACAGGATTTGTTAAAACTGGCGTTCCGCTTAAACTTGTTGCCAAAGTAACAGTTCCAGAAGCAGCACAAATTGATGTTGTTGTTCCTCCGTTTAAAGTAATATCTGTTAAAGCATTTACTGGAGCAGAAGCTTTTACTTCGACAGTAACTTCTCCTCTTGCATAATCTTGACAGCCATAACGTACTGGCTGTACATAATATCTATAAATACCTGCTGTCAGGTCTGCTGGAACGGTAAAAGTTGGTCCGCTTCCTACTTGATTCCCTCCAGTTTCAGCATCATACCAAAGATAGGTTGAACAAGCTACTTCAGGAATTTGGAGCGTTATATCGGTTCCCGGACAGACCGCAATTTTATTCTGCGGATCAGCTCCAATGACTGTTGTATTGGCCGTTCTCTCTACAGTATGAACTCTTAAGAAATCTAAAACTCCTACGGCACCGCCTAAACGGATTCTAACTCTATCGTAAATTTCTGTTGGTGAAGATACCAATACCATTGCCAAAGAATTTCCTGGCAATAATTTTATGCTTAACAAACTACTATTACTGTAGATTTCATTACCAACTGCCACATTTCCTAAATAGCGTTGAACTGAAAATCCCGTAAGCACACCAACAGTTAAAAGTGTCCCTGGTTTAGAAACCACAATTCTTAAGGTATCACTAAGAACAGAAGGTGTTTTAAATTGCACCGTTAGATCTGCTGCAGCCAAAGCGCCCACTCCATTATACATTGTTGCAAAAGTAGATACATCTTTATCTGCAATATTCCAAACATCACTTACTCCAACCAAAGCAGTTGCAGCTCCAATTCCTAAATCAGTTGCGCCATAAAAAATATCTTGAATATCACCTGATGTACAAGTTACTGAAGTAACAGGCTTTTTATAATAAGCATCAAATACTTTTGTGTTTTGAGCAACACTTGCAATTGAAGATGATACAATACGAATACCATCATAATCTTGCGGACCTGATGCATCTGATGGAACAAAAGTAAATTCATAAGTGTTATCACCTGAAAGTAAATTTAATAATGATCCTTTTACTGACTGACCTGTACCGATAAGCACTCCATTTTTTGTACCTACCACTGATAAATTCTGACCAACAGCCAATAAACTATATTCAGAACCTAATTTAACTGTCACCGGAGTACCTTTCGCGATATTCGCTGGCCATGTTAAATTTTGCCATGTAGTACCAACTCCCAAAAGTCCTAAACCTGTAGTAATTGTTGAGAATGTCTGAGGATTACCGTCAACTGCATTTGTATTGTTTGTAACATCCCCGCTAATTATAGTGCCTTCAGTTTGTCCTGTTGCATAAACTCGTTCTGTTAAGTTTTGACAGCTTGTAAGATCTATCACATTGATAATCTTAGTTGCAGTTACAATACAAGACCCATTAGTTGCTACAACTGTGTAAGTATAAACCCCAGGTGTATTTAATGGACCGGTTGTAAATGGAGGTCCTGCAATCGCGACTCCTTGCTGATTAAACCATGTAACAGTTCCTGTCGAAGTAGCTACTAACGAAACATCTATTCCTACATTTACAGATTCTTGTGGATCAGTTACCGTTAAAGTAGGTAATACATCAATCGTAACTGTTACAGATTGTCTAGCAGATGGACAAGTACTTGTTGTACTTTGCGCTTCTATAAAGTAAACGCCATTTACTGTAATATTAGATGCATCTTCGGCAGTTATTAAAGTATTTGAAGAATTATAGAATGTATAAGTTACATTTGAATCGTAATTTGTGATTGCGTTTCTTAAATTCGCACTTCCGCATGCTTGTAATGTCGCAGTGATATTTGGAGAAGGTGAAATGGAAGGAAAATTAACCGTTACTTGTTTTAAATCTCCATTCACATTCTCACAAGTACCTCCGTTAACTGCAGATATATATAAATTGTAAGGAGCATTCAAAGCACTTAAACCAGTTAATGAAAGTACACCTGTAATAGGATCTTTTGCAAATGTTATAGTTCCATCTACACTTCCATCTACAATTTCCGTTCCTTTATTTTGATCTTTATAATATCTAAATGTAGATCCTGCAATTGTTGAAGTAGGTGCTATAGTCGCTGTTCCAGTACAAGTAGCTTCAATAGGACTTGCTACTACAATATTTGCCTCTGTTGGGATTTGTAAAACAGGAACAGTAACAGGCTGACGAACACTATTTATACATATTCCTCTTACCGCCTCTATATAAAAAGTAGTTGTTGATGCTAATGCACCAGTATTATAAGTGCTTGTATTTGTTGCTAAAGCAGTTCCACCGCTCGCGTCAGCATACCAATTAATAGTATCTCCTGCAGTAGTAGTGGCAGTTAAATTTGCCGATTGTCCAGAACAAATTGCAGGTGATATACCCGTAATAGCAGCTTCTTTATATTTAAATGAAGCACCATAAATATCCAATTCGCTTAAAACTGAAGCAACCCCTCCTAAACGCACTTGCACTCCAGAAAAAGTATTCCCAGCAACAAAACTAGCTCTAAAACGATTTCCTCCTAAAAGCTGCACATTTAAAAGATTATTGATAGAGGCTCCGTCACCATTATTTGTTCCTCCATTATAACTTTCTAGAGTAATATATGAAAGAGCACCAATATCTAAGACTCCCGTAGGCAAACCAAGTTCTACTTCAATAATATCTCCCGCAAATCCAAAATTCGAAAAGTCTAGTTTTTGCTGTATATAAGCTCCCACTCCAACTACGTTTCGAAGAGTCGTTGCAGTATCAAAATCATTGTCTACTGAATTTCCTTCAGTACCTAAAACAGCTGCACAACCAATACATAATCCATTTGTAGAAATTGTTTGCTGAAAAGGTCGTAAACAAGAAGTAATTACTGCTGGAGGAGTTACCACAACATTAATTGCTGTTCTAGTAGTGCTTACACAATCAGAATTATTTCTAGCAACAACATAAAATGTCTTGTCAGCTGTTAAAGCTGGTGATGGTGTGTAACTAGGGCTGCCAGTTACGAGAGCTATTCCTCCTGTTGGTACATCATACCAGTCATAAGCAATTTGAGAAACAGGATTAGAAACTTGTAAAGTCACTACCTGTCCTGACTGAATAACTACTGTTGATGATGCTACAGTAGGCGTAGCTGGTACTGGATTAACATTAAGCGTAACCTTAGTACGAGTTGGACTAGAACAATTTCCTATTACTCCTTCTACAAAATAATCTGTCGTCGCATTCAATGCTGGAGTTGTAAAAACATTGCCTGTAAATACTAAATTCCCGCCTATATCATACCAATTATATGTAGTCCCGGCCACAGGTGCCTGCACTGTAATAGTAGATGTCTGTCCCGCACAAAGATTTACTGGAGTTGGCGTAACAGCTGGCGCAACAGGATTATCAATCAATACCTGAACCGAAGATCTTTCGCTATTCACACAGCCGTTTCTTGTAACTTCAAGATAATAAGTCGCTGGCGCAGTTAAAGCTGGCGTTGTATAAGATGCTGTCGAGGCTAATGAAGTACCTCCTGTAGGAACATTATACCAATTAATTGTTTCCCCTATTGCAAGTGCAGCAGTTAAAGTAGTAGTTGTCCCGCTACAAATAGTGGTATTTCCAGAAACAGCCGGCGCTTTATAAGTATAAGCGGCCTGATAAATGTCTAAATTAGTTAAAAGACCTGCCACACCCCCTAAACGAACCTCTACACGGTCAAAATTGGCACCAGCCGTAATGCTAGCTCTATATTTAGTACCACTTAATAATTGCAAAGTAATTAGAGGATTATTAATTGCAACTCTATCATTATTATAAGTAGCTCCATTATAGGTTGCCAAACTAATCACGCTTAATAACTGAACATCGGCTAAACCTCCTGGCAATTCTAAGTCAACATCAACACGATCTCCTGCTTTACCGGGATTAGTAAATTGTAATGTTTGCTGCATAGATCCTACTACATTAGCAGGAATAGTCAATCTTGCTGCAGTTGCAGGATTTCCGTCTACAGAGAAATTCGGATTTGTAGCATTACACAATAAACATATTCCCACTTGGCTAGTTACCTGACTGCTGGCTTCAAGACATCCTCCTAAAGCTGATGGTTGAACCGTAACAGTAACTGGTACCCTTGTAGCACTAACGCAATTTCCATTTGGGCTTTGCGCTTCAACATAATAGGTTTTAGTAGCTGTTAAAATTGGCGTTGTAAAAGTGGCTGTATTTGTTGCAACTGCTGTTCCGCCAGTAGCCGTTTCGTACCAATTTAATTGTGCCCCAACTTCTGAAGTTGTGGCATTTAAAGTTGCATTCTGCCCAGATTGTATAGTTACACTTTGAGTGAGAACTGTCGGTGTAACTGGTACAGCTGTAGAAACAACATCAATCTTAGTACGAGTCGGACTAATGCAGCTTCCAATAGAAGCTTCTACATAAAATGAAGTCGTTCCTAAAGGCACTGTTGGAGAATAAGTAGTTCCACTCGCTAGAGATAAACCACCCGTTGGCGAAGAAAACCAATTATAGGTTGTTCCAGGCACAGCATTAACTAACGATAATGTAGTTTGTTGTGTTGCACCAGTAGAACAAACTGTGGTTCCCACATTGCTATAAGCAGGTGCAACTGGATTAGAAACATTTAAAACGACTGGCACACGAACATTCCCTTCGCAACCTGCGGCTCTAGTTATTCCTATATAATATGTCGTATTTCCTGTTAAAGCAGGAGTTGTATAAGTATTTCCCACTGCTAAAGCTGTCGTAGAAAATTCAGAACTATACCAAGCTAACGTAGTACCAGCAGCTGGAGTAGCTGTGAGAGTTATAGGAGCTCCAGCACAAACAGTCTGTGTTAAACCACCAGAGACAGTTGGTTGTGCAAATTCAAGTCTAACATCGTAAACCCTTAAGCTTGTTAAAAGAGCTAACACACCTCCTCCAACTTGAATTTGAATTTGATTGGTATCACCCGTAATAGGAAATTTTGCAACGGCAACAGTATTGCCGCTTAGCAAACTCAAATTCAAAAGCGGACTATTTAAAGCCACACTTGAACCTACATTGGTTCCAGAATTTTTAGCCTGAACCGTGGCATTTGATAACAAACTTAAATCAAGCAATCCATTGCCAGTACCAATGTATATTGCAACTTGGTCACCGGCTCGGGCCGTTTGATTTAAGGTCAATGTTTCTTCTGCAAAACACCCAGCTACTGCAACACCATTTGATAAGGTCGCATAGGTGGATAAGCCAGCGCTATCAAAAGCATTGGCAGGACTGTTAACATCTACTCCTAAACACAAAAGCCCTCCTCCCGCACTATTTGTCTGAGACACAGGTCTACAAATAGTCTGAGAGAATGCATTAGTGCATATAAAGAATAAAGTTAAAAGTCCCAATAATCTCTTTTGAAAGAGATTACAAAAAGTAATTTTTTTTTTCATAATTTGGAAGATTAGAAAATGGACAATAAAACACCTCTTGCAATAAGTGCACGCACTTACACAATTAAACAATCAATTAAAAATCAAACAGTTAAAACAAAATATATCAACTTATAAAAAAGCTGTTAAACTCTGTTTTAGAAAAAAAATTATGCTGAATTCAGTATACCGAAATATACCGGAGAACAAATTCGATCTCTCTGAGATAAAATAAGTTCCGCTTTTTTTGAGGAAAAATGATTGTAATCAGTTTTCCCAGAGGAGTGATTTGTTGCAGGTCTAATTTTCATAATGAAAATTTTGGTTGAAGTAGAACTGGGGGATTCTTATATAGTCAATTCATTCTTTTTAGCGAAAGTTGATTAGTCATTCCTAAAAATATCGAGCCGCAATAGCTAGATTAGAATCTACATTATATGCAATAAAATTATTGCTCCTTATAATTTGACTCACCCAATGGGGTAATTATAAGACAGCAAACCAAAACGTAAACTTTTTGAAAAATTAAATATCGTATAACGGTTAAAATAATCGCCGAGATGAAGTAAGCTTAATAGAGTAAAAAATAAAGCTAAAATAAAGTAAACAACTAAAGTACATTTGATAAAGAAAGTAATTGTCAATTCCATACGCAGACTTATTAAGTTATCATTTAATATTTATAATTTCGATCTCAACAATTAGGAGAAAAATTTACCCTTTATGTTTAGAAAGTCAAAAGAAAAACTTTGTTTAACTTTTGTTACCTAAAATTAGGAAAAACAAAAACATAAAACAAGCCTAAAATTCTTATAATTTATTCTTAAAACTTCAATTCCGAAGTTATAGGCAACGCAAAACATTAGAAAAATCGCCGTCTTTAACATAATTTCCTTGCTATTTATTCATTGCAAAAAATATTAAACAAAATATGTTAAATCGATATAATCAAAGTATAATCTTACATTAATTACAGATTTATCGATAAAACTCTTTATTACAACGTCCAAAATAGTAGTATTTTATAAAAAATTTCCATTTTTAAAATACTTTGAAAGATTTAAAAAAAACGCGTAGAAATACGGGGTCAAAATTTAGAAAAACATTAAACAAAAGTTAAAAAACAAAAAAATGGCAAACAATTATTTATGAATTGCTTGCCATCTTAAAAATTTGAGAAACTAAACTTATGATTCGATAATGGTATTAATTTGATTAAATAATTGACCATCGCTTAAAAAAGCACCTTGTCTAATCAATTCAAAAATTGAAGAATTTCGCTCCTCTGTAAACACCTTCTTTCCTGTTTTCATTTCAATATTATCGGTAAACATATTATCGCTCAACCATTGAAGTCCGTCTTTGGTTAAAAAATCAACTTCAGGAGAAAAGGATTTTAAAACAATAGATTGGATATAAGTATCAAAACAATGAAATAAAAAGATATGATTTTTAGAAAAATGCTCTAAATATTCTGCTCTAGACAATACCCCTTCCCAGATCAAATCTGAAAAAACATCGAGTTCCTGTTCTGCAACTTCTGGCTTATTAACTTTCAATTCTTCCCACTCTTTTCTATCTATTGCTTGTGTAGCCAAAAAACTGGCGAATTCAGCATGTAACTCATCAAATTGTTCTTTTGTTAATCTTGCGTATTTCATTTCTTTTTAAGCTTTATACTTTACACTGTAAGCCCTAAGCCCCAGCCATAAATCTAATTATTAATGTCAGTTCTGTATTAAACAAAAAAATCCCGATTTACATCGGGATTTTAGTATAGATTTAAAAACTATTACTTTTCAGCAACAATTTCGTATGGTAACTCAACAATTACATCTCTGTGTAAACGGATACTTGCACTGTATTTTCCAGTACGTTTTACGATACCACTAGTGATGAATTTTCTGTCGATAGCGTTTCCAGATTTTTCTAAAGCTTCAGCAATGTCGATGTTTGTGATAGAACCAAAAAGTTTCTCTCCACCAGCTTTTGCAGAAATTTTAATTTCAAGAGCTTTAATTGCTTCAGCCAATGATTTAGCATCAGCAACAATTTTAGCTTCTTTGTGTGCTCTTTGTTTTAGGTTTTCAGCTAAAACTTTTTTAGCAGAAGGAGTTGCTAAAGTAGCAAAACCTTGAGGAATTAAAAAGTTACGACCGTAACCAGGTTTTACAGATACTACATCATCTTTAAATCCTAAGTTCTGTACGTCTTGTTTTAAAATAATTTCCATGTTGTTGTCCTTATATTTTAGAAGTTAGGTTCTGCTTCAACAGAAACCAGCGACTAGATTTTTATACTATTTTAATAAATCGGCCACGTATGGCATTAAAGCTAAGTGACGAGCTCTTTTTACAGCTACAGAAACTTTTCTTTGGTATTTTAATGAAGTTCCAGTTAAACGACGAGGAAGAATTTTTCCTTGCTCGTTAACGAATTTCAATAAGAAATCAGCATCTTTATAATCGATGTATTTGATTCCTGATTTTTTGAAACGGCAATACTTTTTAGTTTTGTTAGTTTCAATGTTTAAAGGCGTTAAATATCTGATATCTCCGTCTTTTTTTCCTTTTGCAGATTGCTCAATTGTAGACATAATAATTACGCTTTAGTAGATTTTAATTTTGCTCTTCTTCTCTCAGCCCATGAAATAGCATGTTTATCTAAACTTACAGTTAAGAAACGCATAACTCTTTCATCACGTCTGAATTCAGTTTCAAAAGCTAAAAGAACTTCTCCAGCTACTTTGAATTCGAATAAGTGATAAAAACCACTTTTTTTGTTTTGGATTTCGTAAGCCATTTTTTTAAGACCCCAATCCTCTTTCGATACCATTTCAGCTCCTCTACTAGTAAGAAATTCTTCAAATTTCGTTACTGTTTCCTTCACCTGAACCTCAGATAAAACGGGATTTAAAATGAAAACAGTTTCATAATGATTCATAAATAAAAAATTTATTTGTTAAAATTGGGTGCAAAAGTAAGCATTTAATTTATATATGCAACACTTTTTTCCTTTTATTCGTCATAATGCAAAAAAGATGCCTCAAGTTTAGTTTTTTTTACAAAAAAATAATACATTTACTACTGCTATCCTGAATTTATTCTAAATTTAAATGTTATGAAACTAAACTGTGTTGTTGTAGATGATAGTTCTATACAAAGGACAATTATTGCCAAATTGGTAAATAATCACCCAGGCTTGCATTTAATCGGGGATTTTTCTAATGCCATTGAAGCAAAAAGTTGTATCTCGTTAAATAATATCGATTTAATATTTCTTGACATAGAAATGCCAGTTATTAACGGCTTTGATTTCCTTGACGGATTAAAATCAAAACCGCAGATTATATTTATCACTTCTAAAGCCGAATATGCTCTAAAAGCTTTCGACTATGACGCTACCGATTATCTTCAAAAACCAATTGCAGTAGATCGCTTTAATGCCTCTGTAAAAAGGGCTATCGACATGCATTTGCTCAAAAAAGATATCAAAGAGGAAGAAGGCGAACATATATTCATCAAAAGTAATCTAAAAAAACTTAAAATCTTTACTTCAAAAATAAAATGGATTGAAGCTTTTGGAGATTACGTAAGAGTAGTGACCGAAGACGACAGCAATCTGGTTCTTTCTACTATGAAATCTTTTGAAAATGATTTATCGAAAGACAAATTTATCCGTGTTCACAAATCGTACATTATTAATATAGATAAGGTTGAACGGTTTAACAGTAAATTTGCCGAAATAGGAATTACTAAGATACCTTTAAGCCGAAACAAAAAAGAAGACCTTGTAAAAGCACTTTCAACTTCTTCTTAATTAACATCTTAATAGAAATCTACATTAATTACAACTTTTATAGCTCTATATTGGGCCACAGCTTCAAAACTATTCAGCATTTTCTGAATAGTTTTTTTTGTGTTTCCTAAATGAAGATTCTGCGGAATCTTAATCAAGATAGTTCTAATATATTCATTTCGTATTCTGCTTATCGCTGGTTCTTCTGGACCTAAAACAGGTATTCCTAAATTCTGGCTAAGAACCTGATACAGCCACATCGCTCCCTCTTTCAGTTTATCAAAATCTTTGTGCTTTAGCGTAAGTTTTATAATCCTGAAATAAGGCGGATATCTATAGATTTGCCTATCATATAGCTGCTCCTTATACATACCTATATAGTTATGATCGGTAACCTGCTGAATTGTATTATGATTAGGATTGTAAGTCTGAATAACAACTTTTCCCTGTTTTTCTGATCTTCCAGCTCTTCCTGCAACTTGTGTCATCATCTGAAAACTGCGCTCAAAAGCCCTAAAATCGGGATGATGCAACATATTATCGGCATTCATAATTCCGACTAGGCCAACATTATCAAAATCAAGTCCTTTGGCCAGCATTTGTGTGCCGACTAAAATATCAATCTCACGATTTTTAAACGTATCAATTATTTTTTCAAAACCAAATTTACCTCGGGTGGTATCTTGATCCATTCTAGCCGTTTTCGCTTTAGGAAAAAGTGAAGATAACTCCTGCTCTATTTGTTCTGTTCCGAATCCTTTTGTGGTCAAATCTATACTTGAACAGTTATGGCAATTAGTCGGTTTTGCAATTGAATAACCACAATAATGGCAGCGAAGCTGATTCTTATGTTTATGATAAGTCAAACTCACATCGCACTGCTGGCAATGCGGAACATGTCCGCAAGTCAAACATTCAATTATAGGCGAATATCCTCTTCTATTTTGAAACAAAATAACCTGCTCGCCCAACGACAATGATTCTGCAATTTCTTCAATTAAAAGATCGCTAAAATGCCCTGTCATTCTTTTTCTAAAATGCTTGTCTTTTATATCAACCAAAATCACTTCAGGCAAGCGGACATTTTTATAACGTTCAGAAAGTGTTACCAATCCGTACTTATTATTTTGCGTATTAAAATAGGTTTCAATGCTAGGCGTTGCTGAACCCAACAATACTTTTGCCTTATGAAAATTAGCCAAAACAATTGCCGCATCTCTAGCGTGGTATCTTGGTGCAGGATCTGTCTGTTTAAAAGTCTGTTCATGCTCTTCATCAACAATAAGAAATCCCAGATCATTAAAAGGCAAAAACAGAGCCGATCTCGCCCCAATTACAATTTGAGCTTTTGGAGAATTTTCTAGCGTTTGCCTCCAAACCTCAACTCTTTCGTTATTACTATATTTAGAATGAAAAACAGCCACTTTATCACCAAAATGAAGACGCAATCTAGAAACCAACTGTGTCGTAAGTGCAATTTCAGGCAAGAGATACAAAACCTGCTTTCCTGTTTCCAAATATTCTTCAATTAGTTTAATGTAAATCTCTGTTTTTCCGCTAGAAGTTACGCCATGAAGGAGACACACTTCTTTTTCTAAAAAACTATCCTTTATTCCCGAAAAAGCTTTTTCCTGAGCTTCACTTAAATACAGTTCTTTATCTGATTTTTCTCCATCAAACGTAACACGGTCATGCTGCAAATAATATTCTTCAAATATTTCTTTTTCAACTAACGATTTTACTGCTGCCGATCCTGCATTTGAAACTTCGGTAAGTTTTTTTACCGTAATTGGCTTTTTTTCTGAAGCACTAATTTGAAAATAAGCCAAAACAATTTCCCTTTGTTTATTGGCATTTTTCAATACAGTCAGCAATTCTTCCAAACCGCTATCAGATTCGTATTTTGAATGCAGTTTTACATAGCGGACCAACTTTGGCTTGTATGTTTCTTTTATTTCTTCATCCAAAAAAATGATATCCTTCGCAATCAGTTTTTGCAAAATCGGAAGTATATTTTTTCTATTTAAAATAGAAGCAATTTCCTGAACCTTTAACGAACTCTGGTGATGCAAAGCTTCGTAAATTAGAAACTCATCGTCAGAAAGTTCGCTGTCATTTACCACAACATCTGGTTTATGCGAAATAATCGTTTCGCTTTCTAGCAATAATCCGCTAGGAAATGCTCCGCGATACACGTCGCCAATACCGCACATATAATAATCCGCAATCCAAAGCCAGTGTTTAATCTGAATTTCTGTCGCAATTGGTTTTTCATCTAAAATCTGATGAATTTCTTTGGCTTCATATAAAGTTGGAGCATTTTCATGAACATCTAAAACAAGTCCAGTATATATTTTGCTTTTACCAAATGGCACAGCAACGCGCATTCCTTTTTTAATAAAATGAAATTCAGCTTCAGAAACTCGGTATGTAAATGTTTTAGCTAAAGAAAGCGGTAAAATGACCTCAATGAAATGCATGGATTTTTTTTATAAGTCAGTTAATTTATTTCTGACTTGATTTAGAAGAAGTATTGTTTGAAAGATTATAATCTTGAACTAACTTCAAAGTATGATTTATAGATTCACTTGTCGTTCCGTCATCATGCCCCGGAATAACATACTTCGGATATTTAAATTTTGACTGAACTTTTTTAATAGACCTTTCCCATTCTTTAACATCAGCATCTCCTAAATTGCCTAAATCTTTTGCTTCAGCGCTTTTTATAAAACATCCGCCATAAAGAATTTTCTCTTTTCCAAACCAAACTACAATATTGTCTGGCGCATGGCCTTTACCCGGATAATATACTTCAAAAGTATATTGACCTACGGTAAAAGTTGCATCATCTGGAATTATAAATTCAGCTCTGCCTTCATTATTCTTTTTAAGAATTTCATCTGTTAATTTACCCGAATAAGTTCTAATTCCTTTTTGCTTATAAAAATCCAATCCACCTGCACGATCTTCATGCGAATGCGTAGCAAAAACCATTACTACCTTCTTGTTATGTTTTGCCTCAATACTATCCAACAACGGCTGAAACTGCGTTTTATCCCATGGAGCATCAAAAAGAACAACACCCTCTTTAGTAACTACGTACATAGCATTGGCAGAAACCTTAACCCCTTTATAATCGTTAAAAGTTCTATAAACATAAAAGTCACCCGTAAGATGACTTATTTGTAATGGCGAATTCTTAGATTGTCCAAAGCTATTTGAAACTATAACCAAGAATAAAACTATCGTAGCTAATTTTCGCATTAGATTTTAATTAATTTTTGACTCTCGTCCAATATTGTGTTCTTCCCATTAAAGAAATTCCAACATAACCGCGAAGTTTCAATTTATCTGTAGATTCTAAAGTAACATAACATTTGTATTTTTTACCGCTTGTAGGGTCCAAAATCGTTCCTCCATTATATTCAGAACCATCTTTTTTAAGTCCGTTTATAATAATCATTCCTAAAATTGGTTTGTTCTTTTCAGCACCTTCACACTTTACACATACATCTTTTTTGTGGCTTTCGCGAAGTATATCTACAATTTTGCCATATATTTTTCCAGATTTCTCGTAAATCTCTACAATAGATTTTGCTTCGCCAGTTTCATCGTCGATTGTCTTCCATTTTCCAATTACACTTTGACTTTGCATGGTTAGGGCAAAGAAGAACACTCCGATAGTTAGCATCAAGTTTTTCATATTATTTTTCTTTTTTTTGTTTTAATTTTCTGATAGAAGCATTCAATTCGAACCCTAAAAGCAGAATCATACAGTTTATCCAAATATAAAACATTAGAATTAATAATGTTCCAATAGAACCATAAAGTTCGTTATATTTTGAAAATTTTATAACCCAAATCCCAAAAAAAAACGAAGATATAACAATTAAGACTGTGGTAAAAACAGAACCTATGCTAATAAAAGGCACTTTGTTATACTGCTTTGTACCATAACGCAATAATATTGAAGATGTTATCAAAATCATTAAGATAACAAATAAATATCGTCCTAAAATAATAAGCGGGATTCGGTCGCTCAGCACATCTTGAATGATGGTTTTCTGAATAAAGACCTCAAAAACTACGATAGTTGCCACTGTAACAAACAAAATTATTGTCATTATGAGCGAAATGGCTAGAGCTACTAAATATTGATGCAAAAAACCTCGTTTATCAAAAACGTGTTTTGAGGATTCAAAACCGCTTAAAATTCCGTTAATTCCGTTTGCCATTAAAAATATCGAAAGAAAAAATCCAGACGATAACAATCCGGAATGGCTATTATTTAAGATATCACTGATAATTTTACTAATCGCATCGAAAGTATTTGGCGGAACGCTTTGCTGCACAAACTGCAGAAAATCCTCCTGAAAATTATCTATTGGAATGAACGGAATTAAGTTTAAAATAAATAAAGCAAATGGAAATAATGCCATGAAAAAGCTAAAAGAAACAGCGCTTGCATGATATGAAAATGCACCATCAATAATTCCGATGGTGTACATTTCGAGCAAATCATACAAAGAAAATCCCTCTAACCAAGGGAATTTTATTCTTTTAAAAAGTCGGGCCAGATTGCGTATTACAGGCAGCTTCTCAATCCGATCTTCTATCTCTTTCGACATATTTTTTGATTTTAGATTTTAGTCCCGATAGCTATCGGGAGATTTTAGATTATTCTTTAAATGAATATTGTAAAACCAAACTCATAACTCAAAATTATAACTTCATTAAAAAGCTTTCAAGCTCAAATCCATATTATAAACAGAATGTGTCAAAGCGCCAGATGAAATATAATTTACACCGCATAAAGCATATTCGCGAACTGTTTTTTCGCTAATATTTCCAGAAGATTCTGTCTGACATTTTGAACCAATCAAATTTACTGCCGTTTTTGTATCTTCATAATTAAAGTTGTCTATCAGAATTCTATGAACTCCATCGCTCAATAAAATTTCTCTAATTTCGTCCAGATTACGAGCTTCAACAATAATTTTCAGATCAAGATTATTCTCTTTCAAATATTCTTTTGTTTTAGAAATAGCGCGTGTAATTCCGCCAGCAAAATCAATATGATTGTCTTTCAGCATAATCATATCGTATAAAGCATAACGATGATTTTCGCCACCTCCAATTTTTACAGCCCATTTCTCTGCAACTCTAAAATTTGGAGTCGTTTTACGCGTGTCTAAAATCTTTGCATTTGTTCCTTCTAAAAGTCCCATTAAATGATTGGTTTTTGTAGCAATTGCAGACATTCTCTGCATGGTATTCAGAACTACTCTTTCTGCTTTCAAAATAGATTGCGAGCTGCCAGAAACTTCAAAAACAATTTCGCCATATTCTACACGTGTTCCGTCTTCGATAAAAGTTTTCACTTTTAGTTTTGGATCTACATGCTCAAATATCATCTTAGCCAATTCAACTCCGGCAATGATTCCTTGATCTTTTACCAATAGTTTTGCCTGACCATGAGCAGTATCTGGAATACAAGCCAGCGAACTGTAATCTCCTGGTCCCACATCTTCTCTAATGGCATTACTGATTAAAAGTTTTAATTCTGCTTGAAATTGAGCTTTGCTTATCATTTTTCTGTTTTTAATAATACTGCTAAATTAGGATATATTTTATGGATTTGAAAGTTCCGGCAACATGAAAAATTACACAAAACATTAAAAATCTCTTTTTAAGCCATTAAGATATTCCGAAAAATAAAGTTACAATTCTTAACAATACTTAATCTCTTAATAAGCGTTCAATTAAATATCTTTGAAGTTCAATCAAGCAAAATTTATGGGATTAATTAAAGATATTTACTCCGTTTCTTTTTACGAAAAATTTAGTCAGGCTGTTGCCGAAGTGTATCCTGCATTCAATAGACAGAAATTTATTGAAGTCATATACGAAGGTGATTTTGCTCAAAAAGAATGGAAAGAAAGAATGAAACATACAACCGTTGTATTTCATCAATTTATGCCTCAAAACTTTCCTGAAGCTGTTTCTCTAATTGACAAAATCATAGAAAACTTACGGAAAAATAACTTTGCAGACAGTAATTTGGCTTTTATTTTCTTTGCCGATTATATTGAAATGTATGGTTTAGACGATTTTGAAACTTCAAAAAAAGCCTTTGTTTCTGTAACTCAATTTATAAGTTGCGAATTTGCCGTTCGCCCTTTTATTTTAAAATACAAAGAGCAAATGATTAACGAAATGACAAAATGGTCTTTACACCAAAACCATCACGTTCGCCGTTTAGCAAGCGAAGGATCACGCCCTAGATTACCTTGGGCTATGGCGATTCCGTTTCTAAAAAAAGATCCTTCTTCTATCCTTCCCATTTTGGAGAACTTAAAAAATGATCCTTCAGAATATGTTCGAAGAAGTGTTGCCAATAATTTAAATGATATTGCTAAAGATAATCCGCAAATCGTATTAGAAATTGCTTCGAAATGGAAAGGCCACAGCAAAGAAACCGACGGAATTATCAAACATGGCTCACGAACTTTATTGAAGCAAGGACATCCAGAAATTTTAAGCCATTATGGCTTAGAAAGCACTAATATTGAGCTTTCTTCTTTCGAAATTAAAACACCCGTGGTTAAAATTGGCGATTATCTCCAGTTTCAATTTCATTTAAATAATAAAAATAAAGAATCTAAAACGGTTCGTTTAGAATACGCTGTTCACTATAAAAAATCAAAAGGACATTTGGCTAAAAAAGTCTTCAAAATCAGCGAAAAGATTTATCATCCAAATCAATTAACTAAGATTGAAAGAAACCAATCTTTTAAATTGATTACGACTCGTGTTTTTCATACAGGAACACATCAATTGTCAATTATTATTAATGGAACGGAAAGTGAGGTTTTGGAGTTTGAGTTGATTGAATAATTTTTAAAGAAAGCATGAACATTATTCTTTCAAACCAATTTCATCAATTGATGCAATGTTATTTTTTCTCTGTCTAATTAGTTTCAAACTCAACTTTATCAAGAAGTATGTAATAAGAAAATAAAACACTAAGCAAGTGAGAAATCCAATCGCATACCCTGGAGCACCAACAACTCCAGTTTCAAATTTCTTTTTACAGTTTTCAAATTGTATTGGAAATGCATAAAAAGCAGGAAAGCAAAGTAAAACTGTGAATATTAAAATTATCACACCAGTTATTTTTTTTAATATTTTCATTTATATCTTGAATCCAAAGTCCTTATTGTTAGTTACTATTTTTGCGAAAATAAGATACTATCTATTTCTATGCATCTGCGTTTTTTTTCAAATGTATCCAAATTTAATCTGCATTACAAAAATAACTTCAACGGATTTCTTATTTTTATAATTCAAAAAAAAAAAACAACTTTTCTTAATCTAAATTAAGTTACAGACAAACACAACTACTGTAATTTTGTTTTCAAATCAAATAACAACACATGTCAAATATCAGTTTAATTATCGAAGAACGTGCTGCCAATATTGGCAACTTTTTAGTAGGCCGTTTATTGCCTTTCCGTGAAAAAAGAGCCGTTGGGCCATTTGTATTTATCGACCATATGGGACCTGCGCATTTAAGTGACCATGAAAATATGGATGTTCCTCCGCATCCGCACATCGGTCTTTCAACGCTAACTTTTTTGTTTGAAGGAAGCATCATGCATCGCGACAGTTTAGGGACTGAACTAGAAATAAAACCAGGCGCTGTGAACTGGATGACCGCTGGAAAAGGAATCGTACATTCTGAAAGAACCCCAGAATATTTAAGACATACAGATAAGATGCTTCACGGATTACAGATTTGGGTGGCACTTCCAAAAGAATTGGAGCAAATGGAACCTAATTTTACGCATGTTGAAGCAGATGATATTCCAGCTTGGGAAGAAGATGGCGTTTCATACAAATTAATTGCAGGTGAAGCTTTTGGCAGAAAATCTCCAGTTCCTGTTTATAGTCCACTTTATTTTATTGAAATTAAAAGCAAAGAAGCTAAGAAAATCAATATTGGACACCATTTATTTGGCGAAAGCGGTTTATATATCTTAGAAGGAAGTATAAAAAATGGCGAACATGTTTACGATCCGAAACAGATTTTAATTACAACTGAAGCTTCTCTTTGCGAATTTGAAATTTCTGAAAACTCTACGGTTTATCTTTTTGGCGGACAGCCATTTCCTGAAGAGCATTTTATCTTTTGGAACTTCGTTTCATCAGACAAAAACCTCATCGAAAAAGCTAAAATTGATTGGACAAACCAAACTTTCCCAAAAGTTCCTGGCGAAACCGAATTTGTACCATTGCCTGAACCAAGAATTAAATAATTATGGATACAATTTCAGCAAAAATAGATACACGTTTGTATCGAACGGAAATTACCTCAGCCAGCGGAAACGTACTAATTTCTGATGAACCTCAGCAATTGGGAGGCAAAAATTTAGGACTGAATCCAACAGAACTTTTGGCTTCATCTTTGGCTTCTTGCACCTTAATTACTTTACGAATGTACATTAATCGCAAACAATGGAACGTTGAAGAAATCAATATTAAAATTGATTTTGAAAGAGATTCAGAGCGAAATTGCACCTCATTTACTAGAAGAATTGAAGTAATAGGAGAAGTAGACGAAACGCAAAGACAAAGATTAGAAACGATTGCAAATAGTTGTCCAATTCATAAAACACTGACACATTCAATCGAAATTAAAACCACACTAATATAATTACAATGGAAATTCAACAAATAAACGATACAAGAAGAGGCTATTTTGAAGCTATAGAAGACGGAAAAGAAGCTGGAAAAATGACTTATACTTGGGCAGGAGATTCAAAATTCATTATTGACCACACTGAAGTAAGTCCAGATTTTAACGGAAAAGGTGTCGGCAAAAAGTTAGTTATGGCTTCGGTAGAATATGCAAGAGCTAACAACTTAAAAATTATTCCGCTTTGTCCTTTTGCTAAAAACGTTTTTGATAAGGTTCCTGAAATACATGACGTACTTTTTTCATAAAAGGTTCTAAGGTACTGAGATGCTAAGGTTCTAAGTTTTTTTTAACCGCAAAGCACACAAAGAATAACGCAAAGTTCGCAAAGTTTTTTTTAGATAAAGCTTTGCGAACTTTGCGTTTATATTAAGTTTTAGTATATAAAAAACCTTGCGTTCTTTGCGGTTAAAATCAACGTAACGAAATTCAATTTTCAAATCTCTTCGAAAAGTCGTATATTTGCGCGTAATTTAAACTTAATGTATGACAAGGATAATTACGCTTTTCTGTATTTTTATAGCACAAATCGGCTTTTCTCAATCGGCTGAGAGTTATTTAGAAAAAATCAGAAATAATGAAGCTCTCTTAACAGCTTTCTTTCAACAAATGCCTAAAGGAGGCGATTTACACCACCATTTTTCAGGATCAGTTTATGCAGAACCTCTTTTAGAAAGAGCTATTGCAGAAGACTTTTATTTAAATTTAGAAACTATGGCAGTCTCTAAAACCAAACCTACAAACGGAAATTGGGAAAATTTCTCTTCTCTTAAAAATAAAGGAAAATTAGAGCAATACGAACAGCAGATTATGCAAACTTGGTCAGTTAAAGATTATAACGGATCGGTTCCTTCTGATGACCAGTTTTTTGATTCTTTTATGAAATTTGAGCCTACCATTCAAGGTCATTTTGCAGAAGGAATGCTAGAATTAAAAAAAAGAGCTATTGCAGAAAATGTAAGTTACATCGAAACACAATTATCGACAATTCCGTGTGATATGAATGTTTCAGATTTATCAGATTTTAATACAAAATTACGTCTGGTTTCTGCTCAAAAAGATGAGAAAGCAGTACTAAAACTTTTAGATGACTTGTATAAATCACTTCAGAAAAAAGAGGCTAAAAAATACGCTGAAGATTTCAACACTAATTTCTTAGCTAAACTTCATAAAGACTTAAAAATTGACGACGAAAAATTCACGATGCGTTATCAAAATTTTGTGCTTCGCTTTATGGAACCAGTAGATTTATTCAAAAATCTGGTTATTGCTTTTATTTCGTCAAACGAAAGTAAATTGACTGCAGGTGTAAATATCGTTTCTCCTGAACATGGTGAAAATTCTATGAAAGATTACTGGCTACACATGGTAATGTTTAAATACTGCCACTCTAAATTTCCAGATGTAAAATATACATTACACGCAGGTGAATTGACTTTAGGTTTGGTTCAGCCAGAAGAATTAACGTGGCATATTAACGATGCAATTTATGTTGCAGGCGCTAATAGAATCGGTCACGGAGTTGATATTGCTTATGAGGCAAATTCATATGATTTATTGAAATATATGTCTAAAAATAATATCCCAGTTGAAATCAATTTAACGAGTAACGAATTCATTTTGAAAGTAAAAGAAAACAGACATCCTTTTACACTTTACAAAGAATTTAATGTGCCAATTGTAATCAGCACAGACGATGCAGGGATTTTAAGAAGCAATATGACAGAGCAATATGTTTTACTGGCGAAAAGATATCCTGATGTAAACTACGAAACGATCAAAAAATACGTTTACAACAGCATTAATTATAGTTTCATTCAAGATGCATCGGTAAAAAAGCAATTAATCAAAGATTTAGATAATCGTTTTAAAACTTTTGAAGCGAAATTTAACAACTAAACGAAACCCGACAGGTTTTTAAAACCTGTCGGGTTTGCTAAAACTATAATTATGATTCTAGAAGCAGCATTTCTTTATGTAAAACCAGAATTAACCTCTAAATTTGAAGCTGATTTTGCAAAAGCAAGCCAATACATTTCATCAATCGAGGGTTATTTGGGTCATCGTTTAGAAAAATGTCTTGAAGTCGAAAACAAATATCTTTTATTAGTTGATTGGAATACACTTGAAGATCATACAGTAGGTTTCAGAACTTCTGAAGCGTATTTGGAATGGAAAAAAATTCTACATCATTATTACGAACCGTTTCCAGTTGTAGAACATTTTGAAACGGTTTTTGAGAATAAAAAATAGTTTTTTTAGCCACCGATTTCACAGATTAAAAGGATTTTTTCTCCACTTAAAAAAATCTGTGGAAATTCTTTTAATCTGTGGCAAAAGAAATAAAATTAAATTCGTGCTAATTCGTGCAATTAGTGGCTAAAAAAAGAACCAAATGAACATCAAACTCATAGCTATAGGTAAAACAGATAATAAATCGCTTCAAACTTTGATAGACGATTATACGAAACGTTTGTCTTTTTACATCAAATTTGAATTGGAAATTATTCCAGACATCAAAAACGTAAAAAACTTATCTGAAAGTCAGCAGAAAGAAAAAGAAGGCGAACTGATTCTTTCTAAACTTTCAGCAACAGACCAATTAATTTTATTGGATGAAAACGGAAAAACTTTTTCAAGCGTTGGCTTCTCTGAAGAATTGCAAAAGAAAATGAATTCTGGAGTCAAAACTTTAGTTTTCGTAATTGGCGGTCCTTACGGATTTTCTGAAACGGTCTATAAAAAAGCACAAGGAAAAGTTTCGCTTTCATTAATGACGTTTTCACATCAAATGGTTCGTTTATTTTTTATCGAACAATTGTACCGCGGATTTACTATTTTACGAAATGAACCTTATCATCATCAATAAGTCTGTTTTTAACTTTAAATTTAAAATTTAGAAATCAATAGTCTCTAAAAACCATAAAAATTTAATAATCAATATTTTAAACCTTAAAACAAAAATAAAATCGTAAATTTATAGTGATTTATTAAATCTTAATAAAATTTAATAATTATAGTTTTTTGACCTTATTTCTAACCTAAAAAGCATATAATTATGAAATCTTTATTTCACTTTTCTGCAATCCTACTATTGCTTTTAATTGGAACTTCGTGTTCCAATGGGTACGATGACAACAACGACAATTACACACCAGTAATTGTGACATTTACTGCTAATTTGACCCCAGTTACAGGCGCAACTTCTTCAGCTTCAGGCAGTGCTACACTTAAATTAAATCAGACTGCAAAAACATTTGATCTTAAAGTAAATTTTTCAGGATTAACACCAATACATGGTCATATACATGCGGCAGACGGTACAATTGTTATTCCGTTTCCTGATGCCAATGTATCTACCTCTCCAATATCTGTATCTGGTTCTATTACTGATGCACAAATTACCGAGCTGATGGCTAATCATTATTACGTTAATTTACACACTACTGCTTATCCTAATGGCGAAATCAGCGGTACTCTGACAAAAACTGGCACTTCTGGCGGAGGCGGCGATGGCGGAGGCGGTGGTTATTAAACTTCTAAACCTAAAAAGCCTTTCTTGAATTTAGAAAGGCTTTGTTTTTAATTATCTTACTAAAAAATAAATTCTACTGGAAGTCTATCGAGATTATAAGTTACCTCTTTCTGCAATAGAATTTTGTATTGAATGTATTCTTCATAACTCATATCCTTATCAAATAAAAACACTAAATCTGGTACTTTCTCAAACTTTATGCTATAGAAATATTTTAATATCTCTGATATTTTTATCTCCTGATTTCCCATAAAAACCTGTTGTTTTCCTTTTTTAAAGTAAACTACAAAACTTCCTTGAGCAGGTTTCTCCATTTTATAAAACACTTTCGTGAAAGGTAAAAATGCTAGATTTTTCCCAACTGAATCTGCATAAGAATAATAATTTTCAGATTCTTCATTCTGATGCATTTTCTCGTTGCGCTTTTTATCCTGCATTTTTATTACCTGTGGCATCACCAATTTCAAAGGCAAGCGTTTGTCTATATTAAAAATCCAATTGGTTGATATAATGGCACTTTTTCTATTTAAATCGGCAATTGTGTCTTTTCCATCAACTTTGAAAAAGATGTAGATTGGCGAATGATCTTGTACGTCTTTTACAATTGAAAGATTTGATTTTGGCAATAGAACGTCTTCTTTTTTTCCACAGGAAAAAAGAAGAAAAATTACAAGTATGGTGAAGTATTTCATAATTATTTATTTTTTACGCAAAGAATTGATACAACGTTTTGTCATTCCGAGGAACGAGGAATCACACTCGAAACTCGACAAAGATTGGCAACACACTTTGAGGAAATACTAGTGCGATTCCTCGTTCATCGGAATGACAAAAACAATTGTTAAATATTATTCGAAACTCATTTTATTAAACAAAGTAACACATTCTACAGCTTCTTTTACATCATGAACACGAAGAATCTTAGCGCCTTTTGTCAAAGCAATCGTATTCAAAAAAGTGGTTCCGTTTAAAGCTTCTTGCGGTGTAATATCAAGCGTTTTATAAATCATTGATTTTCTTGAAATACCAGCCAAAACAGGTAATTCCAACAAATTAAAAAGCTCCATTTTCTGCATTACTTCATAATTCTGATCGGTTGTTTTAGCAAAACCGAAACCTGGATCTAAAATCAAATCGTTGATTCCTAATGCTCTTGCTTTTTTAACTTTTTCAGAAAAATAGAAAAGCATTTCTTTAATGATATCATCGTACTGTGTCAAACTCTGCATTGTCTGCGGATTGCCTCGCATGTGCATCATAATGTAAGGAACATTATATTTGGCAATAACATCAAACATTTTTTCGTCTAATTCGCCAGCAGCAATATCGTTTATAATTGCCGCGCCGCTTTCTATACTTGCTTTTGCAACCTCAGCTCTAAAAGTATCTATTGATAATAGTGTTTTCGGAAAATGCTTTAAAATCAATTCAATTGCTGGAACAATTCGGTCGATTTCTTCTTGTTCGGTTACAAACTCAGCGCTTGGTTTACTAGAATATGCCCCAATATCAATAAAGGTCGCGCCCTCAGAAAGCATTTTATCAACTTGAGAAATAATTTCGTCTTCGTTTTTATATTTTCCTCCGTCAAAGAAAGAATTTGGAGTAACATTTAAAATTCCCATTACTTTAGGAATCGATAAATCTATAAGTTCGCCTTTACAGTTTATTGTCATTGTTTTTTTTTTATTTCAGGTTTCAGGTTTCAAGTTGACATAGATTGTGCAAGTTCCAGAACTTGAAACTTGAAACCTGAAACTTGAAACATTTTTTAGCTTCAAGTTGTTTCCGTTAACACTTTGTTTAGAAAAAACTTGAAACAAAGAAAACTTGAAACTTGAAACTCTTTAATATAATTCCTATTTTTGAAGAAATTTTAGCAAATATACAGCATATAAATGAAGAATACTTCCCAAGAATTTGATAATGTTATCGCGGTTTGCCGTACGTTGTTTATCAATAAAATGAAAGATTATGGCAGTGCGTGGAGAATTTTAAGATTGCCATCATTGACGGATCAAATTTTCATAAAAGCACAACGAATCAGAAGCTTACAAGAGAATGAGGTTCGTAAAGTAGATGAAGATGAAAAAGGGGAATTTATCGGAATCATCAATTATTCTATTATGGCTTTGATTCAGTTAGAATTGGGTGTTGTAGATCAGCCAGATCTTGACGTTGAAAAAGCAACTGAATTATATGATGCTAAAGTAAAATTGACCAAAGATTTAATGGAAGCCAAAAATCATGATTACGGAGAAGCTTGGCGCGATATGCGTGTAAGTTCTTTAACCGACTTGATTTTGCAGAAACTTCTTCGCGTTAAACAGATTGAAGATAATAAAGGAAAAACAATTGTATCTGAAGGAATTGATGCTAATTATCAGGATATGATTAATTATTCTGTTTTTGCACTGATTTTAAATCCTATAAAATAAATTGTTCATCACGAATTTCAACAATTTTCACAAATTAATTCGTGGAAATTAGTGCAATTCGTGGCAAAAAAATCCCAAATATATTCCCATGAAAAACATCATTACTCAATTCTCCCGATTATTTGTCGGTGTCCTATTTATCATTTCCGGATTAATAAAACTGAATGATCCTGTTGGTTTCTCTTATAAACTAGCTGAATATTTTAGTGAACCAGTTTTCAATATGCCGTTTTTAGAGCCATTGGCTTTAGGATTGGCTATCTTTTTAGTGATTTTAGAAGTAGTTTTGGGCGTAATGCTTTTAGTTGGCTATAAATCAAAACTAACGATTTGGGCTTTATTGCTGTTAATTGTTTTCTTTACTTTCCTTACCTTCTACTCTGCTTATTTTGATGTGGTAAAAGATTGTGGATGTTTCGGAGATGCTTTACACTTAACACCTTGGCAATCATTTACAAAAGATGTTGTTTTACTATTCTTTATCTTGATTTTATTCATTAATAAAAAATTAGTAAAACCTTTATTTTCTAAATTGGTAACCAATATTATCACTTTGGTTAGCATTATTTTATGTGTATTTATGGCGGTTTGGGTTATCAATCATAATCCTATCAAAGATTTTCGTCCGTATAAAGTGGGAACAAACATCGAGAAAGGAATGGAAATTCCAGAAGGTGCTCCAAAATCGGTTGTAGAAATGATTTTTATCTACAAAGTAAATGGTGTTGATAAAGAGTTTACAGAAAAGGATTTAATGAATATTCCTGAAGGTGCTGTATTTGTTGACAGAAAAGACAAAGTAATTTCTGAAGGTTATGTTCCTCCTATTCATGATTTCACCATGACAAAAGATGATTCTGACTACAAAGAAGAATTGTTAAAAGAACCAAAACTGTTAATCTATGTGACTTACGATTTGAATTTATCAAATCCAGAAGGAATGAAAAAATTAGCAAAAGTTACTGCTGATGCAAAAGCAAAAGGTTATAAAGTAATTGGAATGACTGCTTCTGGAGCTGAAGAAATTGCTAAAGCTAAAAAAGATTATGCTCTAAACATCGATTTCTATTTCTGCGATGGAACTGCTTTAAAAACAGTTGAAAGAGCAAATCCAAGTATTGTGGTTGTACATGACGGAACTATCGCTCAAAAAGTACATTACAATGATGTAGATGATTTGAAATTATAATATTTCAAAAAAATATAAATTTTAAGAACGCCAATTCAAATGAATTGGCGTTCTTCTTTTTGAGAAAACTCCTCCACAAAGAAGTAAGAAAAATATTAAAGTGATTATTAAGTTTATATATTTGTTAAAACCAATTAAAAAAACAAAACCTTTTTATGAGTTCACTTCAAAAAATCCTCTTTGTATTCTCCTTTATTTTTCTTTCAAACATCACATTTAGTCAAGAAAAAACTATCAATAAAGACCAACGCTACATTTTCTTTTTTCACAACAAATTTGTACAAGAAAACGATCTAAATGCAGCTCATCCTGAATATGGAAAAGCCGAATATAACGAAATATTAGAATCATTCAGAAAGGATAATTTTATTGTTTTTAGTGAAAAAAGAAAGAAAAACACAAACTCTGCTGAATATGCCCAGAAGATGGCAAAGCAAATCAAAAGTCTTATAAAGAAAGGCGTCCCTGCAAATCATATTACGGTAATTGGAACTTCGCAAGGCGGTTATATTGCTCAATACGTTTCGACTTATCTCTCCAATCCAAATCTGAATTTTGTTTTTATAGGTTGTTTTATGGACACCGATATACAACAAATCACGGATATTAATTGGTGCGGCAATATTTTGACTATTTATGAAAAATCAGATATTTACGGAGTTTCTGCCATTAAAAGAAAAGAAACTTCTAAATGCAAAATAGAGCATTTTAAAGAAATTGAACTGAACACGGGTCTAAAACATGGCTTTTTGTACAAAGCGGCAGACAATTGGATTGCTCCAAGCAAAAAATGGGCAAATGGAAATTATGACTTGAATTAAGCATTCAAAAACATAAAGTAAGTCTTCAATAATTTTGATTTTATTGAAGGCTTTTTTTGTTGAAATCTGACGTTTTTTTGATTAAAATCTTTTTCGAAAAATAAAATTTCAATCTCATTTTTAATTCTAAAAAACCTCGGCATAAAAAATATCTGATTTTTGACCTCTACTATTACGATTTCATTCCTCTTTTTCTAACCCAAAACCGCAGTTTTGTTACAAAATAAACGACTCTTCAAATTTTGTTAATCTGCAATTGGCATTCCATTTGTTTGTTTAACTTTGTGAATTCAGTACCCTAATAAAAAATAATTTTAATAAAATATGAAACAATTAGTCCTAGCCGTAATTGCATTTATTTCTTTTTCTTGCACACAAGCTCAGAAAACAGCTTTTTCTAAAGAAGCGCTATCTGAGAAATTATTAGCCACAAATGGCAAACAAGTTGCCTTCGAAAAGATTTTAAAAAAATATAAAGGAAAAACTCTAGTTATAGAAGTTTGGGCTTCTTGGTGTGGCGATTGCGTAAAAGCAATGCCAAAATTAAAAGAATTACAAGCCAATAATCCTGATGTTTCTTATTTATTCATTTCTGCTGATAAAACAGCTGACAAATGGAAAGCTGGAATAGAAAAACACGAGCTAAATAAAGGCGATCATTACATGATGAACGACGGTATGAAAGGTCTTTTCGGAAAAGCGATCGATTTAGACTGGATTCCAAGATATATCGTTGTTGACAAAACAGGAAAAATTGTTCTTTATCGTGCAATTGAAACTGACTTTGCTAAAATCGACGAAACTTTAAAAG
Source organism: Flavobacterium nitrogenifigens (assembly GCF_003254565.1). Lineage (GTDB taxonomy): Bacteria > Bacteroidota > Bacteroidia > Flavobacteriales > Flavobacteriaceae > Flavobacterium > Flavobacterium nitrogenifigens. The sequence continues at coordinate 28,341 of NZ_QJRI01000170.1, forward strand.
GATTGAAATAATCTTTCAAAAACAATAACAAAGTCAAAATTCAATTGCAGTTTTGACGCCCTTCAAAAAACAAAAAATTAAAAAATAATAAAAACTACCAAAATGAGAAAATCGATTGTTGCAGGAAACTGGAAAATGCATAAAAATGCTGCACAAACTGAAGAATTATTAAATGAGTTAATTGCTAAAATTCCAGCAAAAACAAATGCACAAGTAATTGTAGCTCCAACTTTTGTAAACTTACAAGCTGCGGCTGCAAAATTAAAAAATACAACTATTGGAGTTTCTGCTCAAAACGTTCACCAAGCTGAAGGTGGAGCTTTTACAGGAGAAATTTCTGCAGATATGTTAACAAGCATTGGTGTTAATACCGTAATCTTAGGTCACTCTGAGCGTAGAGCTATTTTCCATGAAACAGATGCTTTAATCGCAAACAAAGTAGATACAGCTTTAAAACATGATATGACAGTAATCTTCTGTTTCGGAGAAGAATTAAAAGATCGTCAGTCGGGGAATCATTTCAACATTGTTGAGAACCAATTGCGCGATGGTGTTTTCCATATTGCAAAAGAATCGTGGTCTAAAATTGTTTTAGCATACGAACCAGTTTGGGCTATCGGAACGGGAGAAACTGCTTCACCAGAGCAAGCACAAGAAATGCACGAATTTATTAGAGAAACTATCCGCAAAGCTTTTGGAGCTGAAATCGCTGATGAAGTTTCTATTTTATACGGTGGTTCTGTAAAACCAGAAAACGCTAAAGAAATCTTCTCTAAACCAGACGTAGATGGTGGTTTAATTGGAGGCGCTGCTTTAAAAGCTGACGATTTCTTAGCTATTGTTACAGCGATCTAATTTTAGATTTTAGATTTTGAAATCCTTATATTAAAAAGCGTCCCGATGCATCGGGACGCTTTTTTTATATTCTCCTTTGACTTTCGGCTTTTGACCTTTGACTTTTGACCTTCGATTAATTAATAAACGATTTCAAAAGAGGGCAATTATACCTTTTAAATGTTGGCGTTGTTTTGTAAATTGAATAAAAATTCACCAGTTCCTTTCCTGCTTTAAAAGGATTTTTGGCTTCTTCTTCCTCTGTAATTAATTCTGCATAATGATCGTAATAATTGCATTCAAAAATCATCAAGCTGGCCATAGCTTTTTCGTTGCTGTTTCTAGACATCTTTAACGCTTTCCCATAATACATTTTGGCCATTTTTAAGTTGTAATAATTGCCATTTTGGTATTTCTTTTCGTTTTCTGTATTATCTCCATAAACATAATCAATGTAAGATGCTCCAGAAGTCCAGTCATAAGCGGTCATCATCCAAGAGTTTCCTAAATACGAGACATTAAAATAGGCATGAGCTAACTGTAAATTACTGTTCGCTGTATTTTGTCTTTTAAGCTGTATTAATTTGGCTATAAAATCGGTTTTATTGAAACGATAATCGAATTTACGCTCTTCTTGTTTTTGCAGAATTTTAGGCGTAAACGGATCTTCATTTAAATATGTTTTATACTCATAGTTCTTTTCCCAAAAGTCCTGGGGCATACTAGAAAAAGTCTCGTAAGCCAATTCGAGATTATTATTTCTAAAAGCAATTGTGCCTTTTAAATCTTTATAATAATTGACATTTGGCGCAATTGTGCCAGAACAAATATATTTTTCGAAAGGCGTTTTATCTGTTTTCTGTTGCAACGCCATTAAAAGATCCATATCTTTTACAGATGCATTACGGTCAAAATATCCTATGTAATTAAAGAAACTAGAATTACTATATCCTGAATATTCTCCATCATTTTTAATATCCGATTTCATCGAAAGCAAACCTGCTGTAACAATGTCGCCTTTTTTGCGAAAGTCGCTACTTGCAATTCGGTATAAACTGTATAAATTTTTAAATAATCCGTGATCGGTTTCTACTAGATTTTCGACCGAATCAAAATAAGTATAAAGCTGGTTCTGAACTTTCTCATCTTTTAAATTATCTTGTTTTAATGAGACCAATGCCAGCTGAATATTCTTCTGCATTTGTATCGAAGCATTGGCTTTATTAGAAATCAAATCAGTATATTTTTTTCCTTCTTCAACCTGATCATCAATAAAACACAATTGAGCAATTGCAGCGGTAATATAATCTTTTTGCTCGCCAGAAGTTTGTTCACGAATCGAAATCAAGTAATACTCTAATTCTCTCAGATACAGAATATCTTTATTGAAATTTTCTTCTTTTACTTTACCATAATTATACCAATCAGTATCACCAAACACTACTGATGGCGCTCCATCACTTGTATATTGAGGTGTAAAAATCCAATCTTCGAGTTTATTTACTTCTCTTCCTATCAAGAAACTCAAAAACAAACTGTTTGGACTTAATTCATAAATTTCCTGAATCGATTTTAAACCCGGTGCTGGATTTCTAAGACCTTCAATTGCTAGAATAACACTTCGTTCTTCGTCATTTTGAGCTAATGTCAAAGTCTCTTCAGTCAATTTCCAATTGTAATGCTGCAGAACGGCAAATGATTTTTCTTCACAGGAATTAAAAACTTTACTCAATAAATAATTCTGCAAAACCTTATCGTCAATACACAATGCATTGTAATACAATGCCCATGGTTTAAGGATTGTATTTGATTCGGAAGCAAAATAGGAATTGTATAATTGAATAACATCTTGCTTTTGCTGTGCATAAAAATAATAACGCAATGCTAGAAACGCGTAACGCTGTTTTAGAAATGAATCCTTAGTTGACTTTATTTTCTTTTCAAAATCAAAAGTGTCTTCCAACTGATTATGATTATCATAATTGTATTCTGTCTGATCCCAAGATTCCCATTTTGTATATTCTACATTACCATATTCCAGTTTTTTAGCCAGCAAAATATAGTTTAAAAAGGCTTTATTTTTTGACAATAACAAAGCATCAACAAAAGTATTTTTAGGAAATACATTTTTTAAACTCTTATTTTCAAAAGCCGTTTGAAATTGCTCTGAATCTGTTTCATACAAAATCTTACGAACGTCATCTGGATTAATGCTGTTTCCTAATTTCTTTTTCCATTCTAGACAATTCTTTTCCTGATCAACACTAGAAACAGTATTGGTAGCGTAATAATAATCGGCTGAATAATAGAATGGCGTCAATTTAAAGAAACCTTCGCGCTGTGCTCTAAACAAAGCTAAACGGCTAGTTTCTGGCGAAACACTCCATCCGCAGGCAAATGTAAACTGAACGCTTAAAACAAAAAGAAAACTACTAAAAACGCGCATAAAAATTGGAGATATTTTCGGTTCCATAATCGTTGATGTATTTTTTATCAAAAGAGAAAAAGGTCACTTTAGTCTCATTATCAATTTTAATTTTGTTTTTAATGATCGAAATCATCTTATCGATCTCTTCTTCTGAAATCTTTTCTACTCTAATTTGATCGCCATTTCTAAGATAGGTTTGCCCGACTAAAACATCATCTTGCAAAACATATTTATCATCTGAAATTTTCTTTACTTTGATGGTATCTTGTATCAGTCGGTCATAATCAGATAAAATGCCTTTAAACTGATTTCCTCTAAAAGCAACTGCCCAGCTGTACAATGGCAAAGCAATATCTAATTTGAGCTTGTAATCGCCGTGTGTAATATATTGCGATAATTCTTCACTTGTTCCTATAGAATTTTTAGTTTGAAAATCATCTGGTTTTGTAATGTTGTAACACATCAGCAAACCTTTATCAATTGGCGGAATTCCAGCTTTTGAAGCATATTTATATTGCCAAAGCCTGATTGTTGCCACAATTTTTGAATTTGGATATAGCTTTTTAATCTGCTTTAATAAATAGAAATAATTTTTCTGCGATTTTTCGGTCCAGTCACAGTCAATCAGAATTTCTTTAAAATCAACTTTTAATTTGTCTGATTCTGCTTTTTTTACTGAATCGTAATCTAAGGCTTTGAAATCTTTCTGTTTGTAATAATCTTTTGGATAAACGATATTATACGCATTGCTTTCTGCTTTTCTGTCATTCATCCTTTTTCCAATCTGACCAATTCGGCGTGCCATTCTAGCAGCAAGACTATCCAACTGTTTTGTATCCGATTTTAAAACTACTTCATTAGTAATAAAAATACTCGGCGTAATTTCAAGATTACTTTTATTGAGTGAAATATTCGAAATAGTTGCAACAGGCAGTGGTTCTTTAGAATACGGATTATAATCTACATCAAAAAAACGCACATACATATGTTTGATATCCATCTTCTTCACCAAAGAATCTTCAGCTTCTTGAAAATACATATCGGTTTTCCAATAACAAAAAGATCGGATAACATCATGTTCATTTTCGCAGCTTGCGGCACTTAAAACAAACAAAAGCATTATAAAAAAGATATTTTTCATAATCATAAAAAACTTACAAAATACTATTCAAAATTAGTATTAAAATTTATAACAATATGATTTATTTATGAACAACTTTTGCTTTGTATTCTTACCTTTGCAAAAATTTTTTATTTATGTCGAATATATATTTAGGATATCATTTTACAATTGAGCCAAAAGAATTGGGTTCTGAAATTTTAGTGGCTGAATTGGGCGAAAAAGCGTTTGAAAGTTTTACAGAGACTGAAAACGGAATTTCGGCTTTTGTGAAGAAGGATTTATGGGATGAAAATATTCTAGATGATATTTATATTCTACAATCTGAGGAGTTTAAAATTGAATACACCATTGAAGAAATCGATCAGGTAAACTGGAACGAGGAATGGGAAAAGAATTTTGAACCAATTGATGTTGATGGGAAATGCCATGTTCGTGCTCCTTTTCACGAAAAGACCGATGCCGAATTTGATATCGTAATCGAACCAAAAATGAGTTTTGGAACTGGACATCATGAAACCACTCACATGATGATTCAGCATTTGCTAGAAATGAATGTAAAAGGTCTGAAAACTTTGGATATGGGTTGCGGAACTGCGATTTTAGCAATTTTGGCTGAAATGAAAGGCGCTGAACCTATCGACGCTATTGATATTGATAACTGGTGTTATTTGAATTCTATCGAAAATGCTGAACGCAATAATTGCAAACATATCTCCGTTTATGAAGGCGATGCGGCTTTATTGGCAGGTAAAAAATACGATTTAATTATTGCCAACATCAACAGAAATATTTTGTTGAACGATATGCAGTCGTATGTTGATGCTTTGAACCCAAAAGGAATTATCCTTTTTAGCGGTTTCTACGAAGAAGACATTCCGTTTATCGATGCTTCTTGCGTTGAAAAAGGTTTAACTTATGTTAAAAAGCTTCAAAGAAACAACTGGGTATCTTTAAAATATGTAAATTAGATACTGATAATCAATTCAGTACAAAAACCATAACAATATGAGTACTAAAGAAAAAGTAAGAGAAAGAGTTCGCGAAAAAGAAGCCATTGCTTTTAATAACGAGATCATTGTTTACAATGATGATGTAAATACTTTTGATCACGTAATTGATACTCTTATGCGTGTTTGCAGCCACACGGCAGAACAAGCCGAGCAATGCTCTTTGATTGTACATTACAACGGGAAATGCACTGTAAAGACAGGCCCGATAGAAAAACTTAAACCTCAATGCACTCAACTTTTGGAAGCTGGTCTTAGCGCCGAAATTGTTTAATTGAGCCAATAATTTTAAAACGCATTCTTTTTTATTCTATACTAGAATTGAAGAGAATGCGTTTTTATTTGTAGTATTTCAAAATTATAAGAAATATCCTTCTTTTACTAATTCTTTTATTCTCTTTTGCAATGAATGCCCAATCAAAATTTGATGCACTTCGTGAACAGCTAATTCTCTCTTCCAGCAGAATATGATGCTATTACAGAAATTTACGGAACAGGAGAATTTGTTGTAAAGAAAAACAATAAGTATGGCATTGTAAATTCTGACAACGAAATACAATTGGAATTAAAATACGACTCATTTCAAATCATTAAAGAATCCGTACGATTTAACATAAAAAATCCAAAAACAGTAAATTTTTATCCAGTAAAATATCCTTTTGAACCTCAATAATTTGTATTTAGATTTTGAATAAATAATACATTCCTAGCTGTTTAATTGCAAATAATTCAAAATGCATTCGTTTTTATTATATATTTGAACGAAATAGAATACGCTTTTTATGGAAGAATACGGAAAGATATTGATTATTGCAATGCCTGTTTTTTTAGCTTTAATTGTTATTGAAAAAATCTACGGCATATATAAAAAGAATGATACTGCTCCATTGATAGATAGCGTATCCAGCATAAGTTCTGGCATTACCAATTCGGTTAAGGATGTTTTGGGCTTGAGTGTAACTTTTCTTTCTTATGAATGGTTGGTTTCTAAAATCGCATTGCAGCATTTAGAAGCCAATGTTCTCTCCTACTGCATTGCTTTTTTTGTAATTGATTTTTATGGCTATTGGAGCCATCGTTTGGCTCATCAGATTAATTTTCTTTGGAACAAACATGCCATACACCATAGCAGTGAAGAATTTAATCTTGCCTGTGCGCTTCGCCAGCCCATTGCAAGTTTGGTCAATTTGTTTACTTTTTTATTGATTCCCGCTGCTTTGCTAGGCGTTCCTGCTTCTGTGATTGCTATTACACTTCCAATTCATTTATTTTTACAATTTTGGTATCATACCAAGCACATCAAAAAAATGGGTTTTATAGAGCACATTTTAGTGACTCCATCGCATCATCGTGTGCATCATGCCATTAACCCAGAATATCTGGACAAAAACCATTCGCAGATTTTCATTTTTTGGGACAAGCTTTTTGGCACTTTCCAAGAAGAATTAGACGATGTGCCTCCTGTTTTCGGAATCACAAGACCTGCCAATACATGGAATCCGATTAAGATAAACTTTCAGCATTTGAGTCTATTGATAAAAGATGCGTGGCGAGCGCCAAAATGGAAAGACAAACTGACTATCTGGTTCAAACCAACAGGTTGGCGTCCTGAAAACTTTGAAGAAAAATACCCTGTAAACAAAATTGAGAATGTTTTTAATTTTGAAAAATATGGTACGCAGAATTCGCAAAAATTGATTTACTGGTCTGTTATTCAAATGCTAATAACATTATTATTTGTAAGTTACTTGTTTGAGAATATTGCCAAAATTGGTCTTCCAAATATCTTCATTTATGGCTTTTTTATTTTTATAACTATATATAGCTATACAGAACTAATGGACAAAAATAAATTTGCCGTTTTATGGGAAAGCATCCGATTGGGAATTGTAATTTGTATCATTGGCTATTATGGAGATTGGTTTGGTTTAAATCGTACAATCCCAATTAGTAACTATATTATTTTTACTTACCTGATTTTATCTTTATTAACAACACTTTATTTTGTTAATTTTGATTTTAAAACCAACCAAAACCAACATATCAATTCATAACCCCTATTATGAGAAACTCTTCCTTTTTTAAAATTTATTTAGCATTTAGTTTGGTCTACCTCATTATTCTGCTTACTGGCCACGAGCGTTTAGACCTCTTTCTCAAACCCATTCTAATACCTATTATTGGGTTTGGAGCTTATTTTTATAGGGCATTTCCGAGTCAGAACATTTTATTGGCTGCACTTACACTTTCATGGCTTGGAGATGTCACACTGCTTTTTACAGACCTTGGAGAAATTTACTTTATTTTAGGTCTTGTATTCTTTTTGACAGCACACATAATTTACTGCATTCTTTTTAATAAGCAGAAAAGAATTAGAAAAAAACAGAACAAACCTCTTTTTATATTCGGCAGTGTCTTGATTGCATTTTACTTAATTGGAATGGTTTCTTTTTTAATGCCGCATTTAGGAGAACTTGAAATTCCGGTTTCTATTTATGCTTCAGTTATTTCAATCATGCTTTTATTTGCATTGAACGGATTTTTGGTTTGGGAAAAACCAGGAAATCAGTTTGTTTTTTTAGGAGCAATTTTCTTTATTATTTCTGATAGCATTCTGGCTCTAAATAAATTTTATGCTCCAATCCCTAAAAGTTCTTTTTTTATTATGCTGACTTATCTTCTGGCACAATATCTGATTGTAGTTGGTATCTTAAGGCTAAATCCAAAAAAAGTAGAGCAAACAGTTTAATTGTCCAATAACCTCAACCATGAAAAAAATAGCTCTTTTAATTGTTTTATTTATTAGTGTTACTTCTTGCGTAAGTACAAAATCGACTTTAAAAAATGTAGATGACAATGCGCCAGATTTGATTTTGAAAAAGGATAATACTTTTTCTATAACACAGTTTGCCAAAGACAAAAAATACGGTTACGATCCCGATTATCCTATTAATATATTTTATCAGAACACCAATAATGAAACGTTAAATGAAATTCGTTTCTTAAATGCTTTAGCTGGTCCGAATGGCGAAAAAATAACGTATTCTAGATTAGAAACCTGCTGCCCATTCCCTACTAAACGAAGCAATATGGGTGCTGGATTCCTAAATGTTTATGAACTGAAATGGGAAGGTCAAAAAAAGCCCGTTAAGCTTTATTTAAACATTTATGAAAAAGGAGTTTTAATGGTTCCTGTAGGATTGAGGTTGAAATAAATAGGCTCAGATTAGGATTATGCTTAATTTATTGCCATTGCTGCTCATTATTTTACCCGTATTATCACAATTAATATTAGGTACCTTTTCTGTATATAAACCCACGTCATTAAAATTCAACCGTATTTCCTGGATTAATTTTATTCTACAAATTGCACTTTCCTTTGCGGCTTTTAATATTGCAGATTATAATTTTTCAAAACAATATGAACAATATCCAAATCCTGTAAGATGTGGAATGCCTCTTTTAGGCATTGCTATGGCTTCTTTCTTTTTACTTTTCATACTGATTTTGATTATTGTGATACAATTTTTGATCAAAAGATGGAGAGAAAATAGATCGAAAAGACAGATTAGTCAAAACTAAAAAGCAGTACAGCGATTATTTTTTTTGCAATTTGCTTAAAGTTTCTTCAATCATTTCCATACGTTTCTTCACCTTTTCTGCAGAAGCATCTAGGGTATAGCCTTCATCTGTAAGCTCTTTTATTAGGAGCATTTTTTTTATATTTTCATAATTATACCTACGGTTCTTACCCTCTTCTTCGGTAAGACTTGATATAATTCCTTTATCTTCCCAATAACGAATTTGACGTGTTGGAATACCTGTAATCTGCGATACTTCTCCAATACCAACTACCAATTTATCTAAAAAATCAAAATCAAATGACAAGTCTTTATTTGCTTTTGCTTTACCCATTTTGTAAATTATTTGCAATTAATGTTGCAAATATAAAATAACAGTCCTTAATTTGCAATTGTAAATTATTTACAATTATTGACAATTAAAAACAATTTAGGAATGAAAAATACAATTTTAATTTTTACAGTATTAATAACTTTTTCAACATCTGCTATGATAGCAAAAGCCCATAATTCTAAAACATATACCATGGAAAAAGTATCTTACCATGAGGCAAAATCTCATTTAAATGCTTTCAGAGAAGTGATAACAATTCCTTCTGATTATTATTTTAAATCAGTAAAAAGAATAAAAGCAGATAATACTCCCGCCTTTTTATTTCGTTTTGAAAAACCTGAAAATAACGATACAGAAGAACATTTCTCATTTGTTATTTCAGAAAAAGACAAGCAGATTTTAGGATTTACCATAATGGATCAAAAATATTCTAATTCAAAAATAGTTTCAAAAAAAGATGCAGAAAAAACAGCTAAAGACTTTTTATTGAAGTTGGATAATTCCTTAGCTGGTGAATTAAAAAATCTGTGGATTGAAAGACATGATGAAAAAGTGACAATAAATAAAACTGAAACCATTGTCAGCGGAATGAAATATAAATGCTACAATGCTTCTCGCCAAGATTATGTCTGGGTTATAGTTGGTTTTGATAATTCTGTCATTACATTCGAACGTAATATAAAGTGGGATAATAACAAACACGAGCGTATTACTGAAAAATGGCTTCACGATAACTGGATCAAAGTAAATGTTTTAGATTCCAATTCTGAAAAAGAGATCTTAAAAAAAATGGTTGAAGAAACTTTTGCAAATGGGGCATTAAACAAATTGGACACTAAAGAAATGGCTAGAGGTTTTCATCCTGATTTTGCAATAGTTATCGCAAAAGAAAATGATCTTTTTCGTCTTCCTTTAAAAACCTGGATAAAAGTTGTCGAAGATTATAAAAATTCTCCTGACAAAAGAAATTCTGGCATTAGAAATTTGGAATATACTATTGAAATTCTAGACATTACAAAAAACATAGCTTCTGTAAAAATAGAATTTTATAGAGATCAGAAATTAATCATAACAGATTACCTTTCTTATATAAAATACCCAGATGGATGGAAAGCCGTTGCTAAGATATCAAACGAGCACATTACAAACCCACTTCAGCTTAATTTATAATCAATCATTATGAGAATATTATTTTTATTAATTCTAACTATTCTAAACATGAATACAATTGAATCGCAAACAAAAGAGAAAGCCGCTCTTATTTTAATAGAAACTCAAAACGAATGGATGCATGAAAGTGGCAAATTGCGAAAATTATTAATAGCTGACGAGCAAATGATGTTAAATTCAATCACAAACATTGAAAAGCTTCTTACCTATTCACGTAAAAACAACATCGAAGTCATTCATGTTGGATTACGCTTTGAAAAAGGTTATCCTGAACTAGCAAATGGCAAAAGCGGATTACGAAAAGCTATTCCAAAGGCTGGAACATTTCCGATTAATGAATTTGGTTCTCAATTTTATGAAAGTGTAAAACCTATTCAAGGCGAATTCATTGTAACTGGACGTACTGGTGCAAGTGGATTTACGGGCTCTAATCTAGATGTTTATCTTCGTAACAATAAAATTGAAAATCTTTACATTGTAGGTTATGCAACTCATGTTTGTGTAGAAAGCACTTTAAGAGATGCACATGAAAGAAGTTATAATACTTATGTCATTTCGGATGCTACTTCGGCCTTTAATAAAACCCAACAGGAATATTTTTTAAATGAAATTGTTCATCATTTTGGAGAACATTTGACCACCCAAAATTTTCTTAATAATTAAAAACATATTAATTCTACTAAATTTCTGCCCTGTTAGCAATTCCAAAAAAGATAAGTCTAAAAAGACAATTAAACTGCAAAACTCTAAAAACATGATAAATGTCATCTATTAGTTCCTTTTCATGCTTTAATATTGCCTCGGAAAAAGCATTTAATCATTCTAAAGAAATTTTAGCAATTCGTTAATTTTACTAAGCTACAGGTCAGTTATTAGAGTTCTTAAAATAATCTTAAATCTTCATCTGCTATTCATAAATCATAACTACCTTTGCATTGCAAAAAAATAATTTTATGAACTTACAACATATTCCACAAATTAAGCATACTGACAGCGGAAATTTCTTTTTATTAGCAGGGCCTTGCGCTATTGAAGGAGAGGAAATGGCTCTTAGAATTGCTGAAAAACTAGTTGGTATTACCGACAATCTTCAGATTCCTTATGTATTTAAAGGATCTTTTAAAAAAGCAAACCGTTCTAGAATTGACAGTTTTTCTGGAATTGGTGACGAAAAAGCATTAAAAATCTTAAGAAAAGTTTCTGAAACTTTCCACGTTCCAACAGTAACAGATATTCATACCAATGAAGATGCTGATATGGCAGCACAATATGTAGATGTATTACAAATTCCTGCTTTCTTGGTTCGCCAGACTGATCTTGTAGTAGCAGCTGCCAACACAGGAAAAACAGTAAACTTGAAAAAAGGACAATTTATGAGTCCAGAAAGCATGAAACATGCTGTTCAGAAAGTTTTAGACTGTAATAACGAAAATGTTATGGTTACAGATCGTGGTACAATGTTTGGCTACCAAGACATGATTGTTGATTTTAGAGGAATTCCTACTATGCAGCAATATGCTTCTACAGTTCTAGACGTAACGCACTCTCTTCAACAGCCAAATCAAACTGCTGGAGTTACAGGTGGAAGACCTGACATGATCGAAACAGTAGCAAAAGCTGGTATTGCAGTTGGTGTTGATGGCATTTTTATTGAAACACATTTTGATCCTGCAAATGCAAAAAGTGATGGTGCTAATATGCTTCATTTAGACTATTTTGAAGGTTTAATGAACAAGTTGGTAGCCATCAGAAAAACTGTAAACGCCTTTTAATAATTTTATAATACTTAAGTTCTTTGAAAACAAAAATTTTATTTTTCTTACTGACTTGTGTTTCTTTAAACACATTTGCTCAGGAAGAAATACCAGTACAAAAATATGCCGCACACAACAAAGGTAAATTCTTTGTAATGTGGGGCGGTAATAGAGAAAGCTACTCAAAATCTGATGTAAACTTTAGAGGTAAAGATTACAATTTTACTGTTGAGAATATGTCTGCTCATGACAAACCAAAAGGATGGCACGTAGACTATGTTAATCCTGTAAATATGACTATTCCTCAAACTAATTTGAGATTAGGATATTTTTTCAGTGATCATTATAGTGTTACAATTGGTGTTGACCATATGAAATATGTAATGGCACAAAATCAAATTGCAAATGTTACCGGAAACATCAATTTGCCTTCAGATGATCCTGCATCAATTTACAATGGTAATTACAACAATACTCCTGTCGATATGTCTCAAGGAGGAGCCAAAGAAGGTGGTTACGGCAATGGTGAAATAAATGTAAACGGTCCAGCTTTTTTAATGTACGAACATACAGATGGATTAAACTACATTAATACTGAAGTTGCCAGATTTGATGATGTTTCTAAATGGTTTGGATTGCCAAATATTGACAAAGTTCAGATTAACTTAACTGAAGGTATTGGAGCTGGTGTTTTATATCCAAAAACTAATACTACAATTTTAGGTAAAGAGCGCCATGATGATTTTCATGTTTCTGGTTATGGGGTTTCTGCAAAAGCTGGTTTAAATATTACCTTTTTTAAACATTTCTATGTTCAAGGAGAGTTAAAAGGTGGTTATATCAACATGCAGGATATTAAAACTACTACAAGTCCTGAAGATAAAGCTTCTCAGCACTTTACTTATTTCCAACGAATTATTGCAGTTGGAGGTATTTTTAGAATCTAATATTTCGCAAAATATATTTAGAAAATAGCTGTCATTTTATTTGGCAGCTATTTTTTTTATCATTTACTTTGCAACTCAAAGTACTTTAAACTATACTTTATGAAAATCAAAAAATATCTATTCCCGATCATTACTTTTATCATAAGCTTTGGCTGTGCCTTGTTTGTTGCTATAAAAGTTTTTCCAAATAATACATTTACAGGAAACAAAGAAGAAAAAGAAAAAACAACAGTGAGCAAGTTTAAAGATGGCGATCTTATTTTTCAAACTTCGGAATCTAAACAATGCGAAGCCGTTCGAATTGCAACAAACTCTAAATTCTCACATTGTGGCATTATTTACGATATTAACGGAAATTGGTTTGTTTTTGAAGCCGTTCAGCCGGTAAAACTTACTCCACTTGAAGACTGGATCAAACACGGAAAAGATAGCAAATATCTCGTAAAAAGATTAAAAGACGATAGTGTTTTAAATCCGGAGGTTTTACAAAAAATGAAAGATTATAGCCAGCAATTCGACGGTAAAGAATATGATGCTTATTTTGAATGGACTGACAACAGAATATATTGCTCTGAATTGATTTGGAAGATTTACAAAAATGCCGCAGGAATCGAATTGTCTAAGCTTAGAGAATTGAAAGATTTTAATTTGCAAGATCCAAGAGTTCAGAAAATACTAAAAGAGCGTTACGGTAACGATATTCCGTTAGAGGAAAAAGTCGTTACTCCTTCTGATATTGCCGAATCTAATATATTAAAAACAGTAGTAGACACTTATTAATATCTTAAAAAGCTAGTCTTAATTCATTCTAGCTTTTTTATTTGCTAATCAACTTTGAAATTCAAAGAACTTTTAAACTAATACCTTATGAGAGATTATTTGATTGAAAAACTGTATGAATGTTCTAAAAAACCGTATCAAAAATATTTTAAAAAGAATGAACCTTGGGACATCAACAAGACTCACTTAATGAGCTATCCTGAAGAAAGTCTAGGATTTGGCTTGGGAAGTTTTCTTTACAAAAACCATTTTGATATTCAGGAAAAACTAGAAGATCACGACATTATTCATGTTTTGACCAATACTGGAGTTTCAGTTTATGAAGAAATCGGTATGCAATATTATTTACTCGGAAACGGAAAGAAAAGCTTGTATCTGTTTATGGTAATAGCAACTGGAACTATTTTTTACCCAAAACGAATGAGCTACTTCATTCAGCAATTTAAAAGAGGAAAAAAGGCAAATGCTTTTCATTATCTCGATTTTTCAAAAATGCTTTTTATGCCAATTCAAACTATTCAGCAAACTTTTAATATTTAAAAAATAATGAAAACAATACACAAAAAACCTTTTCAAGAAAAGCAATCTATAGAATTGGCGGTTGGCACATTTACAATTAGTACAATACTGTTTATGCTTTATATTATTTCAAATGAAAGTCCAAATGTTTTGGTAATTGCGTGGCCATTTGCTTTAGCGGCTATTGTAGTCAATTTGATTATGTTTTTTCATTTAGCCGAAAAGTTTATTCATTTACCTCAACAACGAAAAGACATTGGTTTTAAAATCATATTGTTGCTTTCTAACATTCCAATCACCTTTTTGTATTATCTGGTTGTAATGAGATCTTGATCTTTAAAATCATATTCATAAAAAACACTACCATAAACCCCAGAGGGGTAAAATATTTATAGAATTTCAATAAGAAAATGAAAAAAGCTCCAGCGGAGCGACATATAGTTTAATATGTCGCTCCGCTGGAACTTTATATTTGGAAACATTTTTTCCTTTTCTATAAATATGCAGCTTCTCCGAAGCTTACAAAAAAAGAGCTATCCTTTTGAGACAACCCTTTTCGATTTATTATTTTTGAAACTTAATTTGCCTTTTTAGTTTCGATTCCGTTTTGGTCTAACAAATACATTAATGAAGTCATTGTTGCAGCACCAAGCTCTAATTCTCTTTTATTGATAGCATCAAATTTATCATTTGCAGCGTGGTGGTAATCAAAATAACGCTGAGAATCTGGTTTCAAACCTGCTTTAACAATAGCTTGTGAGGTTAAATGATTAATATCTGAACCTGCGTGGCCAATTGTAAAACTGTGCACTAAATAAGGCTCAAAAAGATCTTTATAACCTTGTATCTTTTTCAAATTAACGTCGTCAGCTTCAATTGAAAATCCTCTTGGAGAAAATCCGCCTGAATCACTTTCCAATGCAAAAATATGATTCTCTTTATTTTGTTTTGAAACTTCTTCATATTTAGCACCACCTTTTCCGCCATTTTCTTCATTCATAAACAACACAACACGAATCGTATTTTTAGGCTTGTAATTCAAGTTTTTCAAAATACGAATTACTTCCATACTCTGCACTACTCCCGCTCCATCATCGTGAGAACCATCTGCTAAATCCCAAGAATCTAAATGCCCACCAACAACCATAATGTTTTCTGGAGTTACAGTTCCAGTCAATTCACCAATTACGTTATAAGACAATGCATCTGGTAAAGTCTCGCAAGATTGTTTAAAATAAAATTTCAAAGCTGGATTTGCTTTTAAAGATTTACTCAACAATTCAGCTCCATTTGTGCTAATTGCAGCTGTTGGAATATATTGTGCTTTTGGCAAATCTCCATAACTTTGAGCTCCTGTATGAGGGAAATCGTCTAAACGTAAATTCATAGAACGAACAATTGTTCCTACTGCTCCCAATTTTGCAGCTTCTTTTGCTCCTGCATATCTTTGATCAACACAAGCTCCGTAAGAAGTAAAGGTTTCAATATTTTCAGGATTCATTGGTCTGTTATAGAAAACAATTTTACCTTTTACTTTATCAGCTCCAAGTTCATTCAACTCTTTTATTCCCTGAACCTCAATTATTTCTGCTGTAAGACCCGTTTTTGGAGTTGCAACTGAACCTCCCAATGCACAAATCGGCACTGTAGTTTTTACTTTTCCATTAAGAATGTATGCAGTTTCTTTTTCGCCACGAACCCAGTGTGGCACCATAACTTCTTGTAAATAAACTTTATCAAGCCCTAAACTTTCTAATTGGCTTTTAGTGTACTCAACTGCTTGTTCTGCACCTTTAGATCCAGACAAACGAGCGCCAATATCATTTGACAGATATTCTAGCCAAGTGTAGCATTTTGCTTCGGTTAAAGCTTTTTTGTAAAATAATTTAATGTTTTTTTCATCATTTGTCTGAGCAAAAGATGTCAATCCGTTTAAAACTAAAGCAGTTAAAAGAATCGTTTTTTTCATAGTTTCTGTAGTAATTTGGAGTTTAGTATACCGATGGTACATTCACAAAGGAACAAAATTATCGACATTTCTGAAGTTTTTTTCTCAACCTTTTCTCAAAAAAAAACTCCAATTGCAAATTTTTCAATTTCCAATCGGAGCTTTTACATATTCTATAAATAAAGATTATTTTACTTCGATAATCTTATTTTTTGTTCCAATGCCATTTTCATTAAAAGGTTCTATTGTAAAATAGTATTTTGTGCCTTTATCTAAGCCTCTAAAATCGTACGTATTATCACCATACACCATAATGCTATTGTACAATTTGTCAGGAGCAATTCCGTAATAAATGTTATACCCAATTGCATCTGACTGTTTTTTCCATGAAATCATGGCGTTTCTAGAATCTGCTTTGTTTCTGTCTACTTTAAAAGAAGTAACAGATTTTGGTTTTGCAGCCAATCCATTTCCAAAAACTCTAAAATCAGAAATCGCAAACAAACCTGATGCATTGTGAATGTTCTCCATTTTAATGTAACGTGCTTTTATCGATTTTGAAAGCTCTACATAATCATGCGGTGCATCTTTATCATTTTTAGATTTATCAACAACCAAAGTCCAATTTTGAGCATCATCAGACATGAATATTTTATATTGGTAATAAATATCCATTGCTTTATTAAACTGTGTCGCTTTATGATCTGCATAATTTATCTGCAAAGCATTTATTTCCATTTGACGTCCTAAATCCATTTGAAGCCATTCGCCTGGATTATTTGTTTTTGCAGACCAATAGGTTTGAATGTTTTCATCTGTCAGATTTTCTGGTCCGTAACAGAATTTCTCATACACTTTTTTACCTCCATGATCCATTCTGTGGGTTTCCACTTCCATACATTCCTCAGAAGAAGAAACCGTTACAGGCTTTTTATATGAAAGCAACATCCATCCAGATGAAGCGCCTCTTGTTTGGTCACGTTCACTTGTTGGCAATACAATTGGAAAATCTCCATAAGCTGTAATAGAATACATTACATCATCTTTATCAAATCCGGCAGGAAACATATCTATACGACGCTCAAAACGGTCTTTTATTGAAATTTTACACGTTCCAGTATTCCAATAATTTCCATAATTATCAGCAAAAGTATTTCCGTGTCCTGCTCCAATTACAAATCCGCCTGGTTTATAAGACATCGGATTGTGTTTCTGATACGTAAATGGCCCTAACGGATTATCGCCAACATGAACACCGTTTGCGTAGCCTTTAAACTCGGTCGCAGGCGCCCCGTATTGCATATAATATTTTCCATTGTGTTTTGTCATCCAAGCCCCTTCAATAAAATTTCCCCATGGCGCTGGTTCCATATCATTGTTTGGTCCAAAACGCTCCCATCCGTGAGCCGAAGGATCTAAAATAGCTGCTTCTTTAATTTGTCCATAAGGTTTTTGAATATCCTCTACCTCTGTTGCTTTGTATAAAGTCGCATAATCAGCCTGATTTCCTTTTGGAAGCCAAGTTTTATAATCAACCTCAACACCTACAAGTGGTAGTTTTCCGCTTGAACCATAGTACATATATACTTTTTTATCGTCATCTTGAAAAATCGCTGGATCCCAAGTTGGCAGCATTGCTTTGTCTACGTGACGCGTCCATCTTCCTGATTTTGGATCTGCCGTTTTCCAAATAGGATGATCTCTCTTCCAAGTTGAACCAACATAAAATAAAGTGTCATTTACAACCCAAGCAGCTGGAGCACATTGGTCATCATCGCCTGGCTGTCTTTGAAAACTTCCGTAAACGAAATTCCAATCTGACATATCTTTACTCCAAAAGAAACCTGCCTGATTGGTGGCAAATAAATAATATTCGCCTTTATAAGTAATAATTACAGGATCGGCGCTTGAACGGCGTGATTCTGGAATTCCATTGTGATTATGAGTCGTAAAATTGTAACCAATATTTATTGGATTACAATAAGTCGTTGCAGGTCTGCTCGGGTCAAACCATTCTGTTTTACCAGAATTTTGCGCCAAAAGACTGTTTCCGAAAAGCATCGAAAGCAATACAATAGGCGTTAGTTTTTTATATAATTTCTTCATGGTTAGATTTTCTTAAGTTAAGCTTTAAAGACTATTTTTTAATCTCTTTTCTTTCCTTTAAAAGTTCGGGTTCATTTGTTGTAATGTAATTGAATTTATGAGCAATAATCCAATCCATATCTTTTGCGTCATTAACAGTCCAAGCATTTAAGATCACTTTATTGTCTTTAGCTTCTTGAATCCATTCCGGATGCTTTTGAAAAACAGAATAATGATAGTCAACACCATTAATTTTATCTGCCTTTACTTCTTTTGGCGATTTATTTCCTTCTAAATATTGCAGAGAAGTTTTAGAATCTATTTCTCTAATTTTTTTCAGAATATCATAATCAAAACTGATGTAGCAGGTATTTTTATCGGCTTTTAATTTTTTAATGGTTTCGACTGCTGCTGCACCAGTTTTTTGTCCTCTTTCTTTACTAATTTCTGAAGGCTTGATTTCGCAAACCAAAAGCGTATGTTTATTATTTCGCATTCCTTCTGAAATATATTCATGAAGTGTTGGAAGCTTTTCTCCGTTTGAAAGTTTAAATTTTATCAAATCTGCATAATTGGTTTCTTCAATAAGCAGTTTGTTGTAATGGGCATCATGATTAATTACAAGTGAATCGTCTGCCGTTCTCCAAACATCAAACTCCGAACCTGGCAATTTTAAATCGATTGCATGTCTTAAAGATGCAATAGAATTTTCAGGTAGATTGTTTTTTTTCCAAGCTCCGCGATGCGCTACAATTGCATTTTTTTGTGCATAGCTAGACGAAAAAGCAATAAGACAAACTGCACTAAATATTTTAAAAGTATTCATATAATCGTAGTTAAAAAATTACAAAAAGGTCTGTAGGTTTAGAAAAAAAGCCCTCCAAACGAAGGGCTTTTCACTAATCAAATAAACCAACTATTTAGTTAACTCAAAACTAACTTTCTTATCGGCATTTGAATTTCCTCCAACGAAAACATCAAACTGCCCAGGCTCTGCTACGAATTGTAAATCAGAGTTATAAAACTTTAAATCTTCAACAGTAATATCAAAATTTACTGTTTGTTTTTCACCTTTTTTAAGTGCTATTTTTTGGAAACCTTTTAATTCTCTAACAGGTCTTGTTACTGAACCCACTAAATCTCTAATATATAATTGAACTGTTTCTTTTCCGTCAAAATTTCCAGTATTTGTTACATCAACAGTTACTTTCAATTTTCCTGATGGATTCATTTTATCAGAAGAAATTTTCAAGTTTGAATAATCAAAAGTCGTATAGCTTAATCCAAATCCGAATGGGAATAAAGGCTCATTTCTTTCATCAATATAATTTGATCTGAATTTCTCAAATTTACCTTCTGTGTTAGAAAGTGGTCTTCCTGTATTTTTGTGTGCGTAGTAAATTGGCAATTGTCCAACACTTCTTGGGAAAGTTGAAGTCAATTTTCCTGAAGGATTTACATCTCCGAATAACACATCGGCAATAGCATAACCTGCTTCTGTACCAGCAAACCAAGCATTTAAAATGGCTGGAACTGTTTTTTCTTCGTCAGTAATTACTAACGGACGTCCATCAAATAAAACTAAAACAACTGGTTTTCCAGTTTTTAATAAAGCGTTTAATAAATCTTTTTGCGCTTGAGGAATTTCTAAGTTTGTACGGCTGCTAGATTCCCCACTCATTTCTGCAGATTCTCCTAAAGCTGCCACAATTACATCAGATTGTTCTGCTACTTTTAAAGCTTCTGCTAATAATTCTTCTTTTGTACGAGCATCACGGTGTAATGTTTTACCGAACATTGTTGCATTAGTTTCAAAAGTTTCATCGTAATCTAAATTGCTTCCTTTTGCGTATAAAACTTTAGTTCCTGTTCCAGCTACTTCTTTGATACCTCTCAATAATGAAACCGCATTTTCCATTTTTGTAGCCACACTCCAAGTTCCTGGCATGTTTTCTTTAGCATCTGCCAATGGCCCGATTAAACCAATTGTTCCAGATTTTTTAAGAGGTAAAAGCTGGTTTTGGTTTTTTAATAAAACTAAAGATTGAGCAGCAATATCACGTGCTTCTTTTCTGCTATCTGTTGTAAAGATTTCAGTTTTAGCTCTTTTTTCATCACAGTATTTGTATGGATCTTGGAATAATCCTAAATCGTATTTTGCTTCTAAAATTAATTTTACAGCATTATCGATAGTTTCGATTTTTACTTTTCCTTCATCTAGAGATTTTTTCAAAGTTCCTAAGAAACCTTCTCCAACCATATCCATTTCAACTCCAGCGTTTAATGCTAAAGCAGAAACTTGCTGTAAATCTCCCATTCCGTGAGGGATCATTTCAGGAATACCTGTAAAATCAGTTACTACAAATCCTTTGAAACCCCATTGTTTTCTTAAAACATCAGTCATTAACCATTTGTTTCCAGTTGCTGGAATTCCGTCAACTTCATTGAAAGAAGCCATAACCGAACCTACACCTGCATCAACTGCAGCTTTGTAAGGAGGAAAATAATCATTAAACATTCTGATGTGGCTCATATCAACTGTGTTATAATCACGCCCGCCTTCTGGAGCACCGTATAATGCAAAGTGTTTAACACAAGCTAAGATTGAGTTATTTTTAGTAAGATCGTGCTGTTGGTAACCGTTAACCATTGCCTTTGCAATTTGGCTTCCTAAATATGGATCTTCTCCTGAACCTTCAGAAACTCTTCCCCATCTTGGGTCACGAGAAATGTCAACCATTGGAGAAAATGTCCAGTTGATACCGTCTGCGCTTGCTTCTTTTGCAGCGATTTGAGCACTTCTTTCAATTAGTCCCATATCCCAGGTACAAGATAATCCTAACGGGATTGGGAATGTTGTTTCGTAACCGTGAATAACGTCCATACCAAAAAGTAACGGAATTTTTAAACGGCTTTTTTCAACCGCAATTTTCTGTACTTCTTTGATTTTTTGAACTGATTTAATGTTGAACAAACCGCCCACCTTTCCTTCAGCAATATTTTTTGCCACATTTGAACTGTTTGCCTGACCTGTTGTAATATCTCCAGATGTTGGCAAATTTAACTGGCCCAATTTCTCGTCTAAAGTCATTTTTGACATTAATTCCGCCACAAATTCAGACTTTGGTTTAATTTTCACTGTATTTTTAGCTGGCTTCTTTTGAGCATAACCCAAAACAGCGCATCCTAAAAAAAGTAAGACTAATTTGTTTTTCATGTGTATTTAATATTTGTTTTTAATCGGAACATGGAATCGCTTTTCTTCGTTTAGTTTTTTTGTTTGAATCAAAGTGATTTCATTCTATTCTATTTATTTGTTTGTATTCGTTTTTCTTTGCTGCAACATCCAGTCGTAGATTTCTTGATTATCATACACTTTTGTCCAGCTGTCATGACCTGCATCATCAAAAATGGTCAGCTTTACATCTTTAGCATTACATTTTTTCAATTCCTTGTAAATCGTGATTGCATAATTCACGTTTACAACATCATCCAGTAATCCATGAAAAATTCTGGTTGGAATATTGGCTATTTCACATGCTTTTTCTAACTGAATCAAATCTACAAAGCCAGCTACAGGTACATTTGCGGCAAATAGATCTGGATGTGCAAAAGCCAAATTCCAAGAAGCCCAACCTCCTGAGCTCAAACCAGTAACATATATTCTTTCTGAATCAATTTTATTCTCTTTCTGAATTTTTAGAATCAGCTGATAAATTGATTCTATATCCCAGTTTTCATCTTCTTTACATTGTGGAGCTAGCACGTATGCATCTAATTGATGAGTCTTTAAATATTTTAAAGGTCCATTAATCTTTACTTTCTCCAAATCAGTTCCTTTTTCTCCATCTCCAGAAATAAAAACTATTAATGGCTTTTTCTCTTTTGTATTTGCCGGTTTATGCAGTACATAACCCAACTCATACTTTTCCATTATAACTGTATTTATTTTTCCGGTTGTTTCGCTCTGGCTAAAACCTAAAAGTGAAAACAAAAAAGATAAAAAAGCTATTTTGTATTTCATGTCAATTATTGAATCCCGTATTTTCCAGATTTAAATCCAAGTTTTGTTAAACCCTGTTTTACTTCTGGTGCATTCATAAACAATTTCCACAACAATCCTGTTCTGTAGTTTTCAATCATTACCACTTCTGGACCTTGATCAATTGCTAAATAACGTTTTGCCACCCACTTATTTCCTAAACTCAAAGCATCGTAAAAACCTGCGTCTCCCCAAGTTTCGTCTTTATGATTTTCGTATAAATTTCTAATCACAGCCACCGATTCTTTTGGCGTGTAAACAATTGAACTGATCGCTGCCGTTGGAGAAATCACACCTTGATCGTTGCTTGGCATGTGTGCATTGTATCCGATAGAACCGTCAGGGTTTCTAGAATAAGAAGCTGTTAAACCCCAATACTCAGGCCCATATCCAGCGCTTTTATTTGGATTTTGAACACAATATTCATAATTGATTTTGGTCTGATTTACATTTAAATCCCAGTAGTTTGCATATTTATCTGTTAACTGATTCGGATCTAAACCTACATAAGAATAATGAGCCCAAAATAATGGACCGCCAAATTCTTCTGCACCATTGTGCTTTAAAATAAGAGGGATATTGTATTTTGTTTTTGAAGAAACTATGCCACCGCTTCTCGCCCATCCTTCGTGATATGCTTTTGCATCGATTGTATGTGTTGGTGAAGACGCTGCCATCACGTAAGTAATAAGACATTCATTATATCCCTCTAAAGCAAAATTCATCTGCCAAGCATAATTTGGAGACCAGTGCCAGTATAAAACATTTTTATTGTTTGTATACCACTGCCAATCAACGCTTTTCCAAAGCGCATCATATTTTTGTGCTACCGCTTTTTCTTTTTCAGAACCATCTTTAAGATATTCACGAACAGTAATCATTCCTGCAACCAAAAATGAGGTTTCAACTAAATCACCACCATTATCCTTGGTTCCAAAAGGCTTTACTTTTCCTGTATTTCCGTCAATCCAATGTGACCATGCTCCGTGAAAACGATCTGCTTTCCCTAAAAAATCTGCAATTTTGTTAAGTCTCTCTACCCCTTGCTCTTTTGTAATATAACCTTGAGACATTCCTGAAACGAGCGCCATTAATCCGAAACCTGAACCACCTGTTGTTACAATATTTGAATCGTTTTCAGGATAAACTCCGTCAGGATGATAACGTTCTCTAGCTAATCCAGAATTTGGTTCTGCATAATCCCAGAAGTATTTAAATGTTTGTTTTTGAACAGCGTCTAAAAGCTGTTCATCTGTTAATGCAGTAACGCCAGAAGTATTTTCCTGTACATTTTCTTTTGACTTATCAGCATTTGATCCACAACTAAAAAAAGTAAATGCTAAAAATAAAACTGAAATTCTAATCATTATAAAAATTTAAGATTTTTGATAAATAATCACTTCCCTCAGGAAATCTGAAGGAAGTGATTTTTAAGATTTTGATTAATAACCAGGGTTTTGCTGTGAAAGTGTTCCTGCTTCTCTCATAAATGTAGTTGGAAGAGGCCATAATTCATGTTTTCCAACTATAAAAGTTTTACCATCTGCTGCCATAGCCGCTTCTGCTTGTCCAGTTCTAACGATATCAAACCATCTATCGTGCTCAAAAGCAAATTCTAATCTTCTTTCTTTATAGATTGCTTTTCTAATATCAGTTTGAGAAGTAAAAGGAGTGTCTCCTAAGCCTGCTCTATGACGAATTTGATTTACTAAAGGAATAGCTGCTGAAGTCTGCCCTAATTCGTTTAATGCTTCAGCTTTCATCAATATAACCTCTGCATATCTTAAATATCTAAGATTTGTATCTGTAAATTCTTGGTTATAAAAAGATGATGAATATGCTTTATAATTATATCTTGCATTCGCTACTGTAGATGGAACTTCTCTACCATCATACAAAACTGAACCTCTGAAAATAATTGTAGCAGCCCTTCTAACGTCTCCTGCCTCATAAGCATTTGCTAAACCTTCAGTTGGTGTATTGAATCCCCATCCCCAACCTCCAGCTCCACGAGGCGCTTGAGAAACAGTATAATTTCCAATTCCAAATCCAGGGCTAGAAGTTCCCCCAATCCCATCAATCTCAAAAATAGATTCTGAACCAAATTCTCCTTCTTTTTTAAATTGTAGAGAATAATCTGAAACTAAAGAGTATCCTGTTACTTTATCACAATTGTCAATTACTTTTTGCCAATTTTTTTGATATAGATTTACTTTTGCTAATAAAGCATATGCTGCTCCTTTAGAAGCTCTTACGACATCTTTACCAGTGTATGCCGATTTTTCTGGTAAATTCGCAATAGCATCTGTTAAGTCTTTTTCTATAAAAGCATAAACTTCTGCAGGAGT
Organism: Flavobacterium nitrogenifigens; assembly: GCF_003254565.1. GTDB lineage: Bacteria > Bacteroidota > Bacteroidia > Flavobacteriales > Flavobacteriaceae > Flavobacterium > Flavobacterium nitrogenifigens. The sequence goes on from NZ_QJRI01000170.1 coordinate 53,241, forward strand.
TTTACGGGTTAATTGCATAATTCTGTCTGAGTCATTTCCAGGAATTGGCAAATGATCTACAATAGGAACTCCACCATATCCTTTAACTAAAGTAAAGTACATAAACGCTCTCATAAATTTAGCTTCTCCTTCTAATCTGACTTTTAAACTAGGTGTTACCTGATCTAACTTAGGAAATATTGCCAAGGCTTGATTACATCTATTAATTCCAGCATAATTTGCATTCCATGTAGACTGAAACGATGGAGTTGAAGCATTATATGTTAAAGCATCCATAATATCTTTATCTCCACCAGCATCTCCGGGATCAGAACCTTTATCAGCATCATCACTAATGATACTTGTAACTGCATTCCAACCAAAAGAAGACATATCCCATCCTAAAAATTGATTGTAAATTGCTGTAACAAAACTAGAAGCTCCAGCATCGCTATTTACCAAAGCTGGATCAGCGGGAATAGACTCTGTTGACTCTACGTCCAAAAAATCATCTGAACATCCTGTAAACAAAAGTCCAGAAAGTACAAACATTGATATATATATTCTTTTCATGATATTAAAATTTTAAATTTGCACCTACTACAAAAGATCTCAATGACGGGTAAGCATCTAACTCAACACCTTGAGTACCTTCAACTAATTTACCGTCAGACACAACATCTGGTGAGAATCCAGAGAATTTTTGTGTAATAAATGGATTAATTGCGTTTACATATAATCTGCAATAGCTGATAAAGTTGTTCTCTTTTATTGGAAGTTTATACCCTAAAGTGATGTTATTTATTCTAAAGAAATCAGCAGATTCTAAGTAATACGTTGAAGCGTAAGGAGTCAAGTTTGAAGGCGCCGGAATTGAAGATGTAGTATTTGTAGGCGTCCAAAAACCATTAGCCATAGAAGCTTCTACATTTTCCCCTCCAAAACGTTGTGCTTTTTTTCCATTATATACTTTTGCTCCTCCCGTTCCGTAACCATCAACAGAAAAATCAATGTTTTTATATGTCAATCCTAAAGTAACTCCATAAGTAGAAGTTGGTAAAAGAGTACCAACATATTTTTTATCTTTAAGTTCATCTAAGCCAGTCTGAGGAACTTTAGAACCATCTGCTTTGTAATACAGCATTTGACCATTTGTTGGGTCAACACCTGCGTATTCATACATATAAAAACTACCTAATGGCTGTCCTACTGATGTATTATCCAAGATTTTAGTATTTTGCCCATTTCCTAAACTTCCTCCAATAATTGGATTTAACTGAACATTTTTAAGACTTGTAAGTTCATTTTTATTATGAGAGAAATTCCCTCCAACCCAATAACTTAAATTATCATTGATTTTATCATCCCAACGCAATGCAATTTCATATCCTTTGTTAGATACTTCACCAACATGTGCAGGAGTAGCTAATGTAATTCCTGAAGTTGAATATGGTTTAACATTCAGAATTGTGTTTGTTGTATTTTTGTCATACAAATCAAAAGATCCTTTTAATCTGCTATTAAACATTTCAAAATCAAAACCTCCTGAAAGTTCTTCTACAATCTCCCATGATAAATTAGGATCAACCTGAGAATTAATTGTCGTACCTGAGCCAAGATCCGGATAATCTACCCCTGAAGTGAATACTTGAGTATTAAGAGGTACATTTTGATTCCCTAATCTACCCCAAGATCCTCTAAGTTTTAATAAATTAATTGGCTCTACATTACTTAAGAAGCTTTCTTTTGAAATAATCCATCCTAAACCAACGGAAGGAAATGTCCCCCAACGATTGTCTTCATTAAATTGCGATGAACCGTCACGTCTCACTGTACCAGTAACCAAATATTTATCCATCAATTTATATTGAAAACGAGCAAAATAAGATGCCAATCTTCTTTGATTAAGTGCCTCATCCTTATAACCTGTTACATTAGCAACATTGTTAACATCTTTCAAAGACCAATAATTAGAATTTGGATTTACATTTTTTCTGTCGATAGTTAATTTCTCACGCGTACCTTGTACATTCGCCTCTATACCTGCAGTAACCTCAACATCATGAATTTCTGCAAAAACCTTATTATAAGTTAAATAATTTGATAAATTCCAATTAAAATACTCATCTCTGCTTCTGGTCAAAGTATTTTTATTTAAATCTAAAGGATACTTTTCTACTGTACGAGTAGGATCTGCCGATAACCAAAGAGCCACATTATCAACATAATTATACTGTTTGTAAGTATAATACTCTCCATTAAATTGTGATGTGAATTTTAAAGATTTAATAATATCCCAATCTAATTTTAGTCCTCCTTGTAAAGTAACCGATTTTTGCTGCTCATTTGTATAATCTAATTGAGCTACTGGGTTTCCAACATTATTAAATGACTCTCCTGTTTCACCTACAACTCCATTTAAAACAAATGGCACACCATATTTTCCATCAGCATAACGTACAGGAACTAATGGAGATTGTCTGTAAGCATTAGTAAATGCACTTAAAGGCATTGGTGTATTTTTGATAGTACTTACACTAAAATTTTGAGTCAATTTAACTTTTTCTGAAAGCTTGAATTCATTATTATTTCTAAAAGTAGTACGTCCATAATCAGATCCGTTTAAAATTCCTTTTTCTTCATAATTTCCAAGACTGAAAAAGTATTTTACATTTTCTGAAGATCCTGAGACTGCAATATTGTTTTGAGTATAAGACCCAGTTCTTGTAATTGCATCAAGCCAATCAGTATTATATGGCTGATTTGCAGAAAATCTTCCTTGTGGAAAAACGTTGCTATAAGCGGCGTTACTGTAACGAACATACTCATCAGCGTTTGCCATTTTTACAGTTTTTAATGGAGATCTAACTCCTGCAAAACTTTCTACATCTACAGTAATTTTTCCTTTACCTGCTTTAGTTGTAATCATAATTACACCATTTGCACCTCTGGTACCATAAATAGCTAACGAAGAAGCATCTTTTAATACTTCATAAGACGTAATATCGTTAGTATTAATGTTATTGATATTGTCAGTAGGCATACCATCTACAACATAAAGAGGATTTCTTCCTCCTAATGCTGTACCAGCCCCTCTGATCACAACTGAAGGCGTACTTCCTGGCGCATCTGAAGTAGATACCTGAACCCCTGCAGCTTTACCTTGAATAGCCTGAGAGGCATTCATTACTTTCATTTTGGTAATCTCTTCGGACTTAATTGAGCTAACCGCCGAAGTATTATCAATTTTCTTTCTTGTACCGTACCCAATTACAACTACTTCTTTTAAAGCAGTATCACCTGCTTCTTTTAAGGTAATTGTCATTGGTGCGGCTGTAGCCGGTACAGAAACCGAATCAAAGCCTAACATAGAGATTTTTAAAATGTCTCCAGGTTTTGCATTAATTGTAAAGTTTCCGTCGAAATCTGCATCTGCAGTTGCTCTAGCATCAGCTGAAGCGATAATTGCTCCTGGAATTCCCATTCCACTACTGTCTACTACTTTTCCTTTGATTGCTTGTGTCTGTCCTAACATAAATGTAGGCAGCAGCAAGAGCGCTAAAAAGCTAAAAATAAAATTTTTCATACAGTACGTAATCGTTTAAGTTAGTAGAGCCAAATTAAGCAATTACAACGTTGTAGTACATCAAACACCACTACAACATAGCTACATCATTGTGTTAAAATTTTATCTTATAATAATGATTATCAACACTATAAATGTTAACAAAATTCCTTTAACACAACATTATGATGTAGTAATGATGTATCGTAATTATATAAAAAATGATATGGAAAAATATAAATTATATAAAAAATAAAACCAAATCTTACAGAGTTAATAAAAACTTAGATAGGTTTTCGTCTTGTGTGAGGTTTAGTTTCTTTCTTAGACGATATCTGTGCAATTCTACACCTCTAAAAGAGATATTCATCATAGGAGCAATTTCTTTAGAAGAAAGGTTCATTTTAAGATAAACACAAAGTTTTATATCCTTTGGTGTTAGTTGTGGATATTTTTTAGACAGATTAATGATAAACTCATTATGAATTTGATTCAAATTGGTCTCAAATGTTTCCCATTCGTGTTTATTTACTTCATTAATCTTAATAGCTTTTCTAATTTCATTTTTAAGCTTACTAAAGTCTTTCTCACTTTCCAAAATACCTTGAATTTTATCAATCATTTCGGTTTGTTTGGCAATCGATAATGATTTGCCTGCAACTTCAGAAGATTTAGCCTGTAATTCTAATTCTAAAATATGTTTTTCGTATTCTTGAATATTGAGTTCGTTTTCTTTTTTCAATTCCATTTCAAGAATCTCTCTCTGATGTTTTAATTCTTCAGCCTGAAGTTTCAGTTTCTGCATGTAACGAAGTTTGTTCCATTTATAATAGAAGAATAAAACTGCTCCGATAACTAGAAAATACAGCAGAATCATCCAAAATGAAAAATACCAAGGTTCTGCCACTTTAAATTTATATGACGAAACTTTATCGTACGTTGCACCATCGTGTTTGAATATTTCTACCGTATGATAACCGCTACTCAAATTATTCAAAACAATTAATCCGTCTGAGATTGGAATAAACTCTTTTTCTTTGTCGAGCTTATAAAATAAATTTGGCTTACTCGCTCCATAAATTCCAGAAATAACATTAATCTTTAATTCTGTATTGAATTTTATTTTCTCTTCGCTCGGAACTAAAGCATCATTACTAAATGCCTCAATTTTTACTTCTGAATTTTGTTTATTTTCATATTCGAGTTTAAGAGAAATAAATCCGTCATCGAGATTAAATAAGTAATAATTGTCTTTTTTGAAAATTCTCAGATTTTCATTAATCAATTTTCCTTTATAATATTTCTCCTGAATAATATTCCAGACAAACTTGTTTCCTTGAGCATAAATATGGTACAGGATTCCGTTTTGCAAAACCATAAAATGATCTTCGTCTATGGAAACCACATCTGTCACATTTCTGAAATTTGTATTAAACAATTCATTTTCTTCCAATTTATTGGATATAGAATTATAAGTGTACCAAGAATTATTAATTAGAAATAGGATTTCTTTTCTAAACTCAAAAATCTTTATTCCAAAATCATTCTGTATTTTGCTTTGCTGTGTGACGTTTTCAACTTTAAGCGTATTATAATTATCGTCTAGCAAAACACGGTATAAACCACGATAATTATCGGCGGCCCAAATTTCATTTTTTTTGTTTTGAGCAACGTATTTTATTGGCTTTGCCAGATCTTTTATAATTTTATAATGAGACATGTTTGATGGATCATCATAAACTAGAATACCGCTATAAGTCGATTGAAAGTACGTATTGTTGATACTACTTTTAGACATATTCCAGCCGCCGCTGACACCATTTATTTTGGTCAAAGTATTATTTTCATACGAAAAAGTGCCATCATTATGGCCAATAATATATTTTCCGTCAATTAGAGAAATATTCCAGCCTTGCCCTTGTGTATTAGGCATCATATTAAATTTCCCTGCACTATACTCAAAAATACCGTGATTAGATGCAATTAAATAACCTTTATTAATTGCAGCCACAGCATAGACAGATCCTAAAAGACCTGAATTATCATAAAAGAAAGAAATAGGAGAGTTAACCTCAACATGTGCGATTCCGTTATCTAAACCAACCCATAAATCATTTTCTTTATCCAATCCTATACTTAGAACCGAATTATTCATTAAAACATTATTACGCTCAATATTTTTATAGGAATTATTTTTTAAATCTAAAATATAAATGCCGCGGTTTCCTGTTCCAATAATCAGCTTATCATTTTTGACAAATTTTGCCACATTGATGGTTGCTGCTTTTAAAGTTTCATTTATAGGATGATCCCAGCTTCTTAATCCGTTTTTTTCTACAATGAAAACTCCCTTTTTCTGCGTAAAAATATAAGTCGTATTTTGAAACTTTTCTATAGCGTGAACAACAGTATTTTTTAAAACATCCCATCCTTTTGGATTGGCAATGTATTTACCGTTCATTTTATAAATCCCATCTTTAACCGAAGCCACATATAAATTTTTATCTACACCAAAACAATACGAAATAAGAAATGGGAATTTAATTTTCTTAATTGATTTTCCATTGTAAATAAAGACATCATTAAAAGATTGAAAATAAAGAGCACCGTTAAATCTGAATATTTTCCAGATTTCTTCATTATCCTTTTCATCAAATAATCTGAGATTTTTGGTAATCGAAACATAATGCATGGTACCATCTTTTCTGTACCAATAGCCAAACTCTTTATATGAACCTGAGTATATTTTGTCTCCTTCAATCAGAATTGATCGAATAATAGTTTTATTTGGAAGCGTATATTTTTCCCATTTTACACCGTCATAACGAAGCAAATAGTGATTATTAGCAAAATACATGGCATTATCATTACCTTGTACAACATTCCAGATTTGATTATCTCCCTGATAATCTGATTTGCTATAATTTTCTACAAAGGGAAGTAATTCTTGTGCCTGAAGCTGTAAAGCGATGAAAAAGAAGAAAACGGATTTAAAAAGTATCGATTTCAAGATATTATTTTTTAAATTCAAAGATACTGACAAAAAACTTAAACTGAAAGCATAAAAAAGGCTCCATAAAGGAGCCTATAAGTAAGTAGAAAATAAAACTTTCTAATTTTCAAGCAATTGAAAAACCTGATTTGCAATTTCGTATTCTTCATCAGTCGGAACTACTAAAACTTTTACTTTAAACTTCTCTGAATTGATCTCTCTTAATTCTTTAGAACGCAGTTCATTTTTTCCTGTGTCAATTTCAATTCCGAAATAATCCATATCGGTACAAATCAAATTACGCATATAAGATGAGTTTTCTCCAATTCCTGCAGTAAAAACAATTGCATCTAATCCGTTTAGAGCGGCGGCATAAGCTCCAATTGTTTTTCTGATTCTATAAGCATTCATTTGCAGTGCCAAAAGACAATCTTTGTTTCCTTTTTCAGCCTCGGCTTCAATATCACGTAAATCACTATAACCCGTAAGGCCAAGCATACCGCTTTGTTTCAATAAAACAGCATTTACTTCGTCTGGAGTATAACCTAAATTTTTAATCATATAAAAAACAACAGATTGGTCAATATCACCTGCACGGGTTCCCATAATCAAACCGTTTGAAGGCGAAAATCCCATTGAAGTGTCAATACATTTTCCGTCTTTAACAGCAGCCATACTGCAACCATTTCCTAAGTGAATGGTAATTATTTTAGAATTATCTTTTAAGTAATTAATGGCTTTTTCAGAAACATATTTATGACTTGTTCCATGAAAACCATAAACACGCACTTTATTTTCTGTCAAAAGATAATTTGGAATAGCATATTTATACGCTACTTCTGGCATAGTCTGATGAAAAGCAGTATCAAAAACAGCTATTTGCTCAGCTGAACTGAAAATTTCTTCTGCCACATTAATTCCTTCTAAATTGGCAGGATTATGCAAAGGAGCCAATTCAAAAAGCTGTTTGATTTTCTCTTTTACTTTTTCGTCAATTTTTACCGTTGCGCTAAAATCGCTTCCGCCGTGCACGACGCGATGACCAACAGCAGCAATCTCTGAAGTCGATTTAATTACTCCTTTTTCAGGATCTAAAAGCATATTGGCTACTTTTTGTAAACCCACTTTATGGTTCGGAATCGGAAGTGTTTCTTCGCGTGAAACTGTATCCGTTTTAAAGGTAATATTTGAAGTTTCTAAACCAATTCGGTCAATCATTCCAGAGCAGATTACTTCGTTTTCTGGCATTACCATTAATTGGTATTTAATTGAAGAACTTCCTGAGTTTATAATTAGTATTTTCATTTTTTAAGTTGCTAAGGTACTGAGTCTCTAAGATGCTGAGTTTTCTTAAAAAGACATAAATCTTTATTTTTCTCTGTTTAAATTAGTATGCGGATCATGCAGATTTACTTCGTAAAGACACGGATAAAACGTTTTTTTTCTATCAAGAATAAAATCCGTACAAATCTGCGTTTTCGCGATAGCGAATCAGTCTCATCTGCGTTCTATTTTTTTAATTTTTAATTCTCAATTTTTAATTGAAATAAAAGCAATTTTTAAGGCAATGTTATAATTCACAATTTACCATTAACAATTCACAATTATCTACATTCCTTGTGCTTGAATCGCTGTAATGACAACTGTATTGATAATATCATCTACAGTACATCCACGGCTTAAGTCGTTTACAGGCTTATTTAAGCCTTGTAACATTGGACCAATTGCCAAAGCTCCTGTTTCTCTCTGAACGGCTTTATACGTGTTATTCCCTGTATTTAAATCTGGGAAAATCAATACACTGGCCTGTCCTGCCACTTCTGAATCTGGCATTTTGCTTTTTCCAACGCTTAAGTCGACTGCGGCATCATACTGAATAGGCCCTTCGATTTTTAAATCCGGTCTTTTTTCTTTTACAATTGCTGTAGCCGTTCTTACTTTGTCAACCTCATCTCCTTTTCCTGATGAACCAGAAGAATAAGAAAGCATAGCAATTTTTGGTTCAATACCGAATGCCAAACTTGATTCTGCCGAAGAAATTGCGATTTCTGCCAATTGTTCTGCTGTTGGGTTTGGATTGATAGCGCAATCTCCAAAAACGGAAACTCTGTCTTCTAGACACATGAAGAACACGGAAGAAACTACCGATGAATTGGGTTTTGTTTTAATGAATTGCAACGCTGGTAAAATAGTATGTTGTGTAGTATGTGCCGCTCCAGAAACCATTCCGTCTGCATGACCTTTGTACACCATCATAGTTCCGAAATACGAAACATCTTCCATTAAATCTCTTGCCATAGTAATACTTACGTTTTTAGCTTTTCTAAGCTCGTAATACGTATTGGCATAATCCTCATACATTTCAGATTCTATAGGATTGATGATGCTTACTTTAGAAAAATCAAATGTAAGTCCAAGTTCTGCAACTTTACTTTCTATTTGTTTTTTATCACCAATAATCGAAATATCTACTACATCCATATCCAGTAATCTCGATGCTGCTGTAATAATTCGGTCATCATTTCCTTCTGGCAGTACAATGTGTTTTCTATGCTGTTTCGCTCTTTTAACCATATTGTATTGAAACATTTTTGGCGTCATACCTTCAGGTTGGAAAGTAATAACTCTTTGCGATAAAGCTTCGATTTCGACGTACTTTTCAAAAGTATTAATTGAGGTTTCAATCTTATGTGTATTATTCGCGTAAATCTCCGATTTTATTGAGCCTATTTTATTGGTAATATGATACGTTCCACCATCAACAGCGATAATTGGTACGATCGCAGAAAGCCCTTCAATAAGTTTTAAAATACTTTCTTCTGGAACAATATTTCCTGTCAGGATAATTCCTGAAATCGTCGGGTAATTTGCCGATTCATTTGCCTGTAAAGCTCCTAAAATAATATCAGAACGGTCTCCTGGCGTAATTACCAAAGCATTGTTATGCAGATGTACCAAATAATTATGAAGTTGCATGGCTCCAACACTATAATGTCCAATTTCATTGTTCAGATAATTTTCTCCAAACAGGACTTTTGCATTCAATTCGTTTACAATTTCTTGCATGGTCGGATTGTTCAAAGTCGAAACAAGCGGAATGGTATTAATCAAAACATTTGAAGGCAACGTTTTCTGTAAACTATTAGTAACCAACTCAATATTCTCTGGTTGCACTTTATTGGCAAAAACAGATAAAACCTCTACTTCTTTTAATTTGAAAGAATCGTAAACCAGATACAAACTGTCTAGAAGTTCTTCTAAAGTTTTGCCTACTCCCGAACCTACAATTATAGTCGGAATTCCCAGGTTTTTGGCAATCAAAACATTCAAATCTAGTTCAATCGAAGTTCCTTCACCAGTAAAGCTGGTCCCTTCAACCAAAACAAAATCAAAACGCTCTTCAAGCTTTTTATATTTCTCAATTATCAAATCTAGAACCTCTCCTATTTTTCCTTTGTTCTTTTTCTTAATCAATCTGCTTTTGGTAATAGCGTAAGCATCTTCAAACGCAATATCGAGGTTGAAATACGACAAAACAGTCTCAATATGATTATCTACCTCACCATCGACAAAATCTTCGATTATAGGTCTAAAATACCCTACTTTGGCTGTTTTACCAATTAAGATGCTCATTAACCCGAGCGTAATAATTGATTTACCACTATTATGATCACTAGTGGCTATATATATTGCTTTACTCATAATTTATATTTTTGAAACTATATGTATTTTAAAAATGTAATTTTAAATGTAAAATTCTAAAACCAGCGCCTTTTCTTGAAATATACTATTAATGCGATCACAAGTAAAAGCATAATACCCATAACTATAAAATATCCATTTTGGGTTTTAAGTTCCGGCATGTTTTCAAAGTTCATTCCGTATACTCCAACTATAAAAGTAAGCGGAATAAATATGGCTGATATGATAGTCAGCGTTTTCATGATTTCGTTCATTTTTCGGCTTTGTTCCGAAAAATAAAAATTAGAAGCACTCTCTAAAGCGCTCATATCTGATTCTATCTGATCTAAAAGTTCTAAACTTTTCTGATGCAGTCTGATAAAAAAATTGAAAGTCTCTTTTTGTATTAATCCATTATCATCGTCATCATCTTTCTTCGTTTTCAAATAATAAAGTGAATCTCGAAGCGGAACTATAGAACGTTTTAGAAAATTTAAATTATCGCGATGATTTTCAATTTTCTCTAAAATAACTGGTTTTGCCTCTTTTTTAGTCAAATTGATTAAGTCTTCTATTTTATCTTCTTCATCTTCCAGTGTAATGTAGAAATTCTCCATTACAGCGTCTAAAAGCAAATACAAGAGATAATCTACCTTTTTGGTTCTAACAATTCCTGCATGCGTGCGCAAACGCTCTCGAATGTGGGTAAAAAAGTCGCTACGCTTTTCCTGAAAGGATATTAAAACTCCTTCCTTCAGAATAAAGCTTAATTGTTCAACACTAATATTATCCGAATATTCAGAAGGAAGAAGCGATTTTATATTGAAGAACAAAATCTCTTGCTGATCTTCTAATTTGGTTCTTTTGGTAGTGTTTAAAATATCGGCAAGAAGAAAATCATCTAATTTGAAATGAGCGCCAATCGTTTTTATAAGATTAATATCATGGAGCCCATGAATATTGAGCCAATTATTTTTTGTGTAATCAAAGCAAGAATTTAGAGCCAAGACAGTAAACTTATCGTATTCGACAACATCTGCATCATTATATACAAAAAGCTGCATCTCTGTTTCGTGCTCTCTATGAGACCCAGTGTACTCTAAAGTAATATGTTGCAGCTTGCGTCCTTTCTTGTATTTAATCTTTCTCATTCATGAAAATTTACAATAGTAATATTACGAAAAAGAATCCGAACAGGAAATGACATTTATCAGTTTGCTAAGAAACATTTAACAAAGCACAAAACTTTAAAAAAGTAATCTTTTTACTACTTTTATATAAATTAAACCCGACAGGTTTTAAAAATCTCTCGGGCCTCTTGTCGACAATAAACATGCAAAAAACCGAAAATCTCGAATCTGGAAAATATTATCACATTTATAATCGTGGAATTAATGGCGAAAACTTATTTAAAGAAAATAGAAATCATGAATACTTTCTAATGCTTTATACTAAACATATTGATCCAATTGCAGAAACACTAGCTTGGTGTCTCTTAAAAAATCATTTTCATATATTAGTAAGAATTAAAACTTTCGAAGAAATTCTAGAAAGTCATAAAGAATATGAAATCAAAAAAATAATACCTATTCATCAATCTTTTGGGAATTTATTTAATGCTTACACAAAAGCAATTAATAAAGGTTACAATAGACATGGAGCTTTATTCGAAAGACCATTTAAAAGAAAATTAATCAATAATCAATCCTATTTGTGTTCTGTCATAAAATACATTCATTACAATCCCGTAAATCATGGTTTTTGCGAACATCCAATAGAGTACCCATGGAGTTCTTATTTAACTTGTGTTTCTGAAAAACAAACTAAACTAAAACGTGAAAAAGTGATCTCACTATTTGAAAACCTCGACAATTTAAAATCTGTTCATAATAAAAGAGAAAATTTTACTTTGTTGGAAGAGTTTCTTAATTTATAATGCATAGCAAACCCGTCAGGTTTTAAAAACCTGTCGGGTTTAACTTACGCAAAAAAACTATTTCATAAATTAGAGCATTCAAAGTAAAAAATCACAATCATTTCCTTTATAGCAAAAAAAATCTATTTCATAAACTAGAGTATTCGAAGTAAAAAATCACAATCATTTCCTTTACAGCAAACCCGACAGGTTTCAAAAACCTGTCGGGTTTAACTCTAAACGCAAAACAAAAAAACCGAGTCATTTCTGACTCGGTTTTCTATCTTAATACTTTGTACTAATTACTTAATACTAAAGAATTATTTTACCTCTTCAAAAATAACACCCCCTATATAGTTAGGTTTTCGACTTGTATGGTACAAATATGATACAAAATTTCTTATTTTTTCCTATAAAAATACTGAGAAAAAACATTATCACTTGGAAGAATTGACAGTCCTTTCAGGTGTTATATATCTAATATTTTTTGTTAGAGCTCCTTTTGTAAAATCGTCACTTCTAATTATAACCTTTGCGTCGATAATACTAGATTGTTTATCTAAAACAATAATGGCTTCCTGAAAAATATTCTCCGAGATCGAATTTTGAGCAAGAGTTAAAGCAAATTTACTTTTTAAAGGGTTTCTTTGTACTATAAATTCGGTTTCGTTTTCCTCCTTATTTAAATGAAGATTATTCATTATGAAATTAGCAGATGCTATTGGAGGAAAGTAGACGGAATTTGTTTTTTTACTTTCCTGTCTTTTTATTTCCCTCAATAATTCTTCCTCTAGAATAAGTGCGAAGCTGTCTGACTTTTTAATGACTATTTCTACATCTAGATCAATTGATTTATTTGATCTGTTTTCTATTTTAATATCCAGAAAACTTAGCTCCCACTTCGAAATTTCAATATTTGAAGGACTTCCGAAAATTTTTAAAATATTAATATCCTCCTGGCGGTTAGTACTGTTATTTTTATTTTCAATTATATCATCCAGCTCTTTTCTGCCAATTTTTTTGGTTGAAGATCCAGTTTTTATGTACCCGTCTCCATATTTAAATTCAGGCTTATCGGTAATTGGATTTTTCACATCTTTTTTGAAAAGATATGGTCTATTGAAATTCTGGGATAATCTAAAGAAACAAATAATTGCATCTTGGTAGCTAATGGTTTCATATTCAAAATTTATTTCCGGTTCAATATTCTCATTAATGAATTGTCGATACTTCGATTCATCAGTTGGAGTATCAACACTAAAGACAGATTTTGACTTATCGGCATTTTCCTTAATTCCTATGATAATATATTTTTCTTCATCCGATAAATGATTCGCAAATGCTGAGAAGTCTTTTAAAATCTCGTTCTTTTTTATGTCTTTTCCTAATGGATATTCTATTTTTTTAAAATCAGCTTTATGACTTTCACTCTCATATTTTATTATCTCTATAACTTTATGCATTTTTTTAATTCTAAAATATATTGTTATTCTTTAAAATTATCTTCTAGTAAAATTATTCAATTACGAGTGATGTTCAAATTATTCAGAAATCCATCACAAGTTAAGAAGCTATACTTCTTAATTCCTAAGCCAATTAAGTAAATCAATATCTATCTTCTTTAATGCCATAAGTTCGTCTATTTCATCAGAATACCATCTGTAAAGCATCTTAACTTCTAATTCATAAATTTGTAGTAAGATTGCAAAAAGTGCTGTTTTCTTTTCTTCGAGGAAAATTATTCTAGACTCTGCTTTAACTTGCAGGAAATATTCATATAGACTTAAAATGTCTTTGAGATAATGTTGGATAAAAATTGATTTCTGTGAATTAAAAAAGTCTCTTGCGGGATTTAAAAAATCAAAAAACTCGGCCTCACGTTCGGCCATAGCTTGAAGTGATTTGCGATCTTGTGGTTTTATTTCTTTATATTCCTGTAAAAATTCATGTTCAAGATGTTGCAAGGCTGTATTGATTTTACTTTCTTTGGATCTATATTCTTCGTAGAACTCATCGACTTTTCGCTCTATTTTTTTTATTATTTCCGTCTGCCGCTTCGAGACTTCGACTTTTAAAAACATTTGATTGATATAAGAAGGAGTCGAATCGTGAATTAAATCTTCTATTCTTTTTTCTTCATCGCGAAGTTTCATTGCTTGTTCATACTTTTGAATCCGAACCAATTCATGCTTTTCTTTATTGATAAGTGTAATTTTACTAATTAGTGAACGATGCTCGTCAGCTACTTTAATAAAAAGATTACCTAATCGTAATTTTAGATAATCATTTGTATTTTCATGCTTTTCAGTCTCTAATCCTTTTAATTTAAAAATAAATGAACCGCCTTCATGTCCCACATTGTTTAGCGCTCCGAACATAGGAGTTTGTACACGATCTAAGTTAAATGATATAATAAGATTATTTGATAAAACGCTAAAAGGCAATGTCGCTTGACCGTTTTCAGAAAGATGCTTTATCAAATTTTCAGCAAATGGACTATTGTGCCCTTTGGCACCGTCACTAACCATTTCGACCCCACCAGAAGTTAAAGCTAATCTTGATTTCCTTTTCTCGAATGCTTGCACACCACCTCCTCTATTTGGATTTTCAAATATTGCTCCAGAAAAACAAGAGTCAGAAATTATTGCTATATGGAATGCTTGGGAAGCATTAATAAATGCCATTATCTCACCAATGTTAATCCAAGTTGAAATATCTTGCGGGTCACAATCTGAAGGCTGCCAGTATGAGGTTTTTAAAACATCATTATATTCCCCATGACCCGCGTAAATTAAAAGAATATTTTCATCTTCCAGCGCATTTGTAAAAATTAGGTTTAGTTTATTGAATATCGATTTCCGTGTTGTATCAGTTTTATCGAATAAAAATTCAACATCTTCAAATATGTATTTCTCATTTAAAACTGAAATTATCTCCGAAACATCTCTCTTCGCATTTTCAATTTTATTTAATTCTACATTATCATATTCATTTACTGCAATGGCAATTATTCGGTTTATTTTCATAGCAAGAATTAATTATAAAATTTTGGAAAAATATTAAAAGAAGTGAACTTATCAAATCATTTCTACTAAGAATATAATTCACTTCTACAGCTAGTGTTAAGAATGATTAATTATTTAGAATTCCTAAAAACCTTAATTTCAAAATGTAAAGATATCTAAACATTTTTAAATAGATTTGGATTACAAATCATAGTTTTTTTAACAAAAAAAAAATAAAAGCTTTACCAGTTTAAAGACAAAAAAAATATTTGAGAATTAATATTATTATACAAATTCAGTTAAGAAACTTCGAGCGATTTGAACTGCAAGCTTTGTAATACCGTTTTTTGCAACAAAAAAATTGAACTTCAAAATCCAGACTGACACAAAAAACGAAGCAAAAAAAAAAAAAAAAACCAACTAACTATCAATGTTTTACAAAATATTTTAAAATATTTTGTTAATTTATATTAACTATCAGGAATATTTATTTATATTTGCTTCATAGTTCTTTGAAAATTGTTTTGAAAGTTAATTACTAAATGGAGAGTTTTAATTTTGCTTAATTTTTTAGGCAACCCTTAATTGGGCTTAAGGCACAATCCCCTGAAAATGTGTAACCTCGCGAAAGCCTAACTGTTGCGCTTTACGCCAGAACACCAAATCGATGGCGCGATTCGATGAAACGATTCAACGAAGAAAACGATTCAACGAAAAAACGGTTCGACGAAGAAGCGATTCGACGAAGAAGCGATTCAAGAATCCCCCAACGACAAGGTTTACCAAATCAGAATTAAGTTGTATCAAATATTGTTTCTATATTATTTGGAAGCAGGATTTTAAAGCGGTGTATAGAGAACATTGTCTACGCATTTAGTAATTGGCTATTGTTAAATAAGCAGGCGACAATGGTGTCCCAATAACTAAAACCTATTTTACAATGTCTAGATTAAAAAGACTTCAAAGCATCGATAGTTTACGAAATGTATTAGTATCTATCGCAACGAACCAGTGTTCTCTATCGGAGAATGAAATTAATTATTTAAATGATGCTATAGCAAAATTAAACAGATTAAGGACTAAGAAAGGTCTGACTGACAAGCATTACAAATCTGAAATCACAGATATTGTTAGTCTAATTACAAAGTTTTTAATTTAACGCCATGACAACTTCAAAAAATTACCTCATTCAATCAAAATCCGACACCCCTTTAAATTTTTCCAATAAAACTAACACTATGAATTTAGGATCTGTCATAAAAGATATAAGAAAGCAAAAAGGGCAAACTCAAACAGAGTTTGCTTCCTCTTGCGGTATTACACAAACATATTTATCGCAAATAGAAAACAATACAAAAGAGCCAAATCTGTCAACACTAAAAGAGATTAGCTCAAAATTAGACATTCCTCTACCAATTTTATTTTTTATGTCTTTAAACGATGATGATATTGCTCCTGAAAAAAGAAAAGCTTTTGAAATCATTAACCCATCCGTTAAATCATTAATAAATGAATTCTTCAGAGTCTCGAAATAATCTACATTTCCCCTCTATTATTGGAGAATCAAAAAATGATCTAGACAATATTATTAGAAATATTGATTCTCATTATAACGAATGGATTGAAGAAAAAATAGATAAAAAAACAGGTCAATTCAAAACATACTTAGACGGAACAATCAAGAAAAGAGTTATTCGTCCTTCAAAAAAAAGATTAAAAGGAATTCAATCCAAAATAAAGGATAGAATTCTTTCTAAAATTGAATTACCCGACAACGTTCATGGCGGAGTGAAGAAAAAAAGTAATATTACTAATGCAAAACAACATCAAGGTAACAAATATCAGTTTGCAACAGATTTAAAAGACTTTTACCCATCAATTAAGTCCAAAATTATCCACGACACTTTTGTAAAATTAGGATATAACAAACAATTTGCTTTCTACATGACAAAATTAACCACGTGGAAAGGGGAATTGCCTCAAGGAACACCAACGAGTACTCACTTATCAAACATTATATTCCTGGAGACAGATTATAAATTAATAAAGATTTGCAATGAAAATAATATAACCTATACACGCTATATTGATGACTTGACTTTTTCATCTCAGAAAGATATTCAAGAATTCATACCCGTTTTTTTAAATATAATCAAAGATAGCGGAGTAAAAATAAGCCATAGAAAAACTGAATATAAAGGAAACCAAAATATAACCGGGATAAATATTTTTCTGAATAAAATCGATGCTCCGGAAAAAATAATTTTAAAGGCAGAAGAGGAAAACATTGCTGAAAAAAAAATAAAGCCGTATAATTCATATCTAAGCAATATCCGAAAAACCAATAAGAGAAAGAAGAATTAGAAATTTATCTCCGTTTTTTTTCAATGTCAAGCGTCTCTAATTTAAGGGAATAAATATAGTTGATTAGTTTGATTATTCGCTAACTGACAACAGAACTTGTAATTAAAGATATTGAAGGTCACTTCATAATTATATCTACAGTTAATATTTGGGGTACTCTTATTTTAAAATTCTAGTAATTCTACTGTTTATAAATGGAGTAAAACGGGAAATAAGTTATAGAACCTTTGGATTTCTTATAGTTATGATTGCCAACTCCGTTCTTTTTCAACAAAGTAATTTTGATTATACAAATTAAAATCGAGTATGGATTTAAGCTCATTAGATGATTTTATACAATAGTTTGAGTACATGATAATATTGTAAAATCTCCGAAAAATTAAAAATTAGGATTAATATTAAACGAAAGATTCGGCATAGGTGTTTGAACGCAGCATTCGTTACTTTTGTTGCCAATTCAGAGTTTTTTTTTAGTTTAAGTTGCTTTAATTTTTTTCTTGAAAATTTGTGCATAATTTAAAAAACTCGCATCTTTAATCTCAATACCTCTTATAGTGCTGCAAGGCTATGAGTTACTAGCAAAAAACTATATCTAATTAAACTAACTTAAATTTGTTAAATATAATTTCCATGGAATATTTATCATATGAAATAAAAGATCAAATTATTCAGTGCTTTGGAAAATGCTTTCACTACAAAGATAATGTTGAAAGCTTTTTAAGATCTGCCGGTGTAAGTAGAGAACTTGCTCAAAAATATAAAGATGAGGCAAAATATGTTTGGGCAAGGAAAGTATTAAATGATTTAGAAAATTTTGAAGATGGAAAAATTATTCAACGAAAAATTTTAGGTGAATTGTGCCTGTTAAGAAATGTTCCTGCGGAAGTACCAGATAGAAATGCTGGAATTGAGGCGCTAAGAAGACTGAAATCGCTTGTTGCTGAAAAACAGTTACAATTTGAGGAGCAAAAGACTCATACAAAATCAAGAGCACAGCAAATGAAAGATAAAACGCAAATTATTTTGGAAAGAAACAATAAATTGTTGGAACTCAAAAGCTTGTTTTTTAAAGGATTGATTGCAGATGACAGACAAAAAGCAGGTTATGAATTAGAGCATATCTTAAAAGCATTATTTGCCATATCCGAATTAGAATATAAAAAGCCATACAAAACTGAAACCCAACAAATAGATGGGCATTTCAAATTTGACGGCTTTAATTATTTAGTAGAAGCTAAATGGCGAAAGGATATGCCGAACGAAAATGAAATAGGTGGATTTCAGCGTAAAGTAAACACAAAATTAGATTCAACGAGGGGTCTGTTTGTATCTGTTAATGGTTACAGAGAAGAAGTTATTTCTCAATTTAATGGACAAGGTGCTAATATAATTTTAATGAATGGAGAAGATTTAATGCATATTTTAGAAGGTAGAATTGAATTAAAAGAAGCATTACAAATTAAAGTTGACAAAGCTTCCCAATATGGAATTGTTTACACAAGAATTTTATAAACTGTGATATCCAACGTTAATTTTTTTTTTCGGACTTCACACTTTTTCACTAAAGATTTCATAAGCCATTTCGTAAATCATTTAGCACATTTTAAAAAGTTATAAAATCATTTCAGCGCTTGTTATAAAAATTATTATTTTTATTATTGAACCATTTAACAGATTAGAACCTAGAACAAAAAGAAAAGTCACGCATCAAACGTTCCAACTTCCACAAAATAGCTTAAAATTTTTCAAGAGGTAATCTTGGCATAGCGCCTAAAAAAAAAGAATACAGTGTAATTGCAGGTTAACAGATTTTTTTCGAATCTCGCTCTATCGCTTCTCAATTTAACTTCCTTGCAGATCAACAAAATATATTTTACTTGCTTGTGTCTTTTTAAAGGAACGAACATAGTTGATGTATCCATAGTCGTTAAGATCCTGAACACATTTGATATATGTGTATGTCGAAGAAATTTTAGCTATCGACACTATATCACGGCTAAATACTTCTACTGGATTTATAAAGCCCTTTCCTATTCTTAGCTGCAATAATGCTGCATAAATGGCAATATGCGTTGTGCTGATTCTAAAATCTTTCTCTATTGCAGCAAAAAAATCAGATAAGGGCTTTAAATTCTCCATTACTATTAGATTGAATGGGATTTGCTTTTCCTGTTATTATTTTTTTTTTCAGGTTCAGAAGAATCAGAATCACCATCAGAACTTTTTTTTTGGTCTTTTGAAGCAGACTGGTTTTCTAATATCGATTTCTTTTCCTCTTTACTTTCC
This sequence comes from Flavobacterium nitrogenifigens, assembly GCF_003254565.1. Lineage (GTDB taxonomy): Bacteria > Bacteroidota > Bacteroidia > Flavobacteriales > Flavobacteriaceae > Flavobacterium > Flavobacterium nitrogenifigens. Next base: position 73,028 of record NZ_QJRI01000170.1, read on the forward strand.
CTATGATTAATTCTCTGCATGTTTTCATCATAGACTTTTACCGTTTTAAATTGTGGATTTGCCTCAATAAACATCTTACTTTCAACACCACCGACCACAAATGTGACTGACTGTAGATTGCCTTTTTTAAGGGAATTCAACAAATCTTCTTTAAACTTAGGAGTATCGAGTTCCTTAATTGAATGTTTTGCTACGCTGGCTTCCAGGTCATAACCGTAATTTTGATGGTAATGATTAAGCTTGAAATTGCCCGCCTCATCTGTTTGTTTAAAGTCAATTTTTATCCACGAATTATACAGCTCACCGTCTTTGTTCTTCAGGTCTTTATTGACAGAACGTCCTTCCATTAAATTGTAGGCTTCTTTTAGTGTTATATTACCGCCCGTGCTGTTAATGTAGAAAGTCTGATCTAATGATTCTTTTGAATTTTCTTTTTGAAGACTTACATGGTAGGAATTAAAAAAATACATATCAGTCTGATCCGATTTTTTAAAATTCAATACGGCGTTCATAGAATCCGAGCCGTAAACACCTTCTCTACTAATCTTAAATTCTTTTTCTCCCTGCATCATCTTTTCTTTCAAGTCCAGATCGAATGTCTCTCCAAATCCAGTATATTTTAACTGGTCTTTCAGGTATTCTAAATTTTTCTGATTCATAATGTTTGAATTTAAATTATTATCTAATAGTTCACTTTTTTCTCTTCTATTTGCAAATCCAGTAATTTCAATTGCCTCCTTGCATGTGATATCAATACCGCTATTCACTAATGCCTCTAGGTCATTTATTAGAGATTTGACAGGCAAATTTTCAAAGTATCCAGCATCATTAGTCATAACACTGCAGTACTCTTGTGCGTCCAAAATATTTCTATAAAACTCAAGTGTATTGCTGTTATTTACAATTTCTATATCAAAGGCTACATACTGATATCCAAGGGATGCCATCTCCTGAGTAAAACTCAGCATCATCTCACTATCACTTAAATCGATTGTCATAACAATTTGCTTTAAGATTCATTGCTTCATTCCTATATTGCAGATATCTTTTTAGTCAGGTTATTGTTAATATCAACTTCAAGCTGCCTTTGCCCGTTCTTTTCAATTAGCTGGATTGTCAGATATTTTTTTTCCGGTATAATAACCTTTGGCATCGCATAAACAGCTGTCCATTCAGACTTAGCAGCAATTACATTTCGACTGTTTGAATCATACAGCGGAATTATCTCAATTTCCTGAGACGCCGTGCGTTTCGCTTTCTTCTTATCCCGGATGAAAAAACGAAGCTGGTCAAGCTCATAATTAATTTTTGAATTATTATCTATAACTAGCCTAAAGTACATTACATCTTCATGAATAAAAATGCCGCTCACCGAAAGTTTAATATCAAATTTTGAACGTTGTATACCTGTTATCTTTTTCTTTTTTGCTAATGCCAGGGCGGCAAACTGTTCAATTTTCTTTTGGTTTTCATTTTCCTTTGAAAACAAAATATCATCATTGACCACAGCCAGATTATCGGCGTTTACATTTAAATCAGGACAATCATCGTTGTAGTTTAAGACAAATACATAAAGCCTGCTGTCTGCAGTAACAATTGTAAGATTGGTCTGGGCGAAATTCTGCCTGTTTGCCTTTAGAAGCAGTATATTCTCAACTCCTTTTGCTTTCTGCATTATAATATCTGGACTACCTTTATCGATACTTTTAATCGCATAAGGAAAAACAAGACTTGTTGTTTTTGAATAGCCAATATTCAGATTTACAAGATTATCAGCATTGGAATTTGTCTTTCTATTATTCAGCTGCGCGAAGCTTGATATGGCTAAAAAGCAGAAACTGATCAAATAGATCAAGTTATATTTTTTCATCTTTAAATTCTTTTAGTTACTTCAAATTCTTTTGTTTCTCATCATAAAGCAGTACCTGATAGCCTGCTTTTAGCACTACTTTAATGAGCTTGACCTTTTTACTTATAAGACTTTTTGCCGCCTCCACTCCCATACCGGCAGCCTGCGCACCCCACGAATCTGAAATTCCCGTTAGACCCAAAGTCTGTATCGACCTTTCGGCAGAGGCTTTAGCGACATCCCTGTTTATAGCACCCGGAATATAAATTCCACTAATGCCATCCAGATCATATATTGTCAGTTCAACTGGGAAAATAGAATTTCTAAACTGGATATTATCCACCTTTACTTCGAGCCTCTCCCCTTTCAGCGATGCCGTTCCATACAAGAATGTATTCTTAGGAATCACAGTTCCCTGCAGATTAATATCATTGCTTAGCCTTAGTTTTACAATTGATCCGTTCACAATGATCTGCGTCTCATGAATTACAGCCTGAATAGCATTCGGCTGGCTGTCAAGTTCTGCGCTCTCATCTACCGAATAGAACGAATTGCCTTTTGAATTGTCTATAATGCTTGAGGTCTTCTGTAATGACGTGGATATATCAATTTCTATATTAGGGTCAACAGTAAAAACTTTTCCTTTTTTACTTTCAGAGGACTGTTTTAATCTTTCCTGTACACGCTGCGGATGCTGAATATCCAGTATATTTTCAAGCATTCCGCCAAGCTGCTGCAGTTCTGGATCAGGTTCCTGTACAGTTCCCATGGATGCCATCATCTTCTCTAGGTTTTTTATCCCCTGTGAACTTTCTTTTGATCTGCCATAGGATTCAAATTCACTCATGTCCTGCCCATAGCTGTCCGCAGTTACAGGCTGGCTGATTATCTTTTGAAGAGCTTTTATTTTTTCGTATACTTTCTCTTCCTTTCCCTGTTCAAGCGGAGCAGAATTGAATCCTTTATTTTCTTTTGAAAACAGGTGCTTCTCAAAATCTTCTGCCGCAAATTCATCCTCGAGGCCATTTGAAATTGTACTCTTGGAATAATTAGGATCCTTTTTAATCTGTTCCAAAAGCTTTAATGAGTCGGTGGCCGCCTGATCATAATAACTCATTTTATCAAGGGCAGAATCTTCTTTAAATTTTGGCATGGGCAGCTTAAAATTAAACCCTTTTTTTTGCTCGTAGGAAGATACCGCTGCTTCTGTTCTGCCGCCTCCCAAAACGTAAAACAGCAGTGTTATGAATGGAAGTGTTATTAAAGGCAGAACCAAAAGCATTTTTCTTTTTTTTACTTCTTTTATCGATAGTGTTTTTGTTTCCATAATTCATTTCTTTTTTTGATTAATTGGCAAAACCTTAGAAACTCCAGGTCTATATTTAGCTGTTTGGCTCTCTGCAAACGCAATCCTGCAAATATTACAGATGAGATAACCGGCACTTAAAACCACAAATGCAAAAAGAAGCGCAATCTGCTTTTTTTTTGATAAACCGGCGGTGAGAATGCTCATTTTAACCGACCACAATTTTTTCACTTTCAGGTAATAGTCTGAATAGATATAATCCTCATCCCGTTTTTTAAATAATTGCTTCATGACTGTCTATTTCCTGTTTTCTACTCCGATATCCCCATTCTCAATAGTTTCCCAGCGCTCAATAAGAAAACCATGCGGATTGTTATCGCTTCTCGAGACGTTGCGAAGGCTTCCTCTGGTAATGAGGTTCCTTTTCGAAATGCTCGTTGTCCTGATAATATTCTGTTTGGCATAACAGCTGAACCTGTATGGATATTCTTTGATATCTATGGCTACACTGTCAATCTGAATGGTCTGGCTGATGTTTCCCGAAATTATGCCCGAGTAAAAGCCGTTTTCTTTCAGGTCATCATAAATCCGCTTTGCACTTTCATCGGCCATGTAAAGTGCCTTTGTGATATTTGTTTTAATAACCTTATCATCCGGATCAAGGGTAAAGAAAAGCTTGTGGAATGTCCTTACATGGTCTCTTGCCTCTACCGGGACATTATCCTTGCGGTCAGAAGAATAAGCTTCAAGAGCCTTTCCGTTTGCCAGTATGTATACCTTATCGCGTGTCTGGGATACAGATTCAAAACTTTTATAAACCGTAAAGCAGCAAATCAGTACACATCCAATAATCACAAGCATTGTAAAGCCTCTTACATATCTGAATGCCGAATCAATATTTTTCATTTTTGTAAACATGAGAAAACCTTTTAAGTCTGTTTTGAATTCCCGCTGAGCTTGTCGCCCATATAATTTCCCTTTTCCCTAAAGTAGGGACTGCTGCCTGCTGAAGAAGCCATACTTCTAGTCATTCTTGCATCTGCATCGCCCATTGCATCAAGGACCATTCCCGCACCCTGACTCGTTCTGGAAACTACTGAATTTGCAGAGCTGCCAAATAAGCTTGTTACTTTCTGCCCTAAAGCTCCTCCTCCCGCAGCATGTACAATATAGTTTGCTACTGATGGAACAGTAAAATAGCCGATGATACCAATTATCATAAATATGAGATAAGCCATATCTGTCCTGCTGAAAAATGTATCACCTGTTGCCTGCACCTGCGAGAGATCAAGTTTCAGCATCAGTTCCTGAATTTTTCCGATAATACCGCCAAAAATATTAGCGACAGGAAGCCAGAGATAAATATTGATATACCTTGCCAGCCATATGGTAAGTGTATGCTGAAAACCATCAAAAACGGCTATTCCAAAAACAAGCGGTCCAAGAATAGATAAAACAACAAGTTGAAATGTCCTTAGCGTATCAATACACAGGGCAGCTGCTTCGAAGAGTACCCTAAGCACTTCACTCATCCATTCCTTTACCGAATTCCTAAAGTTATAGGATGCCTTTTCCATTGCAAATTTGACATCGTTCCCAATTCCCGCCAGCATGCTTTCATCAGAAGGATCTTCATCATGCGTGTATTTATACCATCTGTCCCTGTCACCTGTTCCTGTTACGCCAACATACATTTTCCACGGATCGGTTTCTTTAATAGCTTTTTCTTTCTCCTTTAAAAGCACAGCAACGGCATTATTAGAACCAGATACCATTGCTGCCGTCGCAGTTACCGTGGGTTTCATAACGCCATTTATAAGGGACAGCACAGATGGAAAAATCATAATGCAGAAACCTATTACAAAAGGTCTGAAAAGAGGATAAAAGTCAATAGGTTCAGCATTTGCAATGTGACGCCACACGCGCGAGGCGATGTACCAGATTGTTGCAAAACCTGCAATCCCCTGCCCGACAGCTAGTAAATTACTGCATAAAGGCATCATCTCATCGTAAAGCTGTTCTAATACCGAATGAAGACTCTGCATCTCGTCTCCTAGTCCCTGAGCCTGGACAGTGGATTGAAAAAGCAGCATCCCAATTATCAAAAACAATTTTTCATTTTTTTTCAATAAAATCATAACTCTAGTTTTTTAATTCATGAAATTGCTTGGAAGCGGAAACATCATTTGATTCTTTTACCCTCTGCAGAAGCAGCACGTTTGATGATGCATTAAAATCTCTGAGAAAAGAAATCTTATCCTGCATCTCCAGATATACAGCATCTATTGCCTCAAGCCTTTCGTGGTCTGACATCCTGAGCTTATCAGCCGTTACAACCATTATTAGCTGGTCAAGATTTCTCAGGCTCTGATCCAGAAGATTGCCGTACACTTTTTCAAAATAACTGAGTTCCCGCTGGCTGAAACTGCCGCTTTGTACAAAGCTGCTCAACCCTTTTTTACTTTCCCTGACCAGGAGGATCTGCAGATTTACGATTTCCCCTACCCTTTTGTAATTTTTTACTGTCGGTGAGACCTGCAACAGATCATCCAAAAATGTCTTATGGAGACTGAAATTCCCTTCTGTCATATCTTTTACCGTCTTATATCCGCCCGACAGAAGTTCATAGCCTTTTTTCATATCACTTAGAATCTTCTTGAACTGCGATAACTTTTCGATATTTAAGATCAGCTGCTGGATTTCAGCAGACTGGGCTTCTACTTTTAACGGAATAAAGAATACCATGATCACGACTGCTGCAAACACTATTTTTTTCATCATACTTAAATTTTCTAGTGGTACATCACACTTAATTCCTTCGCTTCTTTTAGATTATTTGCTTTAGATAAAGACAAAAGTTCTGCTTCACGGCTGAAAGAAATGCAGAAATTATAATCCTCAAGCATATTTTTATGAAGTTTGTCAATACGCTCAATTCGCTGGTCATCGGTTAATTCCAGTTTTGAATCAGTACTGATCAATAAAAGGTGATCCAAAGTACCGCTGCAATTCTCCAGTAACCGCTTCAAAGAGCGCTCTACATAATCCAGTTCAGTGCCATGAAACAAATCGGCCGCCTTTAGAGTCTTGATCGTCTTGCTGCTAACTTTGATTATCTTCAACTGTATGGAAATTATTTCTGCTACTTTGTAATAATTCCTGACTTTGGGATTAACTTTCAAAAGCGAGGAAAAATAATCTCCATGCAGGTTCACTTCGCCTTTCTTTACATCACCGATAAAATTCAGTCCCTTGGAAACCGCAGAGTATCCCTTTTTTGCATAATCAATGTAAACCTGCAGCGCTGCAATCTGAAGCAGAAGTTCTTTTCTCTGCTTGGCCTGCCCGGTCATTACCTGCGTAAAAACCAGTACAGCAGTTAGAATTAAAATTATTTTTTTCATGATTTTTAGCTCACTTACGGAATTCCGTAAAATTGTTTGGTTTGATTTACTTCCGACTCTGTTTTGGCTCTCTGAAGGCTCAGCATAATATTCTGCTGATTAAACAGTTTAAGGTCATCGTAGTTGGAGTAGATCTCATCAGAAGCTTTGTTGATGATTTCAAGTCTTTTTAAATCACTCATCTCAGTGGTGAAAGATTCCAGTATTAAAAATATCTGATCCATATTCTTTACACTTTCTTCCAAAATACCGTTATACACCCGCTCCATGTAACGAATTTCATCTTCTTTAAAATGGAAATCCTGGCGAAGCAGGTTCCATGCTCTTTCATACTCCTGAACCAGTGTGGTCTGCTTCTTGGTAATTTCCCTTATTCTCTGATAATAGATAATTACAGATTTTACTTTGGCCAGCTCCTGGTAATAACTTTTATAGAGTTCTTTCTGTTTCTGTGTCCAATCCGAGATCTCATCCAGTTTTAATTTAGAGAGCACATTTTCAACCTGTTTCTGAGCATTCTGAAGCCAGATCGTTTTGTTTTGTAGTTTTTGAATTCGCAGATCTATCGCTTTGATTACTTTTTTTGTGACTGCTTTCACAATTTCAAGTATAGGCAGTACAGCGGTTTTTTCTGCTGGTCTAGCAGGAGTGCTTATTAGCAGCAGACAGATCAGCCAGGTAATTATTCTTGTTTTCATTTCCAATTTCTATTTACCGTTTCTTATTTCATTTGCCATTGCGACAATTCCTTTTTTGATGTCCCCTCCAAACTTTGCCGCATATTGGTTCATTTTCATCTTCTCGCTCTCTTCGGTTGTGTAGGCAAGATATTCCTCCAGTGATACTTCTGTCCGGTATACTTTGGAAGACATGCCGCCCAGGGATATAAATACTTCTTTGTATTTTTTTGAAGGGTCATTGGCTTTGTTGACCGACAGTACAAGCGCTTTTTCCTTTTCCGTCAATCCCAGAAGTTCCTGAATCTGGTCAAATTTGTTCTGGTATTTGCTCTGATCCAAAAGTATTTTACAGTCGCTGTTATTGATGATAGCCTGTTTAACAACAGGAGAAGAGATGATATCTTCCACTTCCTGCGTTACTACTATAGCCTCTCCAAAGAACTTACGCACAGTTTTGAATAAATACTTGATATATTCCGCCATTCCTTCTTTTGCGATTGCTTTCCAGGCCTCCTCAATCAAAATCATTTTCCGGATTCCTTTGAGTTTTCTCATCTTGCTGATAAAAACCTCCATAATGATAATAGTCACCACTGGAAAAAGTATGGGATGATCTTTGATATTATCAAGTTCAAATACAATAAAACGTTCTTTCAAAAGCTCCAGATTCTCTGTTGCGTTCAATAGATAGTCAAACTCACCGTTTTTATAATACGGTCTGAGAACATAGAGAAAATTAGTAATGTCAAAATCTTTCTCCTTTACTTTATCACTCTCCAGAATACTTACAAATTCATCCCTTAAAAATTCATAGAAGCTGTTAAAACAAGGGAAAATCTCTGTTTTACTATCGAGTTTTTCATAGTATAACTGCAGCGCATTGGAAAGCGCCACATACTCGCTTCTGTTAAATGTTTCGTCATCTTTCTTCCAAAGTGCCAGCAGCAGTGTTTTGATGCTTTCTTTTTTCTCAGTATCCAGACTATCCCCTTCTGAAATGTAAAATGGGTTGAAGCGTATGGGATTTTTCTCATCATAAGTAAAGTAATATCCGCCGACCATATCACATAGCCCTTTATAGCTGTGGCCCACATCCACCAGCACCACATGTGTTCCCTGCTCATAATAGCTTCTGACCATATGGTTAGTGAAAAAGGACTTGCCGCTTCCAGATGGCCCAAGGATAAATTTATTGCGGTTGGTGCATATTCCATTTTTTATAGGCTCATCGCTTATGTCCACATGGACTGGTTTTCCAGTCAGCCGGTCTCCTAATCGGATTCCCATTGGACTGAGTGAAGAACGGTAGCCCGTTTCCATATTCAGAAAGCAGACTGCCTGCTCGGTGAAAGTATCAAAAGTGTCATTCATTGGAAAATCAGCGGCATTACCGGGAAGTCCCGCCCAATAGATCTGCGGCGCCCCGACAGTTTCCTGTTTGGCGGCAGCATCCATCTGAGCCAGTGCAGATGAAACCTTGTTTTTTATTTCCTTTAGATTTTCCTCATTATCGGTCCATGCCAGTACATTAAAATGTGCTTTTACAGGAAGTCTCTGCTGCGCGATCGCTTCATTGAGAAAATCGTTCGTGGCGTCACGGGCTATCATGTTCTCACGGCTGTAGGCAGATAACGACTGAAGCCTTAGTCTTTTGCTCTCCAGTTTCTGAATTGTTTTCTGTGCATCTTCAATAAAAATATACTGGTTATAGATGTGATTACAGGATAAAAGCTGTCCCAGAGTTGAAGCAAAACCAATGCTGAACTTAGTTTTATCAGTCGAATATCGGTCAAAATTTATGCGTGATCCGCACAGACCAGGCAGATCAGCCGCATCCCCCAGAGTAAACAGCTGGCTGTACTTATCTCCTATTCTCAAACCGTCTTTAAATGAGATATCATTAAATACAAATTCACTTTCCTTATCCGATAAGAAACAGTAGCGCTCAATAAGTCCAATCTTTCTGCTCTGGCTTTTAAGATCCTCATTTTTAATTCTGTTGAGCTTTACAAACCCGCTGTCTTCGAGTACTCTTTTGAACTGTCCTGCTGAGTCCAGAAAATCCTGCAGCAGCTGGGGCTTCAAAGTTTCTTCCGGGACAGGGGTGTTTCTGATCAGAGTTGAAAATAGGGAACTGGAACTTTTTCTTCCCGCCGGTTTTTTAGTCAGCATTATATAACAGCTGTGATCAAGAAACGGCCTTTCATTGAAAAACCTTTCACTGCTCCTGCTTAGAAAACTGGTGTCCTCATTTGAAAAATCGGCTCTGTATCCTTTTTCCAAAAACCAGTCCTGCTTGTGAAATACGCAGAATTTCGGCAGTAGCTTAACCGCCTTAATCCAGAACTGGTGGAAAGCCTCATACTCCTGGTCTGACAGCGTAAAAATCTCTGGCAGATCTGCTTTAAATACTATCGTCACATCACCCTGTTTTGACAAAATACAGTCATGCTGTACGTCCATAATCGGTAAAACATCATCCAATTCTTTTTCCATTTTTCCTTGTTTTACTCATTTTCACTTTTTTCCGCCAGACACTTCTGGCTGAATTTAAAATATGCAGTCCCAGCTGCGGATCAACGCAGTTTCGCAGTACCTGCCTTTTGTTTGGTATACTGGACGCCCTGATACTAAATCCTAAAGCCTCTTCAAGATCCGCTATCTGCGCATAACGGATTTTTACCGATGCCTGTATCTCTGTATCTGGTATCTCAAAATTCGCCCAGAACAAATGGCGTTGCAGCGCGGCATTGGATTCGATAAGTGATGTATAGTAAGGTTTTACATTTTCTACAGTCCATAAACATCCTGCGTTATGCCTGAGAAACAAAATTTCCTGATACAGTCTCATGTCTGGAAATACCGCAGGAGTGCCGCGGAATCTTACGCATATGTTCTGCCTGAACGAGGAATGCGACTGGCACGGCGGCGAACTCCAGATGAAATCAAATTCATTATGATGATCTATAAGATATTGGTGTGCATCTCCAACTACGACCGTATCTTGGGGGAAATGCTCTGCATAAACAGCAGCCAGCTGGGGATCGAGTTCGACAGCAGTAACCGTTACATCCGTCCAGTTTTTTCTGTTTCCTCCTATTCCCGCGTAAAGATTTAGAACTTTCATAATCCAATAAATGCTTTAACGTTTTAAGACTATCACTTTAAAAAAACAGACCTGCTTCGAACTTTTACAGATTTTGGGATCTGTCTGGAGGCCAGCGCTTTCATCATTCCATACTCTCCGTAAGTATTACTCATCCGATAGATTTTAACAACCAGAATGACTCCTGATATCCCAATTAGTCCAACACAAATCAGTGATGGAATTCCAATAATATAGAGCACTGCAAAAACTATCATTAAGAACACAGCTCCTCCGCCCAAATACCAGATGTACTGTGCTTTTAGTCCTTTAAATTCAATACTTTTATTGATTCCTTTATTGATTTGGTATACGCTTACTGCCATTATACTCCAAAGAATGATTTAATGACAGTTGCTACCACGACAAGAAAAACACAGCTTCCGAACCACGCTGCAGCGACTTTGCCAGTATCGGGGTCTCCGGCATTCCATTTCTGATAAACCTTTACGGCCCCTATTAGTCCAAGTATCGCCCCGACAGCATACATCAGTTCAGTACCGGCATCAAAGTAGCTTCTTACCTTCTGATTGGCCTCATTGATTCCGGCTACCCCGTCTTGGGCATAAGACGTACCATTGATAATAAATACAAGAATAAAAGTTACCAGTCCTTTAATTTTATACATCAAACTCTTAAATTTCCATTTCCATTTTTTCATCACTTATAATTTAAAGGTTATATTTACTATATAAAAACAGAGGAATACCGCCGTCACATCAGCTATTCTCCTTGTCACATTATACCATACCGCACTAGAGCGGACGGGGAATATTCCTCTGTAATTTTTAAGAAATGGTCTCATCCCACAGCCCATCCATTTCCGGGTAAGTTAAAATCAGCTGCGGGTGCTTTAAGCATTCTGAGACCATAAGGCTGTTGATTTTCTCCCGAAGAGCAGATCTCCTGACATACGGATATTCGTCAAGAATAAATTTCACATAATTTTTGAATTCAATTCCAGAGAGATTATTTTGTACTGCTTCTGAAATCGCACTTTCCAATTTAGAAAAGAGTTCCCTTGCGTCTTCAAGAGTATCAAATGGCTCTTTAAATTCACCAAATAAATCCTTTGACTGGTCATCTTGGAGTACGGGGAGTTTTAAAGAACTTTAATTTTGTATTGCCCTTTAGCAGCTCTTTTAGGGGGGCTAAATAAAATTTAAGAATTACAATAATGTACCAAAACAGTACCAATACTAAAACTGTAACTAAATAGTTACCCCATGAAATATTAGAAAGCATAATCATCTTCATTTATCGTTACACACCAGCTCTTGCATTAAATCGTCAACACTCGTTACGATTTATTTACAGGTCAAAGGAACGATAAGAACAAAATCTCTACAAGGACAACTTTTAGCTGCTCCCCAAGTTGTTCCCCAAATTATTTAGAACAGGCAAATAAAAAAACCTCCTTACGGAGGTTTAAAAAGCAGATGAATACCTTAATATTGCTGTATATGTTTAATTATTCGCTCCAGGGTCTTTATAGCAATTTCCTTGTCCCTTTCCTCTGCAGTGTAGGATTTGCTTCTCATGGATTTGTACGAGAGATCCCTTTTCTGCGAAGTAGATAGATATGGAACGATTGATTTGAAAACCTGGTTCATTGATTTTGCCTTTAATATTCTCGATTCATCCCCTGCCCGGAGAATTAATCCGATCTGATCTGTTGACAATATGCATTCCACCTTTTCTTTCAGCAGATCGTGCTGCAGTTCCTCTTTCGATACTGTCATCTCTTTTTGGCCAATATTCAGCTCTATACTTTTTTCAATATATTGAGTTTCATATTTTATCCAGTTGGTTAAGCAAATTTTTATATTACTCTGACATGGATCGAAACAAATCTTTTCGCTGGATTCCATCTGATTTAATTCTTTGAAAACAATCAGTAAAAAAGCTAATTTTCCAGATTTTTGATTTTTAGCCGTCAATTGGGTTGAAATTCTACTGATTATGTAACTGTAATAATCAGCTGAATTGAAATTAAGATTGATCAGTTTTTCATCTAACAGCGAAAAAAAATTCCCATCCTTTCGCTCAAAATTGAACTTCTCTATGAGGTGCAGCAGGTTCTTTTGGTATCTTAACAGCCTATATGTGCTTTTAGGAGCATTACGAGATTGAAAGTGCTGATTAAAACTATCTATTATAAGGTCCAGCGTCTTACAATCCTCAGTGATATCGCATTTTATTTTTTTTATGTTTCGAAGCCTGAGCATTAGCTCGCGTCTGGAAACCTGCAGATATGTCAATGGTACCCTTTGATCGAGACTAAGGTATTCATCAAATCGGGTTTCAATGAAAGAAAGTAAATGCGATAAGGTATCTACTATCGTTTGTGAAATCTGCAGAATGCTTTTTGTTTTATAGCGATCATTTTTTCTGTTCTCGGCAATTTTGTCAATCAGGAATATAAAATAGGAATGGTATTTCCGGATCAAAAGCCTGACCTCGCTTTTCTTTGTCGTTGCAAATACCTCGTCTTTTATCTGAATTTCAATATTAAGAGCTTCTTTCTGTATGGCATCACATATCATTGCTAACTCTTGCTCCGTAATATTAATGATGTTACGATTTTGAACAAGGTTACGCAATATCAAAGCATCTAGCCATTCCAACGGATATTTTCTAATCATCATACTTCTGTTTTGATTGACAGTTATGCAGCAGAAACTAGCGTGTCTTATTTTTTTCCATTGCATTTAAACGATACTGAGATGGGGACAAATTGGTATGCCTTTTAAAAAAAATTGTAAAACTGTTTGCACTTGAGAATTCCAAATCTTCAGCGATTTGCGAAATTGTATTTTGAGGATCTTCAAGCAGTTTTTCCGCTTCAGAAATGATAGTCTCTACAATTAGTTTCTTAACGGTCTTACCTGTTATTTCCTTTACCATTTGATTTAAATAGCCGGTAGTAACAAAAAGGGAGCCGGCATAAAACTGGGCGTTGTGCTGTTTTCTGTAATGAATAGACAAAATAGTGAGAAATCGAATAATTAAACTTTCTTTTCTCGTAAACTGCAGAGCAAAATCATGTGAATGTTTTGCGTAGATTAATCTCAGTTCATACATAAATAGGTTAAAACTTATCCGATGCAGTTCATTATCACTGCCGCTGCCTGCTGAATCTCTGGTGACAAAATACAATACTTTATATATTAGAGAAAGTATTAACATCTCCTTTTCATCCAATTTTATCTTAATTGAAGCTCTTGTAATAATAAAGTGTAAGGCCTCAATTAATTCCTGGCGCAAACTGTTTTTTATTGCGAATTCAAAACTGAAAGTGATCAGGTAAAACTGAAGCTTTCCTTCAAACTGCACGATGCTGCAAAATGAATCGCTCGGTATCACCAGCAGATCCATTTCAGTCAGAACCTGATTAGTCTGTTGAAACTGTACAGTTAGTTTTCCCGATTTAATTAATAAAATTGAATAGTTAGAAACCCGAAATGATTCACCTATAGGGGACTTTAATACATAATTTTTAATAATATGAACAGCTAATCCCCTAATAGGCAGATCATCCAGGTTGGTATTGATCAAATCTCTGATCATAATTTCTACATTTAAACTGAAAATTAAAAGTGAGTTAATTTGATTAATCCTTTTCGCCAAAAGCTCTTTCCATAATTGTGAAGGCCATAAAATATAGATTTGATAAGATTGTTATATAAAGGAGATAGGTCAGCTTTCGGGGATGAGTTATTCTTTTCTCACCGTTTAAAAGGTATTCTACTATTTCATCATAATTAAAAAGGTCGATTATAAAATAAAGGCATACAATATTTAGTATGATTAGTATAGTATAAAATATATTTCGACGTTTCATTTCTCAATTGCAGTTATTTCAATTTTTGATTAGTGCAGGCAGTAAAGCGATTACGGTAACTATTGCCGCCTGGTTATTTTTAAATAATGGTCTGGCCGGTTTTGTGCTGACTGATTTTTCCCAGTCACGATCCTTGCGTTCGGCCTCGGCAAACAGCGCATAACTTGAAATAGTGGATACTGTAAGTATTGTTTCCTTTTCATCCGCAGCTAAATCCGCATTTGCCATAATATCTGCATCAAAATCAATTATGTAGTCTCTCACCACAGCGTATGCTGCATCTTGCTGGACTATTAGATTTTGAACAAACGTGGTCAGCATTATTTTACTCGATGAACTTATAAAACTATTTTGAATAATTTCAATAAGTTTGGTATCAGGATCGTTTAAGATGTCTAGAATTTCCTGATCTGAGTATCCCAAATTAGCCGCTTTAGCAGTGGAATTTCCTTTTAAAAACCTCAATATAAATGAAATCTGGCTATTGATTTCTGCTGCAGAATTAGGGGCGTTATTATCCTTTAAAAAGTTCTGTAAAATGTTATAATATTCTTTACCCGTGCTGTCAAAAGGATTTTTGGAACCCAATGCGGAAGCACCAGTGGTTTCAAGATCTTCATAGTTAGAAATTAGATTTTTGTCAATTGCTGCTTCTGGGTCAGTTGAGCAGGCAGTAAATAGTAAAAATACAAAACTGGTTAATAATAAATTTTTCATGATTTGTTTGTTTGAAGTGAATAGAATTTCTTCTCAGTTCATTTCATCCGGATTAGCAGAACCTCTATCCGGCACGATGCCCGATATTTTGCTATTGAATTCGAAACAAATCTACTCTCGCCAAAAATGTCAAACAAGCTCAGTAGTGTGGGTTTTCGGTAAATAAGGTGTGGATTTTCGGTAAATCCACACCCTGTTTCTAAAATTAATCCCTTACTTTTCAGGGTTTTATATAAGTTTTATGTTACTTTTATATTATGGAGACGTTAATGAGACTAGAATAGCGTTTGATTCTCCTTTTATAAAAGATTTTACTCAAAATCATAAAATATGACTCAGTATCGCTATCTTTTTCTTCTTATTACTACTCAGTTAATTTTATCCCAAAGAAATAATTTCCGGATACCTGATTCTTTAAGGAACAAAAACTTTGAATATCTGGATGATAAAATATACAGCTTCAAAGGAGATAGCAGCAAAGCTGCGGTTTATATGTATACTTATCTATATAAGGCAGAAAAAGAACAGAACTACAAAGAAATTGTCAATGGATATCAAAATATCCTCCATGAGTCACCAGAAAAACAAAGGCTGATTTATGCTGACAGTATGATATTAGCAGCCGAAAAATCCGGTATGAATTCTTTACTGGGTTCGGCGTATCTTTCTAAAGGGATTGTTTACTATAGTAGAAAAGAACTTCATGAGGCCTTAGACAATTACATAGAAGCAAATAAATACATATCCAAAACTTCAGATCAATATTTAATATTTAAGGTTAAATATAACATTGCTGTAATTAAATCCTATTTAGGTTATTATGATGAAGCTATTGCCTTATTGACCCAGTGCGCAGACCATTTTAAGAATGGGGGATCAAGGCCATATTTAAATTCACTTCATGCTCTGGGACTTTCATACAATAAAATTGGAAATTATGGTAAATGCACCCAGACTAATCTCTTAGGACTATCCGAAAGCGAACGATTGGGAAATAAGGACATGATCCCATATTTCATCCATTCGGAAGCAGTCAATCAATTTTTTAAAGAAGATTACAATGATGCGATAAAAAATCTTAAATCAGTATCAGGCGAAATCAAAAATAATGAAGATTTTGCCAGTGAATCTATAAGCTGTTTTTACATTGGTAAAAGTTACTGGAAATTAAAAAAGTATGAAAATGCGGTTTCTTATTTTTTAAAAGTAGATCAAATATTTAAAAGTCACGGCTATATCAGGCCTGATCTGCGTGAGGCATATGAATTATTAATCAAATACTATAAAACAAAAAATAACTTAGATTCACAATTGTATTGTATCGATCAATTGCTTCTGGCAGATAACTACCTTAATGAAACCTATAAATATTTGGTAAGCAAACTGCACAAGGAATATGATACAAACGAGCTGATATTTGAGAAAGAACAAATCCAGGAACAGTTCGTAAAAGAAAAAAAACAAGTGTACGCATTTACTGGTTTGGCAGTTGCATTGCTGCTATTGTCATTGTTTTTGACCTTTAACCACTTTAGAAACAGGAGACTTTACAAAAAAAACTTTGATCAGTTAATGCTGCAATTGAATTCTGGGAAGGTTAGTAAAGATAAATTCAGATCAACGGGTGATAATCTGACAGATATAAATCCTGAGACGGTTTCCTATATAATTAAACAGCTGGAAAAATTTGAACACGATAAAAAATTTCTCCAGAAGGATTTAACGATCTCTAAATTGGCCGTAATGTTTAATTCAAATCAAACTTATATATCAAGAATCATTCGTCATTACAGCGGAAAAGCATTCAAAGATTATATAAATGATCTAAAAATTGAACACATTATAGATCTGCTGCACAATGACAAAAAAGCAAGAAAATATAATAATTTAGCATTGGCAACAGAAGCTGGTTTCGGCAGCAAACAGCTCTTTGCTCATTTATTTAAAGCCAAAACGGGAATGCCGACAGCTTATTTCATTGAACAGCTTAAAACAGAAAGTCCGTAACGTATAAAACTGAAGTAATTTTAAATTTTAAAAATATATATTTGCCCGCGTAATTAAAAAAATACAAGTTATCATGAATGATCTTATTGCAAAAATCAACGCAGAAATCGAAACATTTAAAACGGAATCTCAATCTTTATCAGAAAAAGGAGTAAAAGCTGCTGGAGCTAGAGCTCGTAAATCTTCCTTAGAAATTGAGAAACTTTTAAAAGAGTTTAGAAAAGTATCTATTGAGGAATCAAAAAAATAAGAATTACATACAGTATCTTACTGGCTGTAAAAGGTGGAATGGTGGGTCTTAAAACCCATCATTTTTTTTTTTGATTACCGGCAGCCTCTCCCGCTTTGCGCTCCAATCTTTTTGCCTCCCGAAGCCTCGGGACCGGCAGAAAAGGATTTCTGCTACAATCGGGGCTGGAGTGAAGGATTCTGATTTTTTGTAAGTATTTAAATATAGTAACATTTTTGCTATCAGTTATCTATAGTTTTATTTAAAACCGAATAGTGCTGTCTCTTGAAAATCAATTATTCCTTGTTTGCGAAGTATTTCTGTGTATGCATCTATCCTTGTTGCGATTAATCTGTTTCTATTTGATATTGACCACTCGTTCATAATTCCAATTAATTTTGGCTCGCTTTCTAAATCAAAATAATTTATATACCAAAGACCACATCCGCTAATTCCAAATAAATCAGGTCCATAGCTAATTGATTTAGATTTCAAATTGGGAGTATTTTGTCGGTCATATTCTACAATTAGATTTAAATAATCATTTCTTTTTAATTTCTTATACTCGTTAGTATTCACACATTTTGTGATACCAATAAACGGAATTGAGTGAAAAGAATTTCTTGAATGTGATTTTTTTGACCAGTTGCTTGGATATCCAAAAACTATATAACTCATAAAATCAACTGAAGAATGATTAATCTCCAGATTTGAACTATCAAGAAAGGAATAATCTATACTTAAATCTTTTACAGATTGATTGTCCAAAATTAAAATTGCTACATCTAATTCATCAGACTTTCGATCTTTTTTTGGGTTACTTTTAATAATTCTTCCGCCAGGTTTTATCAATGTTTTACCTTCTTCGATTGGTATGAATAATTTTTCAAAATCATCAAAAACATGAGCTGCAGAGAACAGGAAATATTTCGTTCCAATTTTTACAAAAACACCGGTGCCATGTTGCTTGTAAGAATCTCGATTTTTAAAAAGCGTGCAGGTGAAGTTCCTGATTTTTGGAAGACTTTTTATATATTTTTCTGCAATTTCATTCATTTGCTTGGTGTAAGATTACACATAAAGTTCTTGTACCATATTGGGTTTCATAATAAATTATTAACTATTTTCGGATTTGCCTCCCGAGCCTAGCGAATAGAAACTCCTGTGTCTAGGATACTTCTGTAATTTTGGATTCTTGCTATAATTAATCTCATTATTTTTTGGTATTTTCTCTTGAGTGCGTATGTTTAAGCTTGCAGGCAACTTAATTATTTAAGCGGTAAAATGCTTAAATAAGTATTACTTTGGATGTCTTTATACCATATCTAAGTTTCAATATCAAACATAAAAAAACATTTTCGTATTAGTTTACGGTTTTCCATATTTGCTTAAGTAGTAGCTGCAACATAATTCTTTTGCAAATAAAAAGGCTACCGTATATATACCTGCTTTTTAATATTTATTGAGTATAAAAAAAAAAAGATGCCATAGCATCTTTATATTCTTAAAAGAAATCTTTTATACTAACTTTTAAGGCTTTTGCAATTAAAGTTAGAGTTTTTACCGTGGGATTTGTTTCACCTCTTTCAATTCTGGCTACCTGATTTACTGACATACCAATTTCGAATGCTAATTTCGATTGAGAAAATTCATCTTTTCCCTCTCTAATTTTCCTTATAGTAGCTCC
Organism: Flavobacterium nitrogenifigens; assembly: GCF_003254565.1. Lineage (GTDB taxonomy): Bacteria > Bacteroidota > Bacteroidia > Flavobacteriales > Flavobacteriaceae > Flavobacterium > Flavobacterium nitrogenifigens. Next base: position 91,896 of record NZ_QJRI01000170.1, read on the forward strand.
AAGCTTAATTTGTACTTTATGTAATTCTTTTTCTTCCACATGCTAAATTTCATGGATAAAAAAATATTAATCCTACACATATATGTGTAGTTGTTATTTTTTTTTATTATATTTGTTTCTGAATTTATATATTTGCGATTCTTCACATAAAATATTTGAAGCATTCGCTTAGAATCTCGACTTGAAAACTGGAAATTTAGATGGAACGAGATGATAAGTAAGATGCTCACGCCTTTGGCGTGGGCTCACTTATTGTTCCTCGGTATTTCCAGTACCTCAAGTCAATAAGCTGAGTTCCACGCCTTTTTTATTAGACTATTCATAGCTTAAATTCTTAGCAGTACTTTAAATCAAAATGATTTCGCATTATAAGAGAAGTTAAATTTTAAACTCGTTTATTAATGTAAAAAGAACTTTTATTATGATTATTAAACTGTATGCTTAAGTCATAAAAAATGGCCCTCTACTGCAGCGACCAAACTAGAGCAGAGGACCTTAGCTAATCAAATTCCTATTTAACTAACCAATCCCAATATTATGAATTATTTTTCATTTTACAAGGATGGAAAGGTGCTTTATTGCCTATTTTTTTCGGCAGTTTTACTCTCTTTTTCATCGTCGTTTGCCGGAAATTCTTCCCATTATTTTTCTTCAATTTTCCAACAGCATCAGTTACATGGTACTATTACCGATGGCACCGCTCCACTGCCTGGAGTCACTATCGTCGTAAAAGGTCGCGCATCCGCTACAGCTGTAACAGATTACACGGGACAGTACTTAATAAATGTTACGCCTTCCGATACTCTTATTGTATCATTCATCGGATTTAAAACCTTAAAAGTTCCGGTTTCCGGCCGTTCGAAAATCGACATTACACTACAGTACGATACTACAACTCTTCGAGAAGTTAAAATAAATGCTGGGTACTACTCTGTTAAGGAAAGTGAACGAACCGGAAGCATTGCCCGTATAACTTCCAAAGATATTGAGACCCAGCCCGTCACTAATGTGCTCGCTGCAATGCAGGGAAGAATGGCGGGAGTTGAAATAACCCAAAATACAGGTCTGCCAGGAAGCGGATTCGAAATTCAGATCCGCGGGCAGAACAGTTTGCGTTTCAACGGAAACAGCCCGCTGTATATTATTGACGGAGTCCCCTATTCTTCCCAGAGTATCGGAAGCAATATGACATCCGGCAATATGCCGGCCGAAAACAGCCCTCTGAACAGCATCAACCCAGGCGATATAATAGCAATTGAAGTCCTTAAAGATGCCGATGCCACAGCAATATACGGGTCTCGGGGCGCAAACGGAGTGGTCCTGATTTCAACAAAAAAAGGCAAACAGGGCAAAACATCTTTCTCCACAACATATTCGTATGGCTTCGGCCAGGTGGCCCATTTCATGGACGTTCTCAAGACGCCCGATTATTTAGCCATGAGAAGGGAAGCATTCGCCAACGACGGCTATACCGAATATCCAGATTATGCCTATGATGTCAACGGCACATGGGATCAGAACCGAAATACAGACTGGCAGAAGGAACTCATCGGAGGGGTTGCGACATACAGCAATCTGCAGTCCTCTCTTACGGGCGGTAACGAGCGCACCAATTTTCTTCTAAGCGGAAACTACAGCAGGGAAACTACCGTATTTCTGGGAAGCTTTGATTATGTGAAAGCGGGAGGGCATTTGAGTCTGAACCATGAATCTCAGGACAGCAGATTCAAAATCAGCTTTTCGGCAATCTATACCTCGCAGTTAAACAGCCTGCCGGCCATAGACATCACCTCCACAGCGCTACTACTTGCTCCCAACGCCCCTGAACTGTATGACGGATCGGGCAACTTAAATTGGGAGGACAACACCTTTGACAATCCTGTGGCTGCGCTTGAGGGGAAAATTAAAGGCCAGACTAACGATTTGGTGGCAAATGCACTTGTGACCTACGATCTTGGAGCCGGATTTACAGCAAAGGGAAGTTTCGGATATACCTTCCTTACCCAGAAGCAATTGAATCTGCGCCCTTCCACCGCTTTAAATCCCGCATACGGAGCAGGCAGCGAAAGCTCGATTGTCTTTACAAACAGCTTGGGAAGGAATTCATGGATTATCGAGCCGCAGCTAAACTGGAACCATAAATTCGGCAAGCTGTCTCTTGACGCATTGGCGGGAACCACTTTCCAGCAGCAGAAAGGTAACAGACAGGTAAATTATGCAATTGGATTTGCTAATAACAGCCTGATGGAAAATCCTGCATCAGCATCCCGAAATCTAGTTTTAAGCAGTGATGAAAATCTGTATAAGTATGAGGCTTTTTATGCAAGGCTGAATTTTAACTGGGAAAGCAGGTATCTTCTTAACGTGACTGGCCGCCGTGATGGCTCGAGCCGTTTTGGTCCCGGCAATCAATTTGCAAACTTCGGTGCCGTCGGTGCCGCATGGGTGTTCAGCCAAGAAAATCTCATTAAGGACTTTCTGCCTGTTCTAAGTTTCGGCAAACTTCGCGCCAGTTACGGAACTACGGGAAACGATCAGATTGGAGATTATCAGTACTTGGACACCTACAGCGTGGCTGCTGCCAAATATCAGGGTGTTTCAGGACTGCAGCCCAGCAGGCTTTTTAATCCTGATTTTGGATGGGAAACAAACAAAAAATTAGAAGTTGCGCTTGAAACAGGCTTTTTTAATGATCGGATATTTTTAACCGTTGCCTGGTTCCAGAACCGTTCCTCCAACCAGCTTGTCGGAATTCCGTTGCCGGGAACAACAGGATTCTCCACGATGCAGGCCAATCTTGATGCAGTAGTGCAGAATAGAGGTCTGGAGCTTACATTAAGAACCATAAACATTAAAAACGGCGAATTTAGCTGGATCACCAGCTTTAATATAACGAGCAACAAAAACAGACTTATTTCTTTTCCAGGATTGGACGAGTCAACGTTTAAAAACCAGTATGTAATTGGACATTCGTTAAATATCACAAAAGTATTCCACTACACCGGACTTGATCCTGCAACAGGAACGTACCAATTTTTGGACGTGGATGGAGACGGATCTGTAAATTTTGGAGATGACCAAAAGACCATTAAGGACCTTAGCCCTAAATATTACGGAGGCCTGCAGAACCAGCTTAGATATAAAAATATAGAGCTCAATTTTCTGTTTCAGTTTGCCAAACAGGAAAATTACAATCCAAATTCGTATTCCCCTATGCCCGGTACAATGGCAAATCAGCCATCAGCCGTCCTGTCCCGCTGGCAAAATCCAGGCGATACTGGCCCTTATCAGGCATTTAGCGATAATGATGCAAGCCGTACATTTGCCTATTACCAGTTTTCTTCAAGTGACGCTGCCATAAGCGATGCCTCATACATCCGCTTAAAGAATATTTCACTTACCTACCAGCTGCCGCAAAGCCTCACTAAAAAATTCAATTGTAAAATCGGACTTCAGGGGCAGAATGTCTTCACCATAACTAAATACAAAGGAATTGATCCTGAATTTAAATATACGGGATATCTGCCTCCTTTAAGAGTATTCACAACCACAATACAACTAACTTTTTAATTCCTCTTTATCATGAGAAACGATAATATTAAAATATACATTTATCGTATGCATTTTGTTATGCTATGGCTCCTTTACGGATGTTCAAATTTTACAGACGTAGATCTTCCTTCATCCCAGCTGACCTCCGGAACCGTATTTGAAGAAAAGTCAACCGCTAATGCCGCCATGCTCGACGTCTATTCTAAAATAAGGGAAAGCGGCATACTGACTGGCTATACATCAGGCATATCCAGCCAGCTCGGCCTTTATGCTGACGAGCTTCAATTCTACGGAGCGTCAGGAACAGGACTTGCAAATTATTACAACAACAGCCTTGTGGCCACAGACCCTCAGATTGCTGTAACATGGAACAGCAGCTATACTCAAATCTACTCGGCCAATGCAGTAATTGAAGGGCTTGAAAGGTCTAAAGCTTTGCCCGCCGATTTTAAACAGCAGCTAAAAGGGGAAGCCCTGTTTGTGCGGGCATTGCTTCACTTTTACCTCCTGAATCTATATGGCCCTGTTCCGTATATCACATCAACTGACTATAAAATTAACAGCAATGCTGCTAGGATGACCGAAATGGCAGTATATGAACTAATTGAGAAGGATTTAGAGCAGTCAATTACTCTATTGCAGAAAGAATATAATGGAAGCTATAGGGTTCGTCCCAATAAAGCGACAGCCCAGACGCTGCTGGCAAGGGTCTATCTGTATTCAGAAAAATGGGAAGAAGCTTCAAATATGGCCTCAACAGTACTCAATCAGTCGGATTTGTATGTGTGGCCAACATCTTTGGATTTGGAGTTTAAGAAAGAAAGCAAAGCTACGATATGGCAGCTGATATCCAATGTCGAAGGCGCTAACACATATCAGGGCAATGTTTTTATTTTTATTCAGGGCCCACCTCCATCAATGGCTCTTACAGAGAATCTAGTTAATGCCTTCAGCAGCGGCGATCTACGAAAAACCAAATGGCTGAAAGCCGTAAGCAACGGAACATTAACTTGGTACCATCCATACAAATACCAGGAAAAATCTAATACTGCCACCTCATTGGAATATCCGATTGTTTTCAGAATGGCGGAACTGAATCTGATCAGGGCTGAAGCACGTGCCCGTGCCGGTGATTTGATAGGCGCAAAAGAGGATCTGAATAAAACCAGAAATCTGGCAGGTCTGGGTGATACGGCTGCAATTGAGCCCGCTGAAATTATTGATGCTGTGCTAACAGAACGCCGTCTAGAATTTTTTACTGAATTCGGACACCGTTTTTTTGATCTTAAAAGGCTGGGAAGACTAGATCAAGAAATTTCGCCTTTGAAGCCGCAATGGAAGACTACCAATAGATTATTGCCTTTACCGCAAAGCGAATTAACGTTGAACCCAAATCTATCTCCTCAAAATGAAGGCTATTAAGGTACCGACTGGCCATTTTTTTAGAGCAGTCATTTTTGTTTTTGTTTTAGTAACCTGTCCCCAGTTATGGGGACAGGCTAAACAGAAAAAAATCATGACCGTAAAGGATTATGATTTGTGGAGCACCCTAAGTCCCGGGCAGTTATCCGGTAATGGTAACTGGTCCAGCTACGCTTTAAATTACTATAATAGGAATTCAAATGCCGATACGCTTTTTGTCCAGCATAACAGTTCGCGTAAAAAATATAGTTTCCCTGGTGCCAAAGATGGAAAATTCAACGGGGAATCGGATTTTGCCTGCATTGTAAAAGATTCCCTTATTGTGCAGAATCTTAAATCTGGAAAGACCTTTTCTGCACCCTGCAATACCGATTTTAATTTTTCAGCAGATCATAAGTTTCTGGCAATTTTTACCCTGCAGAGCGGGAAAAAGTTCAAATTGGAAATTAGAAATGGTCAAGGGATGATCATCCGTGAAATTCCAGATATAAACAATTATATTTTCGATCCGGAAAAAAACGGCATTGCATATTGTTTTGAAAAAGATAATGCATACGGAGTTGAAATAATACAGTTTAAAAATACAATTGAAGTCACAAAAGTTATAGAAGATTATGAAGTGCCGCTTCTTGGTCTGGTATGGAAAAACAATACGATTGCTTTTAATGAAGATAAAATTTCAGATTCCAGACTACATAGTTTCAATATATCCAAAAACAGACTCAGTACTATGGATCCAAAGACCACAGCTGGATATCCAAATGGCATGAAGGTCTCCAATCCGAAATACCAGAAAATGATCCTCTCAACTGACGGCAAAAGCGTATTTTTTTGGCTAAAGGAAAAACCGACCGCATCCGATGCAATTGATCCCGCTGCAGTACAGATTTGGAACTCCAAAGACAGGCTCTTGTTTGATTTCAGAAAATACAAAGGCGACTACAGGTTAAACAGCAAAATGGCAATCTGGTCTGTAGAGGGGAATAAAGTGCAGCAAATAACAGACAGGGAATATCCGCTCGGATTTTTAAGCGCTGACTACAAGCACGCTTTCATATATGACCCTGCTGCCTATGAGCCTAATACCAATCAATCACAGCCATTTGATTTATATGTGCAGGATTTAGATACTGGCAAAAGAAAACTTGTGATAGCCCATCGAACTGGAGATTTTCTTCCACTGGGTTCACCTGATGGCAACTTCCTGTTTTATACAAAATCCAAGCAATGCTGGGTCTATAATGTTTCAAAAGATTCGCACACAATTATAACGGAAGGCCTGTCGGAGTCATTTTTTCACGAGGATTATAATATGCCAATTGAAGCTCCCTCCTACGGAATTGGAGGATGGACAAAAAATAATGAAATTATACTTTACGACAAGTATGATTTGTGGAGCATATCACTTGATGGAACTGTAAAAAAACGACTGACTAAGGGAAGGGAAATGCAAAAATCCTATCGGATTAAAGTTTTTAATTCTGACCCGTATTTTAGCCTGACAGAATCCAAGAAACATTTTCTAGATCTCAACAAAGGCTTTCTTCTCCAGACTTCAAACCGTGAAACTGGTCAGAGCGGACTTAGCTACTGGAACCTAAAAAATGGAATGAAGGATTTGGTGTGGGAAAATAAGAAAATTGATGAGATCAAAAAAGCGGACAACAAGGATATTTACCTCTACACGGATCAAAGCTTTGAATTATCGCCAAGACTTATGGTATTTAACCATAAATCAACTGAGATTATCCAGAGCAATCCCCACCAGAAAAACTTTTATTGGGGCAGAAACGAGCCTATTGAATTTCAGGTAAACGGCGTAAAGGCAAAAGGATTTTTGTGCTATCCTCCAGATTTTAAAGCCGGATTAAAATATCCAATGGTGGTTCATATCTATGAGCGCCAATTTTCCTATATGAATGAGTATGTAAATCCTTCCCTGCTGACTGAAGACGGATTTAACGTCACAAATGTGATCAATAACGGCTATTTTGTTCTGTATCCCGACATGGTTTATGATTACGGCAATTTGGCGGAATCGGTTACCAAAAGCGTGCTTAGTGCAGTTGATGAAGTCATTAAAAAAGGCGATGTGGATTCCAGCCGGGTCGGATTGATTGGGCATTCGTTCGGAGGCTATGAGACCGATCTGATCATAACGCAGACCAGCCGCTTTGCGACCGCAGTTGCCGGGTCTGCTTGGACGGATCTAGTTAGCAGCTATCTCTATGTGAGCGGATCCAGACGACAGCCTGATTTTTATCGTGCAGAAGAGAATCAGTTGCGCATTGGAAAATCGCTATTTGAAGATATGCATAGCTATCTGAAAAATTCTCCCGTACTTTTGGCTCCGAATGTAGAAACTCCTCTATTGGGATGGGTAGGCGAAAATGACAGGCATATCCATTCTCTCCAGAGCATGGAATTTTATCTGGCGATGCGCCGTCTTGAAAAGGAGCACACTCTTCTGGTATATCCGAATGAAGGCCATGAAATGGGAACAGAAGAAAACGCAGAAGATCTCAATGTTCGAATCTTGCAATGGTTTAACCGTTACCTGAAAAATGGCAAACATCAAGACTGGATGAACGCTGATTTCAAAAGATAAAATCAATGTATAGAAATGCCGGCACCCCAAAAATACAGGCCGGCATTCTTTTAAAATTTAATTATTAGTGCTTCTCTTCAGAGGAGTTACACAATTTGAATCATAAAGCTGGGCGCCAGAACCGCTGGATGCTCCAATTTTACAATTAAAGTTTCCTCCTTCATCACACTGCTGAACAGCGTTACAGCTGTCTGGATTTGCAATGTGCTGGTAGCCCTGCTGAGCCACGGATTTTGAGCTTAGAGACGAAGTGCTTGCCGCACTAGTCAAACCAACCGCAACAACTGCTAGCGGTAAAATGGTTTTTAAAACATTAGATTTCATAATAATATAATTTATATGGTTAATGATCTACTCTTTTTTACAGGTTTTCGATCAGTCCCCTGCTATTTGGCCAATAGATTTTTTTGCATTTTGATCTGCGTAATGTGATGTGATTTTTGGCTGCAGTTTATAAAGGATAATATGCGACCCGATCAGCACGTACATTTTATCATTTATGACCTTCATATAACGCATTTTTTTTCCTCTAAGATTGCTGATAGTGAAACTCAATGCATAACTTTTTTTCTTGAGATCATAAACATCTATGATACTTGAATTTTTCCACATTCTATCGTCTTCAAAGCGGCCGGGTATTGCCGAATGAACAAATAGTAAATTGTTATATGAAGCGCAATTATTATTGACAAATAATGGCGGTTTCGAAAACTGCCTCTGGTTATGGCTTTTGTCATTTTCAATATGCAGTTTTGCTTTTGTGATCGTATCAATTGTATTTCCTTTCCAGACGATATTCAAATGGTTGTCAGCAATCGTAAATTGATTGCGATAGGCATACAGGTAAATGATTCTTTCCAGTTCTTTATTATACACTAAAATGCCATCGGTATCAAAAACACCGTCTGCCTGTTTTTGCAATATTGCGGGGTTTAGAATAGTATTTCCATTCTTGTGGAGCTGGATAACGCCAAGCACATTATCTCCATTGATTCTGTTTGCGGCCACCACTGCAATTGCGTTGGAATCTATGGCTCTCGCCGTTGTGAAATATTCTCCTTTCTGATGGATCAATTTGGCTTTCCAATTTTCAATCTTACCCCTGAAAACACACGGAACTGTTCCGTCAGCCACAAAAAAATATGGCGGCTCAACCATAATTGAAACTCCTCTAAAAGGAAGTTCTTTATGATCCAGATCAATCATCGTTTTCTTAGTCTGCAACAGTTCTGAATTCAAAATTGTCAGTACTAATGGCGATGTTGTATTGCCTAGGTAGACATTTTTGTTATAAACACCTGCAAAATAAAACGAATTCAGCTTTAAATCTTTAGATATAACCTCAAGAATTGGTGCCTGCGGAAAACGTCTGGTCAATTTATTATGATAATGAACGATATTTTCAGAAAGCAAAAATAATACTGCCACAATACTAATACTGCTTATGGTAATAACAGAAAACAGCTTTACTAACCTCCTTCTTTTCAGTGATTGAATATTTACTAAATTTTTGTCTTTGTGAAGAAGTATTGCCAGTATTGCGAGGCATACAAAGACAAGATTAAAAATCATGTGTGATTGCCAGTCCAGCTTCTCCAGCACTCCTCCGCAGGAACAAGGCACAAATGAGGTATAATGCAGAATAATAAAAATGTAGACTGTAAACATTACCATTAACCCATAAGATAAGAATAATCCCCTCAGCCTAAATCTTGGAATAATGAGAAGCAGGCATGTAATATATTCAGCAGCAGGAACCAGAACCGCCACCCATTCTGCAAATGCACTCAGTAGTGGGGACTGCCCAAGCTCAATTTTGAAATGCTGAAAATCCAATAATTTGCTCGTTGCCGCATAGACAAAAAGCAGGACATATAACATAGAGATAATTTCGATAACCGCACTCCTAAAATTAAACTGGACTTTCATATTTTCATACCTAAATTAATATTCCGTTACAAGACCGAAACAACGTGAAATCTTTTACAAAGCTATATCCAATAACTCGAAAAACAGGTTTCAAAAACGTGCGAAAATATGTCTAAAACATGCCAGTTCAATTTACTGAAAAATTAAAAAAAGATGCATACTGACTAGTAGTTTCAGTACGCACCTTTCAATTTCCTGATAGCTATCCTATTCTTTTACATCCTCAGACAGTGACAGAAGCTTTAAGTTCAGTTCCACAAGATTGGCTTTCACCAGACACTCCTGGGCAATGTTCTTCAGTTCATTTAAATCTTCCGCAGAAATACTCTCTGCTAGAATCGAGTTGTCTTTTTCAGTCGATAATCCATGGTGGATCAAATTGCTTAAAAGCAGTACATTTTTTCTTGAAATCTTCAAATCCATTCTCACCGGTTCATTCATGGAAGGGATACTTAAAACAGTATCATAAACCTTTGCCGCATCATTTTTTGTCATCATAATTTCAACGTCTTTAATTAATAATTTAAAACTGTAAAGTTAGTTTTTGACTCCTTAAACACCCTACTCAAAATTTGATAGGGATAGGATCAATCCAAACGCCCGTCGTATCTTCGTCAGGACTTTAAAAATTAGCTTTTTTGATGAAAGAGCTTCAAGATTGCCTTGCCTGCTGCAATCTGCCAGATGTCCGGTTGTATCACATCCGAAATCCGGCTGCCATTCCGCTCGGAACTCGCTGGCAGTGACTTTTTAAAGTTTTGAAATGGGTTAAAAATGAAAATGATGCAAAATGAAAGAGAAAAACACTGGACGTACCAAATGGATCCACCTGCGCTTGACGCCAGACGAAATGAAAATTTTAAAAATCGGATTTGAAAAATCGCTGTGTCCAAAACTGAGCGATTATGCCCGTAAGAACATGCTTGGAAAACCTATCGTTTTAAAATACAGAAATACATCCGTTGATGAACTGTTATTAGAAATCAGCAGGCTTAGAACTGAGCTCAATGCCATTGGAAATAATTACAACCAGGCAGTAAAAAAACTGCATTCCCTTGGGCAGATTTCTGAATTTAAAAACTGGATTTTATCCTCTCAGCATGACAGAGAAAAACTGTTTGAAGCTATGGAAAACATAAAAAATAGTATGCTGAAACTCGTTGCCAAATGGTCGCTGTAATTAAAACGGGAACATCGATCCGTCGCATTTTTCATTACAATGAAAACAAAGTTTCACAGAATGGTGCCCTGTGTATCGGAGCTGAAAACTATCCTGCCGATCATGACAAAATGAACGTCTCATTTAAAATAAACCATCTGCTCTCACAGCTTGAATTAAACGAAAACGTCAAGAGGGGAAGCGTGCATATTTCACTTAATTTTCATCCGTCTGAAACTGACCTGGATGCTGAAAAACTGATTGATATTGCCCGAAGTTATATGTCTGGAATCGGTTTTGGCCAGCAGCCTTATTTAGTCTACCAGCACTTTGATGCGGCGCATCCCCACATTCATATCATTTCGGTAAAGGTGAAACCGGACGGAAAAAGGATTGACATGCAAAATATCGGACGCAACCAGTCTCAGGCAGTGCGTATCAAAATAGAAAATGATTTTAACCTGGTAAAAGCACAGGGAAGGATTAAGGAAATCAGTTATGGAATAAAACCAATTGAAACAACTGCTGTACACTATGGAAAAATACAGTCAAAAAAGGCGGTCTCGAAGGTGCTTGATTTTGTACTAAGCAACTATCAGTATAGAAGTCTTCCCCAGCTCAATGCCGTTCTGAATCTTTATAATGTCTGCGCCGACAGGGGCTCTGAAAATTCAAGAACATTCAAAGCTGGAGGGCTGGTCTACCGCATACTGGACAAGGAAGGAAATCATACCGGAGTTCCCATTAAAGCAAGTGATTTCTACAGCAGCCCTACGCTTAAATTTCTGGAGATAAAATTTGAGCAGAACAGACTTAAAAATCAGCGTCCGGGGCTCCGGATAAAAAATTCCATAAGGAATATATTTGAGCATGATCGCCCTTCCCTGCCGCAGCTTTCAGAAGAGCTTGACAAGATTGGGATTTCCATGGTAAAAAGGATCTCTTCAGACGGCAGCTTGTTTGGGCTGACCTATGTTGATCATGTTACCAAACAGATCTGTAACGGAAGTGAGCTAGGAAAGGAATTTTCTGCCGCTGCCATCTCAAAAAAATGCAGCGATCCCGATAGTGAAATAAAAAATAAGGCTTCCTCTCCACAGCTGAAGGCACTATTGGATATAAAGGAAATTCTGGAGATGAAAAAAATTCCGACAGCCGGCCTGAATGAGGTTATACACACCCTGTTCGAAAAGGAATTTTACTCTGGACATATTCCAAAAGAATTCAAGAGAAAAAGGAAAAACAGAAAAAGAAAAGGACTCTCCAATAATTAATCATTTAAATTTTACAGTTATGAACACAGGGGAAAATGAACAGGCACTGAGAAAAATTTTAGATATGACCCGCCTGATTAGCATCATGCTTCTGGCAATCCATTTTTATTACTACGGCTACTTTGTTTTCAAACAGCTCGGTCTGGTCTCGCAATTCAGCGACAGGATTCTTGCGAATATCTCCAGGGCAGGTTTATTTAGTTATTTCCACAAATCAAAACTGCTGGCGCTGCTCTTTGTTTTGATTTCACTTCTCGGTGCAAAAGGAAGGAAAAATGAAAAATTAAAATTAAAAAAAGCGGTGCTTTTTCTGCTTGCCGGACTGTTTTTTTATTTTGCAGGCTGGTTTATTTTCCAGACTGGCTGCAATGTAGAAATCGTTTTTCTGATTTATGTTTTAACAACCAGCTCTGGTCTGCTTTTAATAATTACAGCTGGTACCTTACTGACAAGGATTGTCAGCAGAAGCCTGAACAGCCGTGACATATTCAATAAAGAAAATGAAACCTTTCCGCAGGAAGAAAGACTCCTTGAAAATGAATATTCTATTAATCTTCCGGCGCAGTATTACCTTCGTGACAAGATTCGAAAAAGCTGGATCAACATCATAAACCCTTTCAGGGGCGTCCTGGTCTGCGGTTCGCCTGGATCCGGAAAATCATATTTCGTGATCCGTCATATTATTACCCAGCATATAGCAAAAGGATTCAGCATGTTTGTCTATGATTTTAAGTTTGATGACCTGACCAGAATTGTATATAATGCTTATCTAAAGCACAGACATTTATACAAGGTTGTACCAGAGTTTTATGTCATTAATTTTGATGACCTCTCCCGCACCCATAGGTGCAATCCCCTAGACCCTTCCTCTATGACCGACATAACCGATGCAGCAGAATCAGCCCGTACCATCTTGCTTGGATTAAACCGTGAATGGATTAGAAAACAGGGTGATTTCTTTGTGGAGTCACCAATAAATTTCCTGACGGCGGTGATCTGGTATCTCAGAAAATTCAACGATGGAGAGTTCTGTACCCTGCCGCATGTCATCGAACTTATGCAGCTCAATTATAAGATTCTATTCACACTGCTGCGCTCGGAAAAGGAGATTGAGGTGCTGATCAATCCATTTGTCAGTGCGTTTTTAAATAATGCCTCCGAGCAGCTGGAGGGCCAGATTGCATCAGCAAAAATTTCAATGGCAAGACTTTCTTCTCCCCAGCTCTATTATGTGCTTTCCGGAAATGATTTTACCCTGGACATTAACAATCCTGATGCTCCAAAAATTGTGTGCATGGGAAATAATCCGCAGAAAATACAGACGTACGGAGCGGTACTTTCACTCTATATCAGCAGGCTTGTAAAGCTTGCCAATAGAAAAGACAAACTAAAAAGCAGTCTTATTTTTGATGAGTTTCCCACCGTCTATCTAAACAATATCGACAGCCTTATTGCCACCGCACGAAGCAATAAAGTAAGCACGACCCTGGGCATACAGGACCTGAGCCAGCTTAAAAAAGATTACGGCCGTGAACAGGCAGATGTGATCATGAATATCACCGGAAATATTATATCAGGACAGGTGACAGGAGATACCGCAAAACAGCTCTCCGAGCGTTTTGGAAAAATAATGCAGGAACGTGAAAGTCTTTCCATCAATAGTTCCGAGACTTCGATAAGCCGTTCCAGACAATTGGAATCCGCAGTCCCGGCCTCAAAAATAGCATCATTAAGTTCAGGTGAATTTGTAGGTATGACCGCCGATAATCCGGACTGTAAAATTGAGCTTAAGACATTCCACTGCGAGGTTTTAAACGACCATAATGCTCTTAGGCAGGAAATGGACAACTACAAGGAAATTGAACCAATCCGTAATCTGGACAATGCACAGGTGAACAGGAATTATACCCAGATCCGAGAGGAAATCCATGAACTTTCTGAATCTGAAATGAACCGTATTTCCGAGAGCCGCCATCTGAAACATCTCATTATTAAGAAGAAAAATTAAACAGCTTACACGTAGTATTTTGATTTCCTTTTTAAATATCTGGACTGTCGGAAGAAGTTTTTTTTTATTGAAGTCCAAGGATTTCAATAGTTCTATCATCCCTTTCTCCATCATAGTATTTCTTAAGCACATGTAAAAAACAGGGAGATGCATTGGGCAGAAGGCTGAATAAAGTCATACAGGATCTCAGTTTTCTTTCGTCCGGTCTTCCCATAATTGCAAGTGCGCTTTTGTTATCGATCTCTAGCAGTGCATTTGTAATCTCAATAAGCCTTTTTCCCAGCACGGGATGATCGTAATACTGCTGTGCTTCATGAAGGTTCTCAATACCATAAAATATATTGTAATCCGTAAAACCCAGCCCTTTTATCTGCGGAAATATAAACCACATCCAATGTGACTGTTTCTTACCATTCTGGATTTCTTTAAGCGCATCATCATACGTTTTATTCTGGGCTTCAATGAATCGGTTAAGGTCGTACATAATTCATAAAAATTTTAAATGTTAAGAGATTTTATAGTCCATATAAATTTACATCAATTAATTCAAAAATTACTTTTTAGCAGCAAAGCAATTTTTTAAAGTATCATGTTCTTCTATTGCTGAAACTTTGCTCAAAAAATGATTTTAAATTAATTTTGCCTTATGAATCCGGAAGAAATTAAACGATACTTTGAAAGCAGTCCCCCGCCTTTGGAGGTTGATTGGAAGCCATGGGCCAAAATTACAGACTCGCAGCTTTTCCTAAAAAGCTGTTACACAGGAATACGCACCTTTAATGGGCCGCTTGACATGTGCCCGGCATGGTGGCATCTGAGAGACTTTTATATCCTTATGAAAAAAACAGCCCAGCAGGATGCCGTGCAGAAAACAGAAGAAGCTGCCGCCGGACAGTCTGCTGAAAAAGCTCCTGCACAAACTGAATCACCGTCATAAGCTATAAGTATTTTACTCAAAAAAAAAGCCCTGCAATTATGATGCACGGCTTTTTTTGAATTCTAAATTTATTTTTATTTCAAGTAAGGAAAAACTGCTTTTTATTCCAGGAGGCATTCCACTCCAATGTGAGGATTTCTGCAAGAAGACTTTTAAGTCCATGAAATGTACTGGGCTTAACGGCGTAAAAATCGGCTCCTAATTCAAAAGAGAGCTCAACATTTTCAATATTGCTGCTTGTTGAAAGCATAATTATTTTCATATGTTTCAAAGGATCTTCTGCATTTCGTATTTCTTCAAGACATTCAAAACCGCTTTTACCGGGCATATTAATATCAAGAAATACAATTTCTGGAATTTCTAACTGGGGACTGTACAGGCAGTCTAAAAGCTTCTGCCCGTCTTCGGATTGTTGCACTTTAATGGGCAGATTGAGCTCAGTGACCGCATCCATAAAGAGCATTCTGTCGTCCTCATCATCATCTGCGTGAAAAATAATCTTATGAGAATTCTTTTGTTGTAACATAGCTTAGAAATTTATGCAGTTACAGAAGACTAGAATCTAAAAATCTGCAAAAGCTTTTTATAAATATACAAGCACTTGAAAATCGATAAACAATCGAATTATATCCGTGGAGCAATTGATAGATTACAAATATACGTAAATTACTTACAAGATAGTCATTAATTTTATATTTAACATAAATATGACAAAAGGATAAGTGAATTTAACTGCGGAATTTTCACTCCTTATAAACATATACTGACTTCAATCTTTTCAAAAAAAATCTCATTTAATTGACGATGCGTAAATTCTGAATAAACATTTTTGGCTGTAAAAAAATGCTTTTCAAATCCCCTGCAAAATAAGGATTTTAGAATTTTGTTACTATTTATAACATTATATATTTTAAAAATGTTATTATCTGTTACTAATTTTGATCTGTATAAACGGGTAGAAATTATGACAAGGGCAATTGTACACATCGACATGAACACGTTTTTCGTTTCCTGCGAAAGACTCACCAATTCTGAACTTAACGGTATTCCGCTGATCATAGGCGGTGGAGAAAGAGGGGTTGTGGCTTCGTGTTCCTACGAGGCCAGAAAATTCGGCGTGCGGTCCGCCATGCCCATTCACATGGCCATGAAATTGTGCCCGCAGGCCAAAATCATGAAAGGCGACATGGAATTGTATTCCAGGCTTTCCCACGACATTACTGAGATAATCCAGGAAAAAGCGCCCGTAGTAGAAAAGGCTAGTATTGACGAATTTTATCTCGACATCACCGGAATGGACAAATTTTACGGCAGCTACAAATGGACCAATGAGCTGGCGCAGCGTATCACAAAAGAAACAGGACTACCCCTCACCTTTGCACTTTCAATAAACAAAACGGTATCCAAAATAGGGACAGGTGAAGGAAAGCAGAAACAGAACCTTGAAATCCCGGAACATCTGGTGCAGTCTTTTTTAAATCCGCTTTCGATCCGCAAAATCCCGATGGTCGGCGAACAGACCTTTCAGCTACTGTCAAGGATTGGGATCCGCACCATCCGCACACTTGCAGAAATGCCCGCTGATGTGCTGATGCAGATGATCGGAAAAAACGGAATTGAACTCTGGAAAAAGGCCAACGGCATTGACAACAATCCCGTTGAACCTTACACGGAGCGGAAATCCATTTCCACTGAACATACTTTCTCCCAGGATACCATTGACATTCCTAAACTGAACAGGGTGCTTTTGGGAATGGTTGAAAAACTTGCTTTTCAGCTGCGTTCCGAGCAGTGGCTGACTTCAACGGTCACGGTTAAAATCAGGTATGCCAACTTTGATACCGAAACCAAACAGTGCCGGGTGCAATATACTTCCGCGGATCACATTCTGACTAAGACGGTTCAGGAACTCTTTGATAAACTCTACCAGCGCCGAATGCGTCTGCGCCTTATTGGTATACGTTTCAGCGGACTGGTCAGGGGCACCTATCAGATAGATCTTTTTCAGGATACAGAAGAAATGCTTGCCCTATACCAGGCTATGGACCGCATGAAAAGCCGCTACGGTTTTGATTCGGTAATGCGATGCGCCGGAGCATCCTTTAAACCCAATAATAAAAATGAAATCTTAAAACGCAAACCCTGAGAAGCCATGTATCTCAACTGCCACTCTTTTCACTCCCTGCGTTATGGAACCATACCGCTGGACGAGCTCGTGCCTCAGGCTGCAGCCTGCGGGGTCACCGCTATGGCACTTACCGATATTAATACGGTAACTGGTATTTATGATTTTATTAAGCATTGCGGCCATGCAGGCATCAAACCTATTGTAGGGATGGAATTCCGCTCGGAATTTCAGCTCCGCTATATCGGGCTTGCCCAAAACGCCACCGGGCTCGCCCAGATGAACCGATTTTTGACTGCACATAATTTTGAAAAGAAACCGCTTCCCGAAATTGCGCCTTTTTTTTCGGATGTTTTCGTAATCTATCCCTTGGAGAATGCACCTGATGAGCTGCGCCAAAATGAGTACATCGGTATTCGTCCCGACCAGCTGCAGAAGCTGGTGCTCTCCCAGTGGAGAAAGCGCACCGTAGATATGGTTATCCTCCAGCCTGTCACTTTCCGCACTAAAAAGGAATACAATCTGCACCGCATACTGCGTGCTATCGACCGCAATGTAATTCTCTCCCGACTTGAACCCGGGGATTCCTGCAGCACTTCCGATAAGATGATGCCTCTTTTTGAGCTTATGGAATTTTATAAAGAATATCCGCAGATCACCCAAAACACGCAGAAAATTATTGATGCCTGCAATTTCAGCTATGATTTCCAAACACCCAAAAATAAAAAATATTATACCAACAGCAGAAAAAGCGATATAGACCTTCTGGCCTCTCTGGCAAGGCAGGGGCTTGTATGGCGCTACGGAGCAGAAAACATACGGGCAAGGGAGAGAATGGAAAAGGAACTCAAGGTAATCGGCCAGCTGGAATTCAGCGGCTACTTTCTTATCACCTGGGATATCATCCGTTTCAGCAACAGCCAGGGTTTCCTGCATATCGGCAGGGGAAGCGGCGCCAACAGCATTGTGGCCTACTGTCTGGGCATAACAGATATCTGTCCTTTGGAACTGGATTTATATTTTGAACGTTTTTTAAATGAAAACCGCAAAAGCCCGCCCGATTTTGATATCGACTGGAGCTGGAAGGAACGCGATGTTATTCTGGAATATATCTTTAACCGTTATACTTATGAACATGTGGCCTTTTGCGGCACCAATGTCGAATTCAAATACCGTTCTATTTTCAGGGAAGTCGGAAAAGTATTCGGCCTTCCTAAAGAGGAACTCGATATGCTTGCTAAAAATCCGATGAAATTCCATGAGTCAAATTCAATTGTAAAATTCGTGCAGGAATACGGTATGATGCTTGAGAAATATCCCAACCAGAGAAGCATGCATTCCTGCGGGATTTTGATTTCTGAGGAGCCTATCACTAATTACACGCCCCTTGAAATGCCTCCAAAGGGATTTCCAATTGCGCTCTTTGATATGCATGTGGCAGAAGATATCGGCTTTGAAAAATTTGACATTTTGAGCCAGCGCGGCATCGGACATATCGATGAGAGCGTAAAACTGATCGAAAAAAACAGGGGGATACGTATCAACATCCGTGATACTTCATTATCAAAAAATGAAGCTGCCGCTAATTCCTATCTGGCACAGGGAAAAACAATTGGCTGTTTCTACATTGAGAGCCCTGCCATGCGCGGACTGCTCAGAAGATTAAAATGCGACAACTATAAAACTCTTGTTGCTGCCTCCTCTATAATTCGTCCCGGCGTGGCACAATCCGGTATGATGAAGGAATACATATTCCGCCATAATCATCCGTCAAAATTTGAATACTTCCACCCGGTGTTTCAGCAGCAGCTTGGGGAGACCTACGGCATAATGGTTTATCAGGAGGATGTCATTAAAATTGCCCTTCATTACGGCGGGCTTCCCGCTGCAGACGGCGACATTCTCCGCCGTGCTATGTCAGGAAAAGGGAGATCTAAAGCTGCACTGCAGAAAGTGAAAGAGAATTTCTTTGCCTGCTGTGAAAAGAAAGGACATCCGCGCCAGCTCAGCGAGGAAATATACCGCCAGATAGAATCCTTTGCCGGTTACTCCTTCTGTAAGGCGCACTCTGCTTCCTATGCGGTTGAAAGCTACCAGAGCCTTTACTTAAAGGTCCACTACCCTATAGAATTCATGGTGGCGGTAATCAATAATCAGGGAGGTTTTTACAGGCTGGAAATATATGTGCATGAGGCAAGGATGGCAGGGGCGGTAATCCATAATCCATGCGTTAACAAAAGTACTTTTGAGACCACCCTTTATGGAAATGATGTATATCTTGGTTTTATGCACCTGATGAGCCTGGACTCTAAAATGGCGAAGTTTATAGAATCAGAACGCACTCGAAACGGGGATTTTATCTCCCTGGAAGACTTTATTAACCGCATCCCAATGGGAATAGAAAGCATCAAAATCCTTATTTTCATCGGTGCATTCCGCTTTACCGGAAAAACCAAAAACCAGCTGCTGGTAATTGCAAGCCTGCTTTTAAATAATTTCAAGCCGGAGAACAGGACACCGATGCTGCTGCAGGAACCGGTAAAAGAATATCACCTCCCTACACTTGAAAGGTCTTTATTTGAAGATGCATTTGATGAAATCGAGCTTCTGAGCTTCCCTGTTTCCTGTACGGTCTTTGATCTGCTCCAGACAAAACACCGCGGGGATGTAAAAGTACGCGACCTTCCGTCCTGCCATAAAAAACAGGTTCGGATGCTCGCCTATTTGATTTCCACCAAACAGGTCCCTACAAAAAAAGGCAATATGTATTTCGGCACCTGGATCGATAATGAGGGGGCATATTTTGACACGGCTCATTTTCCTGACTCGCTTGCGCAGTACCCATTTAAAGGCGGAGGCTGTTACCTGCTGCTTGGGATAGTGGAAATTGATTACCATTTTCCAACCATTACCATTCATAAAATGGCAAAAATGCCGTTTATTCCCGATCCCCGCTATATGGATTCGAAAGACCAGTACAGGACACAGGAGCTTATCCGTGAAGATGTCAGCACGACCGAAAGACTGCCCTATCCTCAGGAGCATGAAATCAATCTGCCAAGACATAAAATGAAGACATGATACTTTATAACATTTACAGCCTGCTGCAATATAGCGCTTTAACTTATATTTTCTTAAATTTGATGAAAAGGCGCAGAAGCATAACATTCAGAAGTGGCCTATTGACAACCGAATATTTTACAGAACTAAATTATATCTTATGTGTTATTATACCCAGCAGATGTCAACGATAGACCAGGTAAAAAAAAGATTTCATATCGAGATTGATAACGAGGAAACTTTCCTGCAGACAGATTTTATAAATGGTTTTGCCTATCCCAACCTGCCCGTGATACTGGATATCAGGCCGGATCTTGTCACCACAAACTATACTTGGGGATTTCTTCCCTCATGGGCGAAAGATAAAGACTTTCGAAAAAACACGCTCAACGCAAGGATTGAGACTATTGATGAGAAAGCTTCCTTTAAAGACAGCACCGAGAAACGCTGCCTGATAATTGCAACTGCTTATTACGAGTGGCGCTGGCATGATGAGAAGGGAAAATCCAAACAGAAGTACCAGATCAATTCGCAGGACGAGGAAATCTTTACTTTTGCTGGCCTTTACAATACATGGACGGAACCCTCGACCGGTCAGCAGTTCAATACCTACACCATGCTTACTACAGAAGCAAACGAGGTAATGCAGTATGTGCATAACTATAAAAAAAGGATGCCGATCCTTCTGAACAAAAATGACGAAGCATCCTGGCTTGACCATTCAGTGGCTGTCTCTGAATTTGCCT
Organism: Flavobacterium nitrogenifigens; assembly: GCF_003254565.1. Taxonomy (GTDB): domain Bacteria; phylum Bacteroidota; class Bacteroidia; order Flavobacteriales; family Flavobacteriaceae; genus Flavobacterium; species Flavobacterium nitrogenifigens. The sequence goes on from NZ_QJRI01000170.1 coordinate 112,716, forward strand.
ATCCTTATGAGGCCAAAATAATTGCATTGGAATCAAATTAAGCATATATGCAGCACGATATAGATTATTTCAAAGGGGTAAGCAATCAGGAAATCAATGAGCGGTTTAAAAAAGAGCTGTACTCGAAAACTGAATTTGTCCAGTACAATGACCCGGATGATTTTTTCGATCCCGAGCAGGAATACGGCGATCATATAACCCGGTGCATAGAAAGTGAAAATCAGTTTATAAAAGAAATAATCAGCAGTTCAGCTGCCCAAAATGGAGTGATACTGAGCGGGGAAGAAATTGAAACAATCAGCAGGACTAAAAGAGAGCAGATATATAGCGAAGCCGGAACATTGATTGATGATTATATAGAGCAGGTCTCGGTAACGTATATTGATCCTGTGGGTGAATGCGATCACAAATATCTGATGCAGCGGTGGCTGTGTAAAGGCGTAAAATATCTCCGCTCGCTGATCAGATAATGCCGCTTTTAATTCGCGGGCTCCTATTCTGTATCTTTATCCGAAAATAATAAAAGCTCTGCCTCAAAAATTTAATCATTTAGATAATTTTCCTACCTCTTCTCCCTGCCATCTTATAGGTATATAGTAATGTCTTTTTCGTCTTTTCGGATTTCAGCACGGCATTCTTTAAGCATATTCAAAGCAAGCGCTTCCACCTGCAATTCGTCCAGCCCTTCATATCCAATTGGATGTTCCGTATCGAAATGGATGTCGATAAAAGTAAGACCGCGACTGACCGCTTCCATATCGTCGCTTATGATATCACAGTGATTGTCGATTTCCCGTCCAAAATATTCAACCTGCGTCAGCCCACGGTTGATAAGTGCAGCAACAAAATCACTTGAAATACTTTCGGGCAGTACAGTTTTCGCTGCCGATAAAACAATAGTATGCTGTTCCATGAGATTGTTTTTTTTTTGTTCAACACTCTAATTTACAAATTATTAAACAGATTTTCTAAAAAATCGTTAAGCCATTTAATTTTAAAATCCAATGGCGTTCTTTTTATTAGTGATGTTATTATTCCGGCGCATGATAATTAAATAACATCTTAAAATAGTCCTGTAAGCACATTGCACCTTATCTGCTTAATTTTAAGATGATTAATTATAAAATACTAACATCATGGAAAATAGAAATAATTTCAGTGCTGAAGAACTGCAGAAGTGCCCATACCACCAAATGCTCAGCGCGCAGGAGAATGAAGGCGAAAATCAGAATGAAAACACAGGGGACTGGGGCGATATTGATGAAAGCGACCAGGACGGCACCAGCCCTAAGCGCAATGAAAAAAACAGCGGTAATCCATCAGATGCAGGTTCGGGCAGAAACACAAATACCTGACAGGTAATGTAATAAATTATTAATCTAAAATCAAATGGCCATGAGCGACGATTTAAACAAAAAAGGACAGCAGGACCGGTCACGCATTAATATGAACGAGGATCACGAGGTAGCCTACTGGACAGAAAAATTCAATGTCAGCAGGGAAGAACTGCAGAGAGCAGTTGACCAGGCAGGAAATTCTGCCGATGCTGTTGCGCAGTTGCTGCGCTCGAAATAGCACAAGCCTGTACTTTATACAAATCCCCGTCATATGCCACATATGCAACGGGGATTTTTTGTCTTTTGCTTCCAATGCAACGGCAGCGTTAAATATCGCAGCTGGCTTCACATTTTATTTATTATTCAAAACAATGAAAATGGCAAAGAAAAAAATTTCAAATGGCAGTCAGGAGCTGAAAGCACTTCTGCAGGCCGGCACGCCCGCTGCAATGCCCGCAGGTATAAAGCCCATGCTGGCCACACTGGTAAATGAGCCCTTCGATGATCCCCTTTGGATTTATGAAGTAAAATGGGATGGATACCGCTCGATCGCCTATATCAATAAGGGAGAGGTTTCACTTTCCTCCCGCAACAATAAACCTTTTACCGACAAATATTATCCAGTCACAAACGCATTACAGCACTGGAAAAACAATGCTGTACTGGATGGGGAAATTTTGGTAATCCAGGAGGACGGAAAAGCAGATTTCAGCGCGCTTCAGAACTGGCGCAGCGAAGCGGACGGACACCTGGTTTTTTACGTTTTTGATATTCTGTGGTACAACGGAATAAACATTATGGATCTGGAACTCTCCAAGCGCCAGCTTATACTAAAACAGATACTCCCACATGGTGACGACAGGATCCGCCTGAGCCAGCCTTTCAGCGGCGGGATAGACTTCTTTGAGACTGCCTCAAAAATGGGGCTTGAAGGCATTATGGCCAAAAGGAAAGATTCCCTCTACAGCCCTGACAGCCGAAACAAACAGTGGCTTAAAATCAAGGCAAACAAAAGACAGGAAGTCGTTATTGCAGGATATACCAAAAATGATTCTTCTTCCAAGCTTTTCAGTTCGCTCCTCCTGGGTGTTTATCAAAATGGGCAGCTGGTCTATATGGGCAAAGTCGGGACCGGATTTACCGATAAAATGCAGCGTGAAATGATGGACCAGTTCAAACCGCTTGTAACCAAAACAATTCCCTTCGCATCAGAGCCGGATATAAACAAGCCGTCACGTTTCCGTCCCAACCCTCCGCATGCCCAGGCAGTCTGGCTCAAGCCCGTTTTGGTCTGCGAGGTCAGCTTTGCAGAAATCACCTCTGACGGGGTTTTCCGCCACCCTTCTTTTGAAGGCATGCGAACCGATAAAAAAGCAGGTGATGTCGTACTTGAAAAAGAAGACTCGGCTTCATCCATCGTTAAAGATGCTAAAACCAGCGGGAAGAAGTCCGTCTCCTCGCCTCTTACGGCGCCAGGGAAATCCGCGCGCGGCACTCTGCTGAATCCGTCAGAGGAAACGCAGACCAAGAAAATTAAAGGCCATAATCTCACCTTTTCCAACTTAAGCAAAATCTATTGGCCAGAGGACGGTTTCACCAAACGTGACATGTTCAACTATTATTATCAGGCCGCAGAATTCATCCTGCCCTATCTCAAAGACCGTCCTTTGTCGCTGAACCGCTTTCCCGGCGGTATCCACGGCAAAAGTTTCTACCAGAAAGATGTCAAAGGAAAAGCTCCCGAATGGGCAGATACTTTTCCCTACACCACAAGTGACGGGGAAAGCAAGGAATTCCTTGTCGGGGACGATGAAAAGACACTTTTGTATATGGCATCGCTCGGCTGCATTGAAATGAACCCGTGGTTCAGCCGCGTGCAGCATCCCGACAATCCTGATTACTGCGTCATTGACCTTGATCCGGACCAGAATACTTTCGAACAGGTCATCCGAGCTGCCTGCGAGGTGAAAAATGTACTCGATGCGCTGGAAATCACGGGCTATGTGAAGACATCTGGGTCAACGGGAATTCATATTTATATCCCGCTGGGAGGCAAATACAGCTACGACCAGTCGCAAATGTTCGGCAAAATGATCGTATCGATCGTTCATTCACAGCTTCCGGATTTCACAAGCCTGGAACGCCAGATTAAAAACCGCAGCGGAAAGATGTACCTTGATTTTCTTCAGAACCGTTCGGGTGCAACCATTGCATGCCCCTATTCGCTTCGTCCTAAACCGGGAGCCACGGTATCCATGCCCCTGCACTGGGAAGAGGTTAAAAAGGGACTGGCCATGAAAGATTTCACCATCGAGAATTCCATCGCCCGCATGAGGTCTGAAGGCGACATTTTCAAAGGATCGCTAAAAAAAGGAATTGATATGAAAAAAGCGGTGGCAAAAGCCCAGAGCATCTTTTTTTGAATTTCCGTCTTTTGAAATTCAAACAGATAAAAATGCATTTTAATAAATAAAAAATTTAATTATGACCACAGCCTACTTTCTTACCTCGGGACTGCCGGATATGTATCAGGCAGTGCTGACCGATATTGCCGACAACAGCAAATATCTCTGGGCCGCCTCGCAGCCTACATTTTTAAAGTGCCTCGATGCAATGGAAGAATTTCTTGCCGACAATTTTATAGTCCTTTACAGCAAAATACTGACTTCTGCGGAGCGTGACCCGCTCATCGACAAGGAACTGGAAGGGTTTATTTTAAACCATCTGGAATATTAGCAGCTTAGTGGCGACCGACCATTTCCCGCAGCTGGCTGTTCACTATTCAAATTTTTAAGCCGGTTGGATGTAAAATATAATCTTCTGGTTTTAGAGGTCCGTGGAAATTTAAGGTCATGAACTAACTCCTGCAAAATAATAAATCAGTCAAGTATGCCTTTTCCAAATATCTTCTCTATCTGGAATATATAGCTGTTCAATATCGGCGTTGAAAGGAAAAAGCGGCTCACTGCCGCAGCTTTTGCATCCAGCTTTTGATTGTCAAATGACCGTTCCAGCAGCGTCGTGTAATCCCGAAGCTGGTCTTCATCCAATATTCTGCGCAGCTCCCTTTCGGTATTCACATAGGATTTGAGCATCGGAAAATCATTGTTATTGTCCTCTTCATATCTGTCAAGACCTGCTTTTACTGCATCAAATTCACTTCTAAACAGCAGCAGAACCTCAGCCATATTAGTCCCGTAAAAGATATTGGGCACCAGTCCCGCTTTATAATTTGCATAATGCTCCTGAGAGGACATCGGATTCTCGAGATACTGTTCAAAGGTCTGGATTCGGAATATATAATCTGTTTCAAAGATGTTACGGTCTTGATAATCAATGTCCATAGAGTCTGATGTTTAATGGATATATAAAAATAGCTAATTTTTCAATTGTAGTCAACTAAAATATTGTGTTCCCTTAATGTCCAATTTGACGTTTTAAATAATCTCTTAGAGTCTTGAAATTTATTGCTGAAATTTGTGAAAGCAATGCTTTTTGAGATCCTTTCTGCTAAACATTCTTGCTAACTTGCAATGGAACGAAAACCTCCAGAACAAAACCAATCATCTTCCGATAGGGTTCTATACATTACACTCTCCCATGAATTAAGGTTAACCTGTTCATTTGAAACGGCCTCCGCTTCCAGATACCTTTTAACACCTGGAGTGCCTTCAGTACTAGAAAAAATCCTTTCTAAATTGTACTTCATCCCTGATAATCGTCTTGCTGCTTGGGATGCATATAAAATATTTAAATTAAAACAGTCTAAGTGTGAAGCTACTCTCGCTGAAAGCAAAGCGCTCCATGTTGAATGAGGAGAAACCCTATATGTTAATGTGAGTGGCGTTGTTCTATTTACGTCAGCAATTAGCCATTTTACATTTTCAATGTCATCATAATAAGGATGCAGGGTTTCATCATTTGGACCACTCGGGCAATCTGCTAATTTGCCGGTATTGCAGTCTTTGCATGAAGGAACTAAATTGACAGGCACTACCGAAAGTCTTGGAAACTTGGTTTTTGGAAGATAATGATCTAATGTAGTGGCTTCTCCATGAGAACATAAGGGACATAACCCATTAGGTGCGGATGAAATAAGTTTGTCGTAGTACACACGTCCTTGCGGTTTGGCGACCATTTGGCCTGTATACAATTTTTTCAATTCCTTATTTGTCACATTTCCATTAATTAACGTCTCAATTGCAATTGTGTGGATCTGTCCTTTAGTAATTTTATTATCAAATTCATCCTCAGCTGCATTTATTAATGCCTGGCAGGCAGTAAGTCTAGCTCTAAATGCTGCATTTCCTACTGTACTGACACAGACAGGAAACACAACGGCTGCCGTTATTATTGGTTTATTTATTTTACGCACTTATTTTTTATTTGCAATTAAAGCCATTAGAATCGATTTTGCCTCAGCTCCAAGCTGATTGCCGAATAATTCTAATACCTGTTCATAACTATAATCATTGTTTTCAACTATATCTGTCATCATCTTATAAAAACCCGAATTTGTAACTTCCAGGCCAAATACATCATTAGTCAAAACACCGACATTCTCTCCAAATGATTCTCTGGTTAAGCGGTCAGAAACCATCACATTTCCGCTTCTTCTTATTTTCCATACACAGCTTCTTGGAACTTCTTGCAGAATTACGGGTGAATGTGTAGAAATAATAGCCACCCCATTTGTTTTAATAAGCAGATCCGATACGGCACGTATGAATGCCGACAAAAGCGGCGGATGTAGATGGGCTTCTGGCTCATCCATTAAAACAAGACTTTTCTCCTGCAGCTTTTCAACTAGCTTTGTAATTGTTAGCAGTATTATTTTATGTCCAGAACTAAGTCTTCTAAAAGCTGTAATTATGATCTCCTTCTTAGCCTGTAAATCTTCATTCAGGATCATATCAGCGAATCCTTCCCTCTGAAAATTTGGATCTGACTCTAAGGTTTCAATCGCTTCGATAAGTCTTGGGATCAGTCTTCTTGATCTACATACTTTTATGCTCTCAAAAAATTCTTCCGAGAGAATACCTAAATCTTTGATATCAATACCGGAATGAAATTCATTAATTTCTCGCAGACCAATGTATGAATATTTCATACCATTAATAAAATCTAGATTTTCAGGAATATCCAATTCATCAAAAACACTAAAAGAAACTGAAATCAAGTTTGCAAATGAATTCTCCTCAAGATCATACTTGTTGATTTGATTAAAATGAAATGTACCAGGTATAGAAAGAAAATCTGATGGAACCAAAAGCGAATGTATCATATTATCGATCAGGGTCGTTTTACCCGCACCATTGCGTCCAATTAAAACGTGTATGTTTGTTGGAGGCATCGATTCTGGTATTACATCAAATAAAAAATCCAAAGACTCGGTCATTGCTCTTTCTTCGGTTATAAACCTAAAACTGTATGGTGTCAATCTGGCGCCGCCTTTGGCCATTCTTCTGAACTGCCCTGTTATAGTATTAGGATGAAGATCTCTGAGAAAAGATACTTCGAAAACCTTCTCATCTTTTACCATGTTGAAAACATCTGGCTTTTTAGCAATATCATTTAATCGGTCTAGAATTAAATTCCGCAATTCATCACCAAGTTTATTGAGCTGCTCATAATATTCCTCTGAATTTCCAACAGAAAAATAATTGTCCCCAACATATTCAAAGACATCTCCAATATCATAAACCCTGTCCCGTTCTTCTTGGCCTTTAAAGCCAATTTTCAACACGCCTATATCGTGTTTTTGTGATGCATCATCAACATAAAAAATTCCAAATAAAGTATAGAAACTGTAGTCGTTCCAGTTGTCCCATACAAGACATACCTCATTTTTTGTTTCGGGATTAAATTCTCCCCAGGTATCTAAGATTCTAAAAATCATTTTATATTCTTATAATTAGTATTGAGTACTAGATTGTTTAGCTTTCTAGTTTATATGCTCTTTTTATTTTTCCAGATCATAGTTAATTATATCAGCTGCGGCAGTGCTGCTATTAAAGTTGTAAACTACGGCGACACTGTATCGTGCACGCGTAATGGCAACATATAATTTAGAGCGGCTGGTATCGGCCAGTTCACTGTTACTGTCTAAGAACCATTGTATATATGGCTTGGTGGGATAAATTAAAACCCTATCAAAGGAAAGCCCTTTGGATTCTCCAAAATTCATAACCGGATATTTATCATTTACTTTCTGCCGTCTGCTGTCTCTCAATTGAAGGGGACTATAACGTTTTAAGTAATTTTCTAAATCTTTTTCTCTGACAAAAAAGATCCCGTCATGACCTGTTATGCTGTCATTCCCGCTTTTTACCGTTGAAAGTTTACTATATAGCTTATTAGATAAACTGCAGATTAAATCATTACATCTGTAATTAACTTGCAGCGAGGTCTGATCACTTTCAATTTTGATGGATTTATCCTCGAAGAAGTAATTTACAATATTGGCTTTTTTATATCTTGCATGTTTTGCAGAACTGTTGGTCGAATATGTTGCCTGTCTGGGATCTCCAACTAGAATTACTTCGGTATCAGAACTAAAAAGCAATTTTAGAATTTCGAGATCATAACCTGCAAGGTCCTGGACCTCATCAATAAATATCTTTGGAAATATTTTTGATATTCGTTTTATAACTGCCTGCCGGCCTATACTGTTAGAAGTACACACAAATTCAGATATCTTATCTGAATAAATTTTTACATCTTTTGTAAAGTAATAATTTTCAACATCACTTTTAGCAACATACATTGCTGATTTTTTATTAACTAAAATAAGTCCATTGATTCGTTTTTCAAAAACAGCACCTTGAAAGGGACGCACACCATGCTGCAAAAGAAATGAAAACCATGTTTGCACCGTAATATTATCGGGAATATAATTTAGTTTCTCAATAATTTTTTTTCTGATTTCCGCTTCATTTGCCTGGGTATAAGTTGTAATTAAAACCTTTTTTTCAGAGGTCTTTATTGCTTCTTCAATCAAATACGTCGTTTTTCCTGAACCGGCCGCGGCAATTATTAGTTTATTGTTTTCCATTTTTTACCTGATTGATTCTAAAATATATCCCGGAAATTTTATGGACCGAGCGGTGTCAAAAATTTTTAATGCACAATCCGTTTTATTGGCTCGCATATGTCTGTGCATTTCATTAACGTCTGTAAAGGACTTTCCAAAAAGTTTATTTAATGCATTAAGTCCATTCGCTTTTAAAAACTTTGGCTCCAGTGTATTATAATTGAAATCTTTGGTGCCAATTTTTAGTGAACCGGTATCTACCTCCGTATCAAAACAGATTTTTATGTTCTCTTTTGCATTCTCTCCGAGATAGTCTTTATATTTTTCTCCCAAAGCCTCTACGTCACCATCGTTATCTGTTACAACCCTGACTTCTTTGTCAAGCTTCTCGGCTATCTCAAGAAATCTTAGAAATGATGTGCCGACTGAAATCACATCTATTCCTTTTTCAATCGGCAGCAGACCTCCATTTTCATTCATAAATGCTTTCTGCACCACTAATTCATCTGAATCTCCTTCAACTAATATGGCTTTTTTACAAAGTATCAGTCGCAGGGTGTCATATCCTGCAAGCTTTTCAAAAAACAATTCTGTATCTGCTGAGAGATCCTTCAGTTTGATTGTCTTTTTATTATTTAAAAATATTAAATTCTCTAATCCCAGTTTATTGGAAACAAAACTGCTGTGCGTGGAAACTAGTATCTGCTTATTTTCTCCCCCATCTTTGATATCTGAAATTAATTGGTTTAAGTTTGAATGCGACAGATGGTTTTCAGGCTCTTCAAGCAAAATTATGCTTGCTTCCTTTGCCTTTTTATGGCTTAATGCTAACTTGGTCTTAATGATGCACTGTTCCCCCTTCCCGATAAAATGAAAAGGAATATCGTCCAAATATGTCATTAAACTGCTTTCCCATGCATTTTTAGAAGATAATTCGACAGATATTTCCACTTTCTTATGTGATATTTTTGAAGCTTCTAAAATCTTTTTATTTATTTTCTTTATAGGTTCATCTGAATTAAAAAAATCCTTCATTTTTCGATGAGACTGGGATATTTCAACAATTTCATTTGACTCGAGAAACTCTTTAATTATTCTCGATATATAAATGTCCGATCCATTTTGAAATTTGCTGCTTGACGAGTCAATTAATGCCGATTTAACTGGAATTGTTCTTACCGTTATATTCTCATCGCGGGCAAAACTTGACCATAGAATGCTGTAATACTCAATCGGCAGAGATTTAACCCCTCCTATTTTAATTAATTCTTCGTACTCTCTTTTATACTTTTCATCGAAAGAAATTTTCAGAAAAAACCCCTTAGAATTAGATTTTTCACTATTCATATCTCCTTCAAACAGATCCAGACTATCACCCTCTAAGTAGATTTCAATTAGTATATGCGGAGGAGCACAGCCTACACCTTTTTGAAGATCAGAAAGATATTCTTCAACAGCCTGATGATTAAAAATATACTGCGTTAGTTCAGCACTTAAATACCTGCCATTCATCAATCCAGTCAAAGCCAAGTGGATTGCTTCAATAATTGTTGATTTACCGGCTTCATTGTCTCCAACAATTATGTTGGTGCCATTTTCAAGCAGCAGATTGAATTCGCCTTTGAAACTCTTGAAATTTTCTATGTGAATCTTTGATATGTGCATATATTTACAAGTTAATATTCATCTATCTCTATTTTAATTAGCGGTATAAACTACAGCGCCGGTCGAATTAGCAAATATCAATATTTTCCTTCAAGTCACATTACGTAAAACCGTAATTGATGTTTTAATAGTAAGTTTCCAAAAATATTGATTAAGGCGAATTAACGCCTAAGTATTTTTACCTGAATTAGCACGTCTTCAAATTTTCTTCATTTGGTTTCGCCCAAGGAAATTATTATATGGACAAATCGTGTTTGGAAGGCTTTAAAATCATTTGTTTGTCCATTTAAAATCAGGTTTAAAATTATTTTCATTCGAAACGGGTTAAAAGGGCAGCCAAGATAGTGCCCCCCGGACGCTGCATGCGCATAACGGCTCCGTTTCCCTCCGCCGCCCTTCGGGACTTATAGCACTCCGCATCCTCAAGCGGTCCACTTGATTCTTGCTTTCTTTTTTCCCGTTTTTTCTTTTGAAAATATTCTTTGGGAGAGGGAGAAAGAGACTTGAAAATTTTACTCACTTAAATTTTAAAATCATGGAAATCATTGGAAGACTTACAAAAGATGCCGTAGTGGCAAAAGTAAACGCAGAAAGACAGGTGGTTAATTTCTCGATCGCCGTAAACGACAGCTACAAACCTAAAAACAGTACCGAGGTTAAAAAAATAGTGACCTATATTGACTGTTCCTACTGGCTTTCGACAGGCGTGGCGCAGTATCTTAAAAAAGGAACTGCCGTGGAGCTGTTCGGACGAATCGGTCTGAATGTCTACATCGGAAATGATTCGCTGGCGCATGGAAGCCTGACCTTTCACACCTCTAACATCAAGATTATTGCGTTTGTCAGCGATAATCCCTCAGCGCCTAAGCAAAATAATGCAGTTTCAAAACAGGATGAAAGAGACCCCGACGACCTGCCTTTCTAAGGTCGGAATTTAAATGTATAAGCCTAAAAAAATAATAGTTATGTACGCCTTTTCAAAATCAATATACACCGAATATCCTGTAAGCAGGGTATTTAATAAAATCATTCTCTCAGATTTAGGTTCTTATGACGGCACTAAAAAAGAACAACTCAAATCCTTTTTGGAGGATTTGCAGAGAGTGGGATGCATCAGCGGAATGATAGGAGATTTCATCTATCACGCAGACTGCAAAAATTTCTATATCAGACATCTTGATGATTTGGAAAATATCCGAGAAGAAATCGAGGATTCCCTCGGCGAAGCGGTGAAAAACCGCCACCGCCTGCCCCATTACACTTTTATGTGCTGGTTATGCTTCGAGGAATACTGTTTTGACATCTACAGAAGCTCTTTTGAGAAATAGCCGATAATCCTAAAACATTCCTTATGAAAGGTTCAGAAAAATTCAAAAAAAGGATAGAGGATTTCTTGAAAGGGAAATCCCAGTCGGATTCCGCTTTTGCGCCTATGCTCGAAAAGGCTTCAAAGAATCTTGAGAACTGCCTTAAATACATCATCTCAGAAGTAAAGAAAACGGGCGAATGCGCCTTTGACGACAGCGAGATTTTCGATATGGCGCTAACATACTACACCGACGACACTATCGGAAATATCCCCGAAATCAAATGCACGGTAACTACAAATCAGCCTAAAGAGGCTGATTTGTTCTCTCCTCCCGCCCCTATTGCAGAAAAAGCCGAACAAATAATTTCCGATGCACCCTTTCCTGCAAAAGACATTCCCTTGCAGAGGACCGCCAGACAGGCACAGACAACCCTAACGCTTTTTGAACTATGACACCAAAAACCATCATCGAAAAACAGATTACAGCGCTGAGCGCATCCCTCGCACCTATATCTGCTGATATGACCGCTTGGGCGGAAAATAATATTTTCCTTAAATGGGGTGTTCTCTCTCGTGGAAAATTCCATTGTTTGGACTGCTGTCACGCTTGGAAGCCCGAGTGCAGTACCCCCGAATGCCAGGACTATATCAAATGCTCGGCTTGCCGTGGAAAGCTTAAGATGCAGCCTTATAACAAAACGCATTTCAAGGAAATTGAATACTCGGCTTTTTTGGATACCGCATCAGATTTTCAGGTCGTTCGCATCATCTGCTCCCACAAGCAGATGAAGAAAGGTTTTGCGCCGACCTATTTTCACAAAGAGGTCATGCAGCATTGGATTAATCCTAAAGGAGAAGTGCGCACCATGTCGCTGAGCTGTAACGTGTTTTCTCAGGCGTACGACCAGTGGAAATATTATTCTCCCCTTGAAATAAGACCAAAGGATTTTCAGAACTCGCCAAAGTACCGAATATCCCCTTACAGGGTTTATCCGAAACTGAAAGTTATCAGCTCTCTAAAAAGAAACGGATTCAAGACCGCTTTTCACAATATCGCACCGCAGATACTTTTTTCTGCCCTGCTGAAAGATTCACTTGCTGAAACGCTCTTGAAATCATCTCAGATTTGCATGCTGAGATATTATCTGACTTCTAGTGAACAGCATCTCAAACAGAACTGGCAGGCGGTAAAAACCTGCCTTAAGCATGGATATGTTATTTCCGACTACAGGATTTGGGAGGATTATATTAGCCTTTTAAGATGGTTCAATAAAGACCTCAGCTGTCCGCTGTATGTCTGTCCTGAAAACCTGACCGAATCCCACGACAGGCTCGTACTCAAGAAAAGGGCTATTCAGCGCAAAAAATACCTCACTCAGATGCGCTCGGAAATACTTCAGGCGCAGAGTGTTTATGCCGAGGAGAAAAAGGAATTTTTCGGACTTAGTTTTACTGATAAAAGCCTTACCGTCTCGGTAATCGAAAATGTGCAGGAATTTATGGAAGAGGGCGACAACCTCAGCCACTGCGTGTTTACCAACGAGTACTACAAGAAAAAAAATTCCCTTATACTATCGGCTAAAGTGGATAACTGCTCTGTTGAAACTATTGAGCTATCTCTTAAATATATGGAAATCATCCAGTGCAGGGGATTGAAAAATAATGCATCAAAACATCATCAGCAGATTTTACGGCTTATGAACCGAAATCTATGCCAGATCAAGGCTCGTATGAAGAAAAAGGCAAAGACAGCCAAAGAAATTTAAAGCCGGACCTATTCCGGCTTTTTTCCGGCGGAGCAGACACTAAAAGGGCGGGCAGCCTTTCTCAGGGACAAAGCGTGATAGGTTTGGATTGAATACCATCACAAATTTCGGGCACAGCACGCGGTTCACCTGCAAAAAATTCCCACATAAATGCGAAGCTCCGCTTCGCTTTATTGCGTTGCTTTTTGCGCTTGCTCTGCTCTGCCCGCCAGAAGTGCTGTTATTAATCTTAAATCATTGCACCATGAAAACAGCGGCAGAAACCCAGAAATTGGACATCATTTCAGAAATTGAACTGATATACAGATCAAAAGTCAGAGCATCAGAGCGCCCCCAAATCACATCATCCCGAAGAGCCTACGAAGTGACGCTCCAGAACTGGGACGAAAATAAAATTGAATTTATCGAGCAGTGCAAAGTCATGCTGCTCACCCAGTCACACAAAGTGCTCGGAATCTACGAAATGTCATCAGGTGGCATAGCGGGAACTGTTGTGGATATCCGCCTTCTTTTTACGGCCGCGCTGAGGGCCGCCGCGGTTAATGTAATCCTTATCCACAATCATCCCTCCGGAAATACAGCTCCTTCCGCTGCTGACAGACAGATAACCGCCAAAGCAGTTCAGGCCGGACAGTTTCTCGATTTGAAAATCGTGGATCATCTGATCATATCGCCTGAATTCTATTACTCATTTGCAGACGACGGCGCCCTTTAGCGCTGTTATTTTTTAAAAAAAATCCGCCGTCTGCGTAACGGCGGAATTTTTTATGTTTCGTTCTGCACCAAAGTACTTGGAAAAGTGCGGTTGATGCGCAATCGAAAGACTGCGGAACGCAATCTCCGCCGAAAAATGCTCAATAGCTGTGCTTGATCAGATAACTCTGTACAACCATGTCAAAAATGTTGTTTTCAACCACGACCTCTTGGAATATTCCAACCTGAATCTCCGCATCAAGTTCCTGTTCATTCATAGTCTGGGCATCGGCTATATAAAATTTCCATGACAGCAGATCAATCTTATCCTGATGTTCAAATAGCAATTGTGCAAGCTCCAATTCCGATGGTTCGGCATTTTTAAGATCAGCCCATTTGTCAAAATTTGCAATTTTTGCAATGATGTGCTGCGCCTTCATCAGCGTAAAATTGTCTTCGTCAATATCATAGTCCGAAATGATATCATAAATGTGAAAGAAATTTGGCTCGTAATCGTACTTGAAATCGCCTATCGCTTTTTCAGAACGAGGTGTTCTGGTGTTGTAATCTCTAAAAAGATTTTTTGCTTGAAGTTTAAAATACTCAATAGTTTCCATAATATAATCCTTTAATTCCAAAGATTACTATCCTGAAGATTTTGCGTTTGTAAACTTTTGCCGGATAATAAGCTCTGAGGTTATATTATCTACAAATTGGCTGATAAAATCTTTGCACAAACGAGCAGGCATGCCAAAAAACCTTAGACAAATATAGCAAAATTTTTAAAGCTGTTCAAAAATCTTCAAAAAAAAAAACTCACAATGAATTAGAAAACAGCAAAATACATTTAGACAAGACAAATCCATTATTAATCAGGGTCCCAAAACACAAGATAAAAAAAACCTTTTATTTGATCCATTAAATTATCGTGTAGAAAATACAATTTAAATAATAATCAGCTCGTGCCCGCGCAATAAAATATATAGTACATAAAAACTGCCTATGGAACTTGAAAAAAGATTCTTTGAAATAAACAGGTATAATTACCCGTGCAGGTATCCAAAATAAAAAATAAATTGCAGACAGTTATGACTAACGAAGAACTATAATTATATATATCCGGAAAATAATGGATTTTGAAACAGCAGAACTGATCAGCATACAGGAGTACCACAGCATGCAGAATGCCAGACTTGATTTTAGCACCCCCTACACCTTTTACTACGACGAAACAAACAACATTAAAACATTCTACGTAAGGGAAAATGACTTCAACTACAGCTTTACGGCTAATTTTGTGCTTGGAGGTCTTGTTCATCAAGGCGATGCGCCTGATGTGCAGCCCTTGATTGACAGCTTCAGGCTTCAGAAAACAGCACCAGAGGCGAAATTTAAGCATATTGCCTTTGGCGGTTTTACCGATTGTTTGAAATCCCAAAAGCTTAAGCTGTTTTTCCGCTATATTATAGACAGTCCGCTGTATGTGCATTATACAAGCCTGAATATTCTTTACTGGTCGGTCGTGGACATAGTGGATTCTGCAATATTAAATTCAAGCGCTGCTCAGCAAATTGGCGATTTTTCACATAAGCTCAAAAACGACCTATACAAACTTTGCCGTCTGGAAATTGAAAACGTAGCCAGGCTTTTTTATGATTTTGGCTATCCAAACATACAGCCGGAAAACATTGGAGCATTCATAGATGCGTTGGTTGGCATTTTTGAGCCTTATCTTGATCAGGAGGAATTTCATTTCGGCTTGGAATCACTTCGCCAGATACTGAAACAGTCCAGAAAGCAGGGATCGCTTGCCTTTATAATGGACGAAGAGGACCATGTCCTTTTAAAAGACCTGACGCACTTCTACCTTCGACCGGTATACACCTTTAAAAATTCCACACATATCTTTGATAATGAAGACTCCATACAGGAAGAGCTGAAAGAATACCGAATGCTTTTTAACGGCACAGAGTACAAAAATTATACCTTTGTGGACTCGCAGGCAAGCCCACTGACACAGCTCAGCGATATTTTCAGTGGTATAATGGGCAAATATACCCATTACAGGAACACGCATTCAATTGAACAGATACAGCAGGATATAGCAAATTTATCGATGCTTCAGCTCGAAAACTTAAAACTGTTCGTTGAGCTTATAGACAGGTCCGACCGTAAAAATCCTGCCTTTATGTACTCCACAGACAGTTACGAGGAACTTCTGAAATTTGACAGGCTCAAAGAAATTGTTATGGCAATGCGGTGATAATATACCAGAATCTCAGCTCCGTTGGGCCACCTCCGACGCTAGCTCACTGCAAAGGGCCTTGGCCTTTTCAATTATAATCGGCGGCAGGTTTTTACTCTCTTCGGTAAACATCAGATTAGCGCTCGGCGGATAATTGATCCAGAAATATTGGGAAAAAGGCACGTCCTGAAACAGTTCCAGATGTTCGGATTCAATTCTCTGCAGCCCTTCAGTCAGCTTATCAACGGCATCACTCGCCTTTTTACCATAAAGAAATTCTCTCATGTCTTCCATCTCCTATTTTATTTATTATTAGCCCATAAAGATAACTAAAATTTATTATATGTGTTTTTACCATATATTTTAACTATGGCAGTATAGTTATGCACCCGAAATGTTTACAGTTTTTCAGATAGAAATTTACAGATATTTTCTTTATCGTAATTAATTTACCAAACATCGCAACTCTTACCAGGTTCTGGGTAGAAATAATCCTTTTTAGGGTAATTTTACGCTGACAATTATAAGATTCGTGAAAGTCAATTCTAAAGTAGTACATTAGCAAACAACTATGGTTTTTGCAAAGAGGCGCGTTACTTGGGCAAAAAATAAAAAGACAAATTATATGAATGAACAAATATTATCCGATTACTGCGACTGCATAAATAAATTATGGGAATCACCGGAACCGGATGATTATGAAGTTTTTGTAAATACTACTTATAAAGTTTGGGACAATTTAATTAAGGCAAGTAAAATTAAAGATGATTTTACGTTCTATTGGTCTCTTTCTGCTGTAATATCGGTAACGGCTGAATCCGGCAAAACAAATTGCCACTATATGATTGGTCTGGATCTTTTTAAGAGAGAACTGTATTTTGATGTAAGCATCCGGAATTGGGAAAATATACGAAATTTAAAAGATGAGTTTATGACGGAATTCTTTGCTATATGCACCCAAAATGATTTTAAATTCTCTCCTGACAGCGGTCCGATTTATGATAAAGAGATAACTCCTGAATTCAACGCCAACTACAAGAGCAATATTATTAACCTTATGCATAATTATGTTACAGGAATGCTGTTACCGGAAAAGGAAAGAGGAAATATCTCATTTGGCCATTTTGTGGCTGTTTGGGACGCATCAAAAGATATGGAGACCATTCTGAGTGAATTACAAATTGCTTTTAAATGGTTTTATAAATTTAACTATCATTTGTGGAAAGCTGAAAGCGTAAGAGTTCAAAACAGAAACAATCGCAAAAGAGCAAAAATGTAGTTTTTATATTTATTACTAAAACAATGAAATTGATTTAAATAAAAGTTTAATTCTAAACTTATTGCATATTTTTTTCCAAATAGTTATCAGTAACTTATTATACACTAATCTTATTCAAAGATTCAAAAAAGCAGGTTTGGAATCTTAAAACAACTTCTGGTTCTAATTTCATCCTTTAAAAATATGGATTATCTTGTTAATAGCTAACAGATATTACATAAATTTGATTAGATCACTATCAATTTTGACCAACCAAAATCTAAATGAATTCCAATGAAATTAATTGACAGAGTAGATATAGAATCCTGGGCAAAAAAATATGAAGGAAAAGGTTTTTTTCCTTATTTAATTTCAAAACTTGTTTATTTTTCCACGCTTCCCGATGCTCAAATCAACATACCATCAGGCAGTGCTGTCTTTCTTGGCGGATGGGACGGCATCGTATATTCTGAGCAGCAAAGACCTTATGTTCCAGCCGGACAATCTTTATGGGAATTTGGAACAAATATAAAATTTAAACCAAAAGCCGATGCGGATTATAAGAAAAGGTCGGAAGACCCCTTAGGATATGATCCCTCGCAGTGTACCTACGTATTTGTAACGCCAATGCTTTGGGCACAAAAAGAGGAATGGCGAACCGAAAAACTGGCAGAAAATATATGGAAAGATATCTGGGTTTTTGACGCTGTTGATCTTGAACAGTGGCTGGATAAATCCAGTCCCGTTGCTCTCTGGTTTGCCAGAGAATTAAAAAAAGTACCTTCAGATGGTACTGTGGATGCGGAACAATTCTGGGCAGAATGGTCCATCGGCGATGCAGGACAAATTGTACCTAAAATTATTACTTCAGGACGTGAAAATGAAGTAAATCAGCTTTGTGATTTCTTAAACGGGAGCCCCAATATAATTACTGTGCAGGCCAAAACTAAAACGGAGGCACTAGCATTTATTATTGCTGCAGCAGACTGTTTTGAAGAAAATCAAAAACAGCGTTTTTTTTCAAAAACAATGGTTGTTGAAAAAGAAGAAAGCTATAGGACTTTATACGTAAATTATGCTAAAACGGCATTAAACTTAATACCTAAATTCGATGACAAAAGTCTTTTACAAGCAGCTGTATCACAAGGCCACCATGTTATGATCCCTGTTGGGGCTGATTATGACATACACCACAAAACTATAATACTGCCTACCATAGGCAGAGAAGGCCAGATTGATGGCTTAGTAGAAATGGGGCTTTCAAAAGAAGATGCTGAACGTTACAGCAAAGAAGCCGGCAGAGATATCAATAAATTAAGAAGGCTGTTAAAATTTATTGACAATAGAGCTCCGTGGTTTAAAAATGAGAATATCCGGGAAATTATTCCTGCCCTGATACTTGGGAGATGGAATATTTATAATCCTGGCGACTGTCAAATCCTGGAAAAATTATCCGGTCTGCCTTTCGATGATTATATGGCTATTTTGCACAGATGGAGAGACTTTGAAGACTCACCTGTACTGCAGATCGGCAATACATGGAGACTAACATCACCTCTTGATCTATGGAACAGTGTCTCAAAATATATAACAAAAAATGACCTTGAAATCCTTTCTGAATCCTTCATGTCCGTATTTAACGACACTGGAAACAGCGGTGAAACACAACTCATAAGTATAACTTATTCATTCAATCCTCCAAAAAGGTATTCCATTTGGACTCAGGAGGGTCTTGTTCAAACACTAGTTATGATTAGTCTGCATGGAGAAAGCATACAATCTGTACTTCACACCAGACCACAAATATGGGTAGATCAGGTTATCAACAATTTATTATTCGATGCGGATTCCGACTTATGGAGAAGGACCAATAGAAAGCTTCCCCTGATTGCTGAGGCTTCCCCAAAAAGTTTTTTCAAAGCAGTACAAAACTCGCTGCAAAAAAATGAGCCTGAGATAATGGGAATGTTCCGAACTAAAGCTGATTTTCTTGGAGAATCCAGCAGCCACACCGGACTTCTCTGGGCCCTTGAAGGCTTAGCCTGGATGCCGGAACATCTTTTTCAAGCAACAGATATTTTATTAAAATTAGCTGAACTGGATCCTGGAGGTAAGCTCAGTAACAGGCCTGCAAAAAGCCTTGCCGATATTTACAGACCAAGGTATTTTCAAACACTTGCACCAATTCAGGAGCGAATGGAAATACTAACGGCAGCAATTAAGCGTAATCCGAAAGAAGGCTGGGAATTATTAAGGAAGCTGATGCCGAAAAGTCACGATATGGGCAGTACTAATAACAAACTGAGATGGCGTCTTTTTGATAAAAACATTACATTAGATCATTCTCTTCAAGAAGCAACTTCCGCATATCATGTAATATTGGATCTGATGTTAGAATTATTTGACAACAGTGATGAGAAGCTTGCCGTTATTATCGAACATTCAGCAAAAATGACTTCTTTTGAAGATTGTGAAAAAATGCTGGTTTTTATTGAAGCTAATTATGTAACGATACCTAAAAACAGTACTCTGTCCAGAAACAAAACTAGAAAAATCCTTTACCTTCACAGATCTTCTCCTGATGCGTACTGGTCGCTAAATGAAGAGTTTCTAATACGTTACCAGGCAATTTACAATGCTTTGGAACCTGAGGATCCCACAGCAAAATATAAATGGCTTTTTGATTCATATCAGGTAAATTTCCCGCAGGGAAGATTAGAGATTGATGATGATAAAGAGGAGGCAGATTACAATAGTAAAGTATTGAAGGTCCGATTAGAAGCCCTTAAAATTTTATCAGCTGAGATAGGAATAGATGGAGTACTTAAATTAGCAGATACGCCAGAAAGCACACAAATTCTAGCATCTGTCTTGTCCAAAGCTGAACAGACCGAAAGTGAAATAATAGAGATAGTTTCAACTTTAAAAAATACAGGGTCAAATAAGAAATTGGTAAGTCTTTATATAGGGAACAAAACAAGCCTCCACGGGCTTAAATGGCTTTTTGACCTTTGTTCTAAACTGGAAACCATGAATTTAGACGACATCGATTTATTTACCCTATTCAGTAACGTGGACCCTTCAGAAGAACTCTGGAACTATATCGCAAACAAAAGTGAAAGTTTTAATGAAACATACTGGCTTTCTATCGGTCCTTATTTTGCGCGCATTACAACAAAAGAAAGTATAATTGCAATAAATAAACTACTGGTATACAAGAGGTTTAAAAGTGCTCTTCGGGCAGCGTACTACCTTAAAAAAGAACTTCCCACGGAGATGCTCTCTACAATTTTGTATAAGGTCGCTACTGAAGAATGCCGAGATAGTTTTCTTTTAGAGCCTGATGAAATTACAAGTCTTTTTAAAGAAATTGGAAAACGTGAAGATAAAAACAATGAAACTTTAATTAAGCTAGAATGGCACTATCTTACCGTACTCAACTCCTACGCTTCGGGATATAAACCCAAACTATTGATTAATGAGTTATCTGAAAGTCCTGAGTTTTTTGTGGATGTACTCAAATGGATATATATGCCTTCTGATGACAAAAATATAGAACCTGAACTCAAGAGCATTCCCAAGGAAACATTACAAAACTATGCACTCCGGGGATTCGATCTGTTAGAAAATTTCAAAAAAATCCCAGGTGTTCGATCTGATAATACTATTGACCATTCTGTAATAAACATGTGGATAAATAAGGTCAGAGAACTTGCCCAGACAGCAGACCGCATTGAATTTGCCGACAAACATCTCGGTATACTTTTAGCTCAATTTTCGGAAGAAAACAAAGACTACTGGCCACCAGATGAGATTAGTCAAATTATTGAACGCATCAACACAACCAGCCTGAAGGATAACTTTTCAGTGACTGTTACAAATAAAAGAGGTTTTACCTCAAGAAGTCCCTTTGAAGGAGGAAACATCGAGAAAAACAATGCAGCTCATTTTCAAAAACTGGCGGATTTACATAAATACAATCATCCTAACCTATCTGAAATTTTCATGAAAATTTCAGAGGATTATTTAAACACGGCGGGATATCAGGATAATCAGGCCGAACGGGACCGACTGGATCATTAATCCAACAAAAGCTGTAAAAATAAATCTTGAAACATCTTGAAATAGGCTTTCGATAGGGAACGGTATTTTTATTAATATCAATATTAGTATATTGACTACTAATAATTTTAATCAAGTACATCCAATAACTTATAATAATTAAATGTTTTGCATGAATGTTTTAATCTTAACAAGGCTGGAATTATATGAAAAAATATGGTCAACGCCAATGGTAGTTTTAGCCAAAGAATTCAATTTATCGGATAATGGTCTGAGAAAAATATGTAAAAAACACAAAAGCTCTTTAAAATATTTATAATTTTAAATTATTCGGCTAATTGAACTCAAGATGCCGGAAATCCTATTAAAATATGCACGGCTCTTTTTTGTTTTGTCCTCTAAAGAAAGAATTTAGACTCTCAGGTTCGAATCTTTTGTATTTTTACTATGATCCAATTATTTATTACGATTATATTTCAATACATCTGATTCGATTTCCTGAATTGTTTTCTTTTTACCTTTAGAAATCCAGGCCAAAAGTTCATCTTCAAAAAAATATAGTTTTTTACCATACTTATAACACGGAATTTTTCTCTGCCTTACAAGAGCATAAATCGTAGGCTTTGCTTTTCCTATCAGCAGGCTAGCTTCTTCAACGCCGATGGGATAGCTTTTTTCTTTAGATTCATATATCTGCACATTTTGAATCAAAGACTTAATTTCTGCAATTTCTTTCGCTAAGAATGATACTGCTTTAGGCAGGTCTTCAAAAGAGATATTCTTTATGTCCATAACTATCAATTTTATTTGTTATGGCACAAATGAAAAAAGTGTTTTCGCTGTGTCCTTTAACACAACAAAAACACTTAAAAAACACGGTGTTTAATAAGTATTGGCATTTATAAATCAGTAATATCTTCCGTAATTTTTATAAAACCTTTCTGTTCATCATCTTTAAGATGCGTTTTAATACTGTTCTCTTCAACATCTTTTAAAGCATCAGCAAAGGTCAGTTTTAAAAATTGTGCGGCTTTGCCCTGTGTGCTAAGTTTAAAATAATTCCAGATATTCCAGCCAAAATGATAAAGATCGAGATTGGACAGATCTTTTACTTTAATCGGCTTAATATTTTCTAAATTTATTTCTGCAGCATATATATTAATATTTTTACCCAATTGATTCAAATCATCATCCAACGCATACAACGCGAACTCCTGATGCGCATAACGTATCGCTGTATCAATTCTGGCTTGTTTGTGAGTTTTGATTGCATTTTGCCTCTCTTGCCTTATCTGCTCAATATCGATGGCTATTTTTTTGTTTTCAGGTTCCGCAAGTCTAGTTAAAGCATCCAGCTTCTGCTCTTCATTATTGTCAAGTTCTACATTTGGAATCAGGCTTTCAATTAATCCATTTTTTTTTGCCTTCAAAAAACGTTTCACTAATCTCTCAGCCAAATCGTTTAGAAATAAACTTAGAATTGCAAACATTAAAACTCCAAATCCAGTGCTGATCCAAAAGAAAACGCCCGCCGAATATTCATCCGCACCTTTTTCCAGCAGCACCATTCTTCCTATTATGCCGACAAAGACACAGACCAAAAATACAGAAAGGTAAACTACAATATATTCGAAGTACTTTGTTTTCATTAATCTTTTTTCTTTAAAGATACCAATTGTATTGCTTCTGATGCCTTGTTTTTCTTCTCATCTACTACTTTTGCATAGATTTGGGTAGTTTTTACATTCGTATGCCCTAGCATTTTACTGACCGTATAAATGTCTGTTCCGCTCGATAGTTGCAGTGTAGCAAATGTATGGCGGAAGCAGTGGAAGGTTATATTTTTTTTAATTTTCGCTGCTTCAATCCACTTTTTCAGAGGGCGCGAAATCCAAGAGGTGTCTGTCAAATCCTCAAAAACAAGCTGCTCAGGAAGCCGCGGTTCTCCGCAAAGCTGGAAAGCCTGCTGAGAAATTGGCATATATTCGACGCCTCTTGTTTTTTTTTGTGTAAAATGTAATTTCGCTGTACCATTTTCCAGACTAATTTCTTTCCAGCGGAGCTTCTGAATGTCGGAATGTCTCAGGCCTGTAAGCGCAGAGAAAAGCGCGGCCCTTTTAAGAACGTCTTTTTCGCAGGGCGTTGTTGCCAATACATTCAATTCCTCAATGGTCAGATACTCGCGTCTTGATTCCTGTTCAGGGATGCCTTTTATTTTTGAAGATAAATCAACAGTTAAATATCCGTCGATAAATGCCTGTTTTAATGCTGCTTTAAATATTGCAAAATACGTTCCCGCGGTGTTGCGGGAAAGTGTTCCTTTTTTACCTCCACCGAGCGGAGCGCCCAGCAGAAACAGTTTAAAATCTTCCGCCATTCCGCTGTCAATACGGGAAAACGTCAAATTACCTTTTGAAAAGTTTTTTAAAAATTCGGCCAACCGCTCCCAATTGATGCGAATGGATTTTGAACTTCCGTTGTGCCTTTTAGCAGCAACTGCAGCAACGTATTTTATAAAATCTTCTTTTCCTTTTTCTTTCTGTTCAGCCAACAGTTTATCAGCATCACTATACAGATCTACATTATCGTATTCTTTCTGCCTGATTTTACGCACTCCGTCAGCATACAGCATTATTTCACGGTCGCTTTCGTTTCTGCAGATTATAATTCCGTTATCACTGCGTTTGGGTTTGTAGGACTTTGATCCCGCTGCATCTGTGCGGGCAGTTCTTTTCTTGTCCCACTCCACTGTTGTTACCGTTCTGTTCAAATATTCACGGATTCTCTGGGGAGTTTTCTTTCCGGAAACCTCAACAGGATAACTTTCTATGTAAACATACCATTCTTTTCGGTCTTCTGCTTTTCGAAGACGCACGGTCACCTTGGTTTTTGCTAATTGTTTCATATAAAATCATTTCCGTTATACAAGTCGTCAATTTCGCTTTTTGGAGCAAATACATGCTTTCCAATTTGTCTGGTCGGGATTGAATATTTCCTGATATGGCTGTAGACAGAACCTTCGGATATCTGAAATCTATGAGCTATTTCCCCGATTGAATAGCAGTCCTCTTTTTCAAGGCTGTATAATTTTTTGTTCGGCAGACTTTCAGTCTGCCGAAGGCTTCGTGCAGGTCCATACAGCTCTTGCATAACTCTGCGGTCTATTCTCAGAAGGCGGGTTCCCAGGTTAACTGAAGGAATTTTTCCCTGGCCGACAAGCCGGTAAAGGGTTCTTTTGGCGACACCAAAAAGAATGCCAGCTTCCGCAACAGAAATAAAGATCCTGTCCTTGGGTATTTTATCTGCCAGCGCATTGATAACCGCTTCCTTTTTAAGTTGCAGCATCTTGAATTTGTATGCCCTTTTGCTGCATTTAGGAGAGCAGTATACAGAAGTCACGCTTTTAGGCAGAAATCCGTCCCCGCAGACAAGACATTGTTTATCTATTCTCTTCATCTCCGTTATCTACTGATTAAGTTAATATTAGCTTAAATAAGTGCCACTTTATCGCCTATTAAGTGCCGGTACAAATGTGGTACAAATATATGATAAAAAACGATTAAAAAACATTAAAATTAAAAAGGGAATAAAATGAAAAAGCGCTGTAAACATTATGTTTACAGCGCTTTAGCACTTATTGTTAACTGTTGTTAATCAGTACTTATTTGACTTCTTCGAATTCAACATCTTCAACGTTATCTCCAGAAGACTGCTCTTGTTGTGGAGCAGCTTGTTGTCCTTCACCTCCTTGAGCGTACATTGCTTCTGTAGCTGTTTTCCAAGCTGCATTTACATTGTCTAATCCTTTTTGGATTGCGTCAAGATCTTGAGATTGGTGAGCCATTCTCAATTCAGTTAAAGCGTATTCGATAGCTGTTTTTTGATCGTCTGTCAATTTATCTCCTAACTCTTTCAATTGAGATTCAGTTTGGAAAATAGTACTGTCAGCTTCGTTCAATTTCTCAGCTCTTTCTTTTGCAATTCTGTCAGCATCAGCGTTAGCTTCAGCATCTTTTTTCATTTTTTCGATTTCTTCAGCTGTTAATCCAGAAGAAGCTTCGATACGGATATCGTGAGATTTTCCAGTTCCTTTGTCAGTTGCAGAAACTTTGATGATACCATTAGCATCGATATCGAAAGTTACTTCGATTTGAGGAACTCCTCTTGGTGCTGGTGGAATACCATCTAAGTGGAAACGACCGATAGTTTTGTTATCAGCAGCCATAGCTCTTTCTCCTTGTAAAACGTGAATTTCAACAGATGGTTGAGAATCAGCAGCAGTAGAGAATACTTGAGATTTTTTAGTTGGGATAGTTGTGTTAGACTCGATTAATTTAGTCAATACACCACCCATAGTTTCGATACCTAAAGAAAGAGGAGTTACGTCAAGTAACAATACATCTTTTACATCTCCAGATAAAACTCCACCTTGAATAGCAGCTCCAATAGCCACAACCTCATCAGGGTTAACACCTTTAGAAGCTTTTTTACCGAAGAATTTTTCAACTTCGTCAGCGATTCTTGGCATACGAGTAGAACCTCCTACAAGGATTACTTCGTCGATATCAGATGTAGATAAACCTGCATCTTTTAATGCTTTAGCAACTGGCTCCATAGAACGTTTTACTAAAGAATCAGATAATTGCTCAAATTTAGCTCTAGATAATTTTTTCACTAAGTGTTTTGGTCCAGAAGCAGTCGCAGTTACGTATGGTAAGTTGATTTCTGTTTCAGCAGAAGATGATAATTCAATCTTAGCTTTCTCAGCAGCTTCTTTTAAACGTTGTAATGACATTGGATCTAAACGTAAATCAATACCTTCTTCAGATTTGAATTCGTCAGCTAACCAGTCAATAATAACTTGGTCAAAGTCATCACCACCTAAGTGAGTATCACCATTTGTAGATAATACTTCAAATACACCGTCTCCTAATTCAAGAACAGAGATATCAAAAGTACCTCCACCTAAATCGTAAACAGCAATTTTTTGATCATTTCCTTTTTTATCTAATCCGTAAGCAAGTGCAGCAGCAGTTGGCTCGTTGATGATACGCATAACTTTAAGACCAGCGATTTCTCCAGCTTCTTTTGTAGCTTGACGTTGCGCATCGTTAAAGTAAGCAGGAACTGTAATAACTGCCTCAGTTACTGTTTGACCTAAATAGTCTTCAGCAGTTTTTTTCATTTTTTGAAGTGTCATTGCAGACAATTCTTGAGCAGTGTATAAACGACCGTCAATATCCACACGTGGAGTATTGTTGTCACCTTTTACAACACTGTAAGGAACTCTTTTTGCTTCTTCTTGAGTTTCAGCAAAAGTGTGTCCCATAAAACGTTTAATAGAAGCAATCGTTTTTGTAGGGTTAGTTACTGCTTGTCTTTTTGCAGGATCACCTACTTTAATTTCTCCACCTTCAACAAAAGCGATGATAGATGGTGTAGTTCTTTTTCCTTCTGCGTTAGGGATAACAACTGCTTCGTTACCTTCCATTACAGAAACACAAGAGTTCGTCGTACCTAAGTCAATTCCGATTATTTTACCCATTTTTTATATATTTAATTTTTGATTTAATTTTATAACTCAGGTGGCATAAGTCAATCTTTGTGCCATTATAAAAAACTAAATAAAATTGTCAGTTTTGCGTCAGTGCCCTAAAAACAATCTGACAACATGACATTTTTAAAACCTGACAAGCGTGGCATATTTCCTTTTAAGTGTCATTATTAGAACATTAAATAAGATAAAATATATTTTTCATTCAGGTTCATCAAAAATTTTTATCACTCCTACATAAAAGAGAATTAATTATATTCGTTAAAAAAATCAATGAAAGAAAAATACCCTTTTTTAGTAGAAAGAATACAATCTATTTTAATTGATTCAGTATTAATAATCGCTTGCATGATCATTTTTTCAGACATTTTATCCAATTTTAAAAATGTTCCTGATTGGCTAAGAGCTGTTTTATTAATAGCGTTATTTATGTATGAACCTATTGCAACAACTTTTGGAGGAACAATTGGAAACAATATTAAAAGCATTAGAATTAGAAAAAATTCAGACGAAACAAAATCAATAAATATTTTACAGGCAATAATTCGATATTCATTCAAATTATTATTAGGATGGCTTTCTTTTATATCTATTTTTTCGAGTTCAAAGAAAAGAGCAATCCATGACATTATCAGCGGAACTGTAGTAGTAAAAATCTAAAAACTAAATTTAGCGCATCAGCATAATGGAAAACTACACCATAATCATTTTCATATTAGCCATCGTCATCGGTATTTCTGCTTTTGCAGACAAAGCCAAACTTCCCTACCCTATTCTGCTAGTTATTGTTGGAGTTGCCATCGGATTTATTCCAACGATAAATGAAATCGAAATCAATCCCGAAATCATTTTCCTTATTTTTCTTCCCCCGCTCTTATATGATGCTTCGTTTAATATTTCGCCAAAACATTTCAAAACCAATATAAGCACAATTAGTTCACTAGCAATACCACTAGTTTTTTTCACTACTTTTTGGATTGCAGTAGTTTCCCATTATATGATTCCCGGCATGACATGGCCTTTATCGTTTGTACTGGGAGCTGTACTTTCAGCCACTGATGCTGTAGCGGCCATAAACATCACAAAAGGACTCGGAATACCCCAAAAAACCTTAACAATACTCGAAGGTGAAAGCTTAATAAACGACGCCTCAGCATTGGTTGCCTATCATTTTGCAGTTGCTGCCGTTATGGGGGCTACTTTTGTAATCTGGAAAGCCGCTTTTCAATTTGTTTTCTTATTGGCAGGAGGTTTTTTGGTAGGTGCGGTAATGGGGAAAATATTAGGAATCATACTAAGAACGGTTAGAAACAACATTAATGTCGTTGTAAGTTTTATGCTTTTAATGCCTTTTGTCACCTATCTTGTTGCCGAGCATTTACACGTTTCTGGAGTTATAGCAGTTGTTTTCTTAGGTTTGGCAATGGCACGTTTAAGTAGTAAAGTTTTTCCTGAGCACTTAAAAAACAGTTCTAAAAGTCTTTGGGACGTTATTATCTTTTTACTCAACGGATTAATTTTTATCTTAATCGGACTCAATTTCAGATACGTTTTAGAAGATATAGAGAGCAACATGATTTTGCCTTATATTGGTTATGCGATAATAATAACAATTGTAGCATTACTCACGAGAATGGTCCGAATATTTCTTCAAAAAATAAACCTCCAGAAAGCCTTTAAAAATAACGACAAGAAAAAGCGAAAAGTAAGCGAAAATGCTCTTCTCGACTTCGGAAACAGTTTAATTATTAGCTGGTCAGGAATGCGAGGCATTGTTTCGCTTGCCATTGCAATTGGATTGCCAAAATTCTTAGAAGACGGAACTCCTTTTCCGCATAGAAATTCTATTATTTTTATTTCTGTCGCAGTTGTATTATTGACATTAATCGGGCAAGGATTAACACTACCATGGATTGTTAAAAAAATAAACGAAAAAGCAGCGCAAAACAAAATTGACTCTACTTCATAAAGTATAAAAAAACAAATTCAACTTTATCCTTTCTTTATTTTCATTACCTTCATTGTTTTTTAAACCACTATAAACAAATACTTTAAAAAACTATTTCCAAGAAACTAAAAAACAACATGAAAGAAAACATTGCGATTTATGGCGCGTATGGCCATACAGGGAAATTTATCGTTTCTGAACTTTACAGGCAAGGTTATAAAAATATTGTACTTTCTGGAAGAGATGAAGAAAAACTAAAACTACTGCAAAAACAATATCCAGATGCGACAATAAAACCAGCTGATATACATGATGCTGCTTCACTTGACAATGCCTTTTCTAATGCAAAAATCATTGTAAACTGCGCTGGTCCTTATCTTGACACGGCTGAGCCTATTATAAAATCGGCTTTGCGTTTAGGTAGCCATTATATTGATTTAACTGCTGAACAAAAACCAGTACTAGATATATTTGAACAATTTTCTGAACAAGCAAGAAAAGATCAAATTCTTATTATTCCTGCAGCCGCATTTTACGGCGGACTTGGCGATTTGTTAAGCACAGCCATAACCAATGACTGGAACGAAACTGAAGAAATAAACATTTATATTGGACTTGACTCTTGGCATCCTACAAAAGGAACCCGATTGACAGGCGAACGAAACCACTACAAAAGGCTCATTTTTAAAGATAAACTTTTGCAGGAATTTGAAGCAAAACCAGTGATAAAATGGGATTTCAAAAATCCTATCGGAGTTAAGGAAATTATAGCCTTGCCCCTTTCAGAAATCATCACTATTTCCCGTCATTTGAATGTAAAAAACATTAACACTTATCTTAGTCAAAATTCGCTCGAAGAGCTTAGAAATGAAAACACGCCTGAGCCAAAACCTGTCGATGATAAAAACAGATCGTCTCAGCAATTTGCTATAGAAGTAACTGCTTCCAATCAAAATACAACAAGAAGCATTACTGCTAAAGGTCAGGATATTTATGCTGTTACAGCCCCACTGGTTGTCGAAGCAATCAACAGAATATTATCAGGACGAATAAATAAAACTGGTGTGACCACAATGGGAGAAGTGTTTGAAGCTTCGGATTTTTTAGAATCTTTGAATGCCGATGATATTACAATTTCATCAGTTACTGAATCTGTAAACATTTAAATTGTATCTAAGTATAACCCATTGGGTGTAATTAAAAAATAAAAGCATTTTAACACATAGAGACATAGTTTTTTGTGTCGAAAAAAGAAAATGGAAGAAACAACTTTCCACACATGGCTAAACTATGTGCATTTAAACTAGTGAAACGCCTTTTTTAAGTTTAGTTAAACTATGTTTCTATGTGTTCAAAATAATTTCACCCAACGAATTAAGCATATTAATACATTACAAATAATAAAATCGTACAAAATGACTTCAGAAATTCTTTCCACAACAACAGATTCAGAAATTGTGACTACACGAATTCTGAATTTCCCCAAAGAACTTGTTTTTAAAGCCTGGAGCGATCCTGAACATTTAAAAAATTGGTGGGGACCAAAAGGTTTCACCAATACGTTTTATGAATTTGATTTTCGCGAAGGCGGAAGATGGAAATTTACCATGCATGGCCCAGAAAGAGGAAATTTTGAAAACGAATGCGAATTCATAAAAATTGATAAACCGAATCTTATTGCATGGAAACGTCATTCTAAACCACTTTTTCAAATCTTAACGACTTTTGAAACTGTTGCTGAAAATGAAACCAAAGTAGTTTTCAAAATGCTTTTTGAAACTGTTGAAGAATGCCAGAAACTAAAACCTTATGTCGTTGATAAAAACGAAGAGAATTTTGACAAGCTTGAAGTTGAATTATCAAAAATGGCATTATAAAACATAGCAAGATTTGGATTTTTTTGCTTCCTAACAAATATGAATTTTGTTTAAAAAAAATTATGGAAGCAAATTTTAAAATCAAGCCTTTAAATCATACAGAATTTTCAGGCTACTTCAAATTAACAGATCTAGAACTAGAAAAAATTGGCGCAATCAGAATGACTGTCGATAAATTTCCAGGATTTCCTTGCAGAATTAGCTTAGAAGATGCTCAAATAGGCGAAGAAGTCCTTCTATTGCCATACCAACATCATCAAACAGCCTCACCTTATCAAGCAAGCGGGCCAATTTTTATACGAAAGAAAGTCACCTCGCCTACATTCGAAACGAACCAGATTCCGCTTATGTTTAATCATAGATTGCTTTCGTTACGCGGTTATGATAAAAATGGCATGATGAAGGAGGCTTCTGTCGTAGAAGGAAATACTCTCAAAGAAAGCATTATCAAAACTTTCGAAAACGAAAAAATAAGCTACATCCATATTCACAATGCAAGACCTGGCTGTTATAACTGTTTAGTAGAAAGAGCGTAATTGAAAATGTTTCTTTTCACATCTAATTGAAGAAAAAAATATGCGCGCATAGTAATTTTATGATATTCGTTTATTTTTTATTTGTAATTTCGGTTTTCCAATAAAATCAATATTAAAAATGGCTTCATTTGTAAAAGAAATATCTTTCCGCTGGTCAGATCTTGACCCAAATTTTCACGTTCGTCATAGCGCTTATTACGATTTTGGTGCGCAACATCGTATCGAAATCCTAGAAGAACTAGGTTTAACCTTAAAAGTAATGCAGACACAAGGTTTTGGACCTGTTTTGTTTAGAGAAGAATGTGTTTTCAGAAAAGAATTAAAACTTTCAGACAAAATATTCATTCATACTAAAACCTCAAAAATGAAAGCCGATGCGTCACGCTGGTCGATCATTCACGAATTTAGAAGAGAAGATGATACACTTTGCGCTACCATTACAGTAGACGGAGCATGGATGGATACCAAACTTAGAAAATTGGCTTCTCCTACTCCAGAAATTGCAATTCAAGCTTTGAGTATTTTCCCAAAAAGCGATGATTTTGTTGGGCTATAAACCAGCAATAACCTTATAAAAAATCCCAAAAACAACTACTGATATTGTTTTTGGGATTTTTTTCTCAACAAACTTTATTTTTAATTTCGTTACTCAAACTTTAATCCAAAGTTTACTCTTTCGAAAGTGGTACTGCAGGAAAAGGCAAAACGTCCAACGTTCAACGTTCCGAAAATCCCTCCAAACGAATGTCCAGAATAAAATCCTCCAGCAGAAAATCGGCGAACCTGATATTTTAAAGCAATATCATTTACTCTCGAACTTAATTGCCCAAAAGCAATCACATGAGGGATAATTTCATAACTTCCAAAAACTTTGGGAACCAGTTTTTTATAATAATCGAAGCTTTCGTCTGTATCATAATCAATTATCGATGAGTGTAAATTTTCTAAGTTTCCGCCGATATAGGTGTTTTCAGAAAAATGCCATGAGATGCTGAAACCAGTAAAAGTCCCCTCATAACCACTTCTAGAATCGACATATCCTATACCAATTGTAGCTCTAAATTTATCGCAAATCTTACCAATATACCCCACATAGGTACGATCGATTTCAGACTTGTCAATTCCGGCACCAAAAATAATATCGTCTTCACACATCGTAAGGGCATACTGAAAATAAGCCGAATATTGGTCTTGATTTGCCGCGACAACGCTCCGGCCTTTATCAAGGTCTATATTTGCAGAAATTAAGGTCGAATTTATAACGGCGAAATCAAAAGTATTGAGTTCTTGGGCAAATGTGGGGACTGTTAGCAGGAGCAAAAGTATTGTTTTTTTCATAATACTAATATTTAAGGCTTACAACATTCTGACACTAAGTTACATACATTTTTCCTATTAATAAAAAGAAGTTCCTCAAAGTGCTACATTACTCGTTAAAATACATTATTTTCATAATCAGTATCATTTAATCGGTAAAATTTTAATAAATCATCGATTATTGGCATTAAAAACCACAAAATCATTTCAAAAGTTATTTTTCTGATAACTTTAAGATTTTAAGCTTTGTTTTAAAAATGGTTCGGTTTAATTTTAT
Source organism: Flavobacterium nitrogenifigens (assembly GCF_003254565.1). Classification (GTDB taxonomy): domain Bacteria; phylum Bacteroidota; class Bacteroidia; order Flavobacteriales; family Flavobacteriaceae; genus Flavobacterium; species Flavobacterium nitrogenifigens. The sequence goes on from NZ_QJRI01000170.1 coordinate 145,593, forward strand.
AAATCATAAAAACAACTGCCTCTCAAATGAAAATACTCAAACTATTATTTATACTAATTCCCTTCTTAAGTTTTGGCCAGCAGGGAAATATAAAAGCGCTGGACATTAATTTATCCAATTACGAATATCCTTTCCCTGTTCATTTTATCGAATTGAGCAATCAACGACAGTATTTAAAAATGAGCTACATGGATATTATTCCAGAAAATTACAATCAGAAAAACATTGTTTTGTTGCACGGGAAAAATTTCAATGGTGCTTATTGGGAAACTACAATTAAAGCACTGACGAAAGAAGGTTATCGTGTAATTGTTCCTGATCAAATTGGTTTTGGAAAATCAACAAAACCAGATTATTTTCAATATACTTTTCAGCAGTTGGCAGAAAACACCAAAAAGCTTTTAGATCACTTAGGGATTAGCAGAACCACAGTTTTAGGACATTCTATGGGCGGAATGCTGGCAACGCGCTTTGCCTTGATGTATCCAGAAACGACAGAAAAATTAGTTTTAGAAAATCCGATTGGTTTAGAAGACTGGAAAATAGTCGTGCCATACAAACCTGTTGATTGGTGGTACAAATCGGAATTAAAGCAGAATTATGAAGGCATCAAGCAATACCAAATGGCAAATTATTATGACGGAAAATGGAATGCCGATTATCAAAAATGGGCTGAACTTGGCGCTGGCTGGACAACCGCAGCAGATTACGATATTGTTGCCTGGAATTCGGCTCTTTTGTACGATATGATTTTTACGCAGCCCGTTTTGTATGAATTTAAAAATATTAAATGCCCGACGTTATTGATTATCGGAACGAGAGATAAAACAGCTTTAGGAAAACCATTGGTTTCTGAAGAAGTGAGAAAAACAATGGGAAATTATGCTGAATTGGGCAAAAAAACTCAGAAAGCAATTCCAAATGCAAAATTGGTAGAAATTCCAAATACCGGACATTTGCCACATATCGAATCTTTTGATTCGTTTATAAAATCATTAATCGTATTTTTGAAATAATATTTTTTTCCCGCCACGAATTCACGAATTTGTTTTTTGAAAATTATTAAATATAATTTGTGAATTCGTGGCAGAAAAACTAACCTAAAAGCTATATAAATATGTTTACAATAGAACAAATAAAAGAAGCCCATTCAAAAGTAAAAACAGGTGCAGATTTTCCAAATTACATTCAGGATTTAATCATTTTAGGAGTAAAAGGATATGACACTTACGTTCACGATGGAAGCACTGTTTACTACGGATTAAATAATTACACAGCTGCAGCCGAAGAAAAATATCCAGAAATTAAAGTTGCTGATTTTCCGAACAAAGAACTTTTTATCGAAAATTTGGTAAAACACCAACATGGCGAAACCGATTATATGACTTTCTGTAATCACTGTGCACAAGCTGGAATTGCAAAATGGCGTGTTGATATTGTCGAAATGACTTGCACTTATTTTGATAAATCTGAACATGAAATTTTAATCGAAAAAATTCCTCTATAATTCATTAGACATAAATGACTATTTCTAACCAAAACCACCAAACCTTTTTCAAAAGAAGCATTTTAATTCTCTTTTTTGTTATTTCATTCATTGGCTTTTCACAGAACAAAAAAGATACAAAATTTAAAGTAATTGCTTTTTATACCGCAAAAAACGATCAGGCGCATATCAGCTTTGTACATGAAGCCAATAAGTATTTTCCAAAATTAGCAGCGGAGCATCATTTTCAGTATGATTCAACCAGCAATTGGGACAATTTAAATGCTAAATTTTTGTCTAAATATCAAGTCGTTTTATTTCTAAACACACGTCCTGAAAAGAAAGAACAACGTGAAGCTTTTCAAAAATATATGGAAAATGGCGGCGGTTTCATCGGATTTCACTTTTCAGCATTTGCTTTAAACAATTCGAGCTACAATCAAGACTGGAACTGGTATCACAATACTTTTTTAGGTTCTGGCGAATATGGAAGCAATACTTGGAAACCGACTTCGGCAGTTTTAAGAGTAGAAAATCAGCATCCTGTGACTAAAAATCTACCTAAAACTTTCTCTTCTGCTCCAAATGAATGGTACAGATGGTCCAACGATTTAACCAAAAATCCAGACATTGAAATTTTGTTAGCCATAGACGAATCCAGTTTTCCGTTAGGAACTGGTCCAAAAGCTCATGAAATTTGGCACAGTGGTTATTACCCAGTTGTTTGGACCAACAAAAAATACAAAATGCTGTATGTAAATATGGGACACAACGATATTGATTATGAAGGCGGAACAAACAAAACCTTATCGTATACTTTTGAAAATAAAACACAAAGCCAATTAATTTTAAACGCCTTGCTTTGGCTTGGCAATTCTAAGAAAAAATAAAAAATGTCTGCTACTCTTTCTCCATTAATTACAGCTCAAAAATTAATTGCCAATTCTAAAATCATTTTGATTGATGCAAGAGCTGGCGCGAATGCTTTTGAAACATATCAAAACGAACATTTAAAAGGCGCTCGTTTTGTCGATTTAAATCGAGATCTGGCAGCAATTCCAGAAAATCCTGCAAATGGCGGAAGACATCCTTTGCCATCTCCAGAAGATTTTTCTAAAGTACTTTCTTCATTAGGAATTTCACCATCAGATCATGTTGTGGTTTACGATGATAAAAATGGTTCTAATTTCGCAGCTCGTTTCTGGTGGATGATGCGTGCGGTTGGACATGAAAAAATTCAGGTTTTAAATGGCGGTTATCAAGCAGCAATTCAAGCAGGTTTTCCAACCAATTCTGGAATTGAAACTTTTGAAAAAACAGTTTATCCTTCTCAAGAATGGAAATTGCTTTTAGCGGATATTGACGAAGTCGAAAAAGCCCGTAAAAACGATCAAAATATTGTGATCGATGTTCGTGATAAAAACAGATATGATGGCTTGGTAGAACCGCTGGATTTAATTGCAGGACATATTCCGGGAGCTATCAATGTTCCGCTAACAGAAAATCTGGATGAAAACGGATTCTTTAAACCTGCCAATGAATTGGCTGAAAAGTACAAAGCTGTTTTAAAAGACATAAAACCAGAAAACACAATCGTTCATTGCGGTTCTGGCGTTACAGCCTGCCACACGTTATTAGCGATGGATTACGCTGGACTTCCAATTCCGAAACTATATGCTGGCTCTTGGAGCGAATGGTCAAGAAACGACCGCGAAATGGCAACTCGACAAACTGAATAATTTTTAGCCATCGGTTTAATAGACTAAGAGGATTAAAAAAATGTGTTGCCACGAATTACACGAATTCGCACGAATTTTTTATCAATTATAATTAGGGAAAATTCGTGTAATTCGTAGCAAAAAAACACTTTAATCTGTGGCAAAAATAAATAATACAAACAAAAATTACAATGCAACACTGGGATATACTTTTATCAAATCAGGTAAATAAAAAGAAGTTAATAGACAATATATTAAATGGCGAAGCGACTGGAGAATTAGCCGTTTTTAACAATCAAAAAGGAATACTGTTTTCTGACATAGCCATTGAAAAATTTATCGAAAAAGAGTTTCAATATGACAGCGTAGAAGCTTCGCCAGATTCGCATAGACAGCTTCGAACATTTTCTTCTGGCGAACGTAAAAAAGAATTTTTAAAATACTGTATTAATCAAAAACCAGATTACATAATTTTCGATAATCCTTTTGATCATTTGGATCAGGCCTCGCGAGTAGTTTTAGCCGATTCCTTAAAAGATCTAACGAATGATATTGCCATTATTCAACTTTTAAATCGTACTGTCGATGTGCTTGAATTTGTGCCAAATAAAGCGCAAATTAAAGACAATACATTCGAATTGCATCCATTTAAAAAAACCGAAAATCATTTCAAAACATTAAATACAACTGCAATTCCAAAAGCAACGGAAATCCATACTTTTCCCGAAAACGAATTAATCAGACTTGAAAATGTTTCGGTGAGTTATGATGAAAGAAAGATTCTCAACAACATTTCTTGGGCAATCAAACAAGGCGAATTCTGGCAGTTAGTCGGTCCAAATGGTTCTGGAAAAAGTACTATTTTATCTTTGATTACAGGAGACAACCCGAAAGGTTTTGGACAAAACTTGTTTTTATTCGGAAGAAAAAAAGGTACAGGAGAAAGTGTTTGGGAAATCAAAAAACAAATCGGGATTTACGCCACTTCTATGATGGATTTGTTTCAAAAAGGGCACACACTGGAACAAATGATTCTCTCAGGATTCTTTGACCAAATCGGATTATATACAGAACCAACAACACATCAGAAAAATATCGTAACACAATGGCTTGAAGTAATAGAAATGACACATCTAAGAAAAAAGCGTTTCATAGATCTTTCTATCGGACAGCAGCGTGTAGCATTAATTGTCCGTGCCGTTTTGAAACACCCTCCATTATTAATTCTAGATGAACCCGTTGAAGGCTTAGACGACGAAAATGTAGATCTAGTGATTCAATTAATTAATACCATCAAACAAGAAACAAATGTGAGTATTATTTATGTTTCGCACCGAATCGAACAAGGCCTTGCTCCTACTTCTGTTTTCGAACTTTTGCCTTCAGAAACAGGTTCAATCGGAAAAATAAAATATCACTCAGAATTAAATTAAATGAAAACAAAATTTGCAGTATTTCTCCTTTTACAACTTATCTTGATTTCGTGTTCCAGTACCATATCAACAGTAAAAAAAGAATACATCTTAAACAATTCAAAAGAGCTAAAATCAGATTGGGCGATTAATTCTAAAGAATGGATTCTAAAAAATGATACTCTTACGGGAAATGGTTCTCTTTCGCCATGGGGAGTTTTGGTTTCAAAAAAACAGCTTCCAGAGAATTATGAAATCGATTTTAAAGTGAACATGACAAATGCATCTTTATTCGAAATCATGCTCAATTTAGATAAAGGAAAATATATTAGAACATACTTATACCAAATTGACCAGAACATAGTAATTGGCGACGGAGTCTATGATAAAAAAGACGATTCGTATGGCAAACGAGGCGGAAAAACTTTGTTTAGAAAACCAATGAAATTAGAAAACAACAAATGGTATTCAGTGAAAATTAAAGTCAAAAACAACCAATTATCATTTTCTGTTGACGACAAAACAACTTTAGAATGTTCTCTTGAAAAAAGCAATCTAAACCAAAAAGGAAAATTAGGTTTTATAACCAATGGAGAAGTCAAAATAACCTATTTAAAAATAAAATCTTTCTAGAAACAGACATAACGGATGGAAAAATATGAGATCTTGCAAAATGGTGATAACGAAATGACTATTTCTTTTTATTTCAATAAAAAATCATTAATTGTTCCTTCGATAATTTTCATTTCAACGTTCGTATTCATTTTCTCTTTATTAAAACCTGAAGTACTGGCTGACACATTTATTGCAATAATTATATTAATGCTTGTAAGTTTATTTATTCTATTCAATAATTATTTCGAATGGTATAGAAACAAATTACATGTACTTAGCATTAGAAATGAAGATTTGTACATTAATAATAAATTTCATTGCAAATTATATAAATTACAATCTATAAATGTAGTTTATCTCAACGAGAAATATAGCTTAGGTTGGAAGGTGTACTTAGATGTCTTTCCTATTTCATCAAATGACTACATCATAAAAAAACAATTATTAGAAAAAGATGCACATGAAATAGCAGAAAAAATCTCAATATTTCTTGATCGAAATGTCAAAATAGAATCATAAAAAAAGCTCCCAAAAGGAGCTTTTTTTATTTTAAAGAAAATTATCTAATTGACAAATTCCCTAATTATCTAATTACACTTCGTCCTCAACATTATGCGACTTCACATAATTACGCCATTTCTCAATACAATCCTGAAAATCCTGAGGAAGTTCTGTATCAAAACGCATTAATTCTCCCGTATTTGGGTGAACAAATCCAAGCGTTTTAGCATGCAGCGCCTGACGTGGTAAAGCTTTAAAACAATTCTCAATAAACTGTTTATATTTCGTAAAAGTCGTTCCTTTCAAAATCAAGTGACCGCCATAACGCTCATCATTAAACAAAGGATGACCGATATGTTTCATATGCGCACGAATCTGGTGTGTTCTTCCTGTTTCCAATTTACAAGAAATAAGAGTTACATAACCAAAACGCTCCAAAACTTTATAATGCGTAATAGCAGGCTTCCCAATTTCTGGATCATCAAAAACCGCCATTTGCATACGGTCTTTTAAATGTCTTGCTAGATTTCCTTCAATTGTACCGCTTTCAGCCACAACATTTCCCCAAACTAAAGCAATATACTCACGTTCGGTAGTTTTAGCCTCAAATTGTTTTGCTAAATGCGTCATAGCAGCTTCTGTTTTGGCCACAACCAAAAGACCAGAAGTATCCTTATCGATTCTATGAACCAAACCTGGGCGTTCACTGCTGTTCATTGGCAGATTTTCAAAATGAAATGCCAAAGCGTTCACCAAAGTTCCAGTATAATTCCCGTGACCTGGGTGTACAACCAATCCCGGCGGTTTATTGATAAGCAATAACGCATCATCTTCATAAACAATATCCAACGGAATATCTTCTGGATCTACTCTATTTTCAAACGGAGGATGCGACAACATAACCGTTATCACATCAAAAGGTTTTACTTTATAATTTGATTTTACTGGAATATCATTCACAAAAATGTTTCCATTAGTTGCCGCATTCTGAATTTTATTTCGTGTGGCATTCGGAATCAAATACATTAAATATTTGTCAATACGTAAAAACGCTTGACCTTTTGGGACTTCAAATCTGTAGTGCTCAAATAATTCGTCTTCCAGATCTAAATTTTCTTCAATATTATTGTTCATCACTTGGGGTTTCTGCAGGCACCGCAGTACTATCTGTTGCCTGACTTTCATCTACATAACTTGCTTTTCCATCTCCTAAAACCAAATCAATTTTAGAAGCTTTAAGCACTCTATCTCCTACTTTTAAGTTTCTTCCTTTTAAACGCATTTCCAAAACCATATCTTTTCCAAGATTCGGAATATACGTAATCGTACCTGGCTCAAGACCCAACGCTTTCAACGTTGGCACAGCCTCACGATATGTTTTCTCAATTAAATCTGGAATTTTCACAGAAGAAAAACCAGAAGCATTAATCTTAATATAAATTTTTCTACCCACTTTTACCATTGTTCCAGGCAGCGGATCTTGCTCTACAACACTGTATTTTGGGTATTCACTTCTGTAATCAACACTATCCAATAGAACGTAATCCAAATCCAATTCGTCCAATTTGTTTTCCACTTGCTCCTCAGTCAATTTAGACAAATTCGGCACTGCTATTTCGTGTCCATGATCTGTCGTAAAAGTTAACCAATGCATAAATAAATAACCAATAACCGCAATAATAGCTGCGGCAGCAAGCAATTGCAAGAAAAAAACTCGGCTTGTTAAATACTGACGTAAACTCATAAATTTATTTTTAATAGCGACAAAGATAAAGTATTTCGTTTCAAAAAAAATGATAATTTTGTTTAAAACAAGAAAGTGCCATGATTGTCATCCTGAACAAAGTCTAAGGATAATTTTTAGGAGCTATTCCCGCTTTCGCCTATATCTTTTTGTCTGCAGAAAAAGCAGCCAAAAAGGATACCGGCTCTATCGGGGCTAGGGCACTTGGTTTCATAAGAACGTTATTTATTAAAAAAACATATATTAAATAAAGTTTCAAAACAGATTTAAACGATTTACGGCAAAACCTGAAACTTGAAACAAATTAAAAACTGAAACAAAAACATGAAAAACATTGCCATCATCATGGGCGGCTATTCCAGCGAATACAAAATATCATTAATCAGCGGAAATGTCGTGTATCAATATCTTGACAAAACAAAATACAACGGATTCCGTATTCACATTTTTAAAGAAAAATGGGTTTATGTAGACCAAAACGATGCCGAATTTCCAATCGATAGAAATGATTTTTCAGTAACAGTAAACGGTGAAAAAATCACATTTGATTGTGTTTTCAACGCCATCCACGGAACTCCAGGCGAAGACGGATTAATGCAAGCTTATTTCGAATTGATTGGAATGCCACAATCTTCTTGCGATTATTACCAATCAGCCTTAACATTCAATAAAAGAGATTTATTATCTGTTTTAAAACCATACGGAATCAAAACAGCAATTTCTTATTATTTGAACAAAGGAGACGAAATCAATACTGCAGAAATCGTTAAGAAAGTAGGATTGCCATGTTTCGTAAAACCAAACAAAGCGGGTTCTAGTTTCGGAATCTCAAAAGTAAAAACAGAAGCAGAATTGCCAATCGCGATTGAAGTAGCTTATAAAGAAGATAACGAAATCATCATTGAAAGCTTCCTTGACGGAACTGAAGTTTCTGTAGGAGTTATCAATTACAAAGGCGAAATTATCGTTTTACCGATTACAGAAATCGTATCAGACAATGATTTCTTTGATTACGAAGCAAAATACGAAGGAAAATCGCAGGAAATTACGCCTGCCAGAATCTCTGACGAACTGACTAAAAAAGTGTCAGAAACTGCAAAACGCGCTTACGAAGTTTTAAAAATGAGAGGTTTCTCAAGAAGCGAATTCATTATTGTAAACGGCGAACCGCACATGCTTGAAATGAACACTATTCCAGGTTTAACAACAGAAAGTTTGATTCCGCAACAAGCAAAAGCAGCCGGAATTTCTCTGGAAGATTTATTCACAAATGCAATTGAGTTAGCTTTGAAATAAAACGCTAAGACACTAAGGTGCTAAGATTCTAAGATTTTAGCACCTTATTTTTTTCAACTGTCAGACTTAGCAATCTAATAATAACCTGTGAACCTTAGCACCTTAAAAATGAAAGAAATTTTCGAATGGAATAGACTTTTTTTTAATGAATTGCCAGAAGTTTTCCTTTTGGAAGTAATATTTCGTTCGACAGTAATGTTCACAATATTGCTGCTAACCTTAAAATTGGCTGGTAAACGAGGTGTAAAACAATTATCCATTTTCGAAACCGTAATTATAATTGCATTAGGATCTGCTGCTGGCGATCCAATGTTTTATGAAGATGTTGGAATCATTCCAGCTGCAGTGGTATTTTCAGTTATTATAATTTTATATCGATCTGTTACTTGGCTTACCGGAAAAAGCAAAAAATTTGAAGAATTCATAGAAGGAAAAACCGAATGTTTAATTAATGATGGAAAGTTTTCTGTGTCAAGTTTTAAAAAAGAAAGTCTGGCACAAGACGAATTTTTCTCTGAACTTCGCGTAAGATCCATTGAACATTTAGGACAGGTGAAACATGCCTTTATCGAACCAAGTGGAGAAATAAGCGTGTTTTTTTATTCTGATGAAAATGTAAAATACGGACTCCCTATTTTACCTTCGCTGTTCAATGAAAAAAGCAAAAACATCTCAAAAGACGGAATTCATGCCTGCACATTCTGCGGACACACTCAAGAGTTGCCAAAAGGAATCGCAAACTGCGAAATCTGCCATAAAGACGAATGGGTAACAGCAATCAATTCAAAAAGAATCACTTAAACAAATTCCAAAAAAAAAAAAAAATAAAAACTAAGATTCATCACAATCCTAATCAAGCTTAGAATCTTAGCATCTCAGAACCTTAGAACCTTAAAAAAATGCGAAAAGCCATATTCCCAGGATCATTTGACCCAATTACATTAGGACACGAAGACATTATCAAAAGAGGAATTCCTTTATTTGATGAAATCATAATTGCCATTGGTGTCAATGCCGAAAAAAAATACATGTTTTCATTAGAAGAAAGAAAACGCTTTATCGAAGAAACCTTCAAAGACGAACCAAAAGTTTCAGTTATCACTTACGAAGGCTTAACGATTGATTTAGCGAAAAAAGAAAAAGCCAATTTTATTCTAAGAGGTTTACGCAACCCAGCCGATTTCGAATTCGAAAAAGCCATTGCACACACCAATAGAAAACTGTCTAAAATAGAAACCGTTTTCTTATTGACAGCTGCAAGCACCTCATTTATTAGTTCAAGCATTGTACGTGATGTATTGCGTCATGGTGGCGAGTACGAAATGCTGGTTCCTGAGGCGGTTAGGGTTAAGAAATAAAACAACAAACCATAAACTTGCCAGCGAAGCAAATTATAAGTAATTTCGCATTTTTAAAACAAACAACAAACAATGAGTATCGAGAGAGAATTAAGCAAACGAAGCGGGTCAAAATGTGAACTTTGCGGTAATGAAGAGAATTTAAAAGTATATCAGGTTCTTCCAACTAGAAAAGGCGGAATTGACGAAGCTGTATTGGCCTGTAACACTTGTATTGACCAAATTGAAAATCCAGATAATGTCGATTTAAACCACTGGAGATGTCTTAACGACAGCATGTGGAACGAAAATATTCCTGTACAAGTAGTAGCTTGGAGAATGTTAAGCCGTATGCGCGCTGCAGGATGGCCACAGGAATTGCTTGATATGATGTATCTAGATGAAGATACTCTAGAATGGGCAAAAGCAACAGGAGAAGGCGAAGATGATGAAAATAAATTAGTTCACCGTGACAGCAACGGCGTAGTGCTACAACACGGAGATTCTGTCGTATTAATTAAAGATCTTAAAGTAAAAGGATCGAGCATGGTTGCCAAACAAGGAACTGCGGTTAGAAACATCCGTTTAGATCACGAAAATGCTGAATATATTGAAGGAAAAGTAGACGGACAGCAGATTGTGATTATTACACAGTACGTTAAGAAGATATAAAGAGATGCTAAGATTCTAAGTGGCTAAGATTCTAAGATTTTAGTTTAACCGCAAAGCACACAAAGTAAAAACGCAAAGTTCGCAAAGTTTTATTCACAAAGCTTTGCGAACTTTGCTCTTTTAAAAACCCTTTAAGTATAGAAAATTAGCTCCCGATAACTATCAGGATTACAGTAAAATTAAAGACAAAGTAAACAAACTTGAAACCTGAAACTTGAAACTAAAAAAAAGCCCGTTCATAAAACAGAACGGGCTTTTTAAATATATTATTTCTTGTAGAAAATTATTTCTGGAATAATTTACTGATTTGGTCTTTTACGAAAGGCTCAGAAACATTGTTTGTATCAGCATCTCTTTCTTTACTAGAAACCATAAATTGTACAGTTGCTTTGTCTGGAACTACATTTCCTGTGTAGTGCAACCAAATGTAGTTGTTTGGTAATTCTAATTTGATATCATACAAAGGTGTTGCAGTAAATCCTCCTACGATAATGTTATAAAGATTGTTGTATGCATTATCGATGTTTTTGAATGAAAACTTTCTTAAGTTAGAAGAATCCTCATCGCTTTGGATAATTGTGTAATACACCGTGTACTCATCTCCAATTTTTTGGATGTAATTGTTATTTACTTTCCCTAATTTCTCAACAGGAACAGTTTCAAGAACCTTTACTTGTGCAAACGAAACGAAGCTAAATAACATAGCTGCAAGGGTAATAATGTTTTTCATACTGAATTTGGGGTTACAATTTTACTGTAGCAAAAAAACATAGAATTATTGAAAAAACACCTATCAAATCATTATTTTTTTAACATAAAATTGTAAAACTTAGTTACACATCCTTAAAACACTGAAATACAAATAAATAAACTTCAAATAAAAAATTTCAAATTCCAATCTTTACATCTAATGTCTTGCTTCTCGATTCTAAAATCTTTCTTCTTGCATCTTTCTTCTTTATTATCTAGAATCAGTACTTCCCTCTCTTCTCGTCTTCAACTTTCTTAATCACATTGCGGGCAACTTCGATTTTAAACTTCTTGCCTTTCATCTTCTCGTCTTTGATGTTTTTCAGAAGATCCTTTACTTTATTGTATTTAACTGCTGCAAACGAAACAAAATCTTTTACTTCGATTAATCCTAAATCTTCTTTTTCCAGTTTTCCTTTTTGAGAAAAGAATCCAACAATATCAAATTTATTCAACTTGGTTTTCTTTCCGCCGCTTATGTAAATAGTTTGGAATTGAGGTGGCTTTGGCAATGAAACATTTCCTTCCACATCCAAAACATCCATTTCGTAATCAATGTAATCCAATTGTTTTTCACTTTCGTGAATGATAATATAAGCCGTTCCTGTTGCCTGCATACGCGCTGTACGTCCGTTTCTGTGCGTAAACTCATCTTCTTTTAAAGGCAGATGATAATGAATAACATGTTTCATTTCTGGAATATCCAAACCTCTCGCTGCCAAATCTGTCGTAACCAAATACGTCACACTTCTGTTTCTGAATTGAATTAAGGCTCTCTCCCGCTCTTCCTGATCCATTCCGCCATGATAATATACCGAATAGATTCCTTTTTCGTTTAATGTATCGCTGATACGTTCTGCAGCATCTCTATGATTACAGAAAATAATAGCTGATTCCGATTTCAAAGAACAAATCAAGTTGAATAAACTCTGCAGTTTATCTTTTGCTGGCGAAATCACCATTTTCATAGAAAGATTTGCCTTTTCTTCTTCCTCTGGAATAAAATCTAGAACAGTTGGATTTACAACTCTCGTGTATTTCGGAATCTCAATATCTGAAGTTGCTGAAACCAAAACCCTTTTATTGACTTTTGGCAATCTACCAATGATAAAAGACATCTGTTCGTGAAACCCTAATTGAAGCGATTTATCAAATTCGTCCAAAATTAGAGTCTGAATTTTATCGGTTCTAAAAGTATCTCTGTCAATATGATCTGCAATTCTTCCTGGCGTTCCAATTAAAACCGCTGGCGGATTGCTTAAATTTTTCATTTCGGTTTCAATCGAGTGTCCGCCGTAACAAATGTTTACTTTGTACTGCGTTCCCATTTTCTTCCAAACCTGTTCAATCTGAAGCCCTAATTCGCGTGACGGAACCAAAATCAAACATTGAACCGATAAGATTTCAGGTTGCAGTAATTCTAAAATTGGAAGCAAAAACGCTAATGTTTTTCCAGATCCTGTCGGAGAAAGCAATAAAACGTTGTTATCGTTCAGAATAACGTCATGTGCAGTTTCCTGCATCTCGTTGAGGCTCTGAATCCCTAAATTCGAAAGTATATCGTTGGAATGGTGTTTTTTCATGCTGCAAAAGTAGGGAAAGTTTTTTAACCGCAAAGCACGCAAAGGTTTACGCAAAGTTCGCGAAGTTTATGTTCAAAGCTTTGCGAACTTTGCGTTTTTCAAAACCTTGAATATAAAAAATCTTTGCGCGCTTTGCGTTAAAAAAAACACACAGTACATCAAACTTGAAATCTTAAACTTGAAACAAAAAACTTATATTTGATTCCTATTAAACCCAAAACCATGAAACTTTTTACAATTCTCTTTTCACTTTTCACCATCACGATTTTCGCTCAAAACAACAAAAAATACGATACGTTTTTTGAGAAAGGAAATGGCAACCAATCGGCTTCGTATCAGGAAACTATCGCTTATTGGAAGATGCTGGCAAATGATTTCCCAACCATTCAAATGAAAGAAATGGGATTGACTGATTCTGGTGAACCTCTGCACATGATTACTTTTAATCCCGATAAGGAATTTGATTTTGATAAAATCCAGAAAACAAAAGCTGTTTTGTTTATAAATAACGGAATCCATGCGGGAGAACCTGACGGAATCGATGCAACCATGCAATTCTACAGAGATTTGGCAACAGGGAAAATGAAAGCGCCAAAAAACACCGTTTTGGTTACCATTCCGGTTTATAATATTGGCGGAGCTTTAAATAGAAATTCAACAACTCGTGCCAACCAAGACGGACCAGAGATTTATGGTTTTAGAGGAAATGCTAGAAACTACGATTTGAATCGTGATTTAATGAAATCGGATACTAGAAATACAAAAAGTTTTGTTGAAATTTTCCAAAAAATAAATGCTGATGTTTTTATCGATAATCACGTAAGCAATGGTTCTGATTATCAATACAAACTAACCTACATCATGACGCAGCATAACAAATTAGGAACAGTTTTGGGCAATTTTATGAATAACGAAATGATGCCGGCTTTGGTAAAAGATCTTCAAAAAAAGAAAATCGAAACTACGCCTTATGTCGATTCGTTTAAAGATACTCCAGATAAAGGTTTTGGGCAGTTTGTCGATAGTCCGCGATATACAACGGGTTATACTTCGCTTTTTAATACGATTGGTTTTGTGGTCGAAACACACATGCTGAAAAAATATACCGAACGTGTAAAAATGACCTACGAATACATGAAATCGACTTTGGATTATACCGATGCTAATTATCAAAAGATAAAAGATTTGAGAGTAAAAAACTTAGAGCAATATCAGCCAAAGAAATCATACACTTTAAAATGGGAAATGGACAGCACAAAAGCGACTACTTTTTCGTTTTTAGGATATGAAGCAGGTTACAAAAAAAGCGATGCTACAACAGGAAATCGTTTGTATTACGACCGAAACAAACCTTATAAAAAAGATGTTCCGTACATCAAAGAATTTAAATCGGTTAAAGAAGTTGTGATTCCGACAGCTTATGTTGTTCCGAGAGGATATTGGAATATTATTGATCTTTTGAAAAACAATAATATCTCGTTTAAACCAATTAAAAACGATACGATTATAGAAGTCGAAAGCTATAGAATTGCCGATTTTAAAACCGTTCCGTCTGCTTACGAAGGACATTATTTACACAGAAATACAATGGTAACTTCTAAAATGGTTAAAATGGCTTTCGCCAAAGGAGATTACATTGTTCCGACAAACCAAAAAGGCGTAAAATATCTTCTAGAAGCTTTTGAACCAGAAGGCGTAGATTCGTTCTTTAACTGGAATTTCTTCGACCCAATTTTACAGCAAAAAGAACATTACTCAGAATATATTTTTGAAGATACTGCCGGGCAGCTTTTAAAAGAAAATCCAACTCTAAAAGCAGAATTAGAAGCTAAAAAACAAAACGATCACGAGTTTGCTAAAAGCGCCGAAGCACAATTGGATTGGATTTACAAGCATTCTGTTTATTATGAAAAGGCACATATGCAGTATCCTGTTTATCGTGTTTTGTAGACTTTTTTTTTAAAAACCGCAAAGAGCGCAAAGTTTTTTTTTGTTTTTTGATTGAGGTTATAATTTTTTAAGAACGCAAAGCTAGGCGCTTAGAACTTTGTCAAAGTTTTAAACTTTGACAAAGCTGCTCTCTTTTAATAGTGCATAGAAATATTTAATATTCCGCTAGGAATATCTCATCGGTAGAAAAAAATAAAACCGTTTTGCATTGTGTCCTGTAGGAACACCTGTTATAAGGAAATAACCCATCTATATTACCAATCAAACGTTCCTACGGAACGTATAACCGTAATTCAACATTTCATTTTCTACTACCGACCAGACATTCCTAACGGAATGAATTTGAATCTATTTATTTTATTAATCGCAAAAATTAATATTCCGATAGGAATATCTCATCGGTAGAAAAAAATAATATCGTTTTGATGAATGTGTCCTGTAGGGACACCTGTTATGTGGAAATAATTCATCTGTATTACCAATCAAACGTTCCTACGGAACGTATAACCGCAATTCAACATTTCATTTTCTACTACCGACCAGACATTCCTAACGGAATGAATTTAAATCTATTTATTTTATTAATCGCAAAAATTAA